>DAIMEJ010000001.1:0-553664 GCA_036725345.1 Syntrophales bacterium
ACATCTGCATACAGAACCCGTGGCCCGGCAGCTTTCAGACCATCTGGCGCGACCGTGAACGCTACGTCACTCAGTATTACGAGAGGTACTGCAAGAATCCGAAAAGCAAGAGATGGCAGGACTGGCCGTACATGACGGGGGATGCCGCGGTGGTGGCCGCGGACGGGTATGTCCGCATCCTCGGCAGAATTGACGATGTTATCAATGTTTCGGGACACAGGCTTGGAACCAAGGAACTCGAATCAGCCGCCATGACCGTTGCGGAGGTAGCGGAGGCGGCCGTTGTCCCGGTGAAACACGAAGTGAAAGGAAAAGAGCCTGATCTGTATGTTGCCCTGAAGCCCGGATGCAAGCCGAGCCAGGAGCTTGCCAAGAAGATTCAAAACGCGGTGGTCAAGGAAATCGGGGCGATTGCCAGGCCGAAAAATGTCTGGATCGTGACCGACATGCCCAAGACCCGGTCAGGAAAGATCATGCGTCGCGTGCTCAGCGCCATATCCAATGAAACGGATGTGGGCGATGTCACAACGCTCGCAAACCCCGAGATTGTCGTGGAAATAACCAAGATGGTCCAGGGAAAGTGAGGGTCTGACATAGATCGGCGATGAAGCATGAGGCGAAAAGAGCGGAGATGAAGTGATAAAAAGCAGAATCGAGGGTGAACAACAACGAACGCAAGGAGGGCCATATGAAGAACTTGATCGTGGAACATGTGGATGTGTGGGCTGCTCCAATCGAGGACAAACCGGGCGGCCTGGCGAACATACTCGCAGGCCTTAGGGATGCCGGTGCGGATCTCGACTTCGTCATTTCCAGGCGGGCCCCGGAACAGCCCGGCAAAGGGGTTGTGTTCGTTACACCGCTGCGGGGCGATCGCGAGGTGCGCGCAGCCGCCAACCTGGGTTTCGACGTAACGCGAAGCCTCCATGAACTCCGCGTCCAGGGGAAGAACAAACCGGGCATTGCCGCGGACCTGACGGAAAAACTCGCGGCGGCGAAGATCAACCTACGCGGATTCTCCGGGGCCGTCATCGGCACGCAGTTCATCCTGTACATCGGCCTGGACAGCGCCGACGACGCAAAGAAGGCTGCCGCAATCCTGGGGAAGTTGTAGCTTGAAATACCGGGCGGCTGAATTGCGGCCGGCATTCCTGCCCGTGTTGCGGGCAGGAATGCGAAAGATGCGGCTAGGGCGCTTACCGCTCCCAATCTGCGCGAGAAACTAGCCAAACTCGGGTTCGAGCCGATGAGCATGAATTCGTCGGAATTCAGCCGCTTTGTGCGTAACGAGACGGAATTCGCGGCGCACATATCGAAGGCGGAGGGGATTAAACCCCAACAGCCTGAAGTGTCAACCCGCTGTGCTGGAGCGGGGGAGACGAACCGATGGGGGCTGGTCGCGCAGTCTGGATCATTCTTGAGATTGCCGAAACGCCTGGCCGGTCCCTTAAACGGATGTAGTGCAAGCTGCTTAAATTAAACCTGTATTGGATCAACACTGCAGGGTGTCTGGCCCGGATCTTTGAGCCAGCCGGCGAAACGGGTCGTATTCGCCTCAGGTTTTTCGAACCCGAAAATCAGGCATTTCCGGATAGCCAAGATCAGCCTCCGATTATTAAATGGAATTATGAAAATAAGGAGGTAGAGAAATGGCTGAGAAATGTGTTTGCACGGTGTGCGAAATTTCTGTTGAGATGGAAAAGGCCCCCTTCAAGAGGGAATACAAGGGCCGCCCTTATTATTTCTGCTCACCAAAATGCGAGCAGGAATTCGAGAAGAAACCCGATGAGTACTGCACCCGGTGGGCGAGCAAGGTCCCGGGCTGAGCCGTTGCCTGTCAGCGATTAGTACCTGTCATAAAAAGTGCGCGGCAGAGGATATGGCATCACCCGTGCCCGCCGGAACCAGCGTATAATTTCAAATAGTTGCGTGGTAAATCTGATCTCCGGGGCACTTTATGTGCACCCCGGAGATTTTTTTATTCTTTAAAGCAAGTTGAATTTGTCATGACTTTGTCCTATGGTCGGATAGTCGAAATCCGGTTGACAGATGAACCTGCGGCGGTTATGCCATGCCCATCTATGAATTCTCAGGAAAGAAGCCCGTCATCGCATCGGATGCTTTTGTCCACCCGGCTGCCGTCGTCATCGGCGACGTCACGATAGGCAGCGAGTGCCATATAGCGGCGAGCGCCGTTATCCGTGCCGATTTCGGAGCGATTGCCATCGGGGACGGAACAAGTATCCAGGACAACGCGACGGTCCATGTCGACGTGGGCAACAGGGTTATCATCGGTCGAAACGTCATCGTGGGCCACAACGTGGTCCTACACGACGTGACGATCCATGACGGGTGCGTTGTGGGGATGGGGGCGGTGCTGCTGACGAATGTCGTCTGCGGGAAGGGCGTCGTGATAGCCGCGGGATCGGTTTTGCCCCAGGGCATGCGTATCCCCGCGGGTAAGCTGGTGATGGGGAACCCCGCGAAGATCAAAAAGGATGTTCCAGCCGATCTTGCGGCCTATGCGGCCACGGGTGTCGAGGAATATAAAAGACTCACCCGTCTCTATCTTGAAACCATGAAAGAGATCCCGCGTTGATTTTTAACGTTGCAACGTATCGCCGGGTATCCTTTCTCACAACACACAACTCTTACCAGTATGCTGGATGTACAAATCATCAAAGGCTACATTCCCGGCTCGATCGGGCGGGTCGCCGAAATGCATGGCACTTACTACCACCGGCACTGGGATTTTGGCCTGTTCTTCGAGGCCATGGTCGCAACGGAACTGGCGACATTCCTCGGTCGGTATGACGAGGAACGGGACGGCTTCTGGACCGCGTCGGCGGCGGGACGCGTTGAGGGGTCGATCGGCATCGACGGCACACGTGGCGCGGCCGAGGGGGCCCATTTGCGCTGGTTCATCGTGTCTGACGCGTTGCGGGGGAAGGGCTTGGGCAACCAGCTGCTGGACGCCGCAATCGGATTCTGCCGATGTGCCGGCCATAGACGGGTCTGCCTCTGGACCTTCGAGGGCCTCAATGCCGCGCGACACCTCTACGAGAAAAATGGGTTTCGGCTTGTGGAGCAGCAGATAGGGAGTCGTTGGGGACGAGAGGTCAACGAACAGCGCTATGTGTTGCAGTTGGGGTAAACCTGAAATCAAAATTAATATTGAGGGTCATTTTTAATTCGAAATTCAAAAACTCGTAACACAAAATTGTGCGGATGACATGAACAAACACGAAGACGTATACCGTAAACTGGCGCGGGAGATAGACAAGATGCCGGTCCCCTTCACCGGGACGGCGTCGGGGGTGGAGCTGAAGATCCTGAAGCATCTCTTCACGCCCGAAGAGGCCGAGGTGGCGCTCAACCTCAACATCATGCCTGAAACACTGGAACGCATACACAAACGGGCAAAAAAGAACGGGATAAACCTTACCGAAAAAGCCCTGGAAGAGGTGCTGGATAACCTCGTGGCGAAGGGCGCCATCATGGGCGGCCGAACCAGGAAGAAGGGGAAGGTATACAGCCTGGCCCAGCTGGCCGTCGGGATGTTCGAGTTCCAGATCAACCGCCTGACGCCTGGTTTTGTCGAGGACTTCGAACAGTACGTGAAGGAACAGTTCCACAGGGACATGACCGGCGCAAAGACTCAGCAGTTGCGAACCATCCCTGTCAGCCAGGCGGTCACAACCGAGCTGCATGTGGAACCATACAACGACATCAAGGCTTATGTCCGGGGTCTCAAAACGGACATCAGTGTGGCAAATTGCGTGTGCCGGCAGTCGACAGAGGTGACCGGCGGCACCTGCCGCCACTCGGATATCATGGAGACGTGCATGCAGTTCGGGACCGCGGCACGCTTCGTGATCGGAAACGGAAGCGGCAGACGGGTAAGCAATGAGGAGGCCCTGGCGATCCTGGACCGTGCCGAGGAGGCGGGTTTCGTCCTTCAGCCGCAAAACGCGCAGTCGCCGACCTTCATCTGTTGCTGCTGCAGGGACTGCTGTCACGCGCTGAAAATTATGAAAATGCACCCGCGGCCGGCTGAGCTTCTGATCTCGAGTTACTATACGACCGTTGATTCGTCACTCTGCACGGGGTGTGCCCTGTGTGTCGATCGGTGCGCCATGGAAGCCATTTCGATGGTGGACGATGTTGCCGTGGTGAATCTTGACCGCTGCATCGGCTGCGGGGTCTGTACCACCACCTGTCCAACCGAAGCCCTCCGCTTACACAAGAAGGACAGGCTGCATGTGCCGCCCAGGACACAAAACGAACTTTACAAAAACATCATGGTTGAGCGTTTCGGCTTGTTGAAGACCCTCAAGACCGTGGCCAGGGTGATGAGTGGCCGGAAAGCCTGACACACTGACGACAGGTTCATCTCCCGGTGAGTGGTTAATTTAATCTTGTTTTTAGATCTCCGGCAGCATCGAAGGAGGGAATTTTAGACGGAGATACTCTTCTTATCGCAACTCCCGCGCGTCGTTGAATCACCCGGATTTTATTGTTGAGACCCTCGAGAAACCTCGAGAGAACTTGTTCTCCGGGAGGCAGCACGCGGGGCTATGGAACTCATAGAGTCTTACGGCTATGCCCGCGAGTAACATGTGGGGAAGTATCTCAGGGATAGCAAGATTATCCGGATTTGGCTTGGCGGCGGTCAACTCGGGAGATTGGACGTCGCACAAAGCTATTGCCCTTATGTCGTGGGTTAAAACTAAGGTAAATTTCGAGGAAGGGAGTGTTGACTATGGCACTGAAAACACCTGAACAATATGAAGAGAGTCTGCGCACAATGAACTTCAGGGTTTACCTGATGGGTGAGCTTGTAAAGAATGTCGTCGATCATCCCATCATCAAGCCCTCGATGAACTCCGTAAAAATGACCTATGCCCTGGCCCAAAACCCTCAGCATGAGGACCTGATGACGGCCAAATCCCATTTAACGGGCCAGAAGATCAACCGTTTCTGTCACATACACCAGAACACGGAGGATCTGGTCAAGAAAGTGAAAATGCAGCGGCTCATGGGGCAGAAAACAGGAGCCTGTTTTCAGCGTTGCGTAGGCATGGATGCCATCAATGCCGTCGACAGCGTCACATTCGAGATGGACAAAAAACTCGGGACCCAGTATCACAACCGATTTATCAAATTCCTCCGGATGATGCAGGAAGAAGACCTGACGGTGGATGGCGCCATGACCGATCCCAAAGGGGACCGCAGTTTGCCGCCCGGCAAACAGGCGGATCCGGATCTCTACACGCGCGTGGTGGAAAAAAGAAAGGAAGGCATAGTCGTCCGGGGGGCAAAAGCTCACCAGACAGGGGCCATTAACTCCCACTGGATACTCGTCATGCCGACGATCACCATGACAAAAGAGGATAGCGCTTATGCCCTGTCCTTTGTGGCGCCTGCCGACACCGAGGGTATATTGTACATCTACGGCCGCCAGTCTTGCGACACACGGAAGCTCGAAGGGGGCCAGATCGACGTGGGCAATCTGCAATACGGCGGTCATGAGGCCTTGATGGTCTTTGATGATCTATTCGTCCCGTGGGAGAACGTGTTCATGTGTGGCGAATACGAGTACAGCGGTGCCCTGGTGGAGCGGTTTGCCGGGTATCATCGCCAGAGTTATGGCGGCTGCAAGGTCGGTGTCGGTGACGTGTTGATAGGCGCGGCGGCTCTGGCCGCGGATTACAACGGCGCCTCAAAGGCATCCCACATCAAAGACAAGCTGATCGAAATGATGCACCTCAATGAAACTCTTTATGCCTGCGGTATAGCCTGTTCGGCCGAAGGTCATCAGACCGCCTCGGGGAATTACCTGATTGATCTGCTTCTCGCCAATGTCTGCAAACAGAATGTAACCCGGCTCCCCTATGAAATCGCGAGACTTGCGGAAGATATCGCGGGAGGCCTCATGGTTACCATGGCCTCGGAACATGATCTCAAGCATCCGGAGATCGGCAAAATTGTGGAGAAATACTTCAAGGGTGTCGTGTCGGTGCCGACCGAACATCGATGCAGGGTTCTGAGGCTTATTGAGAATATCACCCTCGGGACGGCGGCAGTGGGATACCGGACCGAATCCATGCATGGTGCGGGTTCACCGCAGGCACAACGAATAATGATCTCGCGTCAGGGTAACCTGGAATATAAAAAGAAGCTGGCGAAAGAAATTGCCGGGATCAAGGACTGACCGGCTGACAGCCAGTGTAAGTTTCACATCTGTAAAGTGTGGACATGGGTTTGATTGGCGTAAAATACTGCGGGGGCTGTAACCCGCACATCGACCGTTCCGGGCTGGTTAAGGAAATTGAAAAATTACTGCCGCCGGGTTGCAGATTGACAACGGACCGTCTGTCTGACGGCTGGGAAATAGCAATCTTTGTTTGCGGCTGCCCGACGGCCTGTGCGGATCAGCCGGCCGCCGGAAGCATGTCGCGGAACTGGGTTCGCGTGAGGGGTTCAACGGTCGATCTGGAGCCGTTTCCGGAGGATAAAATAGCGGACGTCGTCGCGCGAAAAATAGAAACATTGCAGAAAAAATAAACGGGATGAGGACGCGCGAATACCCGCCGCCGGGGCAGGCACTCTGCGGGGCACGTCAAAAAAGGCGGGGCCATGGATGGCCCCGCCTTTCAATTCATTCGTCATCTGTTTTCTATTTCCAGGCCTTCTCTGCCGCCACCGACTTTTCAAGTGTGCGTTCTGTCCCGCGGCAGACGTCGGTCCGTGGTTTGTTGTTATGATCGTTTTATATTTTCCTGATCAACGCCAGGGCTTTCTTGTCGTTCAATGTCTTGAGGACGAGGGTCCCTGTTCTGCCTTTTCCCGGACTTCCGTATACGAAGAGAATATCGATACCCGCGCCCGCGACGGTCTTCGATATGTTTTCGAGCTGGCCGACCTTGTTCGGCACTTCCACGGCAATCACATCCTCTTCATGGACCACGGTGCCCATTTTGGCGATCACCCTTTTCGCCTTTGCATGGCTGTTGGTGATCATCATGAAAAACCCGTAACCCCTCTCGTAGGCGCATATCGCCTCGATGTTGACCTTTGCACCTGCGAGAGCAGCCGCCACTTCCGCGAGCAACCCAATCTTGTTGGGCAGGGAAAAACTGAGTTGTTTCACTTGCCGTGCCTTTGCCATGTCACGTCCCTCCTTTTGTGTTGAAAGCCGTCGCTTTGTGCCTTCTGGATAAGCAAAATACCGGACCTCAACGGGAAAAGGGCCCGGGCATTCAGTCCCCATGATCCTTCACTTGTTCATGCCTCAAAATGAAAACCTTTTCAATCATTCTTTTCATCAAAAACAAACATCTAACCGGGTGGCCCTTGACAAGCGTCAACAGCCACCCTATACTTTCAACAATTAAAAACAACACCTTATCGATAGAGGAGCAGACAGATGAGCCAGGAAATGACGCCTGACGCGGGCGGCTCACAGACCCGGGCCGGTGTGCGCGGACCGCAGATCGCCCTCATTGTCATAGGCACCATCGTGGTGACCGCCGGACTGACCTACTGGTTTCTCAGCCAGTATGTTTTTTTGAAAGCGTTCAAGCCCGTCCAGCTGAAACCCCAGGAAGAGCAGGTGCTCAACAGCAAGCTCCGGGCGGTTGGCTTCAGCGTGCAGGACGCCAGGGCCGATGTGAAGGACGCAAGGGGCGGGGCGAAGAGCACCAGGTCGGACGCGCCGCCGCTGGAGCCGGAACCCTACAGCGAAGTCGGCGCCAAGCGCGAGGTCGAGTTCAGCGAGCGGGAGCTGAACGCGATGCTGGCGAAGAATACCGATCTGGCACAAAAACTGGCCATCGACCTGTCCGACAATCTGGTCAGCGCGAAACTGCTTGTCCCTGTGGATGAGGATTTTCCCATACTGGGCGGTAAGACGCTGCGCGCGAGTGCAGGGATGGAACTGGCTTACAGGGACAATCGGCCTGTCGTGGTGCTGAAGGGCGTCAGTATCATGGGCGTGCCGATGCCAAACGCCTGGCTGGGCAACCTGAAGGATGTCGACCTCGTCAAGGAGTTCGGCGGGAGCAAGGGCTTCTGGAAGACCTTCGCCGACGGTATCGAGTACATCCGTGTCGAGAACGGCCGGCTGCTGGTCAAACTGAAGAAATAATTGCCGGTTACAGTGAGGGGTTGTTCAGTTTCAAATCGTTCGACGCTTCGGGCTGTTGAGGACTCTCAAGACCGCTGCGGAGATATAAGCGGGGGAAAAGCCTGAAACCCCTTTTTCTACACGCCCGATCCTGTACGCTCTTCACGCCTTTTCATGGACATCCGGCGATTTTGGTCCAGCTCCATCTTCCGCAGGCGGATGTGGCGGGGGGTCACTTCCACGAGTTCGTCGGCGGCGATGAACTCGATGGATTGTTCCAGGGACAGGATCCGTGGCGGCCTCAGTGTGACGGTGGCTTCCGATGTGGAACTCCGGACGTTGCTCAACTTTTTTTCCTTGATGATGTTCACGTTCAGGTCGCCGGTTCGGTTTCGCTCGCCGATGACCATCCCGCCGTAGACTTCCGTGCCCACCTCGACAAAAAGCTCCCCGCGGTCGGCCATGGCGAGGCTCGCGTAGGCGGTCACCTTCCCCACCCGGTCCGCCACCAGGGCGCCGTTGACCCTCTGGGGGATGGCGCCTGCCCATGGCTCGTAGCGCTCGAAGAGGGTGTTCATGACGCCGGCGCCTTTCGTATCCGTGAGGAAATGGTTCCGGAAGCCGATCAGACCCCGGGAAGGTACGATGAACTCCAGATTGACACGGCCATGGCCCCTGTTGACGAGGTTCACCATACGTCCCTTTCGAAGTGAAATCTTTTCCGTCACGATGCCGACATATTCCTCCGGGACGTCCAGGTAGAGCCGCTCGAAGGGCTCCAGGACCCTGTCGCCGTCTTTACGGCTGATCACGTTCGGTCGAGACACCATGAACTCGTGACCTTCCCGGCGCATGGTCTCGATGAGGATGGCCATCTGGAGCTCTCCGCGGCCGCAGACTTCGAAAGCGTCGGGACGGTCGGGCAGGGCGCGTACACGCAGGGCAATGTTCTTCAGGGACTCCTGCTCCAGCCTGGCGCGAAGGTGCCGGGAGGTCAGGAATTTTCCCTCGAGTCCCGCAAAGGGGCTGTTGTTCACATAATAGATCATGGATACCGTCGGCTCGTCGATGGAAATCCGGGGAAGGGGCCTCGGATTCTCCAGGGAGGATATGGTATCCCCGATGCTGATATTCTCGACACCGGCAACAGCCACGATATCCCCCGACTCGACCCTCTCCTCCGGTTTCTTTTTGAGGCCGTGGAAACTGTAAAGGGCGGTGAATTTGATGCCGGGGGTATTCCCCTCCTTCCCGCAGAGGGTGTAGACGCCGTTCTTCTCCAGGGTTCCGTTGATCATCCGTCCGATGCCGATCTGCCCCACGTAGGAATCGTAATCGAGATTGGCGATGAGAAACTGGGGAAGATCCGCGTCATTCCCTTCGGGTCCCGGGATGCGGGTGATGATGGCCCGGAAGAGGTGACCCAGGTCCCGCGAATCGTCGCCCGGCTTGAGATGGGCCACGCCCCGCTTGGCATTGGTGTAGAGAACGGGGAATTCGATCTGCTCCTCCGAGGCATCGAGATCGATGAAGAGATCGTAAACCTCGTCAATCACTTCCTCGATTCGGGCGTCGGCGCGGTCGATCTTGTTCATCACGAGAATGACGGGCAGGCGCTTCTCCAGGGCTTTTCTGAGGACGAAACGCGTCTGGGGCAGGGGGCCCTCGCTGGCGTCGACCAGCAGGAGGGCGCCATCCACCATGTTCAGACTCCGCTCGACCTCCCCCCCGAAATCGGCGTGACCCGGTGTGTCGACAATGTTGATCTTCACGCCGTCGTACCAGACGGTGGTGTTCTTCGCCATGATGGTGATCCCCTTCTCCCTTTCGAGGTCCATCGAATCGAGAACACGGTCGGCAACGGTCTGGTTGGCCCTGAAAATACCGCTTTGCCGCAGCATGCCGTCCACGAGCGTTGTTTTGCCGTGGTCCACGTGGGAGATGATGGCGATATTTCGTATGTTGTCTTTTCTCATCAGTGTCTTTTCTCCGGATTATCCGGTCTTTCTTCTCGCGGGAGGTAAAAATGTGGACAGCATTCCCGCTAAGCAATAAAGCCACCGAAGTCCCGAAGAGGCGGTGGCCGACCTGCGTATGAAATGCCCTGACCTTTCCTGAGGAGCGATTCTATATGACGACGCCCGCTGAATGTCAACGGTCAGATTTTGGGTCAGGCTTTGATGAGTTGATATTTCCCGGCGTGGAAAAGCAGCCTGTCCTCTTTATCCGTTAAGATCAGGCGGGAAACGAAAAAAAACAGGGCCGAAAACGGCCCTGCTGCGATAAGGTCTAAGCTCGATGGATGTCCCATCGGCTAGTGCCGGAAGGTAATACCCGTCCTCATCAGATCCCTGAGCGCCTTCCTTTCGTTCGGGGGAATGAGGCCGGCATTCAGCCTGTCCTGCATCTCCATGGCTTTCCGACACAGTCTGCCGATAATGAAGAGGATGGCGAGGAGGAAGAGTCCGAGCATGAAGTAAGGCTCTGTCCTGAGCTGCTCGTCAATCAAAAGTCCGAGCCAGAAGGCGACAAACGATCCGGCAACAATCAAAAATCCCCAGGCGCCGAAAGCCAGGATGGCGGAGAGGATGCTTCCCTTGCGTACTTTAATTCCGATTCTCATGGTGTAGTCCCGGAGCCGGACGGTGCCGGCTCCTTTCGTTCATTTTTGTTTAGCCAATCAGGTTCTTCACAGTCTCGGCCACGGGGACCGTGCACAGCACCACGAGCACCGCATACATCGCGAAGCTGGCAACGGCTTCACTGAGGTACAGTTTCTGGTATTTCTGCTTCAAGGAAATGATCGTCAGGCCCCCCACGATCAGGGCTCCCAGGTGGAAATAGGGAAAATTGTCGGCGCCTGCAGCCATGAACTCTGCAAAGCTGAAGGTTGCGGTAATCAGAACGACTATTACGGTGAGTATCAGGGTAGAAAGTGTCTTTTTCATTTCGAGGTCCTCCTCGGTTTTTTTCGTATTTGCCCTTCTATATAGAAAAGAGCGTGCCATGATCAGGATAAACCGGGAGATATTTTACAAGTCATTGATTTGTAAAAGGAATAGGCGAAACATCCGTTACAGGTGGCCATCTTGAAGCGCCTCAAAAGGCCAATTTTTTAAAAGAAACGTTAAACCAGAGTGAACGAAATGATTAATGGAATGGGAATCAGGAGGCCTGTGGCGGCTGTGCCGGCTGGCTCCCCATAAGGGCCAGAAGTTCCGTTCCCTCGATCTTTTCCTTCTGTAGCAGAAGCGTTGCACCCCTCTTGAGTACGTCCCTTTTTTCCGTAAGGATCTCCCTGGCCTTCGCGTACTGGCCGTCGATGATGGTCTTGATCTCCCCGTCGATGATCTCCGCTGTGGCTTCGCTGTAATCACCGCCCTCGGGGGATGCCATGTCGAGGAAGGGAGAGCGCTTCTCCCGGGCGAAGTAGACCTGTCCCACCTGGCCGCTCATGCCGTATTCCTTAACCATGCTGCGGGCGATGTCGGTGGCGCGGGCAAGGTCGTTGTGAGCCCCCGTGGAAATGTCGCCGAAAACGATCTCTTCGGCGGCCCGGCCGCCCAGGAGGGAGGCGATCCGGTTGAGCAATTCCGTTCTTCTCAGGAGGAAGCGATCCTCCGTGGGGACCTGCATCGTGTACCCCAGGGCTGCGATGCCCCTCGGGATGATGGAGATCTTCTGGACGGGGTCCGTCCCCGGGAGCGACAGGGCGACCAGCGCGTGCCCCACCTCATGGTGAGCGACGATTTCGCGTTCGTGCGGGTTGATGAGACGGTTTTTCTTTTCGAGGCCCGCGACAACACGCTCGATGGATTCGACAAACTCCGCCATCCCCACCTCTTTCTTGTTGTGACGCACGGCGAGCAGCGCCGCCTCGTTGACGAGGTTGGCGAGGTCGGCGCCGACCATGCCCGGCGTCATCCCGGCGATTTTTTCCAAGTCCACATCCGGGGCCAGCTTGACACGCCCGGCATGCACGTTCAGGATTTCCTCCCGTCCCTTCTTGTCGGGCCGGTCGACAAGGACATGGCGGTCGAAGCGCCCCGGTCTCAAAAGGGCCGGATCGAGGATTTCGGGGCGGTTCGTGGCGGCCATAAGAATGACCCCCACATTGGGGTCAAACCCGTCCATCTCCGTCAGGAGCTGCTGAAGGGTCTGTTCCCGCTCGTCGTGACCGCCGCCCGGTATCCCGAATCCCCTGGCCTTCCCGAGGGCGTCGAGCTCGTCGATGAAGATGATGCAGGGGGCTTTCTGCTTGGCCTGCTCGAAGAGGTCGCGCACCCGCGCGGCGCCGAGACCTACGAACATCTCGACGAACTCGGAGCCGCTCAGGCTGAAGAAGGGCACACCGCTCTCGCCCGCCACGGCTTTGGCCAGCAGGGTCTTTCCCGTTCCCGGGGGCCCCACCAGGAGGATTCCCTTGGGGATCCGGCCGCCGAGTTCCGTGAACTTGCGGGGGTTTTTCAGGAATTCGATTTCCTCCATCAATTCCTGTTTAGCCTCATCGACCCCGGCCACGTCCTTGAAGGTGATCTTGATTTCATTCTGCATGTACACTTTAGCCTTGCTCTTGCCGAGGGTCATGAAACCCGCCTGACCGCCGCCCATGCGCCTCATCAGGAAATACCAGAGGCCTACGAAAATGGCGATCGGGAAGACCCACGAGAAAATATCCCGCAGGAAAGTGCTTTCGATCTCGCCCTTGAAACTAATCTGGTACTTGTCCAGCAGTTCCGAGATGTCGGAGTCCACCCGGACTGTCCGGAAAGACTGCGTCTCTTCCGGTTTGCCCTCAACCTTCATCTTGCCCTCGATTCGGTTTGCCGTTATGGCCACCTCGGTGACTTTGCCTTCCTTGAGCAATTTCAAAAACTGGCTGTAAGGAATGACCTGGGAGCTGAGCGCGGTGGTGAGGTAGTTCTGGATGAGCAGGACAGCCCAGAGGGCCAACAGGATGTAGAGGATGGAAAATTTTTGTTCCTTTTTCATGACGGGTTCCTCACGACGGTGGATTGTTGTGTTATGATTCAGTGAAGACGGGGCCGTGTCATCTATTTCAACGTGTTTCTAAACGGAAAAGAATCAGGTTTCGTAATCCGACTTTGATGATTCTATATTTCTTGGAGCGAAAAAGCAGCCTGTCTCCTTTGTTTTTCTGCCGGAGCTATTCATCCCCGGATTGTGACCGCTATCCTTTGGTCCTGCAAGCATCCCGCCTGTGGCCGACCTTGACAACAGTGACCTTCAGGGCATCATCGTCAATCTCATAGATGATTCCGTAGATCCCCCGGCGCAATCGATACCGTTCCTGTCCGGAGAGTTTTTCACATCCGGCGGGACGGGGGTCCGCCAGCTGTTCGAAGCATTTCAGGATATGCCGGACGTCCTGCCGGGGAAGGGCCCGAAGATCTTTGGACACAGACTTCTTGAAGAAAAGTTCATATCTTCCCATGTTTCTTGAGGTCTCTCAGAAACGCTTCATAGGTCATTTCCGGTTCGCGGACACGCGCGTCAAAGGCCGAAAGATCCTCCTGGTCTTCGCGAAAGGCCATCCGCACAGCCTCGTTGACGAGATCGGTCATGGACCGCCCCGTATGGAGCGCCTTGAGACGCAAGGCGTGGTGAAGCTTGGGATCCAGATAAATCGTTGAACGTTTTGCCGATTCGCTCATTTTATTACCTCCGATAGCAGCGTAACATCATAACATTATGATGTCAAACAGGGGTTATCGGGGAGAAACGGGGACAGGCTGGTTTTCACTGTCACGGTCCTGACACGCTATCAGCAAGCCATGAAAGCTGTCGCATCCCGCCTGTCGGAGGAAATACCTGTTGAATAGGACCCTTGTTATTTGATAATCGGACAGCAGGCAGGAGGGTGCCGTGATGAAAGGAGGGGGCGTGAGCAGCCAGAGGAGGTTCTGGGGGGAGGCGACCGCCTTTTTCGCCCTTTTTTTCGACAACCTCGGGGTGGTGGTCTTTCTGAGTTCCATCCTCATGATCACCTTCAACTACCCCGCGGATATCATCCTGACCCGGATGATTCCGGGGACGGCCATCGGGGTTTTCTTCGGCGATCTCGTCTATACGTACCTGGCCGTCCGGCTCCAGAAGAAAACGGGCCGGACGGGTGTCACCGCCATGCCCCTCGGGCTTGATACCCCCTCATCCATCGGTCTCGTCTATGCCGTGCTCGGGCCCGCCTACGTTGCCACGCGGGACGCGGAGTTAACCTGGCACATCGGTGTGGCCACCCTCTTCATGATCGGTGTTGTGAAGGTCATCACGTCCTTTTGCGGCGCGTGGGTTCAGCGCATCATCCCCACGGCCGGCCTCCTGGGGTCCATCGCCGGGGTGGGGCTTTTGCTTCTCGGGTTCCTCCCCCTTGTGGAGATCTTCAATGAGGTTGTCGTGGGCATGGTGGCCCTGGGGCTTATTTTCGCCGCCCTCCTGGGCCGGATGCAGCTGCCCGGCCGCATGCCCGGGGTGCTGGTGGCGGTGCTCCTGGGAACTGCAATCCATTTCATCCTCGGGTACAGCGGATACCTGCCGGAGTTCAGGGCACCGTCCTTCGAGATCACCCTGTGTCTCCCGGTTTTCTCCGTCGATTTCCTCAGGACCCTGCCGCAGAGCATTCAGTACCTGCCCATCGCGATCCCTTTCGGCATCATGACCATCATCGGCGGGATCAACAATACCGAGAGCGCGCGCCTGGCGGGGGATGACTACCGAACACGGGACATCCTCCTGACCGAGGCATTCACATCCCTGGCGGCCGCGTTCTTCGGCGGCGTGGCGCAGACGACACCCTATATCGGCCACCCGGCGTACAAGAAAATGGGCGCCACCTACTGGTACACGCTCCTGACCGGGCTGCTGGTCGGCATCGCCGCCGTCACGGGGCTCCTGTCCCTGTTCGTGGGCCTCATCCCTCGCGCGGTACTGGCCCCGATTTTCATCTTTATCGGCTTCGAGATTGTCCACCAGGCCTACAAGGAGACACCCGCAGCCCATTCGCCGGCCGTGAGTTTCAGCTTCATGCCGGTCATCGCGAACCTCGTCATTATCATTCTTGGCCAATTCCTGGGCGCGCTGGAAGTCGCGGCTGACCGGCTGCCGCCGCATCTGCAGCTCCTGTTTCGGACACTGACCATGCTCAGCAACGGCTTCATTGTGACGGCGCTGCTCTGGGGCAGCATGCTGGCCTTTGTGATCGACCGAAGGCCGAGGCTCGCCGCCCTTTGCACAATGACCTGCGCTTTTTTAAGCCTCTTCGGAATCATCCATTCCGTGTTGCCGACCGGGGCGGTCTATCTGCCCTGGGGGGTTGCATCGCACGCCCATTACACGGTCGCTCTGGCCTATGTGCTTCTCTCGGGCGTTTTACTGACCCTCGCCGGCCGATTCGGCAGTCAGGATTAAATTAGAGCTTTCTGCCTGCCCGGACGGGACACTATCTGCAGCGTGAAAGCGGGATTCGCGCAAGTGGATGAAGGTCTATTTTCTTGACATGAAAATTTTGATGCGTTAGGTGTCAGTCATGGTCCGTCCCTTGCGCATAGAATGTCTTGGCGCTGGTTACCATGTTACCGGCCGTGGGAATGGAAGAAAATCCGTCTTCAGAGAACATTGTAACCGCGAGGACTTTCTGGAGACGCTTTATCAGGTCAAACCCCCGCTACCACCGGTTCTGCCACGCCCGTCGTTACCTCCATCCGTCGTATATGCATGTCGAAGATGCCGAAAAAATAGACCGGCCTCCGCAGTGGGAACCCTTTGTGGGGTGAGAGGCAATTTATGATCAAGCACTTGACGATTCTTACTGTTGTTGCCGCCGGTGCTGTTGTTTTTTTTGGGTTTGTGAAGACAGCCTCAGCATGGAAAATACAACCTGTTCCCGTGCGGACGGAGGAGCAAATCTGGAAGTTGGATTCGTGGATCAAGAAGTTGAGAAGTCATATTCCGGAGGAACTTGCCGAGAACTTTTCAAAGGCGCAACATGAGCACATCGCCCACCGGATCTTCGGGTGTGAAGGAGAGGATTGCAGCCGCCCTCAACCCGGGGTTCAGAAATCCGCACCATCCGCCGTTCTCGATGGTGTATGCTGGAATGACGCGCCGCCGTTCACATTGCCTGAGGCGAGAACGGGGATCTGCCCGACGGGAGAGGTCATCACGATTATCAACTACCCTGAATGCTGGGGACTTTTGTTCATGGACGCAAAGAGGCAGGCTGAAGCGGGAAGGCAGTATCACACTGCGCCAGGGACCCCCGTGCTTTACCGCTCTCACTTCGGCGATATGCAGTTCCTTCACTCCATGGCTTCCAGCGAGAAGGAACTCGCCGACGAGACCAAGCAGAAGATCATGGCCTGGGCCAAATTGATGTACGGCATTGCACTGGGCGAAGTCAACCGAAGCACCAGCATCAGGAAGATGGGCCTCGCAGATATCGAAAGCCTTTTCACTTCGGGGGACGACACCATCCACACGCTCTTCGTGAACGATAAGACCGAAGAGCGCAGGGGTGATGAGAACCTTCGTCTCTTCGCCATGGGGGTGCTCATCCATATGGTTTCCGACAGTTTCACGGATTCTCACGTGGAAAGGGACGAGCCAGGCCGGGAAGAATGCAAGAAGGTCAGCGGCAAGCGTAACCCCGGGTCGATTAGAAGTTTTCGTGCTTACAGTCTGCAGGACAGCGCGGCCCACGGGAAGGCCGAAACCGATCGCGAACTGTCCCGCCGGATCCATAATCTGACGGATGTGGGCAGAAACATCATGGAATATTATTCCAGGAAAGCCCCGTGGGAAGAATTGGAAGCCTACCTGGACTGCGTGTATGATCTCTCGAATCCGGCGGCCCCGGCGGGCCCCGGAGCGAAATATCGAAGGAGAGAACCGGGACCCATATTCCCCGGGGGGAAAGAATAGCCTCTGCGGGTCTCTGCTTCGGGCGGGCATCCACTTGCCTGAGAGATCCATAACCGATTGCAGAAATTATTGCCGCCATTGGAACGATATGCTGGACACTCGAGAAAGGTAGGAGGGGGGGGAAATGCTTAGAATAAACCTGCGGTTCATCTTGCTGGCCATCTTCATACTATCGGTCATTCCCGGCCAGGCTCACGGCATGAGCGGTGAGGAGCATGTGTTAATATCGAGGAATGCATTTTTAGTTTCACTGGCGCATGCTCAAAAGACCGGACTGTTAAGCGAGGACGAAGTGCAATCGCTGAAATCATGTTTCACAGAAAATGACAGCATGAATTACGGATACTTGTCAAAGATTGTTGACGACGTGACCGATCCGTCGAAATTAATAAAATTGTATGGTCCGGATATGCAAGTCGATCGCGGAGTGGATTGTTCCAAAGCAAAAAATTTATTGAGTGCCCGCAAAGTACCGTTGATAGATAAAATAATGGCGTCCAAGTATAATGAAGACCATTTTCAGGGAAAGACGTTAACCAAGTTCACAGAGTTTCATGATTTGGCCCAACTCTATGCCGTAAGGGGAAATTTGGCGTGGGCTTTGGTCCTCAGCGCCTTTGCGGCGCATTACCTTGAAGATTTTTTCGCTCCGGGACATGTTTTAACACCCCGCACAGAAGTTAATAACATCAGTGCGCGGGCTCTTCATGATATGCTGGACAAAGACGGGGCCGAGATCAGCATCAAGACCACAGAGAAAATAAAGGATTATCTCGATATTATCACAGAGATGAAAGAGATAAACGGTGATTCAGATGAGGGAGTTAAGGCCATATTCAATTTGAAGGACAATTACATGACCGTCTACGGCGACGGTATGATGAAAAACGCAAAAGGACAAAAAGAGCTCATGACAGCTGAAGTGGCAAAGACCATAACCGCCGTATTCAATGCCTATAAGACTCAAACGATATCGAAGTCATTTGATGGAAATTATATCGTAAATATAAAAACTGAAGAAAAACCGGGTCGTCTGTTGGGCAAGATTTATAAGTACGAGGAGATAACTCCCATGTTCGATGATGTAGCATATAAACCGGTAAGAAGGGATTATGAACTGGGCAGATTGGTTCCAATCATTGAGGTGACACCCTACATATCCACGCCTCTCAGGCAAGGTGTTAATTCGAGGTGGGGCGTTGAAGCGGATTTGGCCCTGTATGTCATCCCTCAGATCGGCAAGGACTCGGCAGTCTCCAAATTCTTTCAAACATTTTTAGTCGGCGCGGCATTGGGTTATGACTATACGGATGACATGTTTGACGCGAATAATTTTTCACATGGACCCATGGTTAAATTATTATTTGATATTAAAAATACGGATATCGGGTTCTGCTTGTATGCAAAATGGAAATTCAATGATGAAGATGACCACGAGTTCCAATCTGTACCGTTCGGCGCAAGGATGAGTTTCAGCAGGGATTTTTTCTCGTTATTTTTCGGGGTAGGGAACGAGCCGCGCTATGTGAACGAAAGGGAAAATGTAGTAACGGTCTATACGGGACTGACGGTATATTTCCCGATGGGAATGACATTGGGCGGATTGGTTGATTAGCCGTCAAATTAGTTCGATGATAAGAAGCAATCCAACAGGGTCAAATATATCTCCCACAGGTGCCGGACGCGGCGACTACCGCGCGGATCACCGATTGCTTATTTGTATTGCCCTTTCGTTCATTTGCCTTCTTGTCACCGGGTGTCTCTGTAAACCGCTTCTTCCCTATACGTTGGAGACACCGCCCCTCACGTTGGTCCCGGCTTCGATGACAGACATCGAGGACGGCCGCGGCCGTTTTCGGGAGATCTATTGCGCGGTCCAGAAAGACCGCGGGGACGAACTGCCCTATAACCGCCCCTGTGAGGAGGTGGTACTGCGACTTGCGGGAGAGCCGAATCCGACGTCCAAACCGGTCTCGCTCGGACAGGCAAAACTCAAGCTTCGGTTTTTCTTTGTTCCCGGGCTCTACAACGACTGCATCGACGTCAGCAAGGCCTTTTCCTTCGCCCGCGTGCATGTCGAGCGGTACGGATACCGGACGCGGGATCTCCCTGTCAGCGGCTGGTCGAGCAGCAGCCACAATGCAGGGCTGATCCGCAATGCCCTGATGGCTGTGGAACTTTCACAGGATGAACAAGTGGTGTTGGTCGGATATTCGAAAGGTGCGCCGGACATCCTGCAGGCCCTCGTGGAATACCCGGAGATTGTCCGACGGGTGAAGGCGGTCGTTTCTATTGCCGGCGTCGTCGGGGGATCACCGCTGACCGATGCAATCGATGAACCCTACAGGGAAATGCTGGGGAAAAACCCCCTGGTTGATTGCCCGGGCGGGGTCGGTGACCCGATAGCAAGCATCCAGCGTTCGGTCCGACAGAAATGGCTATCGCAATACCGACTCCCGGCATCGGTAAAGTATTTTTCGCTCGCAGCCTTTGCCGAGAGGGAAAACATCTCCACGGTTCTCAGGGTCTCCTATGACCGCCTGGCCCTGATCGACCCCCGGAATGACAGCCAGTTGATCTTCTATGACCAGCTCATTCCCGGAAGCACGCTTCTTGGATACGTCAGGGCCGATCACTGGGCGGTCGCCATGCCTTTTTCGCAGGACAGGTTTATGCCTGCCTTGATCGACAGGAACGGCTTCCCTCGCGAAGTCCTCCTGGAAGCTGTCTTTCGATTCGTTGAAGAAAGCCTGTAAGTTTCTGCGTGCGGCCTTGAAGTTTTAAAGCAGCCAAGGTATCATTATCGAAGGGTAATATATCCGAAAGCGATCCCGGGGATGCTGATTACGCCGGAAAAAATATCCCTACACCTGCCACGATGCGCTCCGGCTGTTGAAGAAAATACCTGTCGAATAAGACCCTTGTGCCTATATGATCCGGCAATAAAAATTATATCAGCTAAACTGTTGAGCAATGAATTCTGAAGAAATGGAGAGATGTGGTCAACCAATCGACGTTGCGTGAAAGGAGGAAGATTTAATGGCAGATGAAAATGGAAAAGAGCAGAGAGGGATCACCAGGCGAACCTTTATCAAGGGCACGGCGGCGGGGGCAGGGGCCCTTGCCGTCGCAGGGCTTCCTTCGGGTGCGGCGGCTGCCGCGGAGGATCTGCCGAAGAAATGGGACAGGACTGCCGATGTGGTTGTCGTGGGATACGGCGGTGCCGGAGCCGTGGCGGCAATCACCGCCCATGATAAAGGCACGAAGGTTCTCATCCTGGAAAAACAGGCCGCGGCCTCGCATACCTCCAATACGCAGATGTGCCTTGGCGTGTTCCTCTCTCCGGACAATGTTCAGAACACCATTGCCTACATGGAGGTGGCATCGAGAGTGAACGTCGATATGCCCGAATCGAAAGACATTGACGACGACACCATCCGGGCGTGGGCCGAGTACTCGGTCAAAAACAAGGATTGGATGACGAGCATGGGGGCAAAGGAGTTCATCACCTTCGTTCCCCGCGGCAGGGACCCGAAGTGGCCCGGCAATAACGCCATCAAAGCCTACCAGCTCAAGAAGCCCGACGGCAAGCCCGGCGTGGGAGTGGACCTGTTCGCGTTCCTGGATGAGAAGGTCAAGGCCCGCAAGATAGAGATCCTCTGGCAGACCCCGGCCCGGAAACTTATCCGGAACAAAGCAGGGGAGATTGCCGGTGTCCGGGTTCAAAAAGACGGCAAGGACATGGCCATCCGGGCCTCCAAGGCCGTCGTGCTCACCTGCGGCGGATTCGAGTTCAATCAGGCTATGTTGAAAACGTATTTCCCGGCCTACCCGCTGACCTTCTACGGCAACCCCGAAAATACCGGGGACGGTGTCCGCATGGCCCTCGGTGCAGGGGCCGATCTGTGGCACATGACGGTCCTGGGCGGCGGCTTGAAGCTCAAGTTCCCGGATTTCCCGACGGCTTTCGGTGAGGCCCTCGGCCAGGGCAGTTTCATCGTCGTCGACAAGAACGGGAAGCGGTTCAAAGCTGAGAATGAGCTGGGCGGGTACTCGGGGTACTGGAATGCCCTCGTGTACGATACGGTCAAATACACCTGGCCTCGCATCCCTGTCTGGTGGGTCTTTGACGAAAAAAGGCGGACATCGGGTCCCCTGGTCCGGACGAATCTGGGCGCGGCCGGCCCTCTCAAAATGTATGAGTGGAGCCCGGACAACAGCAAGGAGGTAGCCCGGGGCTGGATCACCAAGGCGGAGAGCATCAGGGACCTGGCGCTGAAGATCAAGGTCGACCCTGAAAATCTTGCGGCCGAGGTGGCCAAATTCAACAGCTTCGTCGGCAAGGGCAAGGACGAGGACTTCAACAGGACTCTCACTACCATGAAGCCCCTCGACACGCCTCCATACTATGCTGTTCCTTTATGGCCGGGTCTCAACAACACATTCGGCGGACCGAGGAGAAACGCACAGGCACAGGTTCTGGACGCATACGGGAAGCCTATTCCCCGGCTTTACAGCGCCGGGGAGCTGGGGTCCATTTTCGTGCAGTATCCCCAGGGTGGGGCCAACATCGGGGAGTGCATCGCTTTCGGGCGAATCGCCGGTGAGAAAGCGGCTGCTCTGAAATCCTGGAAGTAGCGGACAAGAGAAAACAGACGGGGAGCGGTATCGGACTGACACTGCTCCCCGTGTTCTTACATGAAAGGCTGATCGATGAAACCGGCAAAAAGTCGAATGCCCGTTGTTTTTCTCGCGCTATGTCTTATCCTGTTCGCTGTTGCCACGGCCCTGTTTGCACCGCGCCCTGATGCATCGGCTCAGGCCGAGGCCGGAAAATTCCTGGCGGACCGCCACCAGGCAAAAAAGATGGATTGTGCCGCCTGCCACAAAGAAAGCCCTCCAAAGGCCCTCGTCCCCACGGCCGTCTGCCTGGGGTGCCACGGTCCGTATGCCAAACTGGCGGAGAAGACGGCCAGGCTGGAGCACAACCCCCACGCCTCCCACGAAGGGGATCTCGCATGCGAGTCTTGCCATCATGCCCACAAACCTCCGGAGGACCACTGCGCCAAGTGCCACACTTTCGGCATGAAGGTTCGATGATATCCTGGGGTCAGGCTTTGATAATTTGATATTTTCAGGCGTGATTAAGCGGCCCGTTCACCCTGCTGACAGGAAAAATCTGAAATGACCTGATGTTTTAGTGGCCCGACGGCTCAGCCCTGGGGGTTGAGCTGCTGGTGCCACGTCTGAGCAAGCACTGCCTGATAGATCTGGTCGTTCCTTAGTGTGTTGTATTTCTGGACGATGTCCATCCCCTGGGTACTGTTGAAATCGATCATGGCATTGACGATGTTTTCCATGTCCTGCCGGGTGATGTAGCAGCCGTCCGTCACCTCCAGCCGCTCGATGCCATAGTTGGCCTGGAACTGCCTCGAAATACGGATGTAATCATCATCATCGGTGAAGATGAGAAGGTCCTGCCCGTCCCGGAACATCACAACCGCCTGTTTATCGATGCCTTCTCCCAGTCTAACCGTGTCGATGTTGCCGGCCGTCGTGTCGTAATCCTCGATTTTGTCCTGGCCGTGGTCTCCGGCAAACAGATAGGTGTCGTTTCCCGTTCCGTAGTTATAGAGTGTGTCATCCCCCGCCCCCCCGTCGAGGATGTCGTCTGCGTTTTTCCCGTGCAGGGTGTCATTACCGGCCAGGCCGTAAACTAAGTTTCTGCGGCCGTCAAAGCCGTAGTTGAGATTATCATTACCCTCGGTGCCCGAGATAATGACGTTGACTTTCTCGGTGACCTCAGCGGCCGTCAGCTCCGTCCCGTCGGCAAACAGAAACCGGTCCACCTGGTAATACTCGCCGTTCAGCCACCTGTCAAACTTCAGCGTCTCCCCTGTTTCCCTGTTTCGCAGCAAGAGGTTGCCGCCCCTGTTGCTCCCCTCTCCAATGTACTCGAAGGAGTCCGGCGTCAGCCCTTCACCGAACTGGATGGTGTCAAAACCGTTCTGATTTATGACCGTGGCATAGGGACCGACATAACCGATGGCATAACTGTTAATCGTGTCGTTCCCCGACCCCTGGCTGTAGAGGTACGTGTCGTCCCCCGAACCGCCGTTGAGAATATCGTCACCCAGGCCCCCGTCGAGGAGGTCATTGTCGTATTCCCCGTTGAGGGTGTCGTTCCCTTCACCACCCCTCAAAACGTCATTGCCCGTGAAGCCATTAAGGGTATCGTTGCCGGTACCACCCTCCATAAGGTCGGCTCCGTAACCGGCATAAATGACGTCATCCCCCGCCCCCCCGTCGAGGATGTCGTCTGCGTTTTTCCCGTGCAGGGTGTCATTACCGGCCAGGCCGTAAACTAAGTTTCTGCGGCCGTCAAAGCCGTAGTTGAGATTATCATTACCCTCGGTGCCCGAGATAATGACGTTGACTTTCTCGGTGACCTCAGCGGCCGTCAGCTCCGTCCCGTCGGCAAACAGAAACCGGTCCACCTGGTAATACTCGCCGTTCAGCCACCTGTCAAACTTCAGCGTCTCCCCTGTTTCCCTGTTTCGCAGCAAGAGGTTGCCGCCCCTGTTGCTCCCCTCTCCAATGTACTCGAAGGAGTCCGGCGTCAGCCCTTCACCGAACTGGATGGTGTCAAAACCGTTCTGATTTATGACCGTGGCATAGGGACCGACATAACCGATGGCATAACTGTTAATCGTGTCGTTCCCCGACCCCTGGCTGTAGAGGTACGTGTCGTCCCCCGAACCGCCGTTGAGAATATCGTCACCCAGGCCCCCGTCGAGGAGGTCATTGTCGTATTCCCCGTTGAGGGTGTCGTTCCCTTCACCACCCCTCAAAACGTCATTGCCCGTGGAGCCATTAAGGGTATCGTTGCCGGCGCTTCCATCAGCGATATCGTTCCCGCCACTGGCGTACACAGTATCGTCGCCGGCGCCGCCTACGAGGATGTCACTGTCATTCGCGCCGTACAAAAAATCGTTGCCGCCCTGCCCGTAGAGTGCATCATTTCCCGCTGTGGCGTAAAGGCTGTCATTGCCATCACCCCCGGCGATTGCCTCATCGACGTCTCTTCCCCTTAACGTTTCACCATTATCCGTGCCTGACATGACATACAGGCCGGCCGAGTCGATGAGCCAGGTCAGATCCTCGCCCTGTTCAGCGAAGTGGGACCTGAACGACATGTAATCTATAATTTCATTTGCACCGGACCCCTTCAGACTGCGGGCAAACTCAGAAAGAAACACGCGGCCCTTCTCGGGGTCTTCAGCCATCCGTGCCTCAATCTCGGCAATGGCCAGGCTCGGATCGCCTGTCAGTTTGTCTGATACATCGTCCCACCGGTATGCTATTTGCTCATACAAGACTTTCAGGTGGGTCTGGGCCATGAACTGACCATAGTACATCTCGTAGAGTTCCTTGTATGCCTCATTCAGAAAAGGTGCAGCATTTACGTTGGGGTTCAGTCCGCCAACTCCGACGATATCCTGCCCATAGAATTTCTCCAGTACATGGAGTCTTCTGGCATCGATATTCGGACCCCTGCTCGCAGGGTCTATTCCCCACGCTCCTGCCCATCGGAATAAAATTTCGTCCATGAGCTGTTCGCGTGCCTCAACACCATCCGCTGACATGAAAGTTTCAACGAGATTCTTGAGATTGGGTGTACTGACAATTTGTACCGCGATCAGAAGTTCGCTCGGCTCTGTTGCTAAAGCCTCTCTTGCCATAGCCTGGTGCAAGTCGTAGAGATTGCCGTAACCTTTCAAATCGGGTAAAGCAGCAATCTCGTGCGAAACCTCGAGCCACTCCTCCGCTATGGTGGCGGTGGTGTCGCGGGCAACGAGAAAACTCCCGATATTTCCAAGAGAACCATCGGTTTTTACAAATGTTCCGGCCTCGATTTGAGTGTTGCCTTTCCCGTCCGTTACATTTACATCCGTGTGGTCCCAACTGATTGACTGTATTCCCAGTTGATCCAGCGTGAATAGCTCACCTCCCGAAGAGAAACCGTCCCCATCCAGATCCCGCCACACTTTAAGTTGCTCCCAGGCGGCATCGCTGGCATCAAGCACATTGTCTATGATTTGCTCTTCGAGGACCAACCCGGCATCGATAAAGTTCATGTTTTCGTTTCTCAGAGACTCCCAACCTATTACCAACTCCACATTACTGCTGATGATGCCGTCGCCGTTACGGTCGATCACCAGAATACCGTCATCAGGTGACACCCATCCCGTTTTTTCCGCGAAACCATTGCCGTCGTGATCAAAAAACGCACCCTGCGCGAGCCCGAGTGTTTCGATCCCATCGCCATCAAGATCCAGAAACATGGGGTCCCTTCGAGGCGGCTCGGCACCCAATGCCTGTGCGATCCATTTTTTTATGCTTGGTATTCGGGTAGGTAGTCCCAGTGCATCCAAGTCACCATCGCAGCCATTGAGAATTGAAAACTGTTCTCTCAATTTGGAAAGCTTCGTGCTATATTCCAGAAGCAAAGCATCATCTCCACCGCCATTGCTTTGCAATGAGTTGATGAGTTCTTCCATAGTTTCGATTTCCAACTGCTTCTCTATCAGCGCGAGCATGGAATTCATTTCACGGATATTATGCGGAAAGCCTTCCCAGTTCGGAATTTCAATAACATCACCGAAGAGTCTGCCGGTCCCCCATCCTAGATATTTACCCAAACCATAAAAAGGGTCGTAACTTACACCAATGTTTGTGACCGAATCACTTAGCAATTGACCGATTTCACCGTCAGGATCGGGAATTCCGGGTGATGCAAATGCGTACACGTGGTCTAACCTGTCTTGTCCCGTTAATATGTCGTAGAGTTTCAAACTGACAGCACCGTAGGCTCCCTGTGAGTAACCCGCGAGATCGATTTTCTCTCCCTCCCCGATGATCAAATTGCCTTCATCATCCCGCATTTCAAAAATGCTGTTGTAAAACATCATCATCGAATACACTTGTGGGGTGGTAGTATTGTCAAGTATCGCGATACGGGAATTTTGCACTAGCCAGTCGCAAACCGTATTCCATGCATTAGATAATGAATCGAATGAAGTATCTGAACCCCTTTGCACGAGCGTTTTCGTGCCTGAATAAGTGTCTTCGAATAAATATATATCTGCCCCAGAAAAGGGGTCGTGCATTGGAGCAAGGACCTTATATCTGTTAGCGAATATGAGAGCTTCTTCTTCGGAAAATCCAGCTTCACTCAGTGCATCGAGATATGCTTTATCACTACCTCCATACATACCTTTCTCTAAATTTGCCTTTGCAGCCTTGCAAAGCTCTGCTTCTTGCTTCCACTTCCGTACAACATTCAACAGGTTCCCACGGTTCATTTCTCACCTCCCGCTGATGTCTTGTATGGAATTAAGACCTTCTCTAAAAGGGTGATATGAATGCTAGGCATGTCCCGGGACTCTCGCGGGCACTTGTAAACCAGATCGTCCTCAAGGTTCCACCATGGACCGTACCAGAGATAGGAATTCGCCCTACCAATTACCTTACCCGTTGTGAAGTCGGTCACTCTCGTCTCAGCTTTTGCGATCTTCAGAAACCCTATGAAGTAACGCTCCATTTCATAATGTCGGTACGAATATCGGCTTCCTATTTGTGGAATATTTTCCACGGCAACACATATCTCGTCAGGGAGTTTATCTTTCCTGTGTTTATTTGTTAGATCTCTAACCTCGTAATATCTTTTACACAGTGGGTTTCCTTTCTCTGCCCGGTAGAATCGATACAATCCCGGTTCTGTGGTTAATGTGCGTTCACCCACCTTTTTTACGTCCATTTCTATGAATTTGAAATTTTTCTTTATTAGAAGGGCTTCGGGCCACCCAATCGGGTCATGATATATGCTAAGATCAAAATATCCATCTACATCTCTAACAGTCTGGTATATATGCTCCCCGCCATGGGTGACGCATAGTAATCCCATTACTATCAGTGCGACAAACGTGTCACATGTGGGAAAAAGAATGAAGAAGGCTATAGTCCAGTACTTTGTGCTTTTTTTCTCTGTTTTTTTCCAGGTTCGCCTCGAAACAATTACAGCAATTATAATATATAGAGGCACGATAAAGAGAAGCAGAAAGCCCATCCACAATCTCCTTTCAAGCGCAGCGATCGATCCTTGATTAGAATGCTACATGTTGCCATGTGCCCAAGCTCTATTTTATCTTACCCCGAGCGAAGGACGATGAAATTCTGAATTTTGAAGGTACGTTGCTTGTAGAAGCGGCCGTCCGTGATAATCAACGACAAAACGATGAGAACAATGGGGATAACGATGAAAGCAAGGATCTTTGTTCTGCCCGTCCTTCTGGATTGTTCCACGCGAACAGCCGCGTACACCAGGGCAATGAACAGAAGGGCCAAAAGCGGCACAAGGGTATTCACCAAATCCTCCTTTTTAAAAACGGGTTTCACGAAGGAGCAGTAATATGATTCTTTTTTACGATGGGAATTATGGAAAATCAATACGAAAGAGGTTGAATTCACAAGCTTATTTTTTCGCAACCAAATCTAAGGAAAAAGCATTAGAAAAGAAGGACAGGTAATACTTTCTTCGTATTGACACCGTCGGTTTTATGAGGATGGGTGGGTCTGGAAGACAAAAATGGGGTCAGGCAGGCAAAAAGAATTTGAAATGCAAGACCCCATTTTTCATGTTATTTTTTACTGTTCTTGGATCCAAAAGGTAATAATGCGAAGAAGGGCTTCAAAAATGTGTCAATATAATTGAGGTAGTATTTCTGCATATCCGAAACCATGTGATCATAAACATGGCCTCCCAGGGTACCCTCGAAATCTTCCGATTCGAATTTGCCGTTCGTAAACTGCCTCTTCTTTGACCTGATTTGGGTCCGGCCGTTCACGGAGGAAATCTCCCTGTATGAATAACGGAAACTGAAAAAGGGAGTCGACTTTTGCATTGGTTCAAGAACTTCAACTTCGCCCTTGTTTGTTTTTTCGACCGCACTGTCAGTATCTTTCCCAATGACGTCCTTACTCATAAATTTTCTCCCTTTTCTAAATCGTATTCTTCACGACTGTACACTTTTGATCCGGAAATTGCAATTGTTCCGCCACCCGTAAAAAGTGGTCCTGCCGGTAACCGTTTTTACAGCTTGATCAATTTGGGCTTAATCTTTAACATGATTCTGTGCATCCAAGCACCCAAAACCTCTCGGGAGTGTAAGGTATCGGGATTATCATGCTTCTGGGGAAACTCGGATTCGTGAGGGAGTCAGCATCACTCTGGGAAATGATGAGTGATAGAGGAGGAACAAAAAGAAAGTAATTTACTTTTCTGAAAATGCAAAACGAAAAAGGATATGCTAAATCCATCAATCATCGTAACAGGAAGGAGGTACGATCCATGGGTAATCAGAAAAACGGAAGACTGAGCCGGCGCGATTTTGTCAAGGTGACAGCCCTGGGAGTAGGTGCAACAACATTGTTCGCAGGTCTTGATCCTAGGCTGGCCATGGCAAAACTTCCAAAGAAATGGGACCAGGACGCTGACGTTGTTATCGTTGGAGCCGGCGGAGCGGGGCTTGCGGCTGCCGTTTCGATCTCCGGACAGAAGAAAAGCGTCATTCTCCTCGAGAAAATGCCCACCTATGGCGGCAGCAGCCTGATCTGCGGCGGCGCGCTAGCCTTTGCGGGAACGGATCTGCAGGCCAAAGAGAACGTAAAGGATTCCAATGACCTCTTTTACAAGGATCTTATGAAGGTCGGGGAGGATCAGAATGTTCCTGCCCTGGTCAAGGCATACGTGGACAACCAGCTCGAAACATACGAGTGGCTGAAGAAGGCCGGCGTGAAGTTTATCAAGCTCGGCATCGCCAGCGGGCAGAGCGTGCCGCGATCTCATTACGTGATACCGGCGGACCTGCTGAAGATTCTGAATGACGCTGCGAAAGCTCACGGTGTCAAGTTCATGATGGAAACCGCGGCCTCAAGGCTGGTGGTGGATGAAAAGACCGGCAAGGTCCGCGGTGTCCAGGCGACAAAGAGCGGGAAAACACTGTATTACGGGGCAAAGAAGGGCGTAATCCTTACAAGCGGCGGCTTCTCTCTGAACAAGGAACTTCTGGCCAAGTTTGTCCCGCCCATGGCATTTTCCAAGGCCATGGTCGGCCGCGGGTGCAATGGTGATGGCCTGAAAATGGCCTGGGCCATGGGCGCCGACATCAAGGACATGCCGTACATCAAGGCCACCTACGGCTTCGACCTGGATGCCCAGACCATCAAGGACGATTTTACCCTGATGTTTTACCAGGGGGCCATCATCGTGAACAAGGAAGGGAAGCGCTTCGTCAACGAATCGATCTCCTACAAGCTGGTAGGCGACGCCGCCCTTGTGCAGAAGGACGCCATGGGTTTCCAGATTTATGACACGGCCATCAAGAAAGCCGGAGAAAAGGACCCCTTCGGCCGCACTGAAAGCCTGGAGAAGAGGGGCCGAATTCAGAGCGCGGCCACGCTGAAGGAATTGGCGCAAAAGATCGGCGTACCCGGCGATGCGCTGGAGGCGACCGTTAAAGAATACAATGCCGGAGTGGATAAGGGAAGCGACCCCTTCGGCCGGAAAACCCTCGTTGCCGCGTTTGGGAAGCCTGTGAAGATCGAGCAGGCGCCGTTCTATGCCTTCCCCTCGACGGCCTATATCCTCGGCACCTACGGCGGGATTCTTACCAACGAAAAGGCGCAGGTGGTAGACATCTTCGGGCAGACGGTTCCGGACCTCTACGCGGCGGGAGAGATCGTCGGCGGTGTCCACGGTGCGGCCTACATGACGGGAACAGCCTTCGGCAAGGCGCTCATTTTCGGCAGGATCGCCGCCAAGTCGGTTCTGGCAAAGAAGTAAACACCCGAGAACAACAACCAAAAGGCCTGGCATCGACCAGGCCTTTTTTTCTATGTTTTGGAGCCAGGCTTTGGCAATTTGATTATCGACAGGAAAAAGCAGCCTGATTGATCCCGAATTGCGGCAAGACTTGAATCCGTTGGCGCCTACGCATCAAGCCAGAGGAAGTCGGCTATCCGCGAGCGATCCTCCATGGGCAAACCCGCCACAGTTTCCGCACAAGCCACAACGGCAATATTAAGAGCCGGGTGGTTCTTCCGGAGTTGATAGGGAATTCCAAGGTGGTAATCGGAATGAAAGCGGCCGCAGCAGAAGAGGATAGGATGGTCAAGGTAAGGTTCAATTGAGGCCGCCATCACGGCGTCCTTCAGGACCTGGGCTTTGTAGAGCCCCTCCACACTCAATTTCTTCATGGGTACGGAGTGGGGCATCTTCCCCATCAGGGCGGTAAAGCGTTCGTGATATTCCCCGGAGTCCAGGTGCACCTTTTCGGGCAGGTACATGCTGTATTTTCCGGCGATGTCAGGCGATATCGCGTCCGCCATGGCGACACGGGAAGCCAATTCGCGCGGCACGTTAGCCGCGATGGCCGGGATCGCGTGTGTCCGTGCGAACTCGACAAGGGGCCGGTAATCCTCCCCGTAGTTCTGCCAGGGACGGGCCATTTCAAGGAATTGGTCTTCGGCGATTGCGCCTTCGAGGTAGGCGTCGAGTGTGGACTGGACATCGCGTTCAAACATCTCGAGGGCCAGAACGAGGTCGGTAGCCCGCCCCGCTAGCCCGGTAAGAAGGACGAGTTCCCCCTCGTGGGCGGTACGGGAACCGTGCTCCTCACCGAAGAATAGGACATTATAACCCGTGAGAGCGTCAAGCGCCTGTTCCGGGCTGAGTAGGATCCCCTTCCTGGTCATCAGGTAATGCAATGAATGGCTATCCTTGTAACCGTCTTGTTGTTTCAGCGATCATTTAGTAGATTATAAGGGCAGGACTTGTATATCAACATCAATTTTGATATGGCCTCTTTATGTTCCGTTCCTACCGCATGAATATCCCGGCACCTTGAGCATATTGCATGGCCCGTCGACGTACGAGTCATTCCGGATGGGGAAAGGGGGTTGATGATCTTTGGCACGGACGGAATTCATTCTTTCAATGATCGTTATCGCCTGCATGTCGACGTCCGCCTGCTGCACCAAGATGCCGTCGAGCGCGACGATCCCGCCGCCCACGGTGAACCCGAATGCCAAGGCAGACGCCTTCAAACTCTTCTACAGGGAACGGGCAGAAAGGACGGTTCTCGGCCTGAACCGCTTCGCCATGGCGGGCGATACCGTTTTCGCGTCGGTCTTCAACAAGACCATGATTGCCAGAACCGGAAACGAATACGAGGTTGTGCCGGGTCCAACCGACAACAATCCCATCGGGGTGTCTGTCTTCGGGGCCTGGAAGGGGTACCAGGCATTGGGGGGACGGGACCTCGAAGTCACGCTTATCCGTCTGTTCGAAGGGCTCGTTTTCAATGAGCAGGTCTCGGGGCATCCCGGTCTGACATGCCGAGAGGCGCTTCCGGGCTGGACACTGAAACTCGACGGAGTGAGCGGGCAAATTTCCAGGACACGGGCCGGCGGGGCTGTCACGCCGCCCGTGAGTTACGATTCAAACCTGGAGAAGGAGATTCTCGATCGTTTCTACAAAGGGGTGCTCTTCACCTACCGAAACGACCCCTGGGAGTACTATTTCAATTTCAAGGCTGTTGACGAACCCCACCATTTCTCCACGACCTTTGTCTTCGGGGATCTTCCGGGGTATGGCTTCAGCAGCCCGCCTTCTTTTTTGCGCATCTCTGACTGCTGCTCCTCGTGGATGATTACAAAATCCGGGCCCTGGAAGGGGGCCTTCTGGGGCAATCACAACTCCCGCGACAATTTCCCCGATTACGCGATGGGCTGCCTCGCGGCCCTCGAGGCGTCGAACACGCCCGGACTGCCGGCCGATCTGGCGGAGGCCGCCCGAAGGGCAGCCGAAGCAGGCCGCAGGACCGCTGACGCCATTGTGGCCTCCGGGATGGTCCAGATGACGGTCGATGAGTGGCACGACTACGGCACGCTGGTGCCCGCCGGCCAGCGCCGGCCGGACGGCATTACGGAATCGCAGGACTTGGGCAGTTTCAACTCGTGCCAGATGGCCTATTTGGCCAGGGCATTATCCTCGGAGGGGCTGAAGCACCCCGTACCCGAAATAAAGCTCCCGGCCGTCATGACCGCATGCCGATCCATCGACGATGCCTTACTGGGGGCTTCCTGGGGCGACATACTAAAATTCGCCGAATGGTTTCACGGGGTATTACCAGAGCTTTTTAAAAAGCTGACGAGCAGTATGCGCGATGACGTCCGGGAACTGATGCTCAGCGCTGCAGGTCTTTGTCAGTACGCCCGGATTAAAAATCAGAACGATCTTTATAACGGGGCCAGAAATACGCTCTGGAACATGATCCGCCTTGTGCGGCTGTTGAAAGACGAGGAGGGGGTCTACCTGTCGGCCCTGTATGCCCGGATGTTCGACATGGAGTCCCCGCTTGATCACCTCGGGGGATTCGGGATCGGAAACGGGAAGATTGACGAGATAGAATCCAAACTGGGAGTAAATGACACGACACCCGCCCCCCTATTGACGGATGAACAAATTCAGGACCGCGTCACGGGATTTCTGGCCAAACAGGAATCCTGGATCAGGGAACGTTATCAAAACCGGTTCGGAAGCACCACTCCCGTGAGGCGCAGCGGGGAGGGGTACGAGTGCATGGGCCCGGACGGCCGCTGGATGACCACTGAAAATCCGCGACACGTCAGACTTGAAAAAACCCCCTTCTGGAGGGAGATGTCCCTTTGCAACGTCTCACCGCACACCCTGGACTGTTCATGGGCAAAACGCGGTTGCGCGCCGGCCGATCTGGATGCCTCCGGCGTTGTAAATTCCTCGGATCTGACTCTTTTCAACGGCAGGTGGGAGCACTTTGGGGGGGGCGCGGCATGCGACAGCGCGAACGGCGGGTGCAACGGTGCGGACCTTGACGGAAACGGCGTCTTGAATGACGACGACAGAAACTTCATGACCGCCGCGCAGGGGTGCAGGAGGTAAGAACTCGGCCGTATCGCCGGGCCAGATTTTTGTATATCAACATCATTTTTGATTGGGCCTCATCGCGCACTCCCCTTCAGCGAAAAGGGGCAAGAGGGAAGGGGAAGGCGTGAGTCGTTGAAACGCAAGCGCGGGAGCGCTATGTTGCGAAGACAAACTTCACTTCAAGTCAAGGTGGAACATGACATGGGCGGACCTCTGAAGAAACTGAAAATTCTTGATTTCTCAACCCTGTTACCGGGGCCATTCGCAACAATGTGCCTGGCCGACCTGGGCGCCGATGTCCTGCAGATCGTTTCGGGTTCGCGGCTGGACCTGGCGGATTTGCTGCCCCCCTTCATCAAGGAGGCGAAGATCTCCTCCGCCGCGGCCTACTTGCGCCGAAACAAGCGCAGCATGACCCTCAACTTGAAAGATCCAAGGGCCACAAGTTGTTCACCGGTTCCTGACGGTATGTGACATCATTCCGGAATCCCGCTGTTCCCCTCAGTCCGCATCAACGATTTTCGCGACCCTGGCGTTTTTCCTGCCGACCGACGTGATTCCCTTGCGGCATCCGGCCCTCGAACTGTAGGATTGCCCCGTGCCGATGATTTCCTTGTTCTCCGGCGCTATCAGCCTGAAGCTGTAACCGCCGCTTTTGTTCTGGTAGACCTCGAAGTTGGAAGCCTTCTGTGAATTTTTCTTCACCGACGCGATGCCCTTCAGGCACGCGGCCCTGGTGCTGTAGCCCTGGCCGACCATGATGGTTTTTCCGTTTGCCGCCACCAACCGGTATCTGAATTTGCCCGCTTTGTCCTTGTAGACCTCAAATTTTCCTTCCATCTCGTCCCTCCTTCCTGTCGGATTTTGCCGATGACTGAAACCGCCTGGAAAACGAATAATACATTTCACGGTCCTATGCAAACATTAATGCCGCTGTGTTCCCTCCCGCGACAAAGAATCGGCGACAGGCCTTTTTCCGTCCCCGCCCGGGCAAATGGTTTTACATTTTGTCTGTCGGTCTTCGATCCTCGTAGTTCAGAATGATGACGGTCTTGTTTTCCTTCTCGCCCTGCGCCTTGTCTTCCCACAGATGGACATCCAGCATGAAGTCGCTCGCGGTCAGGGCGACGAGACTTCCACCTCGAAGCCACTCACGGATGACGGGGCTGCTCGCCCTGTACCATCCCTTCACGAGCCTCGTTTTTTCGTAATCATCGAGAACCTCTCGCGGACTCATCTTCCCGAGCCTCACCACGGAGGCACTGTCCGTCCGCACGTCGGCGTCGTCCTCATGAAGCACATAACCGTAAATCTGTTCCTGCTGGGGACCGAAAGTCTCGAACCTCACGACGTTGAATTTCCTGTCCGCGATGCTGCCGCTTATGATCCTTGCCGGGTCGACCACGTTGCTTTGCAGGTAGACTTTCTTTTCGCAGCCCAGAAAGCCAAGTGCCACCACGATCGCCGCGGCGGCAAGCATCAGGTTCCCCTGGAGCGCGTTGAGTGAACAGGCCATCCTTTACCTCCGCATCGCTTCATTTCGGTTGACGATTTTCATCACAGGCGCTTCACATTGCCCGGTGAAGCGTTGCGATCATTATATCCCTTTTCATTGAAAAGGGAAGTTTTTTAAGGGTGAAAGCGTTATGACGGCAGCGGGCAAAAAGCCGTCCTTGACCCCATCCCTCCGAAGTGTTATCAAATTTCACGCGGTGTTTCATATCACAGGGGGAACAACAATGAACGACAAAATACTATCTGTGCTGTGCGGTGTTGTCTTCGCCGTGGTGATCCTCATCACCGCATCGCCGAATGCCGCCCGAGGCTCGGATTGGGTTTATTACGGGTCCGGTTCCCACGGCGATCAGTATTTTTACGACAGGGCCAGTATTCGCCAGGCCCAGGAGGGTGCCATCAGGGTATGGACAAAGGTGGTCTACAGTGACGAAGGGCGTCAGCGAAAAATGGATGATTACAGGAGGGACGGATACGCGACCGCCGGGTTCGAGCTTTTGAGTGAAACACAAAACCTGTGGCTGATAAACTGTATCGAAGAAAAATTCACAATAACGGAAGGCCGTCATCATGGGAGCAACGGACGCGTCCTCGACATGTACAGGGCCGACAAACGGGTCTGGGGATATGCCGCCCCCGGCTCACCGGTGGAGTCATTGGTGAAGATGGTCTGTGAAGAAGCGAAGCCGGCAAAGAGATAATTGAATGTCGTTGAGACGGGAGGTATCAAACTTCGGGCCGGCCGGTCAGCCCGATAATGGTTTTCGAAAAAACGTGGGAAAGGAGAGGGATCCTATGGCCGCAAAAGACGCATTCACGACAGAGGAGTGGACGCTTCTCAGGATCGTGCCTTCGCTCGTCGGCGCCGGTGTCTCCGCATCCGATCCGAGCGGCATCTTCGGCGCCATCAAGGAAGCCGCGGCCGGCATGACGGAAATGGTCGAATCGCTTCGGCAGGGCTCAAAGCTCGAGCTCTTTGGCGCGATGCTGGGGGACAAGAGCATCCCCGAGGTGCCTGACATGAAGGCAATGGTCGGTGAGGGAAACCATGAACGGCAGATGGCGAACCTCAAGGCAGCTGTTCTCGAACGTGTCAAAGAGGCGGCGAACCTGGTGAACGGCAAGGCCACACCCGAGGAGGCGCGGGCCTACAAGCTGATGGTCATGACCGTGGCGGAAAAAGCGGCGAATGCGGCTAAGGAAGGCGGGTTTCTCGGTTTCGGCGGAGTCCGGGTGAGCAGCGCCGAGCAGTCTTTTTTGAACGAGGTGAAGGCTGCGTTGCAACCTGCCTGAGCCGCCGGGATGTGTCGCAACCCATGAACCCGGTTTTCGTGAAGCACAGATTAAAAAAGCCCGGGGTGTTAATGCCCACCCGGGGCTTTTTTATGTGAGTGGTTGATGGGAGTGTGTTAACCGATTTTCCTTTTTCTTCGCACGGCTGCAACGCCGATAAGACCGCAGCCCAGGAGAAGAAGGGTCGCCGGCTCGGGGACGGCCGCGTAATAAAGCTGATCCTGTGCGTTGCCGCCGTTTATCGTCTGGATATTGAGAACCCGGATGGGGCCGGTGTCCTTCCAGCCCGAGGTGTTGGCGAGCGTAACCAGATAGTTGCTCTTCCCGAGATATTCACCCTCAAGGAACCAGATTGCATTCTGCAGATCCCCGAGGCTATTTGACGATGCGGGATCGAAAGCTGGTGCCAGCTGGTTCAGGTCACCGATCATGTAATGGTAGTAGAGAAAGGCCGTCCGGGGATCGAGGGGGTCACCGCTATTCGTGTTGGATCCGCCCTGGTTTGCCACGCCCGAAATGTTCATTACCTTGTACGGCGTGTTGAAGGAGATGTATTCATCCGTCTCCAGGCAGAAGCTGCTGTAAATATATTGACCATCCCTGTAAACATCGAAGGAGCCACCGGGTGAAGGCCCGAGGCCGTCCCGGAAGGTGATAATTTCATCCACATTGATCGGGCTCATCACAATCGCATCGGCATTTGAAGCGGGAAGTGTAACTGCACAGGCGAGTAAAATCAGACAGAATAAATTCACAACCCCTTTTTTCATCCCCTTGCCCCTCCTATCAACAGGTGAGATAATTTTGTTTATTATGTGCCATTTGCAACCATTTTACAGATATTATTTTCTATGTCAATATATATAAGGTAATAATTTGTCTTATATATCAAAAATAATCATGTCGTGAAAAAGTATTATATTTCTCTGTATAAATCTAATACTTTTTTCGTAGGAAGATGAGATAACATGTCGCAATCTTTAGATTCTGACCACACTTAAGACAGATAGATCGGAGGCGCATTTTATCCCGGAAGGAGTTGGCAGGTGCAGAAAAGAAGGCAGGCCGGGATCATTGAAACGATAGAACCAGCCTGCCTGTTGATAGACATCCTCAGGGGTCAATACGCTCGATGGCGCCTGCGGACTGCAAGTGGGTCGAGGCAATGCCATTCTGACCGGCTTTCAGGCGGAATCCGAAGAGGATCTCACCCCGGTTTTTCTTCCGGAGCAGTTCGTCTTTCACCATCCATGCCAGCATCTTGAGAGACATCGGCGACTTCTCCGCAAATGCATCGAGAAAAGCCACCACGTCGTCCGGGTTTCTCAAAACGGCCTCTTCCCCCCTGAGCGACTTTGATATCTCCAACCTGTTGGCCGCAAGTATGGTCCTTGCCGACGAAAGGAGTTCGGGGTTTTCCATGATCACCTTCAGGGCCTCGTCGGAGTGGCGGTAAAGCGTCTCGCTGAGGAGCTTCCCCTCCGGCGATTTTGCCAGCCGTTGGTCCCTGAAGTCCCTCATAACCGCGAGGTGCTCGTCCGTCAGCGACATGGCGGCATAGGCTGAAAGCCACGTGGGCGTGCCTATCTTGATCGACTTCGACAGGGTGTTGTTGCCTTCGTTGACCTCCGCCTGCGAGCCGTCGACATCGGCCATGATCCCGATGTAGTAGTTGCCGTCGGAGACATCGGGGATGGTGACGGCCACCGTCTCGGTTCTTACAGCGCAGGACGGGAGATTGTTTCCGGGCAGCGTCCATTTCTTCAGTTCTTGGTCGCCTGTCGTGATGGTCGTGTCCTCCGAGAGATAGACGGCCATTTTGATAACGGCTGTCGGGGCCGTGCCCTGGTTTTTCATCGAGTAGGTTACTTGGACCGTGTCGCCTTTCTGCACGGCGTTCCGGTCGAGGGACATGGCGTAGACGGCATAGTCCGGTCTCGTCACCCCCGTGCCGCCGATCTGGAATTTCGCGGACATGCTGTTCCCGGGGTTGGAGATGTCGGTGACCCACACGCCGGTGTCGGTTCCATCATAGCGTCTGCTCGAAGGGGTCGTGCAGGGGCCGAGGAAGAAGGGGGATTTGTAATAATCGCCGCAATCGGCACGTCCGCCGGCTTCGATCTGCTCGAAGCCGTCGGCCTCCATCAGCCGCAGGAGCTTGTGACTGGAGCCGGAGTTGTTGTAGAGGAAGTCGTTCCCCGAGGCATCGAGCCGGGCATCCACGTGCCAGAGGAGCATCCCGTCGCAGGAAAGGGTTGCGTCGTTTCCGGCCCGCTGGCGGTTCTGCGCCATGAAGAACTCGGTAAAGAGGCTGCCCGAGGAGGCACCCGGCCAGACCAGTACGGCGCTCTGGGAAGTCCCCGTTGCGCCGAGCGTTACCGTGTTCGATCCGCTCGACACAACGGTGGGTGTCAGCCAGTCGAGCATCCATTTGCTGAAGCAGTTGTGGTCGCCCTGGTTGGCGTCCATCATGTCGAGGCCGCCGACCCCGCCCCGGGGTCCCACGGAATCGTCGTAGTCATAGTAGTCGGGGAGCCCGAGGGCATGGCCCGTTTCATGGATCGCGACCCTCGGCGTGAAGGCGCTCCCCGTGGAGGTCGCCTCCCAGAGCCACGCATACCCGCCCAGCCTCTTTCCGTCGACGGTGAAGGAGGGGTCGCCGAAGCCGAATGAATACCACGCCCACCAGTCGGAAGCCCACGCGCCTGCAAGCCCCGACCAGAAGACCATGAAGTAGTCGATCTCGCCGTCGTTGTCAAAGTCATACTGGCTGAAGTCGTGGCCGAGGGAATTGTGATGGTTGATGGCCGCTTTGATGATCGCCCGGATATCCGGTTGCTCGGGGCGGTTGCCAGGCCATCGATACCACTCCAGGGTGTTGCCTGTTATGTTCAGCTGGTTGTAGGACGCCCGGCGGTAGTAGCTGCTGAGACTTTCGTAGGGGTACTGAAGGGGGTTTCCCAGCAGGAAAAGACTGTTGTGCATGGTGTCGCGGCTGTTCGTGTGGACGTAATCCTGAAAATCGATGAGGAGCGCGAAGACCTTCACATTTCCTGTGGTCCGCATGCCGCGCCAGGCCGGCGGCGGTGCCGGCAGAGGGGCCATGACGTTGATCTGCGCGTCCCCGATCCCCCGGGACCGAAGCACGGCCCTCTGTGTCTTTATGATCGCTGATTTAAGACGATAGGCGTTCACTTTGTGATTGCCCAGACGTTCCGCGTACGCCGTCCGCGGAGCCAGTCTGTTCTCGGTTCGCAACTGCTCAATCTCGCCCGGCCGGGGGGGCTGGAGGGCCCAGGCCGGATCGACACAGCCGGGCCAGACGAGCACGGCCGCGAGGAACATGACCGCGAAACAACTTCCCATCACGACCTTTCGTCTGCTTCCCATGTTAACGCCTCCTTTCTTTCTGTGCCGCCCATAGCCCCGGGCGGCTCGTTCATTTCGTCATCTTCGTGATCGACTCGACGATCCTCTTGAGATTTTCCGGGACCGTGTCGTCCTCGGAGTGGAAACGGATGGACTTTGTTCCACGGGCGGTTTTTACCGTCAGGATATAGCCCCACCACGACCACTCGCTTTTGAAAGGCGCGCTGTATTTGTCCTTCATGTCGAAAAGTTCAGCATCCTCAACTTGGTGTGCCAGTTCACGGATCTCCACAGGGGATATGACGCCCTTTCTCACCTCCTTTGCGGTTCTCATGTAAATCGCCTTGACGGTATAGGACCCGTCTCTCTCGATGCGTGTGTCCGTGCCGTTGTTCTCCCAGTTGCGCCGCTTTAGTTCGAGCCACGGGCCGGCGGCACTCTCCCTGTCGCCCATAGCCGGAGTGCCTCCCGGACCGGCCTGACCCGTTCCCTGTGAACAGGCAGGGATCAGGCATGCGAACAGGACGAAAACGGCGCACGCAATGATCACTTCAACGGGTTTACGGAACATGATCGTGGCGTTTCTCTTGCGGGGTTTAATTGGGGGTTAACAGATGTCGCGCCCGTGGTGGCAGTGGAGATGCTATATTGACGATCTTCTTCGGTTGTCTTAGATCAAATCCAGTGAAAATTTAATCGAAATCGGGCCATATTTCAAGTCGAAAATGAGGGGGATGCTGTTTAGTTCAATTCAGATATTTGCGCGGGTTGACCGGGACCCCGTTGAACAGTACCGTATAGTGAAGATGGGGGCCGGTGCTTCGCCCGGAATTCCCGATGAACCCGATGATGTCGCCTTTGCGAAGGACCTGGCCTTTGCGAACGACGCTTCTCAGGAGATGGCCGTAAAAGGTCGAGAACCCCCGGGAGTGGTTCAAATGGACGAACCTTCCCATGTTCGTGTCAATCCCGGTGAAAACAACAATGCCGTCAGCGGGCGCGACAACTTCCCTGCCGGGATCGGTTGCAATGTCCATCCCCCTGTGGAACTCGCCGTGACCCGTGAAGGGAGATCTTCTCGTACCGAATTCGGAACTCACCCACCCCCGGACGGGCCAGATGGAGGGCGTGCAGGCGAGGATGGACTTCTGCTTTTTGAAGAATTCGATGAGGTCCCGGAAACTCTGTTCCTGGACGGCGGCCTCCTCAATGAGGCGGTCCATGTCGCGGTCCATGCGCCCGGACCGAAGCCTGCCGATGTCGTCTGCCGGGATTGACCCCCCGACGCCAAGCGGCGAAGAGGAGACGCGGGGCGGGGGATTGAGCGCGACTCGCGTCTTTTTGTTTACTTCCCGGGCCAGCATGCGGATCTTCGCATCAAAGGCCTGAAGGGTCGCCAGGGTCTGCTCGTACTGGCCGATTTTTTCACTTAGCGTTGCGATCTGGTTTTCCTGGACTTCAGTGAGCTCACGCAGGCTGAGCACCTCAGCCCTGTCCCGTTTGATGATGACGTAATCGAGAGTAACGGCGGAGAAAACAGCAAGAACAATGACGGCACTCACCGCAAAGGCCCCAAGGAGTCGGCCTGAAAGAGTGATCTTTTTCACGGACGACTTTCTCCGCGGAATGATCAGAAATGTGTAGGAATCATTCTTCACTGAATCTGCTCGCGAACAGAACAAATCCGGTTTCATCCCAAGAGGATGTCATCGTTGAAAAAGATTTGACTCAAAGCAACCGTGGCAGGGCGGTGATGGAAGGGATAAAAGTGAAGCCGGTTTCGGAGCCGCACTTGTGGGGAGAGGTTCCGCACCCGCTGATCAAGGCGGGATACGGCCATCGCCTGGCAACCCTGCTGCCGTGTCCCGGTTTCTCCCGGGATGTAGGCCAGTGGCTTTGCGTCCCAGTCTTTCGGCTGGTTTGCCTTTTTCAAACGACAATGTTCTACTCATACATCGGCATCCGCCGGAAAAACTTGAATAATGATAACGGTTTGGGGAGGGAGACGGTTGAAGAAAACCCATGTCCGGCGCGGAGTTAGGAGCCGGCCTTTTTCTTCCTTGATTTTCCGGCGATGGTTCATACAATTCAGTGTAAACTGAATATTCAGAGTAAATGAGGGAGTGGGATCTCAGTCCGGCGGGGGTTTTAAAATGAAGAAAATGGACCATTTGGCAGACCGGTTCAGGGATTTTCTGGGCCCCGTCATGCGAGGCACGCTCAAATAAGTTCGTGGAGGCGTGCATTGTGAAAGTGGTGACTTGCCCGCGCGTTCGTCAGCATCAGGATCCAGGCTATAAAGCCTGAACAGGCTTGAGCACAGAAGGAGGGGATGAATGACACCGCAGGAGATGCAGGAAAAGGCGAGGAAGCTGTTCTTCAATCACTATCACTGAAGCCAGGCCGTTCTTGCGGTCGGGCAAGAAAAACTCGGGCTGACGGATTCAAACCTCATGAAGGCCATGGACATCTTCGGCGGGGGACTCGGGGCCCACGGGGAGGTCTGCGGCGCCGCTGTCGGGGGACTCGCGGCGTTGAGTCTCCGCTACGGCCGGATCAACGGGGACGAAAAGGCCAGCATGAAGATGTGGTCCTGCGCCTTCCATTTCATGAAGCGTTTCCGCGAGGAGGTCGGGGGCGGAAGCATCCTCTGCCGCGATTTCGTGAACGTGAACTGGATGGACCCAGAGCAGGTGAAGGAATATCGGGAGGGTGACAAATTTTTGCAGTGCGTGGAAATCACGGGGAAGGCGGCCCGGATCATGGGGGAGGTGCTTGATTTAGCGGAATCGAAGAAGTAGGCGGGGAACTCTCAGGCGAGAGACGGAGCCTTCCGGGGTGAATATCGACTTTGCAGCATACGAGGACTGGCCGAAGATAAAGGCCCTACTTTGCGAAACAGGGCTGCCCCATGAGGATATCAAAACGCCCCAGCTGACGCATTTTCTTGTGATCAGGGACGGTGAACGGATTGCGGGGGTGGCGGGTCTCGAGCCGTGCGGTTCCGCAGCTTTACTCCGATCCCTCACCGTAGCTCCCGGCTATCGGCATTTCGGTTTTGCGTCAAACCTGCTTTCGGAGATGGAGGAATATGCGAAGTCCCAGGGGGCAGGAGCCCTTTATCTTCTGACGCTGACGGCCGCCGAATTCTTCGAGAAGAAGGGCTACAAAAAAATCGATCGGAGGGACGTCCCGGAGGCGATCCGGGTGACGACTGAGTTCGAGGGCCTCTGGCCGTCCAATGCCGATTGCCTGGTCAGGCGTCTCACGTGAAGCGCACCTTCGACTGCACGGGGCGGAGCCTCCGGGCCTGTGTCCATCAGGCGCCCGTCAGTTTTTTCAGCTCTTCTTCGAACACCCTGTAGGTGGCCTTTCCGAAGAGAACGAAACGGACCAGCTCGATATCCGGGTGTTCCTTCACGTAGTCTATGGATGTCTTGAGGGCGATGCGTGCCGCCTCTTCAAGGGGATAGCCGTAGGCGCCGGCGCTCAGAGCGGGGAAGGCGACGCTTTTGATCTTGTGGGCTGTCGCGAGCTTCAGGCACTCCCGGTAAGCGCTCTTCAGAAGCTCCGCCTCGTCTTTCGTCCCGTCCCGGTAAATCGGCCCCACGGCGTGGATGACATACCGGGCCTTCAGGTTGCCGCTCGTCGTGATCACGGCCTTGCCCGTCGGGCAGCCGCCTATCATCCGGCACGCCTCCATGATGGCGGGACCGCCGGCCCGGTGAATGGCGCCGTCCACACCGCCGCCGCCTCGCAGACCCGAGTTGGCCGCGTTGACAATGGCTTCGGTTTCTTCCTTCGTGATATCCCCCTCGACAAGAGAAAGCCTTGATTGATTGATCCTGATCTCCATGGCCTAACCCCTTTTCGAAATGTGTCTGCCGTCGCCGTAAACGAGCATCCGGTAGGTTTTCTCGATCCGATCCCAGTTCTCCTCGCGATCCATGGACCAGTAGCGCCCGATAACCGACACCACATTTCCGCGCGACATTTCGGCTGCCTTGTTTTCTATCGCCTCGACGTAGTTGGCGCCGCTTTCAGGCATCTCCCCCCGCCGTCCGAGCATGGCGTGGATGAAGAGGTCCTTCACCCCCTCCTTCCGGGCCATGTCCATCAGGGCAAGGAGGTGATCGATGGAGCCGTGGGAGCTGAAGAAGGACACGATGCCCATGAGGTGCAGGGCCGTCCCCTTTGAGCGGCACGCCCTCATGGTTTCGGTGAAAACCTCATTTTTGAAAAAGGTGCCGTCGGCGATGGCCATCTCGATTTTCAAGCGGTCCGAGTAGATCCGCCGGCCGGCGCCGATGTGCAGGTGTCCCGCCTCGGAGTTTCCGACGGTCCCCTCGGGCAAGCCCACAGCTGAACCGGCGGCCTTGAGCCGTGTATGGGGGTAACGGGCGAGGAGCCCGTCCATCACGGGGGTGGCCGCCCGGGCGATGAGGTTACCTTCCCTTCTGTCGCTGACGCCCCAGCCGTCGAGGATGAGGACGAGAAGGCGTTGGACGGCGCGAAATCCCTCCCCGACGAGGGAGGAGCCCGTCATGACCGCCGGTTTCGGCAGGCCGAGGAGCCTCAGGACCGTCGGCGCAACGTCTGTCAGCTCACCGCCCTCTCTCAGCGTGAATTTTTCTTTTTCGTCGACGACGATGAACGGGACGGGGCTACCCGTGTGCCCCGTGTCCACGCTACCATCCGGATACAGCCAGTGCTCCACCGTCCCGTGGTCGGCCGTGACGATGACGGTGACGCCGGCCTTCCCGGCGGCCTCGAGCACCAGGCCCGTTGAGCGGTCCACCGCTTCGACGGCGCGGGTGACGGCCTCCTCGTTTTCGATGTGACCGACGACATCGACATTGGGGAAATTGGCAAAGAGGAAACGGTAACGGGGGTCCGAGATTTTATTCACGACGGCTTCCGTGATCGCCCCGATCGACATCTCGGGGGCTTCGTCGAAGAGCCTGACGTCTTTTCGCGTGGGGAGAATGACCCGCTCCTCGCCCGGGAAGGGCTCGCCGATTTTCCCGTTCAAGAAGTAACCCACGTGGAAGGCCTTTTCGGCCTCCGTGATCTTGACCTGGCGGACGCCGTTTTTGGAAAGGACCTCGCTCAGGGTGTCCCGCACGACGCCCTCCGGCGGGAAGGCGGCGCGGGCATCAAGCCTTCTGTCATACTCGATCATGGTGGCGAAATTGAGGAAGAGGTTTTTCTCGACGGGAAATTCGTCAAACCCCGCTTCCGTCAGGCTCCGCGTGAGCTCCACTTCGCGTTCGCCGCGGATGTTGTAGAAGATGACGCTGTCGTCCCCGCGCATTCGGCCCACAGGGATGCCGTCGGCGCCGCAGAGAACGAGGGGCTCCATGGTCTCATCGTCCTCTTTCCGCCTGTATGCCTCCCGGACGGCCCGGGACATGATGTGCCGATCCGCCTTCATCCAGGATTACCTTTCGCGTCGGAGTGCTGCGCCTGGAGCGACTGCACCGCTCGCCGCGATTTTCGACCTTTTTTCTGACTGGTCTTTAGTAGCGAAATCTTCGGTCCTTGTAAAGCAAAACGTGAAAGACAAAAGCGATTTCAGTTGAAAACTCCATACTTACATGGTAACAAATCAAAAATTATCATCTGCCTGAAGAGCGCGACGATCGTGTTCAAGAGCGGTCACGACAAGACCAGGGAAGAAATTTTGAAAGAGAGCGCGGAAGTGCTCGGCCGCGCAGGCGAGCGGCTCTCCGCGGCCCTCCGGGAACTCGAACGGATCGAAAGCGTGATTGAAGGGAAGGCGGGAGCACTGAGGGAGCTTTCAGGGGAGGCGGCAGGCAGGGGACCGGAGGACATGAATCGGCTTGCCCGTCTGGAGCGCGCCATCACCGGCGAGATCAATAGCGAGATCCGACGCTACAACCGGGCCAGGGAGTACGCGAAGATCCGGTACTACTACCTGATTGTCATCCGGGAGGCGGTCGGTTTCCGGCGGCACAAAACCGTCGAGGAGCAATATCGGATCCCGCCGAAGAAAAAAGCCATCTGACGGTCATGGACAGGTTCAAGCGACAGCGAGCCAAAATGGTCGAATCCCAGATCCGCTCGAGGGGGATCACCGACGAGCGCGTCCTGAAGGCGATGGGAAAGATTCCGAGGCACCTCTTTGTCGATGAAGGGTTGGTCGAGCAGGCCTACAATGACAATCCCCTCCCGATCGGCGAGCGGCAGACCATTTCACAGCCCTACATTGTCGCCCTAATGACGGAAGCCCTGGAACTCAAGGGAAACGAAAAAGTGCTGGAACTGGGCACCGGGTCGGGATACCAGACAGCCATCCTGGCCGATCTCGCAGAGCGCGTATTCACCATCGAGCGCATCGCAACCCTGGCGAGCAGGGCAAGGAAAGTGCTCGAGTCGCTCGGCTATTTCAACGTGGTCATCCGGGTGGGTGACGGGACTTACGGGTGGCGGGAGGAAGCGCCCTTCGACGGCATTCTCGTTTCGGCCGGTTCCCCCGATATCCCCAGGCCGCTCGTGGAGCAGTTGTCGATCGGGGGCCGACTCGTGATCCCCGTGGGAGGCCGTTACACGCAGACGCTCTACCGGGTGATCCGACTGTCCGAAAATGTCGAGGATGTCAAGAGAGAAGATCTCGGCGGCTGCCGCTTTGTGAATCTCATCGGGGAACACGGCTGGAAGGAATGACGGCGGCTGTGAGGAAACACGATACCCGATCCCTGGGGAAAGATGAGCTTTCGCATTAAAATATTCATTTCTGTCGTACTGCTCCTGATCTTCTCCTCCTGCACCGCCGTGCCGCCCTTTCTCCGGGACTCGGACCAGGCCAGGGGCGTTTACCATCACGTCAAAAGCGGGGAAACCCTCTGGAGAATATCCCAGGCCTACGGCATCCCCTTGCAGGAGATAGCCGAGGTCAACAACATCACGGACCCCGCCATGGTGACGGCGGGGTCGGTCCTTTTCATCCCCGACGCCCACAGGGTCATCACCCTCACGCCTGTCGAGAAAAAGCCGCGCAAGGCGTCCGCCGTCCCGCCGCCGTCGAGAGGCACCGGGGACGCCGTGGCGAAAGAGTACGCGCCGCCCAGGGAAAAGGTCCGCGAGGAAAAGGTCCAGGAGAAGACCGCCCCGAAGGCCGATGGGTCAGCGAAGATGTCCGCAAAGGGCGCAGTGGTTGGGAAGACGGCCGTACCCCCCGGGTCCGGGGCGCCGAAAACGGCTCCGGCTTCGAAATCGCCCGTGGAATCCTCGAAACCGACAGCCGAGACCGCGGCCAAAAGCCCCCCGTCGAAGCCCGAGGTGAAGGCAAAGCCGCCCGCGAAGACAGCCGGCGGTGCCGTCGCGACGGCAAAGCCTTATGAGCCGGCCCCCGCCGAAAAGGGGCCGACGCTCGAAGACGTGAAAAAGAGGATACGGGAGGAGGAAAAAAAGGAGAGAGAGAAGGCGGAGGCGGAGCGCAAGCCCGCTCCGGCGGAGGAGCCGAAGCCCGTTGCCAGGGCTGAACCGGAGAAGCCCTGGAAACCGGCACCCGCCGAGGAAAAGAAACAGGTGGCGAGGGCTACGCCCGAGGGGGCGAGTAAAAAGGCCCCCGTGGAGCAGACGCCCGGCAAAATCGACCTGCCGAGAGGCCGGTTCATGTGGCCTGTGAAAGGGAAGGTCACCTCGAAATTCGGCATACAGTCCACGGGGATGAAAAACAACGGCATCCGGATAACGGCGAAAGAAGGCTCCCCCGTCGTCGCGTCGGCAGGCGGAACGGTGATTTACTCCGCGCCCCTCAAGTATTACGGCGACACCGTTCTCCTCAGACACGATGACAATTACGTCACGGTCTACACCAACCTGAAGGACCGGGTTGTCAAAAAGGACGACCGGGTGAAAAAGGGCGAGAAACTCGCCCTGCTCGCAAAACCCGGTGACGGTTCAGAGAACGCCTACCTTTATTTCGAAATCCGGCAGCACAACAAAGCCAGGAACCCCATGTTTTTCCTGCCGTGACCACAGGGTTGCGGGCTCAGGTCCACGGTTAAAGAAGAAGAATTTCCCGTGCGGGCTTTATTGACGAAACAAAGGGTCATGCATAATTTATAGCTCATCGGAAGTTGACTTCGGGAACGGCATAAACACATGACGATAAATCCATGCTTCGAACAGGGCCCCATCAGGCCGCCCAGCGAGGCGAAAAGCCTCCTCATCCGGGTGACCAGGAATTGCCCGTGGAACAGATGCGCCTTTTGCCACACCTACCAGGGCTGCGATTTTGAGCTGCGGTCCGTGGATGATGTGAAAAGAGACATCCAGGCGGCCCGTGACATCGCCGACCGGATCCGGGGCCTTTCCTGGAAAATGGGGGAGGGCGGAGACGTATCCCGGGAGGTCGCGGCCGCCGTTTTCGCCGATGATCGTCTCTACGGGGACGCCTTCCGGTCGGTCGCGGCCTGGCTGTATTACGGCGGGGATTCCGTCTTTCTCCAGGATGCCAATTCTCTTATCCTGAAAACCGAGGACCTCCTCGAAATCCTCCGGTTCATCCGTGAGGCCTTTCCCCGGGTAAGCCGGATCACCTCCTATTGCCGGTCCAAGACGGCGAAGCGGAAACCGGTGGCGGATCTCAAAAAACTGCGTGAGGCCGGCCTTTCGCGCATCCACATCGGTCTGGAGACGGGCTATGACCCCCTGTTGAAATTCATCCGGAAAGGGGTCACGGCGGCGGAGCACATCGAAGGCGGCAAAAACGTCGTTGCCTCGGGCATTTCGCTTTGCGAGTACGTGATGCCCGGTCTCGGGGGCGAACGGTGGTCCCGGGAGCACGCCGTGGAAACAGCCCGGGTGCTGAATGCGATCAACCCCGATTTCATCCGGCTGAGGTCCCTGCAGGTGCGCCGGGGGACTGCCCTCTACGACACGATGCAAAAAGGGGATTTCAGGCCTATGGGGGATGAGGACGTCTTGCGGGAAATTCGGGTTTTCATCGAGCACCTCGAGGGAATTTCGAGCACGCTCATCAGCGATCACATTTTGAATCTGCTGGAGGAACTGGAGGGGAAGCTGCCGGAAGACAAGGAGAAGATGCTCGCCGTCATCGACCGTTATTTCGGCCTGAGCGGCGAGGACAGGATGGTCTATCGGCTCGGAAGAAGGCGGGGAATCTACAGGCGGATGGACGATCTGTCGGATCCGGAGGTATACGGCCGCCTCAAGGCCGTTGTGAACCGCTATTCGGCCGAAGATCCGGACAAAATGGACCGCGATCTCGACAGCATCCGGCAAAACTTTATCTAAATATAATCCGCGCCTTAACCGACCGGGAGGCTGTGGATAATAATCATTGACAGTTTGGGTGTTTTTCATCTATAATTACGCGGTTTTTAAAAATAAATTGAGGTTTTCAGGCAATGTTTAAGATTGGCGACTTGGCAGTGTATCCGGCGCAGGGAGTCGGAACCATCGAAACGATTGAAGATCGCGAGGTTATGGGAAGCCGGCAGAAGTTCTATGTCATGCGGATACTCGGAAACGGAATGAGGATCATGATTCCGACGGATAGCGCCAGGTCGGTCGGTCTCAGGGAGTTGATCTCCGCGAAGGAAGTACCGAAGGTTTACGAAATCCTCAAGGACAAGAAGGTGGCCATCGACAAGCAGGCCTGGAACAAGCGGTACAGGGAGTATCTCGAGAAGATCAAAACAGGCTCTGTTTACGAGATTGCCCGGGTCCTGAGAGACCTGTTCATCCTCAAGAACGGCAAGGATCTCTCCTTCGGCGAACGAAAAATGATGGATACGGCGAAGAACCTGCTCATCAAGGAGATCTCCATCGCAAGCCGCATGGCGGAGGCCAAGATCGAAGCCGACATAAACGCCATCTTCCCGATTCACTGACGGCCGCAACATCGGGAAGCGACGCAAGAGCTCTGAGAAAACGCATCAACGGGTTCGGACTTTCAGCACTCTTTGTTCATCTTCATGCCGCAAGCGGGAAGAACCAATGAGACCCCGTCGTGATATTTTCATTGATGTGTGCGTTTGCTCGGGGCTTTTTTTATATATTTGATTACCGTGCCTGCGTTCTTTGAAAAATAGGTGAGGACAAGTGGAAAATAAAAAAAGAAAGGGGGTCATCAGCTTGTTTATTCGATTTCTTTTAATCGCCGCTTGTTCAATCAGTGGATTTTTCATCTCATACATTAATTTCGATAAGAGCATACCGTTTTCATTTATAGGATCATTATTAGGCCTTTTAATCGCTCTTACGGTCATCCAGATTGAACAAGTCATCAGGAAGGCCTCCCTCAGGATTATCCTCGGGGGAGTCGTCGGGACCATCATCGGCCTTTCCATCGCGCTTCTTCTTTCATACGGCCTGAGGTTCATCACAAACATTGAAAAGCAGGAAATCGCCCTGTGGATTTTCATCCTGCTGACCTGTATCCTGGGCTACCTCGGGCTGGTCATCGGGACGAAAAAAAGCGAAGAAGTTTCCTTTCCCCTCCTGGCGTCGCTGAAGGGCGTCCGGGGCGGGGACGTGCGGATCCTCGACACGAGCGTGATCATCGACGGCCGGATTGCCGACATCTGTGACACGGGCTTTATCGAGGGCAACCTCATCGTGCCGCGCTTCGTGCTCGACGAACTCCAGCACATTGCCGATTCATCGGATTCCATGAAGCGGTCCCGCGGCCGCAGGGGCCTCGACATCCTGAACCGGATGCAGAAGACCAGCGGCATCAACATCGAAATCGTCGACCAGGATTTTCCGAAGGTCAAGGGCGTGGACGGCAAACTGATCGCCCTGGCCCGTAAGATGAACGGAAAGCTCATCACGAACGATTTCAACCTCAACAAGGTGGCCGAACTCCAGGGAATCAAGATTCTAAACGTCAACGAACTGGCCAACTCCCTCAAGCCCGTCGTCCTGCCCGGGGAGACCATGGTCGTCAAGGTCATCAAAGAAGGCAAGGAGCCCGGTCAGGGTGTGGCCTATCTCGACGACGGGACGATGGTCGTCATCGATCACGGAAGCCGCAACCTGGGCGACACGGTGGAGGTGGCCGTCACCAGCGTTTTGCAGACGACGGCGGGTCGGATGATCTTCTCCGAAATGAAAACCGTCGTGCCCGATAAGAAGATGCAGGGGCTCAACGCCCTGTAACGGGAGTTGAAAGACCCGGGGTCGAAAAGCCCCGGGTCTTTTGTTAAGGGCCGCGGGAAACGCCCCCTGCGGCATAAGAAGTCGAGGGAATGGGATGAAAACCGTTGCAATCATACCGGCGGCCGGCTCGGGAAGGCGGATGGAGGGAGCGTTGTCGAAGCAGTACCTCGCCCTCGCGGGCGTGCCCATCCTGGTCCACACCCTGAGAAAGTTCGAGGGGGCCCCGGCCGTCGACACCGTCTTCCTGGTCGTCCCTGCCGGCGACGAGGATGTCATCCGGCGGGACATGGTCGATTCTTACGGCCTGCGGAAGGTGAGAAAAATTCTGCCGGGAGGGCGCGAGAGGCAGGACTCCGTCCGGGCGGGCATCGACGCGCTTCCGGAAGATACGGAAATCGTCGTCATCCACGACGCTGTGCGGCCTTTTGTAACGGGCGAGTTGATCGCGGCGAGTGTCGAAGGCGCCCGCGCATTCGGTGCGGTCTCCCTCGGCGTCCCCGTGAAAGACACGGTCAAGTCCGTGGAGACCGGGGGCTGGGTAGACCACACGATGGAGCGGGCGAAACTGTGGCTCACGCAAACACCGCAGACCTTTCGCGTGGAGGTGATCCGGGAAGCCTACCGGCGGGCCTTCGCCGATGGATTTTACGGAACGGACGACGCCTCCCTCGCGGAGCGAATCGGGATCCGGGTCAGGATGCTTCCCGGGATCTACGAAAACATCAAAATTACGACCCCCGGGGATATCGAACTGGGGGCCATCCTCATCAGGAACAGGGGAGGGGCATGAAGGTTGGATTCGGATACGACAGCCACCGGCTGGTGGAGGGACGCCGTCTCGTCATCGGCGGCGTGGAAATCCCGTTCGAGCAGGGGCTTTTGGGCCACTCCGATGCCGATGTTCTTCTTCACGCCGTCGCCGATGCCCTCCTGGGGGCCATCGGTGAAGGGGATCTGGGAAGGCATTTTCCGGACACCGATCCCGCCTGCAAGGACATGTCGAGTTTGTTGATCCTTCAGAAGGTCAACGACATGGCGGAGCGCAAGGGCCTCGTCATCGGGAACCTCGATTCCACGGTCGTCCTGGAGAGGCCGCGGCTTGCCGAGTTCATACCGCTCATGGTGGCAAGGATCGCCTCGGCCCTCGGCGTCGATCAGGGCAGGGTGAACGTGAAAGCGAAGACGAACGAAAAGATGGGTTTCACCGGCCGGGGTGAGGGGATCGCCGCTTTCGCCGTGGTCACGGTGAAGGAGAAAAAGGCTTGAACCGGCAGACGAAGACACCTCGGGTCCGGTTTGCCCCTTCACCGACGGGCGATCTCCACGTCGGGAATGCGCGGACCGCCCTTTTCAACTGGCTCTTCGCGCGGCATACCGGCGGCCGCTTCGTCCTGCGCGTCGAGGACACCGACCGTGACCGAGATTCCGACGTCTGCGAGCGGAACATCCTCGCGGACCTGAAGTGGCTTGGGTTGGCATGGGACGAGGGCCCCGACAGGGGTGGGCCCTTCGGTCCCTACCGCCAGTCGGAACGGCTCGATATATACGGAAAACACCTGGATCGACTGCGACGGAAAGGCCTCGTCTACCCGTGCTATTGCACCGAGGAGGAACTCGATGCCGAGCGCGCGACCCTGATTGCCCGGAAGATGATGCCGCGGTACCTCGGGAAGTGCCGGGACCTCGACGCGGGGGGGCGCGCGAGGCTCGAGTCGGAGGGCAGGAAGCCGGCCTTTCGTTTCAGGGTGATGCAGGGGTTCATGGAGTTCCGGGATCTCATCCGCGGCCCCATGAGGTTTGACTGCGAGGACATCGGCGATTTCATCATCGTCCGGTCCACGGGTGTGCCCGCCTACAATTTCGCCGTCGTCGTGGATGATCATCTCATGGGGATCACCCATGTCATCCGCGGCGAGGACCACCTTTCCAACACGGCCATCCAGCTCATGCTCTACGGGGCCTTTGAATATGACCCGCCGGCCTTCGCCCATCACGCGCTGATCCTCGGCAGAGACCACAAGAAGCTTTCCAAGAGGCACGGGGCCGTCGCCGTCCGGGAGTTTCGAGCGCAGGGTTTTCTCCCCGAGGCCCTGATCAATTACCTGTCCCTGCTGGGGGGGTCCTTTGCGGGCGCCAGGGAAGTGCTCTCGGCCGATGAAATCATCGGGGCATTTTCGATGGACCGGGTGGGAAAGAGCGGAGCCGTCTTCGACGAGGGGAAACTGCGCTGGCTGAACAGCATCTACATTCGAAACGCCCGCCCGGAGGATCTCCTGGCCCGGTCTTTCCCCTTCCTGCGCGAGGCGGGGCTCGATTGCGAAAGCGTTGATCCCGCATGGCTCCGTTCCGTCCTGGAAGCCCTGCGGCCCAACCTCGCGACGCTCGCCGATATCGGCGATTACCTGGACATCTTCGTTGAGGAGAAATTCCGAGTCCTGCCGGAGGCGGCAACCATTCTCGGGGCGACGGAGTCAAAAAAAGTCCTGACGGCCCTGGCGGACGCCCTGGGCGGGACAGGCGAAAAAGACGAGGCTGATTTCCAGACCGTGATGGCGGCCGTGAAGCGGGTGACGGGTCTTTCGGGCAAGAGGCTCTTCATGCCCGTGCGCGCGGCGCTGACGGGCCGTCTGTCGGGCCCGGAACTGGACCGTGTCTTTGCAGTCCTGGGCAGGGAGGTTATGCTCCGCCGGTTACAGCGGGCGGGCATGTTCACCTGAAGCCCCCGTGCACAGCCGCGAGCGCGTTTCATTCTGCCGCTGTCTTGTCTGAGGATTTTTTCCCCGTGATCTGATCGATCGAGACGCGCCAGAGCCGGGTCTTTTCGATCCGCTTTTCATCGAGGGCCCACTCCCGGCCGGAGTAGTGTCTCATGATCCGGTTCAGGGCGCAGGTTTTCTGCACGGTGTCCGTGATTTCTTCAATCGTTCCGAAACCGATCACACTGTAAAAAGATTGCGTCCAGCGACAGGCGTCCGTTTCATTTTCAATGACGCGGACATCATGCTCCAGTTCAAAGCAGACCTGCCTGTTGGCGCGTATGTAGTCGATTTTCATCCCCTCGCGGGCCGTGTGAATGTAGAGGAAGGAACCGTCGTAGCCGAAGGAGACGGGGACGACATAGGCCCGGTTGTCCCTGCTGAGCCCGAGCCTCAGCACCCGGGCTTTTGCCAGGATCTGATCGATGAGCCCCCTGTCTCGAATTTCCTTGTCAACACGTCGCATGTCGAAAACGCTCTGAACACCGTCGGGTCAAAAAACAAGGGGGAACCTGGACGGTCCCCCCTTCCGCAATCCCAATGAAGCCCCTCCCGCTATAGGGGGATGTTGTTGTGCTTTTTCGCGAGGCGATCCTGCTTTTTGTCCTTGTAAGCCTCGAGGAGCATGACCACGCGCTTGCGGGTCTCTCTCGGGGCAATGATCTCCTCGATAATCCCCATGCTGGCCGGGAAATAGGGGTTGTTGAACTGCTCCTCGTAAGCCGAGACCAGCTCCGAGCGTTTCTTCGCGGGATCCGGAGCGGCGTTGATCTCCCGGCGGTAGATGATGTTGCAGGCGCCCTCGGCCCCCATGACGGCGATTTCGGCGGAAGGCCAGGCCATGACATAGTCGGCACCGAGCTGCTTGCTGCACATCCCGATGTAGGCCCCGCCGTAGTCCTTGCGCGTCACCACCGTGAACTTGGGAACCGTCGCTTCCGAGTAGGCGTGGAGGAGCTTGGCTCCATGGCTGATGATGCCGGCCCACTCCTGGAACGTCCCGGGCATGTAACCGGGGACGTCGGCGAAGGTGAGAAGGGGGATGTTGAAGGCGTCGCAGAAACGGATGAACCTCGAAGCCTTGTCGGAGGCGTTCGTGTCGAGGACGCCCCCCGCGAACATGGGGTTGTTGGCGATGACGCCGACGGTCTTACCCATGACCCGGATAAAGGCCACGAACATGTTTCTCGCCCAGAGCTCGTGGGGCTCGAAGAAGACACCGCCGTCCGCCACGGCAGCGACGACCTTTCTCATATCGTAGCCGCGCGTCGCCTTGTCGGGGATGATCTTGTCCAGCTCGGGACAGAGCCGGTCGGCGCTGTCCGATGTCGGCATCACCGGAACGGGGCTGTGGCAGCTGTCGGGCAGATAGGAGAGGAGGGCCTTGATCTTGTTGATACAGTCCTCGTCGTTTTCCGTGGCAAAGTGGCACACGCCGCTCTTGGTTGCGTGTGCCAGCGCCCCGCCGAGATCGTCGTGGGTCACCTCCTCGCCGATGACGGCCTTGATGACATCGGGTCCCGTGATGTACATGTAGCTCGATTTCTTCACCATGAAAACGTAGTCCGTCAGGGCCGGCGAATAGACGGCGCCTCCCGCCGTGGGGCCCATGATGGCGCAGATCTGGGGAATGTAGCCCGAGGCGATGGAATTCCGGTAGAAGATCCCGCCGTAGCCCTCCAGCGCGGGCACGCCTTCCTGGATGCGCGCGCCCCCGGAGTCGTTGAGGGCCACGAAGGGTTTCCGGGCGTCGGTGGCCATGTCCATGACCTTCCAGATTTTCTTGGCGTGCATCTCCCCGAGGCTTCCGCCGGCGCTTGTGAAGTCCTGGGCGGCGCAGAAGACGGTCCGGCCGTTCACGCTGCCGAAGCCGGTGACGACGCCGTCGGCGTTGATTTCTTTACCGGCGAGACCGAAAAGCGCGGAGCGGTGCTTCACGAAGAGCTGAACCTCCTGGAAGCTACCCGCGTCGAACAGAAGAGCGAGCCTCTGGCGGGCCGTCATTTTGCCGAGTTCATGCTGCTTTTTCACCAGGGCCTCACCGCCCATAGTCAGCAGACGCTCCTGTCTCTTTTCGAGATCCTTTATTCTGTCTTCCGTGATACCCATGATTCTCACCCCTGATTTTTGTCGGTTTGGTTTTTAAAATCGCGAAGATATAGCATGTATCCCGCGCCAAATGCAACAGGTAATTTGGAGGGCTTTTTCATCCTTGACGAACAATCCCCCAAAGTTATATAAAATCGTGGCTTTTGAATGCGTAAATAACCGGATTTAAAGGATCTTGCATTGTCCGCGGCCCGAGGTCGACCCCCGGCGCCCCGGAGCGATGGCAGCGCCAGTCGAAAGAAGGTCCTTCGGGGCGAGGGAAAAAAGGCGCCAAAAGGAGGAGCCATGAGATACATAGACGAGATGGATCTGAAAGGGAAAAGGGTACTCTGCCGGTTCGATTTCAATGTGCCTCTCGACGCCGACCTCAACATCGTCGACGATACGAGGATCAGGGCGGCGCTGCCGACGATCAACTACGCCCTCGACGAAAACGCCAGGGTCATCATCGCTTCTCACCTGGGACGCCCCAAGGGGAAGCGGATCGAGCGGATGAGCCTCGCGCCCGTCGCCAAGAGGCTTTCGAGGCTCCTCGGGAAGGGTGTCGCGATTCTCAAGGACTGCAGCGGGGACGAGGTCCGCAAGGCCGTCGCGGAGCTGAAGCCGGGTTGCACGGTCATGCTGGAAAACCTTCGGTTTCACCCGGGCGAAGAAAAGAACGACGAAAATTTTGCCAGGGAGCTGGCGAGCTACACCGACGTCTACATCGACGACGCTTTCGGCAACGCCCACCGGAGCCACGCGTCGAACGTGGGGGTGACGAAATTCGTGAAAGACTGCGGGGCGGGATTCCTCATGAAGAAAGAGCTGACCTACTTCAGCAAAGCCCTCGAGAAACCGGCGAGGCCCCTGGTGGCCATCGTCGGCGGTTCCAAGGTTTCCGGGAAGCTGGAGGCTCTGGGAAACCTCGTCAAACTCGTCAACAAGATGATCATAGGCGGCGGCATGGCCTTTACCTTTCTGAAGGCCCAGGGGTACGAAGTGGGGAAATCCATTGTCGAGGACGAGCTTCTGGGGAGGGCCCGCGAGATTATGGGGGAGGTTCGGGAGCACGGTGTGAAGTTATACCTGCCTGTGGATTGCGTCGTCGCGGAGAGCATGGAGGACGAGGCTGAAACAAAGATCGTACCGGTCCAGGAGATCAACGCCAACTGGATAGGTCTGGACATCGGGCCCGCGACGATCACCCTTTTCACGGAGGCCCTGAACAACGCGAAGACCATCGTCTGGAACGGCCCCATGGGCGTCTTCGAAAAAGATGCCTTCAGCCGGGGGACCTTCGCCCTGGCCCACAGCGTGGCCAACTCCTATGCCCTCTCCATTGTCGGCGGAGGTGACACCGATGTGGCCATCGACCGGGCGGGGGAAAGGGACAACATGTCCTACATCTCCACGGGGGGCGGGGCCTTTCTCGAACTCCTGGAAGGGAAAAAACTTCCGGCCATGCTCGCCCTCGAGCAGTGCGCAGGCGGGCAGAAATAAAAGCGGGGGACCGCCCCGTTTTGCTCTTCCGCACTGAAACAGATGAGCGCCTTGTCCCGCAAGGCGCTTCATCTGTTATTATGCCGGGCCCCGGAAACCCGGGTTTCTCGCCGGATGCGCCATGAAGAATCTCAGGATGATCATCGAGTACGACGGGACCGGGTACTACGGGTGGCAGCGCCAGCGCGGCGACATCACGATCCAGCAGGTGCTCGAGGAGATCCTCCAGAAGATCACCGGCGAGAAAGTAACGCTCCACGGCTCGAGCCGGACCGATGCCGGTGTCCACGCCCTGCAGCAGGTGGCCCATTTCAGGACGTCGTCCAGGATCCCGGAGAGAAATCTCCTCATGGGCCTGAACAGTCTCATTCCCGGGAACATCGTGGTCAGGGATCTGGCCGAGGTGAGTGACGATTTCCACGCCCGCTACTCGGCAAAGAGCAAGACGTATTTTTACCGGATCTACAACAGTCCCGTGCGTGCGGCCCTTCAGCGGAATTACTGCTGGTGTGTCTTCAGGCTTCTCGATGCCGGACGGATGGGGGAGGCCGCATCCGTTCTGACAGGCGTCCACGATTTTACGGCCTTCTGTTCCGCCCGGAGGGAAACGAAGAGCCCTGTCCGCGAGGTTTACACCGCCCGCGTCGAGAGGGAGGAGGGGTCTTTTTTGAAGTTCACCATCGAGGCCAACGGTTTTCTGCGCCACATGGTCCGGACCATCGTGGGAACCCTCGTTGAGGTGGGCAAGGGAAGGTTCACCCCGATGGATTTTCGGGAGATCCTCGAGTCGAGGGACAGGGCCAGGGCCGGCGTGACCGCGCCGCCGCAGGGCCTGTTTCTCGCCGGAGTGAAATACGAATGAAGATACTGGTCCTCGGAAGCAAAGGGCAGTTGGGAACGGACCTCCTGGAGGTCTTCGGGCCCGCCCATGTCGTACGGGGGGTCGATATCGATGATTTCGACATCACCTCTTTCTCCGACTGCCGGGAAATCATCGCGGAGTTCGGGCCCGAGGCTGTTGTGAACGCCGCCGCCTATACCGACGTCGACGGCTGTGAAACCCAGCGTGATCTGTGCTTTGCCGTCAATGCGGAAGGGGTCCGGAACATCGCCCGCGTCTGCTCCGACCGGGGCATCCGGGTGGTTCATTTCTCCACGGATTACGTCTTTGACGGCACAAAGGGAAAACCTTACGTGGAGGAAGACCTGTGCAATCCGATCAACGCTTACGGCCAGTCCAAGCTGCAGGGCGAGATCTATCTGAAAGAACAAGCCGGGGATTATCTTCTCATCCGGACAGCCTGGCTCTACGGCAGGACGGGGAAAAACTTCGTCAAAGCCATCCTGGACAAGGCAAGGCACGAAAAGAAACTGCGGGTCGTCAACGACCAGGTCGGCTCCCCCACCTACAGCGCCGATCTCGCCCTTGCGGTGCGGCTTCTCCTCGAGAGGAATCACGCCGGGGTCTTTAACGTCACCAACAGGGGCCGTTGCAGCTGGTACGAGTTTGCCGTAAGGATTGTTCAATACGCCCAGATCCCCGACGTGGAGATAGAGGCCATTTCCTCGGACATGCTCCGGAGGCAGGCATTGAGGCCGGCCTATTCCGTCCTGAGCTGCCGCAAGTTCATCCAGGAGACGAGAAAGACGACCCGTTACTGGCAGGTCGCGCTGAAAGATTTTGTGGCGAAGACCTGGGTGAAAAAAAACGTGCCGAAAACGGACGACGCCTGAGCCGCTTTTGTTTCGAGAGGTTTCGAGTTGAACGAGAAAATCACCATCCTGCCTGATGAGCTGACCCAAAAGATCGCCGCGGGCGAGGTCATCGAGAGGCCGGCCTCCATCGTGAAGGAACTCCTGGAGAACGCCCTGGACGCGGGGGCGACGGAAATCACCGTGGAGATCCGGAAGGGCGGGAAAGAATTCATCCGCGTGATGGATAACGGCGAGGGGATGGGGCGCAGGGACGCCTCCCTGGCCTTCGAACGTCACGCGACGAGCAAGATCGCGAGCTTCGATGATCTCTACCGGGTCCGGACTTTCGGTTTCCGGGGGGAGGCCCTTCCGAGTGTCGCGGCCGTGTCGCGAGTGGAACTCCTGACGAAGCAGGGGGAGTCGCCCGCGGGCACCCGGGTGGTCGTCGAGGCGGGGAAGGTCAAGAGCGTAAGCGACACCGGCTGCCCCGCCGGCACCTCCGTCTCCGTGAGCCGGATTTTCGACAATGTCCCCGTCCGCAAGAAATTTCTGAAACAGGACGCCACCGAACAGGGGCACTGCGTCGACGTCATCTCGAGGATCGCCCTCGCCCATCCCGGCGTGCGGTTCTCCGTCCTCGCCGGCGGCAAGCGCCTCCTCGACGTCCCCGGTGCGGCGGATCCCCGCGACCGGATTTCTTTCATCCTCGGGCAGGATCTGCGGGACAGCCTCATACCCGTGAAGAAAGAGAAAAAAAACATGACCGTGTCCGGCTTTGTTTCCACGCCGGAACAGACCCGGGCGAACGCGAGGAACATGTTTTTTTACGTCAACAAACGTTATGTCCGGGACCCGGTCGTGAGCCACGCCGTCATGAGCGCCTACCGGGGGCTCATCGAAAGCAAGCGCTACCCCGCCGTTATGCTCTTCGTGGATGTCGCTGCGGAGGAGGTGGACGTCAACGTTCACCCGACGAAGATGGAGATACGGTTCAGAAACCCCGGTGAGGTCCACGACATCGTGACGGAGGCCGTCGCGGAGCCCCTGGCGAAACTCAGTCCCCGGGCGGGGACAGCGGAGAGTGTCAGGGGGTCCCCCGGCGAGGTTGTGGAGAAATTCAAGGCCGGCGTTTCAGAGGCCATGAAGCGATACCGTGTGTCCACGGGGAGGGAGAAGGCAATTTTTAGGCCCCTGCGGAAGGAGGAAAATACGCTGAACCGGGAGGTCGAAACCGCCGGGACAGAACTCTTGCAGGGGGGCGAACCGCCTGATGTCCGGATCCCCTTTTCAGACCTTCGCTATGTGGGGCAGGCCGGCGGGACGTACCTCTTTTTCGAGCATGAGGGGGGCGTGGTCGTCATCGACCAGCACGCGGCCCATGAGCGGATCCTTTTCGAAGAGCTGAAACGGCGTGCCGCGGGGGAAACCCCGGTCTCCCAGAGGCTTCTCATGCCCGAGGTGGTTTCATTCCCCCCCAGGGACTACTCGAGCGTCATGGCCTGTATGGACTCCCTGCGGGAAACGGGGTTCGATGCGGAACCCTTCGGGGGGCACTCCGTCGTCGTCAAGGCCGTTCCCGCCATCCTGGCCCACGTTCATCCCGGCACGCTTTTCAGGGATCTGGCCGACGAGATGTCCGAACGGGGGAAAGCCGAGGGGCTCGAGGAGCTGAAGGAGAGGGTCCTTACCTTCATGGCCTGCCGGGGCGCCGTCAAAGCCAGTCAGGATCTTTCCCTTCCGGAGGTCGAAGAGCTCCTGAGGAAACTCGACGAAGTTCCCTTTTCTTCGAGCTGCCCCCACGGGAGACCCGTTTTCACCCAGCTCACATTCCAGGAACTGGAAAAGTTATTCAGGCGGTCGTGAAGAGAGCCGTGTCGGGAAAGACGCTGAGGCCGAAAATCGTCATCATCCTCGGAGCCACTGGCACGGGCAAAACGGACCTTTCCCTGAAGCTTGCCCCCCGGCTCGGTGCCGAGATCATCAGCGCCGATTCCATGCAGGTCTATCGCTTCATGGACATCGGAACGGCAAAGCCCTCACCGGAGGAGCGGGCCCGGGTGAGGCACCACCTCATCGACATCGCGGACCCCGACGAGCAATTCAACGCTTCGCGATTCGCCGCGGAAGCAGGCGGGGTCATCCGGCGCCTCAGCGCCGCGGGGAGGACGGTCCTCGTCGTGGGAGGCACGGGCCTCTACATCAGGGCCCTGACGGGAGGGCTCATCGAGGGGCCGGGCCCGGACCGCGAATTCCGCCGCCGGCTTCGGGAGGATTTGAAGAAATCCGGCGCGGCCCGTCTCCACGCCAGACTCAGGGAACTGGACGCGGCGGCCGCGGGCCGCATCGGCGTGAATGACGCCGTGCGGATCATCCGTGCGCTGGAGGTCTGCGAGCGGGGCGGGGAGCCCATCAGCAAAAAGCAGGAGACACACGGGTTCAGGCAAAGGCCTTACGATTTCCTGAAAATCGGCCTGCAGCTGCCCAGGCAGGAGCTCTACGAACGGATCAACAGGCGCTGCGAGGACATGATCAGGCGGGGGATCGTCGACGAGGTTCGAGCCCTCATCGACCGCGGTTACGAGAAAAAGGCCGGTGCCCTCCATTCCCTGGGCTACAGGCACATCATGGGCTGTATTCGCGGGGATCTGTCTCAGGAGGAGGCCCTTCGCCTCATGCAGAGGAACACGAGAAACTTCGCAAAGAGGCAGATCACCTGGTTCGGGGCGGATGAAGGCATCGAATGGTTCAGTCCGCAGGCCGAGGATTCCATCCTGGCGCGGATCAGGGGCTTTCTGGGCGACTGATCCGCGCCAGGAATTTCCTTGACTTGTTCGGTGTATAAAGATAAAGAATCGCCAATTGCCTTTGAAAAATCGGGATTTAGGGGAGAAGTCCCCGATCCGGCCTGATTCTCTCCCCAAAGAGGGGAGTCCGCATAATCAGTGGAAACGAATAGCACAAAAAGGAAGTAAAGGGTCACGATGCGACCGCACGGGCGCGACGGAGGCAACGCCGGGCCCTGCAAAAAAACGAGTGATGGAGATGTGCCCCATGGAAGAAGGAATGCTCCCGAAGACGTTCGAACCGGCCGAGATTGAAAAAAAGTGGTACCAGATGTGGCTCGAGCGCCGTTATTTCCACGCCGAGGCCGAGAGCACGAAAAAGCCCTTCTGCATTGTGATCCCGCCGCCCAACGTGACGGGCATGCTGCACATGGGCCACGCCCTCAACAACACCCTCCAGGACGTCATGACGAGGTTCAGGCGCATGCAGGGGTACAACGCCCTCTGGATGCCCGGGACGGACCACGCGGGCATTGCCACCCAGAACGTCGTGGAGCAGGAACTCGCCAAACAGGGTATTACCCGGCACGACCTCGGACGGGAGAAATTCATCGAGCGCGTCTGGCAGTGGAAGGAGAAGTACGGCAACGTCATTCTCAACCAGCTCCAGAGGCTGGGATGCTCCTGCGACTGGGAACGGGAGCGCTTCACCATGGATCCCGGCTGCTCGCGGGCCGTCCGCGAAACCTTCGTCAAGCTCTACCACGACGGCCTCATCTACCGCGGCGACTACATCGTCAACTGGTGTCCCCGTTGCCACACGGCCATTTCGGACCTCGAGGTGGAGTTCGAGGAAGAGGCGGGGGCCCTGTGGGACATCCGCTATCCTTACGCGGACGGGACGGGGGAGATCGTCGTGGCCACGACGCGCCCCGAGACGATGCTCGGCGACACGGCCGTCGCCGTCAACCCCAAGGACAAGCGCTACAGGGACGTGATAGGCAAGAAGGTCATCCTGCCGCTCGTCAACCGGGAGATCCCGATCATCGGCGATGATTATGTGACCATGGACTTCGGCTCCGGGGCCGTGAAGATCACGCCCGCCTGCGACCCCGCCGACTTTGAAATGTCGAAGCGGCACAACCTCGAGGTGATCAAGATCATGGACGGAAGCGCCGTCATCAACGAAAACGGCGGGGTCTACCGGGGGCAGGATCGCTACGTGGCCCGGGACAATGTCGTCAAGGACCTCGAGAAGGGGGGCTATCTCGTCCGCAAGGAGGCCTACACGCACAACGTGGGGAAGTGCTACCGCTGCAAGACGGATATCGAACCCTTCGTGTCCACGCAGTGGTTTGTGAGCACGAAACCGCTCGCCAGGACGGCCTCCGCCGCTGTGGTCAAGGGGCAAACCAGGATCGTCCCCAAGATGTGGGAGGGGACCTATTTCGACTGGCTCGACAACATCCGTGACTGGTGCATCTCCCGGCAGATCTGGTGGGGTCACCGGATCCCCGTGTGGTACTGCGAGGGGTGCGGGGAGATTGTCGTCGCCTCGGAAGACCCGACGAAATGCACGAAGTGCGAGGGCGCCAGGCTCCGCCAGGAAGACGACGTGCTCGACACGTGGTTCAGTTCGGCCCTCTGGCCCTTCTCCACCCTCGGCTGGCCCGAGAAGACCCGGGAGCTGAAAACCTTCTATCCGACGACCCTTTTGGTGACGGGGTTTGACATTCTCTTCTTCTGGGTGGCCCGGATGATGATGATGGGGCTCTACTGCATGAAGGACGTGCCCTTCACGGATGTCTATCTCCACGCCCTGGTGCGGGACGAGCACGGCGACAAGATGAGCAAGTCCAAGGGGAACATCATCGATCCCCTCGAAATGATCGACAAGTTCGGCTGCGACGCCTTCCGCTTCACCCTGGCGGCCTTCACGGCCCAGGGGCGGGACATCCGCATGTCCGAGCAGAGAATAGAGGGTTACAGGCACTTCGTGACGAAGATCTGGAACGCCGCGAGGCTCTGCCTCATGAACACGGAGGATTTCCCCGGCGGCGACCTGAAGTTGAAGAAGGAGGACCATTCCCTCTGCGACCGGTGGATCCTCTCCCGGCTCGACGGCGCCGTCGCGGAGACCACGAGAGCCCTCGACGAGTACCGTTTCAACGATGCCTGCAGCACGATCTACTCCTTCATCTGGCGCGAGTTCTGCGACTGGTACCTGGAGCTTGTCAAACCCGTTCTCTACGGCAAGGGTGATCCGAAAAAGAAGCTGGCCGCCCAGCAAACGATGCTCCGGGTGCTCAGGACCGCCGTCCAGCTCCTCCACCCCTTCATGCCCTTCGTGACGGAGGAAATATGGCACCGGGTCGTCCGGGACGGGAGTTCACTCATGGTGAGCGCCTTCCCCGTGGAGGACGCGGGCCTCAGGGACGAACTCGCCGAGAAGGAAATGGGGATGATCATCGATGTGGTGGGGATCATCCGGAACATCCGCGGCGAGAAGGGCATCTCGCCGTCGAAGAAGCTCAAGGTCCTCCTGTCCTGCGCCGACAGGGCCCTCATGCCGCTTCTCGAGGACGGCAGGGATTTCGTTTTCAACATGGCAAGGCTCGATGACCTCAAGATAGCCGGCGCCGTGGAGGACCCGAAGGGGGCCGCCACGGGGGTTGCCGGCTCCGTGAAGGTCTTCGTCCTGCTCGAAGGGGAGATCGACAGGGCGGGGGAAAAGGCGCGCCTCCGGAAGGAGATTTCGCGCCTGGAGAAGGATCTAGCCGCCGTGACGAAGAAACTCGAAAACAAGGATTTCAGGGCGAAGGCGGCCGAGGCGGTCATCCGCAAGGAAGAAGACAAGAACAGGGATATCCGGGATAAGCTCGGGATCCTCAACGCCGCCCTGAAGAAACTGGGATGATCTTCGCGAAGACGGGTCTCAAATGGAGATGATAGGGGCTTCTCAGTGGGCAAGGATCAGGCAGATCATCCGGTCGGCGCTGGATGAAGACATCGGTTCGGGCGATGTGACGACCGATGCCGTCCTCACCGGCGGGGAGAAGGGTCTCGCCCGGGCCGTCGTGAAGGCGGAGACCGTTGTCGCGGGTATCGAGGTCTTCAGGGAAGTCTTTCTCATCCGCGATCCCTCCGTGGAAGTCGTCCTGCTGAAAAAGGACGGGGAAGCGGCCCGCGCCGGCGAGATCGTGGCGGAGGTGTCGGGAAAGCTCGCGAGCATCCTCACGGCCGAGAGGGTGGCCCTGAACCTCTTTCAGAGGATGTGCGGCATTGCCGCCCTGACCCGGCGGTACGTGGAAGGGACGAAGGGGACGAAGGCGAAGATCCTCGACACGAGGAAAACCGTACCGGGCCTCCGCGTTCTCGACAAGTACGCCGTCCGGGCGGGCGGGGGGTTCAACCACAGGGTCGGTCTCTACGACGGTGTCCTCATCAAGGACAATCACATCAGCGCGGCGGGCGGCATCACTAAAGCCGTCGCGCGGATCCCCGGCCGGGCTCCCATGATGGTCAGGGTGGAGGTGGAGGTCAGGAACCTCGACGAGGTCCGTGAAGCCCTGTTGTCCGGAGCGCATGTCATCATGCTGGACAACATGTCCACGGAGGACATGAGGAGGGCCGTTGACCTCATTGCCGGCCGGGCCCTGGTCGAGGCCTCGGGGAATGTCACCGTGGATCGGGTGAAGGAGATCGCCGGGACAGGGGTGGACTTCATATCAACGGGCGCCATCACCCATTCCGCCGCCGCGGCGGACATATCCCTCAAGGTCCGGACCTGAACCTCACGGTCCGTAAGGATCGACGATCATGATCGGGTCAAACCTCATCCGCCTGTGCCCGCCTGTCCGGAAAACAAGGAACCATGATCGACGAACAGAAGCTGCGGGAGCGCCTTGCGGGGAGGCTCGTCGGGCAGAGTGTCATCTGCCTGAAGACGGTTGGCTCCACCAACGAACATGCCTTCGGGCTCGCGAACACGGGGGCGCCCGAAGGCACCGTGGTTCTCGCCGATGAGCAAAGGAAGGGCAAGGGCCGTCTGCAGAGGGTCTGGCAGTCACCGCCGGGCCTCAACATCTACACTTCCGTCATCCTCAGGCCCCCGTTCAAGCCGTCCGTTGCGCCCCGGATCACGCTTACGGTGGGGGTTGCCGTGGCCGATCTTCTCTCCCGGCGCGGTTTGACGGGTGTGACGCTCAAGTGGCCCAACGACGTCCTGATCGGGGGCCGAAAGGCCTGTGGGATCCTCACGGAAATGAAGGCCGCGGCGGATCGGGTGGATTTCGTCGTCGTCGGCATCGGTCTCAACGTGAACATGCGGATGGAGGATTTCGGCGAGGAGATTCTCGACCGGGCGACCTCCCTCAGGGAGGAGACGGGAAGGCACGTCCCCCGTGAGGAACTCGCCGCGCAGTTGTATCACCGGCTCGAGAAATGGTATAAGGTGCTGCTGGAAGAGGGATTCGACCCGGTGAGGGAACGCTGGCTTGCCTTTGCCGGCATTCTGGGGAAGAAGATCCGCGCGGGACGGGGGGCGGACGAAGAGCCGGGGGAAGTCGTCGGCGTGGACGACGACGGGGCCCTTCTCATCCGGGACGAAAGGGGTCTCCGCCGGAGGGTGGTCACGGGAGACATCATCGTGGAGAGGGGTTAGCCATGCTTCTGGTCATTGATGTGGGGAACACGAACACCGTTGTGGGGGTCTTCGACGGGGACAAACTCGTGCAGAACTGGAGGATCAGGACCGTTGCCAATCACACGGTGGACGAGTACGGAATGCTCATCTACAGCCTCTACAAGTCCTCGAAGATCAGCGCCAAGTCCATTAACGACATCATCATTTCCTGCGTCGTCCCGCCGATGCTGAACATCCTCGAGCCCCTGTGCGAGAAATACTTCCACCTCAAACCGCTCATCGTCGAGCCGGGAATCAAGACGGGCATGCCGATTCAGTACGACAACCCCCGGGAGGTGGGCGCAGACCGGATCGTCAATGCCGTGGCCGCCTTCGACAAATACAAGACGGATCTCATCATCGTCGATTTTGGGACCGCCACGACCTTCGATTACGTCTCCCCGAAGGGGGAATACATGGGGGGCTGCATCGCGCCGGGGATCGTCATATCGAGCGAGGCCCTCTTCGAGAAGGCCTCAAAACTGCCCCGCGTGGAAATCAAGAGACCCAAGACCCTCATCGCGAAGGACACGATCTCCAGCATGCAGGCAGGCATCTTCTTCGGTTACGCCGGTCTCGTGGACGGAATAGTGGAGAGGATGAAGGCGGAGGTGAAGTCGAACCCGAAGGTGATCGCCACGGGCGGGCTGGCCGGCGTCATCGCGCCTGAAACGAGCAACATCGATATCGTGGACGAGAACCTGACTCTGGAGGGGCTCCGGATCATCCATCTCAAGAACAAACAACCCTGAAGCCAGACACCCCTCTCGCCCCTTACTTGTCGATGTGGGCGATGGTGCAGCGAACGGCGCTGACGAGCTTTCCATCCTCTCTGGTGATTTTGATTTCCCAAACCGATGTCCTCCGGCCGATGAAGTAGGGCCTTGCCGTGGCCGTGACCAGCCCCCCGCTTGCGCCTCGAACGTGGTTTGCGTTCACCTCAAGGCCGACGGTCCTTTGTTTCTCCCGGTCTATGTTCATCGTGGCGCCGGCGCCCGCCGCAGACTCGGCGAGCATCACCGACGCCCCGCCGTGGATGTCCCCGTTGTACTGACGGGTGCGCTCATTGACGGGCATCGTGAGAACGACCTTTTCCTTCGTCAGTTCCTTCAGTTCCACGCCGAGAAACTCGAGGATCGTGCCCTCGCGTTTGTACGGGAAGTCCATTTTCCACCTCCGGGAGCCCCTTTTTTGATTGATTCGGGATGCGGCACTATAAGAAAAGCCCCGTTCCTTGTCAAGGGCCATGCCACGGTCCCGCTTTTTCCCCGGCATTTCAGTTAAATCTTGCTAAAGTTGCAAGTCACGCCGCCCGATATCATTTTCAGGCACGCGTGCGTCTCCAGCGCCGACTTCGATGGGGGAGTCATACTTCCATGGAACAGAGCAAAGTCATTATAAGGTATGTCGACGGGCGGATCGTCAAGGGTTTCACCCAGGACTTCTTTCCCAACAAGGAATGTTTCCATCTGCGTTCTCTCGATAATACCAAGGGCAACGGACTTCTGGAAATCCACCTCAAGGACCTGAAAGCTCTTTTCTTCGTCAGGGATTTCGGCGGAAACCCTTCCTATAACGAAAGAAAGGCCTACGGGGAGGGGGAAAGGGCACAGGGGCGCAAGGTCGAAGTCACTTTCAAAGACGGCGAGAAAGTCGAGGGGGCCACCCTGGGCTATGACCCGAACCGTCCCGGTTTCTTCTTCATCCCCGCGGATGATAAGTGCAATAATATCCGGATATTTGCAGTCAAATCCTTCGTCGATTCCGTCCGCTACATCTAGGACAAAATCCTGTCCGGAACAGCCGCCGTTTTTCAGCTTTCAGAAAGTCCGAGCCTTACGCTCCAGTCCCTGAGATCCTGGAGAGCCCGGGCGGCGTAGTGTACCCCCCGGTCTTTTTTCCGCACCGTACGCGGCAGAGGCTCGAAGAGACCGAAATTGACGTTCATGGGCTGGAAATTCGAAGGGTCGGATTCGGTGATGTGGTGGAGGAGGGCGCCAAGGGCTGTCGTCCGGGGGGGCGGTTCGAAGTGTCTGCCCGCCAGTCGGCACCAGATGCTGATGCCGGCGACAATCCCCATGGCGGCTGATTCGATATAGCCTTCGACCCCCGTGATCTGGCCGGCGAAATACACGTCCGGGTTTGAGCGGAGAGAGAGTGTTGCGTCGAGAAGGGCAGGGGAATTGATGAAGGTGTTCCGGTGGATGCTCCCGAAGCGGAGAAACTCGGCTTTCTCCAGGCCGGGGATCATCCGGAAGACCCGGGCCTGCTCCGGCCGGGCAAGTTTTGTCTGGAAACCCACGAGGTTGTAGGCCCTGTGTTCACGGTTTTCCGGGCGAAGCTGGACCACGGCGTGGGGCTTCTTCCCCGTTTGCGGGTCGACGAGACCCACGGGCTTCATGGGGCCGAAAAGAAGCGTCTTAGGGCCCCTCGAGGCCATGACCTCGAGGGGGAGGCACCCCTCGAAGAATTTCGAATCTTCGAATTCCCTGGGCGGCACCTGCCGGCCCTCCAGAAGGGCCCTGTGAAACCTTTCGTACTCCCCGGCCGTGAGGGGGCAGTTGAGATAATCCCCGTCGCCTTCCCGGTACCTCGAAGCCCTGAAGGTCTTTTTCAAATCGATCGTCGCGGCGTCTACGATGGGGGAAATGGCGTCGTAGAAGTAGAGATGAGCCTTACCCGTGAGGGCCGAGATCTTCTCCGCCAGGGCGTCGGAGGTGAGGGGTCCCGTGGCGACGAGGACGAGAATGCCCGTCGGGATTTCCGTCACCTCGTCACGGACCACCCGCAGGTGCCTTTGATTCAGAAGGTCCTCCACGCGGGATGAAAAGAGCGTGCGGTCCACGGCCAGCGCTTTTGCCGCCGGTACGGACGACGCGTCAGCAGCCTCCATGATGACGGATTTCAGCAGCCGCATCTCTTCCTTGAGAAGCCCCGCGGCGCTTGAAATTTCCGCGGAGCGAAGGGAGTTGCTGCACACGAGTTCAGCGAGGGCGGGGGATTGGTGGGCCGGGGAGAACCGGCGGGGCTTCATTTCGTAAAGGGTGAGGGGGATGCCTCTCGATGTGAGCTGCCATGCCGCCTCGCAGCCGGCGAGCCCCCCGCCGATGATCATCAATTTTCCATCGTTCATGGTGAGACTGTTTTTTCGGGTGACGGGCCGGATCCGCGGCCCCTGAGTGATGGAAGGGTGAGCGGCGGCTCCAATTAATCCTGCGCCTGCTGGTACCCGCAGTTTTTATCGGGGCAGGCCTTCAGGCGGCCCTTTTTCCGGCTGAATTTTTCCACCAGGAAGGGCGATCCGCATGCGGGGCAGGCCTCGGGGATGGGCCGGTCCCAGGTGGCGAACTTGCATTTCGGGTAATTCGAGCAGCCGAAAAAGGCCTTGCCTTTTCTCGTCCGCTTCTCCGTGAGGTTCCCGCCGCAATCCTTTTCGGGGCACTTGATCCCGAGGCTGATGGCCGCTGTGTTCTTGCATTCGGGATAACCGGAGCATCCGAGGAAACGGCCGAAGCGGCCCTCCTTGAAGACCATGGGCTTTCCGCACTTGTCGCAGGTGATATCCGTTTTTTCCTTCTCCGCCTGGGTGATCTTCCCGTTTTCATCCTCCGTGAAGTTGCTCGTGTTCTTGCACTTCGGGTAATTGGAGCAGGCGATGAATTGCCCCTTTCGCCCCCACTTGATCACCATGGGGCTCCCGCACTTGTCACAGGTGATGTCCGTGGGGATCTCCTCTTTTTTCACGTCCCTCATCTGCGTCTTGGCCTTTTCCAGATCCTTTTCGAAGGGGCCGTAGAACTCCTTCAGGGTGGCGAGCCTCTCGAGCCTGCCCTCCTCGATCTGATCGAGCTGGTTTTCCATCATCGCCGTGAACTCCACGTCGAGGATCTTGGGGAAGTTCGTCACGAGCTGCTCATTGACCAGCGTGCCGAGCTCCGTCGGGAAAAACCGTCCCCCTTCCAGCCGGACGTATTCTCTGTCCTGGATGGTGCTCAGGATGGCCGCATAGGTGCTGGGCCTCCCGATGCCCTTTTCCTCCAGTTCCTTCACGAGCGTCGCCTCGGAAAAACGGGGCGGCGGCTGGGTGAAGTGCTGCTCCGGCGTGAGCGACAGGAGCTTGAGAACCTCCTGTTCCCGCAATTCCGGCAGCGTCTTGCCGATGCCGTTTTCCTCGCCGTTCTCCTTGTCCTTCCCCTCGGTGTATACAATCGTGAAGCCGGGGAACTTCATGACGGAACCCTGGGCGCGGAAGAGGCAGCTGGCCGCCGCAATCTCGATGACCGTCTGGTCGAAGACCGCGGGGTTCATCTGGCTGGCGATGAAGCGGTTCCAGATCAGCTGATAGAGGCGGAACTGCTCGCTCGTGAGATGCTTCTTGATGTCGAGCAGACGGTAGGAAAGGGAGGCGGGCCTGATGGCTTCATGGGCGTCCTGGGCCCGCTTGGATTTGGCATAGTATCTCGCCGTGGGGGGGAGGTAGTCGTTTCCGTAAATTTCGCCCACGAATTTGCGAGCCTCTTTCAGGGCTTCTTCGGCTACCCGGACGGAATCCGTACGCATGTAGGTGATGAGCCCCACGGGACCCTCCGCCCCGAGCTCGATGCCCTCGTAGAGCTTCTGGGCGATGTTCATGGTCTTCTTGGGGGAAAACCTGAACCACCGGGCCGCCTCCTGCTGAAGCTTGCTCGTCGTGAAGGGCGGCGGCGGGGTTTTACGGGTTTCCTTCTTCTCGATGGACGAGACGACAAAGGGCGCGGCATCGAGTTTCTTGAGGATGTCCTTGCCCTGGGCCTCATTGGCGATGTGGGCCTTTTTCCCCGCTATCTTGACCAGCCGGGCCTCAAAGGGGGGAGGGTTGGAGCCTTCCAGAAGGGCCGTGATCGTCCAGTATTCCTCGGCGACGAAGTTCCGGATGTCTTCTTCCCGTTCGCAGATGAGCCTCACAGCCACGGACTGGACACGGCCGGCGCTCAGTCCCCGCCGGACCTTTTCCCACAGGATGGGGCTGATCTGGTACCCCACGAGCCGGTCCAGGATGCGCCGGGTCTGTTGGGCCTCGTACTTGTTCGCGTCCAGTTGTTCGGGCTTGTTGATCGCCTGGATCATCGTGTTCCGGGTCAGGTCATTGAAGAGCACCCGGTAGAGTTTCTTGTTCTTGCCCCCGATTTCCTCGGCGATATGCCACGCGATGGCCTCCCCCTCCCGGTCCGGGTCGGGCGCCAGGTAGATGACCTTCACTTTTTCCGCGGCCTTCTTCAGTTCGGTGATGACCTTCTTCTTGGCGTCGATCACCTTGTAGGTGGGCTCGAAGTCGTGTTCGATGTCGATGCCGAGTTTGCTTTTGGGCAGGTCCTTGACGTGTCCGACGGAGGCGCGGACGTCGTAATCAGAGCCGAGGTATTTCTTTATGGTTTTCACCTTAGTCGGCGATTCGACTATGATAAGTGAATCAGGCATCATGGTCCTTTCTGACGAAGCGTTTCCCCGGCAGCTGTTCCACAAGGCCCGTCAACTCCAGGGTCAGGAGCGTTCTCATGACCTCCTGCGCCTTCAGGCCCGTGGCGGCGATGATGCCGTCGGGGTCCATGGGTTTTCTTGAAATCAGCCCCAGAATTTTCATCTGGTCTTCATCGAGGGCCGCGACCTTCCCGGTGCGATTTTTGCCGCTGACCCGCCCGTCAGGTGCCGGCCCTTCCTTCGCCAGCCGTTTTTTCCCGGCTTCATCCACCTGGGGGAGAATCTCTTCCAGGATGTCGTGGATATTCTCGATTAGCTTCGCCCCCTGCCGGATCAGCTTGTGCGTGCCCCGGGAACCGGACGCGTCGATGCTTCCGGGAACGGCGAAGACCTCTCTTCCCTGCTCCATGGCCGTGCGTGCGGTGATGAGTGAACCGCTCCTTTCGCCGGCCTCCACGACGACGACACCCAGGGACATGCCGCTGATGATCCTGTTTCGGGCCGGAAAATTTGTCGCGTTCGGCGGTGTTTCCAGGGGAAACTCGGACATGACGGCCCCGCGCTCGGCGATCCGCTCGAACAGCTCGCGGTGCTCAGGCGGGTAGATCACGTCTATTCCCGAGCCGAGGACCGCGATGGTCCGGCCCTTTGCCAGGAGGGCGCCCCGGTGGGCGGCCGCGTCGATCCCGCGCGCAAGCCCGCTCACCACCGTGATTCCACGAAGCGTGAGTTCGCGGCTCAGGCGCTCCGTTGTGTATTTTCCGTATGTGCTCGCGACCCTGGATCCGACGACGGCAACATTGACATCGTCCTTCCGCAGCGTGCCCCGGAGGTAAAGCACGGCGGGACAATCGTAGATGTTCAAAAGGTATCTCGGGAAGAGGGCGTCTTCGGCCGTGATGATGGATACGTTCTTCTTCGCGGCTGTGTCCAATTCCCTGTCGACGCGGCGCCAGTCCCTGAAGGAGAGGATGTTCCTTGCCGCCCGGGCGTTGATGCCCTCGACGCGCTTCAGATCCTCCGGCGAAGCGCGGAAAGTTGCCGCTGCGTTCCCGAAAGACGAAAGGAGGTTCCTGATGCCGACGTTTCCCACGCCTTCCGTGAATTTCAAGGCCAGCCTGTATCGAAGATCACTATCCTTCATGATGGTCGCGGCCCGCCGGGTGTCCCCTTTTTTCACGGCAGGGACATCGGAAGGGGGGCGAAAAACTTTATCTGTAAATTAATCGCGAGCCCCGGCTGTTTCAAAGGGGGGACAATATATCGGATCATCACGCGATGTCAAGCCGTTTGGTGAAAAAATGTTTTTCTTGTCTCTTTCGGCGGGATTGGATAAATTGTGAAAGACACGGGACGAATCAATGATGCGCAAAGCAAAACGGAATCTTTTCTGCCTGCTCATTCTTTTTTTTGCGTCGGCCTGCATGCCGGCGATAAGGGATGACCAACCGGTTAAATCGCCGGCGCGCCCACCGGCAGGGGCGGCTGAACGGTCCGGGGAGAAAGTGACAGCGCGGCCGTCCGGGGAGGCGGCGAAGGCGCCTGAAGCCGGGACCGTTGAGAGGGGATACCCCGGAGGTGAAGAAAAGGCAAAAGAGGCGGTCCGGTCCTCCTTCAGGGTTACGCCCCGTGGAATCGATTTCGGCAACATCGGACCCGGGGCGGCGAAAGAGAGTGTCGTCAACCTCCAATTTCCGGAAATGGGGACCCTCGAATGGGCGATGGAGGGCCTTTCCGACTGGGTGACGTCCGGCGCGGAGAGGGTGTTGACGGGCAGGGTCGACAGAAAGGGCGCCGAAGTGAAAGTACGCCTGAAGTGCCTGAAGGCGGACGGGGACAGTCTTGACGAAGATCGCAGAGCCTATCCGGTGCAGTTGATCTTCGAAAACGAAAGACAGGTCCTCTCCTACGAGAAAATGCTGACGCCCGGGTATTACGGCGACAGGGTCGTCTTTGTCACCCGCGAGGGCGAAGAAGCCGTTTCCATCATGTTCAGGGTTGTCCCGAGGCTCATGGGACCGATGTTCGCCATCGACCCCCCGGCCCTCGACCTGGGGACGGTTGAGACCGGGGAGGGCGTGATCAAAAGGATCAAGGTCACCAACAAGGGGACGGGGACACTCCGGTGGAACGCGGGCGTAAAGCCCGCCGCCAGGGGCAGGGGGGGCGCCGCCGCGTCGAGGGGCGCCTACGTATCGTTTCTGAGCGGGGAGGTCCGTCAGAGAGAGACCTACGTGCCGCCCCCGCACCTTAAGGATCGCCTTGAATTGACAGGATCCTGGACCGGGGAAAACGGGTATCCGCTGGCGGAGGGTTCATCGGAGGCCGCTCTGAAATACCAGTTCACGGGAACGGCCGTTGACGTCATATTTCGCGAGGGGCCGGGAATGGGCGACCTGAAGGCCTCCGTCGATTCCAGGGGCTTCATGCAGTGGAGCGCGGCGGCGGAGGAGCAGGGCCGGAAGGACATCAAAATCGTCGAAGGGCTCCCGGAGGGACCCCACACCCTCACCATTCTCTCGGCGGGGGGCCCCGCGATCATTGAAGGCCTCAGGGTTTACAGCCGGAACACCAGGCCGGGCCCGGCGGGATGGTTGAAGGCCTCGCCGGATGTCGGCACGACGACCAGGGAAATCGACTTCGTGACGATCCGCGTCCAGACGGCCGGCATGGTGCCGGGAATATACAGTGACAGTGTCCTTTTCCGCTCGAGCGAGGACGAAGCCGCCCTGGAAGTGTCGCTGGCCGTATCCCCGGAAAGCACGGCGAAGGTCATACCGGTGTACCGTTACCTGAAAGGTCAGGACCAGTTTCTGACGGCGAACGCCGCCGCTGAAGGCGCGGGTCTGCTGAAAGGGTATCGCCAGGAAGGCCTTGCCTTCAGGCTTTTCTCGCCGGGAACGCCGGGCACGACGGAGTTTTACCGCTGGTTCAACGTCGGCCAGGGGAGCCATTACTACGCCATCGAACGGGACAAAAGACCTCCCCCCGCCGGTTACGTGCGCGAACGCTCCGTCGGCAATATCGCCACCGTGAAACTTGCGGGGTCCCGTGAGCTTTATCGATGGTACAATCCGAAGACCCGGTCCTGGTATTTCACGACCGACAGCGGCGGCGATGGTATGACCAAAAAGGGGTTCCGGTTCGACGGCATCGCCGGTTATGTGAAGTGAAAGTTTCTCTTGAGCGGGGTTTCTTTTACGAATGGACGGTTTTTTGACCGCCCTGCCGCGGAGGCTGAAACGCGACGGCCGGGCTCGAACAGCTCGCGCTGCTGACGTGAGTTTTGCCGTGAGCCTGCCCAGGGGCTTCGCGAAGATCGGTTACCGAAAACGCGTCTGATTTCGCTGTCCGGAATCCCGCCCGGGAATTTATTCAAGATGGGATTTCGTCTTGACAATGGGGGTCAAAGAGGTTATTTAAGCAGGTCTTTTTACGGGCCTATACGCGCCTGTAGCTCAGCTGGATAGAGCAACGGACTTCTAATCCGTAGGTCCCGGGTTCGAATCCCTGCAGGCGCGCCAGAACGAGACGGTGGGTGTAGCTCAATGGTTAGAGTGTCGGGTTGTGGCCCCGAAGGCTGAGGGTTCGAGTCCCTTCACTCACCCCAGATAATATGGGTTTTTAAACCGGTTAGATATAGGCGCCCGTAGCTCAGTTGGATAGAGTGGCAGACTTCGAATCTGTTGGTCGGAGGTTCAAGTCCTCCCGGGCGCGCCAGTCAATGAAAAGGGAATATCGGGCCGCTAGCTCAGTCGGTAGAGCAGTTGACTCTTAATCAATTGGTCGCAGGTTCGAGTCCTGTGCGGCCCACCAGTCAACGCGGGGGTTCAGGCGTTTCGCTTGAACCCCTGTTTTTTGGGATGCCTTCCTGTGGAGCCCCCCTCCTGTTCCGTTGAAGAAGACACGACCCTAGCTGTCCTGGAGAGCCGCAGAATGAATTTGACGGCATTCCCCGGAGGTGTTATCAAATCAACGGGAACCTGATCCCTGACATTCACTATGAATCATTGCTCAAAAAATTATTTCTGGTTTGTCAGGTCTGATGTACGAGAAATTAAAGGCGCTTTTAAAGAAATTTTTCATGGAAGAGCCTTTTCCGGGGGGTACTCTTTCAAAACGGGAAGAGCGGCTGATCGTCATTCAGATAACGATTGCGGCCGCCCTTTATGCCACGGTGGTGTACTTCATACTCACGAACGAGAAATTCTGGACCAGCGTCGACCGTCATCTCGAATCGACAGGCCTGGCGGTCTCCGTCATGAGAATGCTGACAGGGATCCTTTTGCTTATCCCCATACCCGGTGCGGCAATCGCCTACTTCTGTAAAAGAATCAAAGAGAGCGGATAGACAAAAAGCGTCCGGATGCCCGGGTTCAGGACCCATGGACGACAAAACCTTCGGCGTTAAAGTGACATAAAAGAAATCCGCCCGCACTGCACCGTTGCTGAACCCACAGACGCGGATTTGGCCAGAAAGGGAAATGATGCCATGAAAAGCAAAACGCTCATCCTCGCAGTCGCGGCATGCCTCATGTTGTGGACCGCACCATCCGGCTTGTCTGCCGACAATGGCGCTCACATCAACAAACTGGATGCGTTTGATAAAGAGATTGGCAGTCTCGTTAAAGATTTAAGGGAAACGGGGAAATTGATATCCGACGAGGAGGAGGAGTGCCATGTCTCCAAAATCTGTGATGAGGCAGGCCTGGCGGGAGCGTACTTTTCTGACCTGGCTTTGATGCTGACGCTCTATGATTCTATCACCGACAAAAAGAAAAAAGAGTATGCGAAGCAGTTGATAACATTGCACGGGAAATTTATTTGCGGCTCGTCGATTGATTTTGCGGCACTCGTCAATCTCAGCGTGTCAAACCTGGGAAATCAGGATGCCGTGGCGTTGGGCAACCGAATAAGAACGAAAGTTCGTGAGGCGGGCGATTATGTCTGCGCAATGGAGTTGAAATAAGACGGCGGCATCAGATGAGAAAACTCGCTTGCGTCCTTTTCGTTTTGCTGATCGGTCACGCAGCGGCGACCGCCGCGGAGTTTTCCTTCGAGGGCATTGTTCTGGGCAAGCCGATCAAAGCGCAATATCCGGATGCAAAAGTTACGACGAAGGATGACGGGTCAGGGGCGGCTGTCGTTGAGGTCCCGGCGGGTAAAAGGATGGGTTTCGACAAATATCTTTTGACCATTCTTGATGGCAACGTGCAATGCATTTATGGGGTTTCAACACCGAGATCGGCAGCCGAATACACGCTGCCCGCACTGACAAAAAAGTACGGCAGGCCCGATGTGAAAACTTACCCCATGCGGAACCCGAAGGGCGCGCAATTCGACGCCTATCGATATGAATGGAAGTTACCCGGCGAGGTGTGGGTAGAACTGGATGTCAGCACGAAAAGCATAGACAAGGCACACCTGGCGGTGACCACAAAAAAATGCAGAACGAGAAAGCCCTGAAGGTCTCCGGCGGCCCGACGGTTGAACAAAGGGGTTACGGTCTCTGGACATGCAACCCTTTTTCTTTTTGCCGTCGCCGGGTGATGTTTGGGGCCGGATGTGGTAAATGCCCTATCTGCGGACAGGGACTGAAATTCAAAGGGGCAGGGAGGAAGAGATGGCAAAGGAGTACATGTATCTTGATGATTACGCGATCGGGGAAAAGATGACCTCGCCGGCGAGGACCATCACGGAGACGGATATCGTGAATTTCGCGGGCCTCACCGGTGACTGGCATCCGCTTCACACGGACGTGGAATACGCGGCCCGGACGCCCTTCAAGGGCCGGATCGCCCACGGCATGCTGACCCTGAGCATCGGCATGGTTCTGCCGTTCAGGCTCGGGCCCTATTCAAGTTATCTTCCGAAGTCTTTCATCGCCTTTTACGGGATGGAAGAGGTTCGTTTCACGGCGCCCACCCGGATCGGCGACACGATCCACTGCGAGGTGGAGGTCATCGACATAACCGACAAGGGCAAGGACAGGGGGATTCTCACCATCCGAAACCGGATCATGAACCAGAAGGGGGAGACGGTGGTCTCCTTTGTCATGAAGCTCTTCTGCGGGAAGAGACCGGGTTAGGGTGTTCAAAATTAAAACGAGGTCGGATGGGATATACAAATCTGTAAACGGAGAGTGAAAGGAGAAGGACCGATGGCTGATGGACCCGAAAAGAAAATGACCCGCCAGCAGAAGAAAGAGATGGAGCAGGCGGAAAACAAGCAGCACTGGCTGGCCGAGGAAGAGAAGATCTACGAACTCTGGGAGAGGGCCTACAACCCGGGCGGGCAGGTCCAGAACGATCGCCTGGCCAAGCAGGGCAAGAAGCCCCCGCGCCAGCTCGTCCGGCAGCTGATCGATCCGGGCACGGAATTCTTCGAGTTGAGCCGCGGCGCCGGCTTCGGGATCGACTACGAGGGGGTGAAAGACGTCCCCTCCGCCGGGCTCGTGACGGGGATCGGCAAGATCCACGGCAACTGGGTGATGATCCTCGCGAACGACAGCCGCGTGAGCGCCGGGGCCTACTACCCTATCAGCTGCAAGAAGCACCTGAGGGCCCAGGAGATCGCCGAGCGGTGCGGCCTCAACTTCGTCTACATCGCCGATTCGGCGGGCGCCTTCCTTCCCATGCAGGACCGGATCTTCCCCGGCCGGAACCAGTTCGGCCATTTCTTCTACAACATGTGCCGGATGTCGGCGAAGGGTCTCAAGCAGTACACCCTCAGCACGGGCGGGAACACGGCCGGCGGGGCCTACATTGTCTACCTGGCCTGCGAATCCATCATGATCGACGGGATGTCCTACTCCTTCCTCGGCGGGCCGCCCATGGTGAAATCCGCCATCGGAGAGACGGTGAGCATGGAGGATCTGGGAGGGGCGAGAGTCCACACGGCTATCTCCGGCGGGGCCGATCACTTCGTGAAATCGCAGGACGAGGGAATCGAGAAACTGAGGGAGCTTCTGGCCTTCGACCCGAAGCAGACCCTCTGCATCGAACGGCGCAAGCCCGCCCCTCCGAAGGTCCCGGATGATTACCTCTATCAGGTTCTGCCGAAGGAGACCGCCCGGGGGATCAACGTCCGCGAGGTGCTTACGGCCATTGCCGACGACAGCTATTTCAGCGAGTACAAGCGTAATTACAACCCCGGCCGGGGAGACAACGTCCTGTGCGGCAAGATCCACCTGAAGGGGATCCCCGTCGGGGTCATCGCCAGCAACAACAACGGCGTCATCTTCGTGGACTCGGCCCGCAAGGCCATCGAGTGGGTTATCCGCTGCTCCACGATGAAGATCCCCCTTCTCTACATCCAGAACTCCCCGGGCTACATGGTGGGGACGGCCGAGGAGTACGCCGGCATCGGCAAGTACGGATCCGGCATGGTCAGGGCGGTGGCCTGTACCGAAGTCCCGAGGATCCAGTGGATCATCGGGCCGGATCACGGCGCGGCGAATTTCGGCATGAGCGGCAGGACCTTCGACCCGCTCTTCATCTTCGCCACCATGCGGGCAAGGACATCCGTCATGTCCGGGGAGACGGCGGGCTTCATCCTCACAAGCCTCGAGCGGGTGAACCGCAAGAAGCGGGGAGAGGAGATGGACGAGGAGGCGGCAAAAAAATTCCAGCAGATGATGATCGACAAGTACAACCGGGAGGCTCACCCCTTCTACATGGAGGCGCGGATTTTCAACGACGGGACGCTGCCGCTCAAGGACTGCCGCGACGCCCTGGCGCTTGGTTTCGAGGTTTCCCTCCTGCAGCCGATCAGGGAATCCAATTTCGGAAACTTCAAATTCTAACGGCGGCGGATCATGTCAAGAATATTTTAATGGGTGAGGAGGGTGACATGATGGAGTGTGATTACTGGAAGATCTTTCCGCGAATGCCGAAGAAAGTCATGATCGGCGACATCACGATCCGTGACGGTTTCCAGCACGAGGAGAAGTTCATTTCCACGGCCGCCAAGATCTTCTACGGCGAAGAAATCATCATGGCCGGCTGCAAGGAGATTGAGGCCACCAACCTGGGAAGCGCCGCGACGACGCCCCAGTTCAGGGATTCCGATGAAGTCCTCGCCCACTTCCGAAGCGACCTTTTTAAAAAACGCTGCGCCCAGCGGAACATCAATTACGATGAGCTCGTTTTCAGCGCCGTGACGATCCGCGAAACCGCGGTGGACCGCGCCATTGAGCTGAAGAAAAGGGGAATCGGCCCCGACCGCGTCCTCATGATGGTCTCCACGGACCCCGAGCATCATTTCGCGAATTCCGGCACCACCCTGTCCCAGTACTGGCGGGAAGCCGAGCGGTGCATCAAGAAGTGCCGCGACGCGGGGATCAAGATGTGCGGCGTCGTGAGCACGATATGGGGGAGCCCCATCAGCGGCGCCACGAAGCTCGAGGACGCCGTGGAGTTCACGAAACGCTGGTTCGCCATCGGCGCCCATGACATCGAGCACGCAGATCACGACGGCTCCGCTTCGGCGGCCGAGGTTTACCGGTACTTCTCCATGGTCATGGACGCGATGCCGAAACCGGAGGCGCACCTGTGCCACCTCCACGAGACGAAGCGTGTCGCTTCCGCCTCGGTTTTGGCAGCCCTTCATGCCGGCATCACCCGTTTTGAGGGCACCCTGGGCGGTCTGGGAGGGCAGCCGGCCAATTTCCTCGATGACTGCCCGGTCAGGGGTACCGGCGAGTATTATTACAAGGATCACCGTTACGTGGGGCTCATTGCGCTGGAAGACCTCGTCGTCATGATCGACGAACTCGGCATCGAGCACGGCTATGACGTGGATCGCGTCCTGTGGCTCGGCAACAAGATGGAAAAGACCATCGGCCGCAGGCTGCGCTCGGAGGCCATCTATAACGGAAGGACGGCGAAAGGCGGAAATCCCCATTTTTTACGGCCCGGTCTCAAGAAGCTCATCGAAAAGGCGGGAGAAAAGCCGGGACAGAGTGTTCCTTCCGAGTGGCCCGCAAAGGCCGTGTTGCCTGAAAAATGGGGGCCTGACGCCTGGTAGTTCGGGAATGCCTCACAGATGCCGTGGGTCATTGCCGGCTGCCTCGCGGACCGGGGCGGTATGCTGCAGGCAAAATGGTGCGGGTTTTTCTCCTGCGGAAGCCTCATTGTCACTCTCATCCAGAAGGGGGCACCCATATCGTCGTTCCCGGTAATCCTCTCAGACTGATGGCCGTGCCGGGCAAGAAGCTCGTATGCGGGATCCCCGGTAGCCTGCTCGGGCTGCTTGTTCTAAAATAGTGCCTTGACTTGAGGTCACCGACTATGTGAGCTATGTTGTGCCGGGCATGTGTTGTTCGCCCGGCTGTTTGAAAAAGGGGGTTTGGCCCCGGAAAATGAGAGGTTGATGACCGATGAAAGATAAACTGATGACAGCAAGTGAAGCGGCGCGCCTTGTCGAAGACGGGTGTCATCTGGGTGTCGGTGCCGGCATGGCGATGAACCCCATGCCCGTCGTGAGGGAGGTCATCAAGAGGGGTGTCAGGGGGCTCACGCTCACCCCCGTCGTCACCGGCGGTTATGTGGCGGATCTCCTCATCGGCGCCGGATGCGTCGAGACGGCCCAGTTCCCTCAGATCGTCATGGACGAGTTCGGGCTTGCGCCCAACTTCAGGAAGTGGGCGGAAAGCGGCCGGCTCAAGTACCTGGAAACCATGTGAGCGTCCCTCCTCCTCGGGCTCCAGGCTGGAGCCTACAACCTCCCCTTTATCCCCGTCCTCGGTTTTTTAGGGACGGACTACATGAAGATACGGCCCGACCTCAAGAAGGTCAAAGACCCTTATTCGGGCAACGGCAATGAATACGTCGTGGTGCCCCCGATCATCCCCGACGTGGCCATTATCCACGCCACGAAGGGGGATCGCTTCGGCGGCGTGACGACCTTCAGCATGCGAAATGATCTGCTCCTGGCCCGGGCCGCCAGGAAAACCATTGCCGTTGTCGAGGAGCTTCTCGAGCCGGACGCGGTTCTCCCGGCGCGCAACGAGGTCTATGTCGCCCCCTTCCATGTCGATGCCGTCGTGCTGGCGCCGCGGGGCGCCCATCCCACGGGTTGTCCCGGAAAATACGGCGTCGACGGGGCCCACATCAAGGCGTACATGACGGCTGCGAAGGATGACAGGACGTTCAGGCAATACCTGGACACCTACATCTGCGGGCCGAAGGACCACAACGAGTATCTCCGGAAAGTGGGGTTGTGAGATCATGGAAAACAAGGCGACGGATCAAACCGTGCGAATGATCGTGGCTATCTCGAAAATCCTGAAAAACGGGGAGTGGGTCGCCGCGGGTACGCTTTCACCGGTCCCGGTGGCCGGCACCCTCCTGGCGAAGCACACGCACGCGCCGGATATCACGTCCATATTTTTCGGAGACCCGGCCGACCGCATGGGGGAAGGCCTCTTCGAGCTCTTCGGACTCGTTCAGAAGGGGAAAATCGACGTTTTCTTCCTGTCGGGGGCGCAGATCGATCAGCAGGGAAACATCAATCTTTCCGTCATCGGGGATTACAGCAAGCCGAAGGTCAGGCTCCCGGGGGGCGCGGGCTCCAACATGCTCTACGCCATGGCCGGGCGCACCATTCTCTTCACCGCCACGCACACGAAAAACCTCTTCGTCCAGAAGGCCGATTTCGTGAACGCGACGGCCTTCGACGGCGGCGTCAAGACGCCCTGGAGGCGGGGCGGATTGAGCCACGTGGTCACGCCGTTCGGCATCATGAGGTTCGACACCGGGATCAACAGAATCGTCCTGGACTCTGTTTTCCCGGGCGTTTCCGTGGACACCGTCGTGGAGAACACGGGATTCGACCTGGGCACAGGCACGAGAACCATCCCGACCATCGAGCCCGTGCGTGAAGAGGAATTGAGAATCCTCAAAGAGGTTGTGTCCAGGGAGATGAGACCCATCTACCCGCTCTTTACCGAAAGGCTCTGGGGGGCCGCTTAATCACAAAAAGAAGGATCTTGTCATGCACGAACTCCCCGTGACCGAGAACATCCTCAAGGTTGTGCTTCGGCACGCCGAGGAGGCGAAAGCAGTCAGGGTCATCAGCGTGAGCCTCCGGATCGGGGAGTTGAGCGATGTCATCGACGAGTGGCTCCAGCGGTATTTCGACCACCTGAGCAGGGGAACGGTTGCCGAGGGAGCCGGGCTGCTGGTCGAGAGGATGCCCGTTGTATTCCGCTGCGAGGGTTGCGGAAAATCATTCCATGTCAACATCCGGGAGGTCAGGGATGTCGTCTGCCCCGCCTGCGGGGGAGGGAAGGCGTCGTTCGTTTCCGGACGGGAATTTTTCATCAAGTCAATCGAGGTGATCTGATGACCGGTATACGACTCATTGAAATCAAGGAAGGAATTCTTGCCGACAACGACAAGGCTGCCGAAGAAATCCGAAAGCAACTTCGATCAAGGCAGGTCTTCATGCTCAATCTCATGGCTTCGCCGGGCGGCGGTAAGACAAGCCTCATCATCCAGACGCTCCGCGGCCTGAAAGGTCTCTTCAGGACGGCCGTCATCGAGGGGGACATTGACTCCATGGTCGATGCGGAGAAGGTGGCGCAGGAGGGCATCCCGGCGGTGCAGCTGCGGACGGGCGGCGCCTGTCACCTCGACGCCGTCATGGTGGATATGGCCCTCCGGGAGATGGACCTCTTTGCCCTCGATCTCATCATCGTCGAAAACATCGGAAACCTTGTCTGCCCCGCCGAGTTTGACACGGGTGCCGTGAAAAACGTCATGATCCTGAGCGTTCCCGAGGGCGACGACAAACCCCTCAAGTACCCCCTGATGTTCACGATCTGCGACGCCCTGGTGGTGAACAAGACAGACTATCTGGCCATGGCCGACTTCGACATGAAGGTCCTGAAGGAGCGGGTTCTGACGCTGAACCCGAAAATAAAAATCTTCGAAGTCTCCTGCAAGACGGGCGAGGGCATACCGGCCTGGACACAGTGGCTCAGGGAAGAAGTCGAGGCCTTCAAGCGATAGGGGAGGAAGACAGTGGACGTGTACGATCAATTAAGGGAGATACTGGACGCGTACCCCACGGGAGCGCCGCGCTCGCCGGTCTTTGACAAGATATTGAGGATACTCTTCACGCCCGAAGAGGCCGCGGTCCTCATCCACATGAACTTTTCACCCAGGCCGGTCGAGGCGATAGCCGCCGCCGCGGGGGTGCCCGTGGAGGAGGCCGACCGGATGCTGGGCGCCCTGGCCGACCGGGTGCTTGTCTTCAGCCGGGAGAAGGGCGGGAAGCGTTCCTATGGCCTTCTGCCCACGATCCCAGGCCTTTTCGAATATCCTTTCATGCAGGGCAAAATTACGCCGCAACTCGAAGAGCTGGGGAAACTCTGGGATGACTATCACGGCGACGGTCTTGGCGCAGCCTTCGCCGGAAGCCCCACGGCGGTGGCCCGTGTCATTCCAGTCGAGAAATCCGTCGATGCGGCGCTCCGGGTCCATCCTTACGAAGAAGTCAAGAATCTCATTGACAGCGTGGATTTCATAGGCCTCGGTCCATGCGCCTGCCGTGTCAGCCTCCACCACTGCGAAAAACCGACGGAAACGTGCCTTTTCTTCGATGCCCCGGCGCGATTCCTGGTCGAAAAAAAAGCCGCCCGTCAGATCACACGCGAGGAGGCCTATGCCGTTCTCGAGCGCGCGGAAGAAGAAGGCCTGGTCCACACGAGCACGAACACGGCCGACAGGCCAGGCTTTCTCTGCAACTGCTGTCAGTGCTGCTGCATTATCCTGAAGGGCCGGACGAAGCTTGGCATCTCCAGCGCCTTTGCGCCGAGCGGCTTCCTGGCGGCGGTCAGGAGTGAAGAATGCACCGGCTGCGGAATCTGCGCCGACGAACGCTGCCCCATGGGCGCTATTGATATAAAGGAAGACGTCGCTTCGGTGGCGGTGGAGAAGTGCATCGGTTGCGGTCTCTGTGTAACGGCCTGTCCCGTGGAGGCTATAGCACTCGTCCGGCGGAGTGATGCGCCTGAGATTCCGGCCACAAACCAGGAAATGCTCGGGAAAGTCCTGACGGAAAAGGGGAAGCTTCAAAAATTCACGAAGCTCATGAAGTCCTGAGGATTCAAGCATGCTGTTGCCGGGGATGGCCGCATGGACCCTTCCCGCCGCTTCACTGGGTTTCTTCCATACCCCCTGGGTCCTCTTTACCATCTTTGTCCTTGGGCCCAGCGAACCCCTCATCCCGGTTCTCATGTTTCCGGCGGCAAGGAATGCCAGTCTCTTGATGACCTACGATAGGGGGGGCAGCACGATTTACTCTTATGAAATTTTCGCAGATTTGGACGTGGACGGATCCTTTTACGAGGATTACGATGAGGATGATTATTACTCCGGTGAATTGAACTGGGTCATATTTTAAGACACCTTGCAGTAAAGGGTAATCAAGCGAGGAGCGATATTGAATCACTCCCCGGCTTTTTTATTGCCCTTTGAGAACCCACCTGACAGGCACACAGGAGAAGCACAGGCGGCATTTTAAGCTTGTCATTACCTCACCGGCAGGCTACAAATAGAGTCCAAAAAGTGCCGCAGGCCTCCCCATGTCGCAGGAACGCCGCAAGATAGCCGCCGCCCTTCTCTCGGTGATTTCCAACATCACCCTGCTGACGACGAAGATCATTGCGGGTCTTCTGATCGGTTCCGTCTCCATCATCTCCGAGGCGATTCACTCCGGCATCGACCTGCTCGCAGCCGTCATCGCCCTCATCTCCGTCAGGACATCGAGCCTCCCCGCCGACGAGGAGCATCCCTTCGGGCACGGGAAGATCGAGAACATCTCCGGCACGATAGAGGCCCTGCTTATTTTCGCTGCGGCTATCTGGATCATCTACGAGGCCGCCCGGAAGTTCATCCGACCCGAGCCTCTGGAGGCCGTGGGTTGGGGTGTGATCGTCATGGCGGTGTCCGTGGTCATTAATTTGATCGTGTCTGAGAATCTTTTCCGCGTGGGACGGGAAACGGATTCCGTGGCCCTCCAGGCCGACGCGTGGCATCTCAGGACGGACGTCTACACATCCGCCGGCGTCCTGTTGAGTCTGGCGATCATCGGGATTGGCAGGCAATACAGGCCCGATCTCTACCTGGACTGGCTGGACCCCGTCGCGGCCCTCGCCGTTGCCGCCATCATCCTGAGGGCGGCCTACAATCTGACCGTCCAGTCCGCAAGGGACCTCATGGACGTCCAACTTCCCCCGGAGGAAGCGGCATGGATACGGGGCCTGATCATGGAGCACCGGCCCGTTATCCGCGGTTTTCACAAGATGAGGACACGAAAGGCCGGGCACTTCCGCTTCATCGAATTCCACATCCAGGTGGACTCGAAGATGTCCGTCGAGGACGCCCACCATCTGACCGATGAAATCTCCAGGCGGATCAGGGAGAAATATCCGGATTCAACCGTGACTATCCACGTCGAGCCCTGCAGGGGCGACTGTCTCGACGAGTGCCTGGAGGGCTGCATCATGAACGGTGAGGAAAGGTCAGGCATCCGGCGTGAAGCCGGCAGGGTGTAGTCAGCGACGCTCAAGGACGACGGCCGTCCGCGTGGGCAGATAGAGGCTGATGGTGTGCCTCAACTGCCCGTCTTTTTTTTCGGGGATCGTGAAATGGCCCTGATCTTTTTTCAGCCGCCCGTGGCCTCCGTACCTAGCATCGTCGCTGTCCAGGATGATCTCGTACCGACCGGGCGGCGCCTCGAAGCGGTAGTCGGCGTGAGAACGCGCGGGGTGAAAGTTGAAAACGAAAAGCAGCCCCGCCCTCATGAAAGCCAGGACCCGGTCCATGCTCTGTTCCAGCAGGAGACGCGGTCCCGGGCTTCCGAGCAGTTTGAAACCCCTGGCCACATCGATCATGTCCCTGTCGAACCGGGCGAGGAGCCCGTATTTTAGCCCCGGGTCGTCCGCGAGATGCCATTGCCGCCTGGCGTATTTGTAGGACCAGTTGTTTCCCTCGCGGGGGAAGTCGATCCATTCGGGGTGACCGAACTCGTTGCCCATGAAGTTGAGATAGCCGTCGGCGGCCGTGGCCAGCGTGATCAGGCGGATCATCTTATGGAGGGCCATCCCCCGGTCGACGCGGAGGTTTTCGTCCCCCACCGTCATGTGGTCGTACATGTCCGCGTCGATGAGCCGGAATATGATGGTCTTGTCGCCCACGAGGGCCTGGTCGTGCGATTCGGCGTAGCTGATCGTTTTCTCCCCGTGCCGCCGGTTGTTGAGCTCAAACCACAGGTGACCCAACGGCCAGTCTTCGTCGGGCAAATCTTTCGTGAGCTTGATCCAGTAGTCCGGGATCCCCATGGCGAAACGGTAGTCGAAACCGTTGCCGCCGTCCTCCACGGGCATGGCGAGACCCGGCATGCCGCTCATGTCCTCGGCAACGGTCACGGCATCGGGGCGGATGTCGTGGATGACCCGGTTGGCCAGCGTCAGGTAGGCGAGGGCTTCTTCGTCGACGCTCCCATCGAAATAGTCGTCGTAGGAGGTGAAAGCCTTTTCAAGGCCGTGGTGCAGGTAGAGCATGCTGGTGACGCCGTCGAAGCGAAACCCGTCGAAGCGATACTCGTCTAGCCAGAAGCGGCAGTTGGAGAGAAGGAAGTGGAGGACCTCGGGTTTCCCGTAGTCGAAGCACCGCGAGTCCCAGGCCCGGTGATAGCCCCGTTCACCCTCGTGGAAATATTGGTAGAGCGTGCCGTCGAAACGGCCGATCCCCTCCACCTCGTTGGAGGCGGCGTGGGAGTGGACGATGTCCATGATGACGGCGATCCCCAGGCCGTGGGCGGCATCGATGAGCGCCTTGAGATCCTCGGGGGTGCCGAACCGGGATGAGGCGGCAAAGAAATTGGAGACCTGGTAACCGAAAGATCCGTAGTAGGGGTGTTCCTGTACCGCCATGAGCTGGATCATGTTGTACCCGGCCTTCGAGATCCGGGGCAGGATTTTCTCCGTGAATTCCCCGTAGGTTCCGACCCGTTCGGCGTCCTGCGCCATGCCGACGTGGGCTTCGTAGATCAACAAGGGGCATGCGGGGCATCTAAATCCGGGGTTTCTCCAGCGGTAGGGTTCCGGCGGCGACCAGACCTGGGCGTTGAAAATGAGGGTCTCCGGGTCCTGGACGGCGCGCCGGGTCCAGGCGGGAATGCGATCGCCCTTTCCTGCGGGCCAGTGAACGCGCAGGCGGTAGAGGTCCCCGTGTTTCAGGGAATCGGCGGGGAGGCTGATCTCCCATATGCCGTCAGTGCCGGCGCGATCGAGGGCAAAGCCCTTCTTTTCCTTCCAGTCTGTCATATCCCCGACAAGAGAAAGGGCGGAGGCGTTGGGCGCCCATTCGCGAAAAACCCAGCGGCCGTCCCGTAAATGAAGGCCGAAGTATTCGTGACCCGAGGCAAATTCCGCGAGGGACATTTTTCCTTCCGTGAGCCTCGATTCCGTCTCCACGGTTTTCTCGAGTCGTCTTTCGATGGACTCCCTGTATGATTCGAGCAGGGCGTCTTTTTGGATGAGGCGATCGGTCAACTTTTTCATCCGGCTGCCCCCGTCAGGACTCCCATGGCGTTTGTGATGCGGTTTCCAATACGTACTTTTACATTGACTTTAATAAAATTTCTATGTTATTTTTCAATCAGTTACATAACCTTCCAGAAGCGGCCCGGCTCAGGCGAAGTCACTTTCCACTTCCCGGTCAAGTTCTCGGTTCTCATCGATTTCAGTGCAGGTTGATCCCGTTCACTCTCTTCACGCATCCCTCGACGCGAATGTTTGACGGTCCGGATGAAACCATCCGAACAGTCCGCCTGATCTCGGGAATCCCTCGGGGGTGAGGCAGGAATCGGTTTCGGGATGTCATTGGGGAGAAAACCTGGTTCGCAAAGAGAGAAGGAGGTGATCGTATGCTTTTCATGATGATCTGTACGTGGGAACCCGGAAACGAGAAAGAAGTCAGGACAAGAAGAGCAAAGTGGGAGTGGCCGAAGGAGGTCAAAGTCATATCCGAATTCTACGATCTGCAGGGTCTGAGGACGATTTACGTCGTCGACACCAACGCGGTGGGGCTCATCGCGGCGAGAGCGGCATGGATCGACGTTTTGAAATTCGAGGTCTTTCCCGTATACCCCATCGGTGTCTCGAAGGCGCAGTTGAAGAAATAAACGGGAGGTAGGCGAACAGGACCGTGGTCTTTCTGATGAAGAAAGGAGGCACGTCATGTCAAAACTGGAGATGGCGCCGGAGGAAATCGCAGCGCTCGTGGCCTTTATCGAAAGATACCTTCCCGACCTCCGAGTTGAGATTGCGAACACAGACCAGCGGGAATTCCGCAAATTTCTGAAACAGCGGGAAGAGTTAATCCGGGAGATCCTGCAGCGTCTGAAGCAGCCGGTGGAGTGAAGGGTTCATACCTCGTCAACCGGCGTGTCAATGACGGGGCGATGAGCGGGGATACACAGGGTATCTGCAAGGCCGGAAAGGTAAAAGGCAGAGGGGGTACTTTCCCTCTGCCTTTTGCGTGTTCCGCAGACGTGAGTCTTGCTTTAATGTCTCGCGGGCGATGATCAACTGCTGTATTTCCGAAGTGCCGCCGCCTTCCGACCGGCTTGACAGATTTTATCGTTTTGAGGTAATCGGATCCTCGGATCCGAATCCCGACCGGCGTCGGGGAGGTAGGAAAGCGGTCGATGCGCAGCCTGGATGAAATATTCAACCTGAGATATTCGTGCCGGTCTTATGACGACTCAAGACCGGTGTCCGAGGAGGACCTGGCGGCCATCTGCGAGGCGGCGAGGCTGGCGCCTTCCGCCTGCAACAGCCAGACCTGGCGGTTTGTCGTTGTGCGGGATCGAAGCATCATCTCGAAAATATGCGATGAGGCCATGCGGCCCGTGATCAGGAATCAGTGGATGAGGGAAGCCCCCGTCGTCATTGCCGGCTGCTCTGAGCTCGATATCGTGGCCAACCGAATCGGAAGCGCCGTGACGGGCATCGAGTACTACCAGATCGATCTGGGCATTGCCATGGAACACATGGTCCTCAAGGCCACGGATCTCGGCCTGGGGACGTGCTGGATAGGGTGGTTCAGGGAGGAGAAAATAAAGGAGATCCTCGGGATCCCGGGGCGCATCAGGGTGTCGGCTCTCCTGGCCGTGGGTTATCCGAAGGGCGGCGGCGCCGCAAAGAGCAAGAGAAAACCTCCGGGTGAAATCGTCTTTCACGACCGGTGGAAGGGACGGTAGGGGAGGGGGTGTTATGAAGATTCTTTTTACAGCGCCCGAGAATGCCTGGGGCGGCGTCCTCGGGTTGCTTCGGGCTGAACTTCCAGAGCATGAATTCGAATACACCGGACGGTTCGGTGCGGACAGCCTGAAGGGCTATGACGTTCTGATACCCACGATGTGCCCTGTGACCAGGGAGATGCTTAAGGGAGGCGACCGGCTCAAGCTCATCCAGCAGTGCGGCGCCGGTATCGAGGGTGTCGACATCGCGGCGGCGCGCGAGATGGGGATCTGGGTGGCCAACGTGCCCACAGACATTTCCGGAAATGCCGACTCCGTGGCGGATATCGGCATTTACCTCATGATCGGCCTGTCGCGGGATGCACGGGCCATGAGGCGGAGTATGCGGGAGCGGAAGATGGGCATTCCCAGGGGCCGGGCCCTGAAGGGGAAAACCGCCGGGATCGTGGGCCTCGGGGGCATCGGCAGGGCGCTTGTTCGAAGACTGAAAACCTTTGACATGCGGATCATCGGCATCAAGCGAAACAATCCCCTCGGGGCGGCGGAGGAACTGGGCCTTGGCTGGGCGGGTGGTCCCCATCAGTTGAAAGAACTCCTGGGACGGTCGGATTTCGTGATCCTCTGCCTGCCGCTGACCGATGAAAGCAAGAACCTCATGAACCGGGATACCTTCGCGGCGATGAAAGGGGATGCCTTTCTCATCAACCTATCACGAGGAGGGCTCGTGGACCGGGACGCCCTGGAGTGGGCACTCTCGACCGGGGCGATCGCGGGAGCGGGACTGGACGTCTTCTGGGAGGAACCTCCGGACCCGGATGACCCTGTCTTCCGGTACAACGTGCTCGCCACGCCCCACGTCGGCGGAGCCACGGACGTATCCATCACGGGGATCAAGGCGGTCGTGGCTGAAAATATCCGGCGGGTCGGAAGGGGAGAAAAGCCCCTGCACGTGAAGAGCTGACTGCAGCCGCCGTTTTCGATGATGGGCCAAGAAGTTCCTTTCATGGTTAATCTTCCTTTTCATTCTGCCGCAGGTCTCCCCGCGCCCGGTGGGCGGTCGCTCCGAAAGCAAGCCGAAAACACGTGAAGACCCTTGTCCTTCTTGGCAGTTCACAACTTGACCTTGAAAACAAAGATGTTCTGCATTATATTACCGTCTGGAGGGCTTCCATCCCGTTCAGGCTTCATGCTTCCGGGCGGGCCGGATGAATTCGGGTATGGGCTTTTTCGACAGGTTCAAAAAAAAGAGGGGTCCGGATCAACCGGAGGACGTCCCCCGTGATCTGACGACGGGTCACGCGGGGTCTCCGGATTCGGAACCTGCCGAGGGAGGGGACCTCTCCGCCCCCCTGGCCGGATTTGAAGAGCGCCGCGGAAAGAAGTTTCAGGAAATGCCGGCCTCGTACCCGCAGTCCTTGAGAAGGGATGAGGCAGCCGGTTATTTTCGACGCGGCAACGCGTACTTCAAATTGCAGAATTACGAAAGGTCCATCCAGGACTACACGCGGGCCATCGACGTCTTCCCGGAATATATCGAAGCCTATTACAACCGGGCCATCGCGTACAAGTTCACCGAAAATTACCCGAAGGCCATAGAGGATTATTCACGGATCATCGAATATGCCCCCAATTTCGTGGCGGCCTACGCCGGCCGGGCGACGCTTTACACGGCATTGAACGATCACGTCAGCGCCCTCGAGGACATGAAGATGGCCGCAAGGCTCGGCCTGAAGGACATGCAGGACCTTTTGAGGGCAAAAGGGATCGAGTGGTGACGGAGTAAGCCGCCACTGACGTTATTTTGCGGTCATCCCCCCTTTTCCCCGATCTTCCGGGCGACCTTTCGCGCGCGATCCAGGATGCCCTCCACATCGAGGCCGGGGAACCGCCTGTCTTTCAGGACGATTTTCCCGTTGATGATCACCGTCGACACATCGGCTCCGCCGGCGGCGTAAACGAGCTGTGAGTAACAGTTGTAAAGGGGCGTGAGGTGGGGTTTTCGCGTATCGACGAGAATGATGTCGGCGTCTTTCCCGGCCTCCACTGAACCGATCCTGTCCGCCAGGTTCAGGACCCTTGCCCCCCCGATGGTGGCCATCTGAAGGACGGTCCTGGCGTCCATGACGGTGGGGTCCCTTCTGAAAACCTTGTGGAGCTTGGCCGCCGTGTCCATCTCCTGGAACATGTCCAGGTTGTTGTTGCTGGCACAGCCGTCCGTCCCCAGGCCGACCCTGATTCCCTTCTTCAGCATGTCCGGCACCGGTGCCACACCCGAGGCCAGCTTCATGTTGCTCTCGGGGTTATGGGAGACCTTCACCCCCCTCGCGGCCAGCACTTCAAGATCTTCATCCTCCAGCCAGACGCAGTGCACGGCGACGGTCGCGTCATCGAGGACACCGGATTTCTCCAGGTGCATCACCGGCGAGACCCCGTAACGCTCACGGATGATCCGCGCTTCATCCCGTGTCTCAGCGAGGTGGACGATGTAGGGGACCCTGGCCTCGCGCGAGACTTTCTTGATCGCCTTCAGGGTTTCGGGCGAACACGTGTAAGGGGAGTGACAGAAGAGGGCGGGCGTCAAGAGTTCCGATTTCCCTCTCCATTTGTCGATGAACCGCTCGGCAATCTCGATGTTATCCGGCAGGGTGCCGGTGCCGCTGGCCGGCGAATCGATGAAGCCCTGGGCGGTGACGGCCCGCACGCCTGCGTCCACGGCCGCCTGGGCGACACGGCTTTCATAGAAGTACCCGTCGCAGAAGGTCGTCGTACCGGACAGGATCATCTCCGTCATGGCGAGGAGCGACCCCGCATAGACCATCTCCCGGTTCACATACTTTGCCTCGGCGGGGAAAATATGATGGTTGAGCCACTCCATGAGGGGCAGGTCGTCCGCAAGGCCCCTGAACAAAGTCATGGGAAGATGGGTGTGGGTGTTCACCAACCCGGGCAGGATGATCGAATGGGAGGCGTCCAGTGTCTCCCCGGCCGGCAAGGGGGAGGTCGAAGGGCCGGACCGGTCGACAAAAAGGATTTTCCCGTCCCGGATGCCGATGACGGGGTCATGGACGATCTCCATGGCCTCCGACATGGTCAGGAGCGTTCCTCCCCGTATCAGGATGTCGAGTTCGGTTTCCCTGTTCATTCCGGCGGAAGGTTGAGGCTCTTTCTGATTCGCTGCGCGATTTCCCTGACGCGCGCCATGACCGCCTCTTCGTCGATGGTGAGGAGCCTGCGATCTCGCATGACAACATTGCCGTTGATGAGGACCGTCTCGACGTCGGCACCCGTCGCGGCGTAGACGGCATGGGAATATTCGTGGTAGATGGGCGTGAGGTGGGGTTTGTTCAGGTTGAGGATGGTGATGTCGGCCTTCAGGCCGGGCCGGAGGCTGCCGACGATCTTCTCCATGCCGAGGACCTTGGCCCCCCTGCACGTGGCCATTTCGACGACGGTTTCAGCGTTCATGACGGTGGGATCCAGGCGATGCACCTTGTGGAGCTTGGCCGCCGTGTCCATCTCCTGGAACATGTCCAGGTTGTTGTTGCTGGCGCAGCCGTCCGTCCCCAGCCCCACGGTGACGCCGGCGGTGATCATGTCGGGTACGGGGGCAACACCCGAGGCGAGCTTCATGTTGCTCTCGGGGTTGTGAACGACCTTGCCGTTCTTCCGGGCGAAGGCGGCCATGTCCTCGTCGTCCATCCACACGCCGTGGAAAGCGATAAACCGTTCATCGAGGAGACCCGTCTCCTCGAGCAGGCGGATCGGTTTCTTCCCGAATTTTTCTTTCAGGCCTTCAAGCTCCGACTGTGTTTCCAGAAAGTGCATGCCGCAGGGTACGGCGTATCGATCGGCGAGGGATTTGGATTCCCTGAGAAGCTCCGGCGAGCAGGTGTAAATGGCGTGCGGCTCGACGAAGATCCTCACGAGCGGGTCGTCGGCCCATTTTTCGATGAGCTTTGCGGTGTATTCAAGGCCTTCTTTCGGCGTCTTGAAGTTGGGGGAGGGGAAATCGAAAAGGACCTCACCGAGAAGACATCTCATCCCCGCCTTGCGGGCGGCCATGGCCGTTTCGTCCTCGAAGATGTACATGTCGCAAAAGGTCGTGGTCCCCGACTTGATCATCTCGGCACAGGCGAGGAGGCTCCCCCAGTACGCCAGTTCCCTGTCCACGTTCTTGGCCTCCGCGGGGAAGATGTAGTTGTTCAGCCAGTCCATGAGGCTCAGGTCATCGGCGATGCCCCTGAAGCAGGTCATGGCCGCGTGGGTGTGACAGTTGATCAACCCCGGCATGACGAGGCACCGATCGGCGCCGATCACCTCCCGGCCCCTGAATCGCGACTCCACTTCCTTTCGCTCTCCCACGGCGACGATGTCCGTCCCGTGAACGGCAACGGCCCCGTCCTGAATAACCGTTCCACGGCCATCCATCGTCAGAACCCTTCCACCTGTCACGATCCGGTCCACGTCCACAAGCACGGCGTTTCCCCCTCAGGATATTTTCAGTCCCCCGGCAGACAGCAAACCTGCCTGTGTGTGCGCCACGGCCTGATAAGACCTTGACACTCATTTTCAAAAATAATATACGTCACAAGAACTTAGAAAGCTGCCTGGGTGGCGGAACTGGTAGACGCAAGGGACTTAAAATCCCTCGGTCCTCGCGGCTGTGCGGGTTCGACTCCCGCCCCAGGCACCACTTTACTCTTTAAATTTCAATAACTTGCCTTTTTCCGAGGTCGCCGATTTTGGTGCCAAAGGAGTGCCAGCGTAGATGGCCCGGATGTCGTCCAGCTCCATCGTGAAGTAGCGATCAAAGGCGGCGTTGGTGCTGTGCATGGACGCCCTTTTGATCTGCTCCGGGCTGAACTGAAAACGCATCGCCCTGGCCGTCGAGTGCTTCGTCCCTCCGTAGAGATCAACGCCCTCCACGCCTAATTTCTTGCAGGCCCTCTTCCACCAGCCATAGAGGATATTTTTCGAGAACGGATGGTTCTCGGGTGTGCCCCTGGTGCTCCCCGTGTGTCTGAAAAACGGCATGTTCGGCATGCCACGAGTGAAGGAGCGGATCGCCTCCACGTCCTCGTCCAGCAGCGGGATGTACTTCGGCCGCTTCTCCTTCGGGTCGGGGATGAATAAAATTCTGTTCTTGAGATCCAGGTGCTCCTCCTTCACGCGGATGAGCTCCCCGGGCCTGATGCTGATGTAGGTGGAGAGCATCTTGATGGCCAGGTGGATCTTCGGGTTCGTGTTCATCGTCAGGCGCCGGATCTCCTCGAGGATAGCCATCTGCGTCTCCCGGTCCACCGTCTTTCGGAATCCCATCTGGAATGTGACGGCCGGAAGCTCCGGCACCTCGGAGATGATCCTGCGGCGCTTGAGCCAGACGAAGAAGGCGTGAAGGCATGAGCGCATGTTCGCCCGGGTCTTGTCGGAGAGGTGCCTCTGGGTGTTCAGAAAGTCCTCGATCTCGGCGTAGCCCACGGTCTTGATGTTGCGGCCGCCGAGGAAGTCCTGGGCCCTCTCCAGGGTGTTCCGGATGGTGGCGTAGCTTTTGGGCTTGACGTCGGGCTCCTTGACGGCGAGGTACTGCCGCACCAGGGTGCCGAAGCCCATGGGATTTTCTTTCTTGTAGTCCTTGGCATCGAAAGTCCCCTCGTCGCTTTTGTACCTCAGGCCTACGAGAAAACGTTCCGCTTCGGAATAGGACCTGAAGCGACGATGAACCCCCTGGAACTTGACACGGATGGATGTGGCTTTTTGATCAGGATGTACCAGGCAGGATAAAGCGTTTTTGTTGTTGTTTTTTAATAGTCCACCACAGACGCCGCACCGCTGACTACTGTACAAGCCGCCGGCCATATTGAGAACCCTCCCAAGTCCCCTATTTGCCGACAAAATACCCGATGTTAGATCAGTAGTCAACTCTATTCGCCTTTCAATTGTTGCAATTTGCAACAATTCCACCTTTCGCCTATGACGATGACCCGTTGTGAATGAAGGCTATCACGCTGGCCCGGAAGATCCGGAGCGTCCCACCCGTGAAATTGATGCCCTTCAGGAGGCCCTCCTCGCGCCACTGGTAGACCCTGCGGACCGGGACCTGGAAGTAGTCTGCCACCTCCTTCGGCCTCAGCAGATCCCTCTCAGGAAGCCCTTTGCAGTCCCGCATGGAGCCGCCGCCCTCTCACCCGTCCCGTGTGTTTTCTCTTCCTGTAGATCGTTATTTATAGCGTTAGGGCCCGAATAACGGCCTATCTCGTCGTCTGTCTGATGGTGGATCTCAAGGACTGGTTGCTCTCCAGGGCCCTCTCCACGACGGCCGTTATGGCGGATGGATTCCGGCGGCAGACGTCCATGAAGGACTGGGAGTCCACGGCATTGATGACGATGCTGTACTGCGGGGACTGCCCGCCCTCGGATTTCACCCCCAGCTCCCCCGTCTTCGTGCGCGAAAGCGGCATGACGGCTTCCGGGCCCGCCTCGCCCATAACTCCCAGGCCTCCCGACATCGGGAAGGCCGTGGGGCTGGACACGATGCCGCCCCGGGCCAGTGCGAGCCTCCGGCCGTTGTGGAGCGCCATGCCCTTGGCACCCATCGCCCAGGTGGCGATCTCGTTTTGCTGGTAGTAGTCCATACTCCCCGCGCCACTCAGGCTCCCCAGCCAGCCGCTCACCAGGTTCATGCCACCCTGGAAAAGCCCCCAGACGCCGGAGCTGCCGGCCGCGCCCGTCCCGGTGAGGGTCTTGCTCAGGCTTTCGGCCAGGGGCTTCAGGACCATGATCTGGATGACCATCCGGGCCATGTCGCGGATGACGGCGTCGGCGAAGTTCTTGAAGCTCAACTTCCCCGTGTCCACGAAGTCCACGAGTAGGTTCTCCATGCCCTGGAAGGTGCTTCGCGTGAAGTCGTACATCTGCTGGCCTCTGTCCTTGTACTGGTCGACCATCTCCTTTAAGGCATAGACGGCGCCGCCCTTCGAGCCCAGGCGTTCCTGCTCGGTCCGGAGTTCAATCAATTTGTTTCGAGTCTCGTCGATGTTCCTCTGGGCCTCCATGTAGAGCTGCCCGTGCTCGTCGTCCATGGCCGCCACCTGCCGCAGGTAGCCCTCCTGGTAGGTGAGGAGCTCGTCGTAGTTTTCGATCTGTTTCGTCAGGTAGTCGGCCTTGCCCATGTTGTAGAGACGCCGCTGCATCTCCACGGCGGCAATGTCCGCGGAGACGACGCTCTCGAGGATCTGCTGCCGGGTGCGGGCGTCCTGCTCCCGCTGCCTCTCTCCCCGTTCCAGGATGTCCTGCAGGGCCTTCTCCCTGCGGATCCAGTCGTCGATGGACTCGGCAGCCTTCTTGACCTGGGGGATGTAGTTGCTTATGGCCTTCTTCGCCTTCGGGATCTCGGCCGCCTCGTCGAGCTCGAGGTAGGCGAGGTGCCACTTGTTGACGCCCCTCCAGGCCTCCTCGAGTACGTCCTTAAATTGAAAATCCGGGCGCCACGACTCGAACATCATGCCGGAGAGATCCTTCGAGGTCATGCGCTGGATCTCCTCGAGCATCTCGTTCCACCTTGACTTAAACAAAATGACGAGCCCGTCGACGAACCCCGAGATCATCGAGAGACCCGCGGCGCCCGCGTAGACGCCTTTTAGGAGTTGTTTCCAGACCCAGCCGATGATTTCCCCTAGTTTCTGCCACGAGGTGTGATATTCAGAAAGTTTCGTCATGGAGTTCGCCATCTGCTGCAGGGCGGGCATCATGCCCGTGACGATCTCGCCCTTGATGGCCGTGACCTGGAGCTTTGCCTTGTAGAAGGTCAGCTGCAGATGTTCCGCACGTGCGGCCGTCTCTTCGGTCATGAGGAGCCCCAGCCGGTCGAGTGTGTCGTACATGTCCTCGAAGGCCTCCCGATCCAGGTTCAGAATCTCGAGCATCTGGGCCCCGCCCTTGCCGAAGAGCTGCATCGCCAGGGCCGTCTTCACGGTCCCGTCCTGCATGGCGCTGAACTTCTTGTTGAGCTCCCCGAGCATGTCCATGGGCTGGCGGATCTGGCCGGCGGCGTCCTTCGCAGAGATCCCCAGGGTGCGGAAGGCGGCCTGCGCCGCTCCGGAATCCTCCGAGGCGTCCAGGACATTCTTGGAAAGTCGGGTCATATTGGAGGCCAGGGTGTTCACGTCCATGCCCAGGGCCCCGGCCATGTGCGAGAGCGCCGACATGTCACGGACCGTTACGCCTGTCATCCGGGCCATGTCGCCCATTTCATCACGTGCCTTGACGACCCCCTCGACCATGTTGAGAAGCGCCGCCGTCGTCTCCTTGACGCCGTAGGCGATGCCCGCCGTCGCGGCGATGTTTTTCAGCGTCCCCAGGGTCCTGTTGGCGCCTCCGACGAAGTTCTTTACAGCTGATTCGGCCTTGGCGAAACCCGTCGCCATCTGAGACATATTAACGGCGAGGTTGACAAATATCCCGGCGGCTTTCACATTTGCCATTTTGTACTCCTTATTTAGTTGGCAGGGACCGGGACCCCACCCGGCCCCTGCCGCGCACTATTGATGTCCGGTGCACTGCCGCGATTCAGGAGGTCGTGGCCCACGGCAGCGCTTAACAGGCCCGGACGGCCCGTCCATGACGGCCACGACCCTGTTTTGTTAAGCAGCAGGGACCTTAAAGAACGAAGTCGATGCTGCAGTGCTGTCGAATGTCGGCGAGTACCTTTTCCGATACCCGATGATGTTCACATTCACCGGGACCGTCGTGCTCTCCGTTGTCAGTCGGACCGCGATGTATTTATTGCCCGCGGCGAGCTGGCCTACATCAAATTCGACGATGGCCTGGGCCGTCTGACACTTCGCGCCCCAGTTCGTCCCGGCATTCGCCGTCGTCTGCAAGTCCAGCTCCCGGACCGATGATTTCGATCCGTCAATGTAGACCCGGCAAGCGCCTGTGCTGAAGGTCGCAGCCCTCGCACCCGGGACGCCGAAAGTCGAGTTGTTGATCATCGTCGCCAGGTGCTGACATATCAGCTGGGGCCCGCCCTCGGCACTGGATCCGATGGTCGAGTTGAACGTCCTCGCGCTCGACACGGCCGCCGTGGACTCGTCGGTACTGTAAGTGAATGTCAGGCCGTTGAAAATAAGCGCGTCCGCGTGCGTCGCGTTGGCCGCCGGCGCGATCTCGAGCACCTGGCCGCGGATGGCCGTCGCGATGGTCGAGAAAAGTTTCGCGCTCGAATTGGCAAGGGCCGAGGAGAGACTCGAGCCCCACGCGCTGTTCGTCGCGGCCTGGAGGATTGTCATGATCGGTGCCTCCGCGTTTGCGGAGGAGATGGCGCTTCCGGTATTGGCCAGGACGGCGACACGATCATATTTCGTGACGTCCACCCAGCGCGTGACCGGGTCGAGGTTCCCCGACGTATTGGGAAACACCTCGCAGTGAAAATCTACAATTTCAAAGAGTCTTCCGTTCATGGGCCACCCCCTACGCTCGCAAGGTCACGCACCAGGACAAGCTGTTCGTGCCTCTCCGGGGTGTGATTGCTGTGTCTAAAAGGCATTGACCCGAGAATCTTCCGACCATTCTCCATGACACGATCCGCTGACTCCAGGCAGGGGAATTCGAAACCTCGAAGATCAGCTGGCGCCGTGTCCCCAAAACGTACTTGCTCGGGTCGACTAAAATTATGTCGCCCTCTTCGCCGAGCCCGCGTGCCTTCTCACTTACCCATACCGGAAAACCGAGAAGCGTCGGAGGCTGGCCCCCGGCAACGTTTCCCGCGCTTGCCGTCCAGATTAATGAGTTCGCAGCATCTTCCATGAGATGAAGCTGTGCCATCGCCTCGGGGTTGACGATCCAAAGCGCATTCTCGCGGAACAATGGATACAGTCTGACGACCATATTCACGAGATCGGTATAACTGATCTGCCCCGCCGTAGCCCTGGAAACGCCGATGCGACTCGGGGAACTCAGAAAGCCCAAAGGTTGATTGGCGCCGATGCCGTTGATGACGCTGTCTTCTAATTCAAATGTAAGTCCCCGGGACGCGATGCTGCTGATCTCGGCGGCGAGGTTTGGAGAGTCCATGCCGACTTCCAGCGTGTAACCGGAATACAAGCAAAGCGTGTGTGCAGTAAGGGTCATGTTTCTCAGCACTACGTCGCTTTCGGTGGCCGCAGCCGTTTCCGGCAGCCACTGTGCTGCGAAGCCGCCGTAAAGCGTTCCCTGATGCGATTCTCCGTCGTAGGCGCAAATGTCCAGGGTCGCCGAATCCATCGGGATCGCCATCAGTCGCCTGAGAACTTCGCTTGTTTCGAGCCCGCTGTCGTAGATGAAAGATGCGAGAGGGCTCGGCACGGCAAAACCTCCGGCCGCGCCCGTGAGGGTCGAGGCCGTGCGGACCTCGAATAGACGTGGATCGGGTTTCCGCGAAAGAACTGCGCGGAAAAACTCGTTCCAATCTGAATTGAAGGGATCATTCGTCGGTTCAAAAAGATCTTTTCCACGTGCTCCAACTTTGCCGATCCGCTGAATACCGGGTGTCGTGGTGGTCGGTTGATAGAGCTTGCGGAGCGGGGGGTCTTCTCGTTTCTCCAGGGCCCGGTCGAGTTCCTTTTCGTAACGCTCCAGGGCCTCGATCTCTTGCTTCTCCTCGGCCGGGGAGTCCTCTTGCAGATGGCAATAACGTCGTGCCAATTTGTAGCAGACTTCGGAATGAAGATCCCGGAGTTGGTCTGCCGTCATCTCCGAGGTGCGCAGATCATCGGCGCGCTCCCTACATATTGCAGCATCATTTTTCAAATCGAACCTCCTGTGGGTGAATGTGGTTTGCCTTCCGGACACAAAAAAAAGGGAAGACCCCGCAACGGGTGCCTTCCCCTTGTCTTTTGTATTTTCCTTTTTTCATCATATACACCGTTTTAAATTTTATTCAAGAAAAAACTTATGGCCTCGGACCATTGTGGGCCCGGACATGAGCCGCGTACTCGAGAAACTCTCTGCGGCGATGAAAATTCTTTTCTGCCAGGAACTCCAGCCTCGCAGCTCGCCGCTCCCTTTTGTCCCAGTTCTTCCGGATCCGCTCAACACGCCGGCGGCAATAGGTCCGGCAGTACCTTTTGTTCGGTCTACCGTCGAAGGTCTGTCCGCAGTATTGGCAAATCATTAAAAATGCTCCCTATCCCCCGCCCCTTGAATGCTGAAAAACTCGCGCAGTGACTGGGGGCGGTTTTCGCTTGTGCCTTGTTTGAAAACCATCGTACCCCCGGTCAGTTGTCATTGCTTGTGGGCAAGCAGGCGGCCAGGATTGTCACGATCTGATTGATGACACACTGGAGGCTGATGGCCGCGTTCTTCAAGTTCTCCAGGTCGCCAGCTTTCACGTAACTGTTCACCCATGTGAGGATCTGCTCGATCTGCTGCTGGTTATCGTGGATGAATTTTTCGCCTTCTTTGGTCTTGTTTGTCATGTTGTGCTCCTTCATTCATTCGAGTGTTGCTTTTGTGTATAAATTCAGTACCTTGTCGATATTTGTCATCCATTTTTTGCCTGTTGACTTTTTGGGAGTGTTTTTGTCAACACCTAAAGTGTTGACTGTGGTGTTGACTTTGCTGTTGACTCTTAAAATTTTATTTAAAAAAAACAGGAGTTTAGACAAAACATGGTGTTGACTCCACTGTTGACGCAGGTCAAAAGTCAACCAGTCCCCCCCCCTATAAGGGGGGACTGTTGACGACCCGGTTGACCTTCTTCTAAAATCCCTCAATTTCCACCCCTCCAAATTCAAGACGTCCTGCATCCGTAAAGACCATGCTTTTCCCCTCTTTTTTCAGAAGGCCGTCCGCTATTGCTTTAAGTTTGATTTTTGAGACCCGCTGCTTTGATATGTCCAGGACCTTGGCGATGTCAGTGGAAAGCCACCCGTTTCCGAGCATGGCGATGACCACGGCCATTGTTCCCCCCTCCAGGTCGCTGACCGACCAGGTCAAACCCGTGCCAGTGGACGGGACGATCCTGAATCTAAAGGGTGCTGCGTCCTGGCCGTAGACCGACCTTGCCTTCTCGAAACTCACATTAAAGTCAGCACCGTTTTCCTCGAGGTAGTCTTTAGGGTGCGCCAGGCGCAGGGACACGTCGAGGGCGTCTTCCCGACCTGAAGTCCCTCGAGGGTTGCCCGACTTGCCGGCGTGGTGGACGAAAACAGTCGCGACGCCGAGGAATCGAAGGCTCAAAAGCCACTGGTTTATGTCGTCCCAGTCCTGCTTTGAATTTTCGTCGAGCCCCGGAGACAATGCCGCCAGGTTGTCAAGAATTAATAGTTGATAGGTCCCATCCTGGAGGTAGGAATAAAGTGCCTTTCTCCAATCGGGATTTGTCAGCGTTATTCGTGGCCACCCGTCACGCTCCATGAGCTCGGCGCTGATTATGGTCAAGGGCGCCAGGGGCGCGGACAGTCCTGTCGTGAGGCGTTGGAGACGTTCCTGAAACTCTCTCGAGGGCATTTCGGCGTCCACAAAAAGGACTCCAGCCGGCTGCTCTACCTGCCATTTCCCAATGGGCAGCTTATGAGTCACCGCGACGGCGAGGCTCAGCGCAAACATTGTTTTCCCTATGCCTCGCTCACTGTATACCTGGGCGAGAGTCCCGGGTCTGATGATCGGTCGCAGAATGTAAGGCGTCGAGGGTATTTCTTTTCGTAGAAACTCTCCCATGCTCAGGGCCCCTGATTGAAGGGAGCGGATCAGTCCGTGCTCCTTGACCTGGGCATCTCTAAAGATTTTGTCCTCGAGGCTAAGCAGCGGGAGGCCGCAGAAGGCTTCAGTTGAGTGAGTGCAAAGATAGTCGTCAAGCTTCGTGTCGCCGGGGAGACGGACAATGCCGACCTTCGCGCCCTTTTCCTGCAGCATTGTCCCGAGACGGTAAACGGCATGTCGCACGCTTGGATTGCCCTGAAAATCTGCATCGGGCACGAGCTCGACCGTCTTCCCTTTCCATTCTATTTTTTCGAGACCGTCAATCAGCCGCGGCGCCTCACCTTCGGCCGCCTGGCTGAAGTTCCAGATCCCCCCGAGGGCGGCGACGTTGAGCCCGTCCTGGGTCCCTTTGAGTCCTTTCTTCTCGCCCTCGACGAAACGGATGGTGGACGCATCAGGATCGAATCCAGGAGGCCGGTACAGAAAGACCCCGGACCCTGCCGGCTGAAAGTATTTGCGAGGCTTCTTGTCGTCCTTAGAGAGCTTTACGGCCGGAAACAGCTTGTATCGGACAAAGTCGCATGCCGGGTAGGGTATGGCCATGAGGCTTTTGACCGGCGAGATCCGCCCCAGGATTTTGTCGATTTGAGAGGGCGGGACTGAGTGAATCCCGCTCCTCTCGATCGTCTCGTCGGTCAGGCCGCTCCTCTTCAGGTCGGCGTAGTGCTCTTCGGAAATTGGCTGTGCCATGCGCTGCGCTCTCCCCTGCTAGAATGGCACATCGTCATAGATGTCACTGATGGAAACCTCAACAGGCGTCTCCTCTTTCTTTTTTGGTTCTCCCTTTGGCAGTATGTACCGGAATTCTGCGGCGGCGTATTTCTGCCCCTTTTTCGGCGTGATCATTTTCGTTGTAAACTCGGTGACTACGTCCTCTACACTGAGGTTTATCTTCTCCAGGGCATTGACGTAATCGGAGAAAATAAAGGACGATGTCTTTGACAAATTCAATCCGACAAGATCCCCGTCCGGCAGCAGGACCTTGACATTTGTCCTGAGCTCGTAGCCCTCAGGTTGATCGTTCGGGCTCGTGAAGGGGATTGTGTCCGGGAGGTCTTCATCTGACCAGCGGATCCAATACGGCCGCATTTCTGTGATGCGGCCGAACATCCGCGGCATAATGTTGAAAGAATTGTCGCAGAAGCCTTCCGGAGTGACCTTGAGCCACTTAACACGCCCACGCCCAATGCTTTTAACTTTACTGACGTCCTCCGGCTGGATGTTGAAAATTTCTTCCTTCACCGTTAAAGCTTGTTCTTTGTCTTTTTCCATTGTCTTTTTCTCCTCTTCAAATTTTTTTATTTTATAGCGCTTTCGGCGGCCTCGATTAGCGCCTTCACTTTTTCACTGAAGGCATCCGGGGCCGTGCTGGTGCGCCAGCCATTTTCGTCACGCCATGCCAGAATTTGACATGCCAGGTTTAGGAGCTGCTGCTCCGCTGTCGTCTTAGCGTCCATGGGGACCTCCTCGTCATAAAAAAAGCCAACCACCCCTGAGGGTCGGTTGGCTTTTTGGCTTCACCGTTAAATGCTATTTTATTCTTCTGTGGATCCTCGGATCATCTGCAACCCGCCGTTTTGTGTCCGATAGACCTTGTAAGTCTTGCCGTCCACCTTAAAGAAGGATTTTACGTAGTGTGCCGGCACGACGGTCTTGTAAACTTTCAGGTTGATCTCGAGCTCCGGTATGTCACCATTTTTCTTTTTCATCAGTCTAAATACTCGTAGAGGCTCTGCTCCGCGATGGCGAGTTTCACGCGTCTGAAAAGGTCAATTGGGATCCGCTGCCGGCCGTTGGTGTTGAAGTCGTCGTAGTCGTTGAAGCGGATCAGGGCGTGTTCGTTTCCATTCGCCGCTTCAATGATTATTTTCCCCGACAAGGTCTTGTAGGCCATGTAGTGGGTGTCATCAATTACCCTGCCGAGGATCTCCCGGCCAATCAGCTTCACCTCCCGGTCCTTGTCGCGGAGAGTAAAGGTAGAGGCCGACTCTTTTTTGTAGTCGACGACAAATTTCAAAGCGCTGACGATGGTGGCCGAGGTACTCGACTCCCCGAGAATAAACTGGGCCTGGTCGAATAGGGGCCTTGCTTCGTCCGGTATGTAAATTGAGGTTCTCATTTTTTCCTTGTCCTTTTGGCCTGAGTGTAATACATAGGTATTACCTTGTCAAGAGTTTTTTTTGATGGTAAAAGGTGTGTACCCAAAATGGAGTGGAGGTTTGACAAATGGAGAGGACCAAGAGAGGGCTCAGTTTAGCAGACGTGGACAGCCTGAACGCGCAGCTGCTGTTTGTGCACGAGGCGCTGATGGTGGCGCTCAACAAGGAAACCGACGAGGAGAACATTGCGCCCATAGGGGCGATCTTGGAAACCGCCCTGGGGAAACTCGAGGCTGCCAGAAAGACGATTGACGGGTAGAATGTCGCGCCGGCGCGACAATTGAGTTTCGGGACATCTGTCCCGAAACCTCGGGACAAATGTCCCGAAGTAGTGCCAGCGCGGTGCCAGGGATCCCTGAAAGCCTACGGGGACGCGGAGGTCGTCGGGTTCGACTCCCGCCCCAGGCACCATTGTTGATGAATATAGACAAAAGGCCAAATATCACAAGTCTTAAATAATCCGTTTTGGCTACTCAACAGGAGATTCATTATATCATGACAATAGCAAAAACCCTCTATGTTCTATTGATGGCACTCCCGGTGCTCGTGATCCTCCCGGAAAATGCCTCAGCCTATTTGGATCCCGGCACGGGAAGCTATATATTCCAGGTTCTCCTGGCGGCTATTATCGGTGGCTTGTTTGCCATTAAGACCTACTGGTTAAAGATCAGGGATTTCATCAATCGCGTCTTCAAGAAGCCGTAGGGACAAAGCCATGGGAACAACGGCCAATCGTCTCAAGGGTTCTTTCAGAGATCCGAGCGGTTTTGTCTTTTTTCAGAACGGCACGCTGTTCAGGTCCGTCAGCCGTCTCTACCAGAAAGACTACGATCACCTGGTTCAATCCGGGCTATACAATAAGCTTGTAGAGGGCGAGTTGCTCATTCCGCATCGCGAAGTTCATTCTTCTGAAAAGAAAGACGATGAATATAAAATCATTCAACCGGAAATTGTCCCCTTCATCTCCTACCCGTACGAATGGTGCTTCAGCCAGTTGAAGGATGCGGCACTGACGATTCTAAGAATACAAAAGCAAGCCTTGGATTCCGACATGACCCTGAAAGATGCAAGTGCATACAACATACAATATTTCAAAGGCAAGCCTATCTTAATTGACACGCTGTCGTTCGAAACCTACAAGGAAAATCAACCCTGGATTGCCTACCGTCAGTTTTGTCAACATTTCCTGGCGCCGCTTGCGTTGATTGCACGTCGTGACGCGCGGCTCAGCCAACTCATGAGGATTTACATAGACGGTATCCCTCTGGATCTTGCAAGCAGACTGCTTCCAAAAACCAGCTGGTTTAACACGGGTCTTTTGTCACATCTTCATTTACACGCAAAAGCGCAGAAACGCTACGAGAGCAAAACGCCGGGCGTCAAAACGTCAAAGGTAACAAAACAATCACTCACGCCCTTGATCGACCACCTGGAGTCCGCCATCGCCGGTATCCAGTGGGAGCCTGCCGGGACGGAATGGGCGGATTACTATGAAGGCACGAACTATACGCAAAATACCATGAACCACAAAAAGCGACTCGTGGAGGCATATCTCGATGAATGTAAACCGGAGACTGTATGGGATCTGGGTGCCAATACCGGGTTGTTCAGTCGTATAGCGTCGTCAAAGGGAATTCAAACCATTGCGTTCGATGTAGACCCGGCTGCTGTAGAAAAGAACTACCGCCAGATGCGGGAAAACAAGGAAACAACAATGTTACCCTTATGTCTGGACCTGACGAACCCAAGCCCCGCGCTCGGCTGGGCAAACGAGGAAAGGCTCTCTGTGCTCAACAGAGGACCGGCCGACATGGCCTTCGCGCTGGCGCTGATTCACCACCTGGCCATCTCCAACAACCTGCCCCTGAGCCATATCGCTGATTTTTTCTCCCGATTGTGCCGGTACCTGATCATTGAATTTGTCGAGAAGGACGACTCTCAGGTGCAGAGGCTGCTGCGCACCCGCAAGGATATCTTTAATGAGTACACCCAAAAGGATTTCGAGGTTGCCTTCCAAGATCGTTTTTCCATCATCAAATCTGAAAAAATTTCGGACATGCAGCGCACGCTGTACCTGATGAAGAGCCTTGATACTCAATGAGAAAATGATGACGCTGGCCTTTTGAGACAAATGGTTGAAGCTTCTAAAAGATGCCTGGATCCACAGATCGTTAAAGACATTCTTGGCTCCCCCCGTTTGTTCGTTATACTTTCCATTCTCTATCCGTCTGTTTACTTGATTGGAATCAACAGTCACATGTATACAACGGAACAAATTGCCGTTACGTTTGTATTTATTTTTGCGGTTTCCCTCATCATCACTCTGAGCATGGGTATATTCATGCATTATTTTGCAAAACTAATTTTAGGAACTGTAAAACATCTCGGTTTTGCAAGCGCCGGTACCGTTTTCCCCAGTTTATATCGGGCGCTTCTCGGCGGTGCAGGAACTTTAATTCTTCTCGTGTTACTGCACACTGCAAACCGGGTACTGGTACCCCTGTTTCATGATGTTATCTGGGGGTTATTGTATTTGATCCTGTCATTCGGTGTCGGTGTATTAACGTACCGGTATCATCTGAGAATGCTGAATTTTGTTCTCATCATACTGATAGCGGCGAATAGTGCATGGGGACTTCTTCACGGCTTCGCAGTTGAATCAATAAATCATGCAACAAAAGAGATGGAGCAAAATATTGTATTTAAGCAAAAACCCAACGTATATTTAGTTATTCTTGAGTCTTATGCCAGTCTTCCAAGTAGAGAAAAAACATATGGTATTAACAACCATCCTTTGATGAGAGAACTCAATCAAAAAGATTATGTCACATACAGAACTTTTGCCAATTACCACACTTCGCTGGCCAGTGTTGCATCATTGTTCATGATGAGGCACCATTATTACAAATTGTCAAGAGGAGATGCAGATGGTTATTATCGACATATTATCGGTGGCGGAAGTAATAACCCCGTCATAAATATTTTTTTAAACAACGGATATCGAGTTGATTACAATGGCTTCAGTCCATCCTTATATCATCCCTCTCCACGCATTGAAACGCAACTGGTTCTGCCACTTTTGAAACCATTAGAGGTGTTTGGTAAATTATTTAAATTTTTAAATAGAATTTTGAAACATTTTTCATTGGATACAGCTTTCTTTCGATCACTGCTTGGGTTACCCGAGACCATTCTGAAAAAGCCCGTTAAGACTTCAGAAAACACGTCAACCCAAAATGACGGAAGGCCCGTATTTTCTGCGATCTATGCCGGGGCGCGGCATTCACCCCGCTTTTTGATTTCATACCCGCATGAGATCAGGGGTTTACCGTCTGCACAAAGACTCCCCCTGTGGAAATTGAATCAAATGGATGATTACTGGATTAAAACATACAAAAACGTCATTGCGCAGTCAGACGTGGCTTTGATTGAGATGGTTCGCTGCATTGATGAAAAGGATCCAGACGCCATTGTTATACTCGCAGGCGATCACGGGCCATGGCTTCAAAGGGATCGCTGGATGGGGGGGCATGAGGATTTAAACAAGAATATGTTGGAGAACGGCATTCAACCTGCAGAAGTAACGACAAATATATTCGAAGTGTTTATGGCTGTCAAGTGGCCCAGGGGTTTTGACAGGACTGACGAGTACTTCACGCATGTCAATTTGTTCCGTTACGTATTCGCGGCTTTGACAAAAGATCACGCGATAATAAAATCAAGGGTTGCCGATGATTCTTTTATGTCAACGAGAAGGCATCCTTACATTGGCGTTATTCGGACTTATCTTACAGTCAATGATGGGAAAATACTCGACCGTTGGGTTCCCTTTACTATTCCCGTGTCACAATAAATACATAACATCATAATGCTGGTTCGTGGTCATCAGGTTTATCATAGCTTGCAGCCCGAAAATGTTTCGGGGTGTGACGTGGCGATAAACTATCTGAGGAAAAAGGCCCGCCCCGCACGGTTCCAAATTGTCTTTCTGGCGGCAATGTTTTCCGTCCAGGCGGTTATTTTTTCTGTGAAGACATGAACAAATACCGAGACTGTCTGCAGACCGAGGTATATCGTTTCGTCAAATCGTTACATCTCAATACTTGTATGACCTGCTTACAGGAAATTTTGAAGGTCGGCATCGTGCAGGGCAGAGGATTGTTGCAGGAGTTGGTAAATCGTGGGCGGTAAATAGCGCCAGAAGCAAGAAAGTTTCGGCAGGGGAAGCGGATGAATGAGTTGAAGTTATCGTGTTAGCTTTCTATCTAACTTGATATTTTTAATCTGCTTGCAAATCCTGTCTCTAATGCCATCGCTAAAACCCGGATTCTCGCAGAAAATAGCGTTGTCCTTATCAAGTCTTTCTATTGCCTCACGTACTAATTGCTCGATTCTGTCGCTGTCTTTCATTTTTTGCTCCACACACAAAAAATTATGAATTCAGAGATTTCCCCGCTGCCGGCACCGGAACTTCACAGGGGACTCTTTTTACCCTTCTTCTATCGAGGATCGTGGAGAAAACCGGAAGGAAAAATAATCCACCCGGCATCAAAAAAATGATTAAAAACGGTATATATATCGAAATATATTTAAAGTAGTTTCTGAGCTCACTCTTTTCCTCCGGGGACCACCTCTCCCCCGTGTTGCCGGGCTTCATGAGGAGCTGCATAAAGCCCTGCATCTGGCGTGATTCATAAAAGAGGGTCTCTTTGCTGTTTAAAAGCGCTTTTCTGATGAGATTTTTTAGCATCATATTTTGTTGCCCAGGTCCTTTCAAAGTACAATAAATTGTTGGAAATGGCTGTTTTTCCTGTATTTTACAAGTATATTGTGCAGAAGGCATGCCATGACCATTTTGGACCGTCATTCAGAAAAATTTTTTCAAATATGTTTTTGCATCTTGCCGGATGTCAATTGACGAAAGAAAGCGCCTGTGCAGATTGAACTTCAATCCTGCAGGCACCGGATATCTGGCGAGCCCTGGCACAATATTTGATTATTGCAGTTTTATTAGACTTGTTATCCAGCCGGAGAAGGAAATGAAACAGACAATGTCGCCCGTGGCGAGTTTGGCCAGAAGATCGGAATCAAAATGGATGGAGACCACGGGAAAGGGTTCAGCCGGTCAGTTCGATATGACCGTCTCACAGGCCTTACGGGAAATCAATGGGCGTGTCCCCGGAACGGACCCTTCGAAGGAGACGAACCTCGAGAGACTCAACCGTGTTATCCGTTATCTTGAACTGCAGATGAGGTTCAACGAGGGCCTTCTACAGATCATACGGGAGATGGACGGCCGCGAGGATACCGTCGGGCGATCCGGAGGAAGCACGGGTTCCGCTGCGCTGAGTTCCCTTGCGGGCGCGCTGACGGATACAAGGGTCAAAACGGGGGAGGGCATTCTAGAGAGATACGGCCGGGTTTATTCGTCGACCGCGAGGGAAACGTCCATGGAAAGCCGCCTTGCGAGTCTCGAGCGAAGGATCGAGGAGCACGGGAGGCAAGTCTCGACCGGAGATCCTTCAACTAGGACGGCCGACGGGATCTCTGTCCCGCGGGATCCCGTTGCTGCAAAATCGCCTTCAATGCGCCGGGAGACGGGGACGGGTCGGAAGGTAAATGCCGGAACCATGTCGCAGAAGACGGGACAAGGGGCATCCCCTTACGAGAATATCATTGATGACGCGTCGAAAGCCTATGGTGTCGATCCCGATTTGATCAAAGCGGTGATCCGGGCGGAAAGCAGCTTCAACCCGGAGAGCAGATCGACAAAGGGGGCCATGGGTCTCATGCAACTCATGCCGGGGACGGCAAAGGACCTGGGGGTCAATGACCCCTATGATCCGGTTGAAAACATTATGGGGGGGACCCGTTACCTCCGGGATCTCCTGGACCGTTTCGGCAACGACAGAAATCTCGCACTGGCGGCATACAACTGGGGCATGGGAAACGTCGAGAGGAAACCGGAAAGAATGCCGCTGGAAACGAGAACCTATGTCGCCCGCGTCAATCATTACTACCGCGATCAGAAGGTCTGAGCATACCATCCAACCCATCGTGTTCGACAGATGACGGTCCCTGAAGGCCGGCACGCCTTTTTTCAGCCTTCCGCCAACAACACAGACGACCCTCCCGGGTGAAACACGCCCACGTCGAAATTTCACATTGCAGAAGGGCAGGGGGATAAGATATGGCCTCGTCTGTACAGTACTGCCCGAGGAACTTCACAAAGGGAGAAGGGGGAGAAAATGATTAAAAAAAAAGATCTTTACCTGGTCTGCCTGACCGTCTTTCCGTTCATGATCTGCACCGGCATCGTGTACTCGATTCTTGCCATATACATGACGTCCCTCGGGTTGACCAAGAGCCAGGTGGGTTTCCTCTACACGGCGGGGGCCACGGCCGGCGCCGTCGGCTCACCTATCTGGGGCATGCTTGCAGACCGGTTCGGTCGGAAGAAGATCCTCACCCTGTCCATGGCAGGTTTCGCCTTTGTCTTCCTCGGATATGCCCTGAGCAGCAGTTATGAACAGCTTTTTTTGATCCAGATAGGGGAAGGTTTTTCCTGGGGGGCCATGGGGTCGGCGGCATCGGCCCTCATCGCCGATCTGGTGTCCGCGGAGGAACGCGGGAAGGCGATGGGCATTTACAACATGACCTGGAACTTCGGCTGGATCGTCGGTCCTTCCATGGGCGGGTTGCTCTCGGACCACATAGGATTCACTATAACTTTTATCATATGCATGGGCATTACCCTGGCGGGCTTCATCCTCGCCGTTATTTTTATACCGGCCAGTGTCTCCACGGCCCGGGGCTGACGATGGTATATCAGCTGCCGGTATTCAGGGCTGTATCAAAGGTCATAGAAAAAAATAATAAAAAAAGAATCGGCGACGCGGTTTATTTAATGTATTTTTAAACCCTGTTTAACGTTTCTTTAAATAATTCAGCCTCTTTTCTTCAGTTTCCTGCCGACGAAAATACAGGTGAAATTCAAATAACTTAATAATATCAGAATGTTATAAATTTTTTTATCGAGTTTTCCAATCTGGCATGCCAATTTCAATAGAGTAGGCCACAGACAGCAAACGGAATTATAAAAATTATCCTGGGAGGGACAGATAAAATGAAAAAGGCACTTCAGACGATGATTCTCACAGTATTCGTGGTTCTGATCACCAGCACGTTCGGCTTTGCCGAGTTCACAGCGACGGGCGCAGACAACTTCCCCTACTTCCACCTGGGAGCCCTTATAGTCGGCGGGATGATCATCATTTCCCTGAAGCACAAGTACAACAAGATTTACCTGAGCGAGGCCGTCGGCTCCTTCGCCCTTTACGCGGTTCTTGTGGCGCTGTTCACCTCGCCCGTTGTGGACACCCTCAGGACGATGGTTGGCTAAGAAAAATGCTTAAAAGAGCGTCCGCACATTGAGGTGAGGACGCTCTTCGTTTCTTCAGTGTCCGGAGAATGCGATGCATATCACAAAAACAGCAAAAAATACGGCAAGTCACTCCAGCGTGATCATTCTGGGCGCCTGGAGTTTTGCCATGGTGATCAGTTCGTTTCTTTTCATGTACGTGGGGTATCTGATCGACGAAGCGCTGAACACCTCGCCCAACTTCATGCTGGGGCTTTTTGTGCTGGCCGTTTTCCTCTGTGTGGGGCGTCTGTACAGGGATGCGTGGATCCGGCGCGGCTGACAAAAAACAGTGGTCAGTGACGAGTGGTGAGCATAAAAGGCAGTGAATGGTGATTAACGGGTCGTGGTGAGAAAGGGTCAAAGACCCGGCAAAATTTGTATTTAAAAAAACCCCCGATTGTTCGGATCGGGGGTTTTTTTTGCGGCCGAGGGTAAACAAATTCAATTTTTTAAGTAATCCTGTACGATATCAAGCATATGGCTGACCTTGAAGGGCTTGGAAAGCGTCGGGTAGCCGTGTTTGATGATTTCGTCATCCAGTTCCTTTTTCAATCTTTTCACGCCGAAAAACCCGCTCATGAAGATGGCCCTGATCCGGGGGTTGTCCTTTCGGATCTTCTGGATGAGTTCGATGCCGTTCATGTGGGGCATGACGACATCCGTAATGATGAGGTCCGGCTTGAATTCCCTGAAGACCTTGAAGCCATTGAGCCCGTCCACGGCGACCCGTGCGTCGTAACCTTCCATGGTCAGGACGCTGCGAAGAACGTCCTGGAGGCCGAACTCGTCTTCAACCACCAGCACCTTCCACCTTTTTGTTGATTCCTCTCTTTGTTCTTTCGAGTCCTTCTTGATATATTCGACGAGGGAGTAGTCCGGGGTCCGGTTGATGACGGAAGCTACATGATTGATTTTTTTCTGGATTTCCTCCGCTCTTTCCCGGTCTTTCTGATGCAGGTCCGGATGGTAGATCTTGGAAAGCAGTCGGTAGCTGGACTTGATATACGAAAGGGCCGCCTCCTCGCCGACCTGGCCGTAGATTTCCTTCGCCTTGTCGAGCATCCCCAGGAGATTCAACTCCTTTTCGAGGTCGATATCCGGTTTCAATACCCGAGGACTCCTTTTCCGGTAAGATGTTTTTTCGCGCAACTGCGCGTTATGGTTCGTTTTTGTTAAGGGCCGGATTTCGGCCGTATCCGTGCCGCAGAATGAGCAAAAAAACCAGGTGCAATCTTTATGCCTCGAAAATTCGCACGGGATCCCAAGGTCTTATGCCGCAGGAAGGTGAACCGTCGGGAGAGAGGATTACAGGACGGCAACGGGGACCCCGTCAGGAGATGACTTTTCTCGAGCCCGCCCTCTCGGCCAGGTCTTTCACGGCCCGCATGTACTCTTTGAGCCCGACGATAAAAATATCGTTGTGATTGGCCCGCGGTATTCCAAGAAAGGTTTTGTCAAGGGCAGGGCATGCCTCGAAGAGTGCTTTGCCGTCGGAGAAAGGCAGGATGTGGTCCCTTTCCGCGTGAATGACGAGGGTGGGCTTGCCGATAGTCCTCATCTTGTCGAGGTTCCGGAACCCGTCCTCCTCGCGGATGCCGAGGGCATCCATGTCGATGCCGAGGATACTGAGGATGCTTCGGGTGTGCGCAAAGCCGCTTTCGATGATCAACCCGTCGATCTGCTCGGCGTAACAGGAGGCGATTTCGAGGGCGGAAGCGCTCCCCAGGGATCGTCCCATGACGATGAGAGGCCCCGTAAAACCCTGATCCTTCCTCCAGTTCCTGACATATTCGAAGATGACGTGGGCGTCGCGCATCATGTTCGTCGCCGTGGGGTTTCCGGTGGAGTGGCCATAGCCGCGGTAGTCGACGGGGAAAAAATTGAGACCGAGCTGCAGATAGATCATGGCCAGATCGAGGTAGTCTTCCACGATCTCCCCGTTGCCGTGAAAGTAAAGGATGACGGGGTGAGGCGGTCCGGCCATGTGCACCTGCGCACCCACAGCGACGTCCTTCTCAACCGGTATGCGGATGTCCCGGATGGCCGCATGGGGGGCGCTTGCCCCCCATGCATCGCGCGGATGAAATAGGGACATGGTGATGTTCGGGCGGTCGAGGGCGGCATAGTCGATCTTTTTGAGGTCAATCATGGCTGAAGGCCTTTCTGCGGGGATTTGCCGCTTTATAGCACACCCGGTCCCCGACCCGAAGTGGATTTTTTGACAGTTCACGGAAATTCATTTATAGAGGGCCTGGAGGGACTCATGCCCCTATGGCTTGTCGTCATATTTCTGATCGTCGGCGGCCTGATCGCCGTCAAGATGCTGCACGCCATCGCCGTCGTTTCCGTGTTTCCCGTCACGCAGGGCGCGATGTTCACCTCGACGGCCCGGGTGAAGATCAGGACCGTCCTGGACGCCGTGCCGATGAAACCCCCGGAGTTCTTCGTGGACCTCGGGTGCGGCGACGGTCGCGCGCTCAGGGAAACACAGAGGCGATACGGCGTGCGATGCCTCGGCTTCGAGATTAACCCGCTGGCTTATGCCCTGGCCCGGATCCGGTGCCTGGGATCCGCGAACATCCGCGTCCTCTGGCGCAACTTCTGGAAGGAGGACCTTCGCGATGCCGATGTTGTTTTCTGTTACCTTTTTCCCGACGTCATGCGGCGTCTCGCGGGCAAGCTCGAATCGGAACTCCGGCCGGGCGCCAGGGTCGTTTCGTGCAATTTCCCCCTGCCCCGGTGGCATCCCCTGGAGGTCCTGCACGCGGCATCAACCCTCCATAATGATCCCATTTACGTCTACCGGATCCCCGAATCGTTACCCCGGCGGCTTTCAGAAGGGCTCAAACCGGGGAGGGAGGGTACAGCGCCCGGCCCGAAAGCATGAAGTCGTGCCGCCTGAGGCCGGAAACCGCAGCGAGGGATTTTCCTGTTTTTCAGGGTTTTCAGCCGCCCGATCTTCCATCCTTTCACGGGAGCCACAGGTACATGAAGCGCACGCCGGGCGGGGCGAGAAACTCCCGGCCGTCGATAGATATCAGGTTGATCTGGGGGGATGCCGGGGCGGGGCCCGAGTAGATCGTGCTTTTATAGCTCTCGGGACGGTGGTACACGATGACCGAGGCTTTCTCGAGACCCAGGTTTTTTTTCATGCCGTCAATAGTGTCGTCGAGATAACCGATCCGGTCGATCAGCCCCGCGCTCAGCGCCTGATCCGCCGTGTAGATACGGCCGTCGGCGAGTTTCTCGACCTCTCCACGCTGCAGCGTACGGCCTTCGACGATCACGTCCACAAAGCGCCCGTGGAGGGTGTGGATGATGGCCTGCATGATCTTCTGCTCCTCAGGCGTACTGGCCCGGAACGGGGACAGGATGTCCTTTTTGTCCCCTGACTTGATGGTTTCCTGCTCGACACCGATCTTCGACATCAGCCCCTGGACGTTGAATTTCATGGTCACCACGCCGATGCTTCCGGTGATGGTCGTCGGGTGTGAAACGATTTCATCTGCCGCCGTTGCCACGTAGTAGCCCCCCGAAGCCCCCACATCCATGAGACAGGCCGTGAGCCGTTGACGCGTCCTCATCTTGTGGGCAAGAAGCTCATGGTGGATGATGTCACTGGCCGTGACCGTCCCGCCCGGGGAGTTGATTCTGACTATGACCCCCTTGAGGTTCCGGTCCTTCTCCGCCTTCTTCAGGGCTTCCTTCAGTTCGTCGACCATGGAGGCCTCTTCACGGAAACCCAGGTTGCGCCTCTTCTCCTCGGAGATCACACCGGAGATGTCCAGCAGGAGAATCTTGTCCTTTCCCTCACCTTCGACGACACGTTCATGGAATTCCTCCGTCTCGGGCAACAGGGGGATGGTCACGATAGCGCACCCGTTCGTAACAAGGACGGACAACAAAATGGCCGGCAATAACCTGTTCAACCGCATGGGCGACCTCGCTTTCTATCCTTTCGGGACGGGGTGTAAACCCCCTGTGAAATGGCTGAAAGGCACGGCCCGCTTACGGAATGCGGGGCAGGGGTATTCAGCGAGAGGGTTTATTCCGGGTCTTATGGATTGTATCCCTCTGCTTTTTTTTCCTGTCCCGCAAGAGCCTCGAGACATCCTTCTGCCTTCTCGAAATTTTTTCTCTCGACACAACCGGTTCCTCAGGGCAATTACGCGTTGACACGTAAATACAATACTTTTATAATGATTTCAATAAGCGGCTGGACGAAAAAAAATCCCCCAAGGAGGTATCACGATGTCGGAGCAAAGATGCGGTGACTGGTTGAAAGGCCTTTTGATCGGCAGCCTCGTGGGTGTCGTCGTGGGTCTTCTGTTCGCGCCCAAAAGCGGCAAGGAGCTGAGGGAGGACATCTCAGAAAAGGCGAAAGATCTCGCCGATAAGGTCAAAGACGAATACGAAGGCACCCTTGACAAAAGCAAGAAAGGGTTCGAATCGGTTATCAGCCGCCTGAAGGAACTGGAACTGAAGGCTGCCAGGAAGGCGGAGGAAATCGAGAAGAAAATCGCCGAGTAACCGTGCGCCCGGCCGTTTGGGCATAGACCGTTCACGAAGGGAGGGGAAACCGCAAATGTCGTGGGAAGTCGGTTTTTTTGTGATCAGTTGCGCGGTTCTTCTCCTGGTCATTTTCGCCGTCCCGACCCTGGTGCAGATCCGGAAATCCGCCCGAAGCGCCGAGATCACGCTGGAGGCCGTCAACCGCGAGTTGCCCGCCATTCTTCAAGACCTGCACCGGATCACCACCCTGACGAACGAGGTCAGTCACAACGTCAGGTTCTTCGTCGAGGGGAAGGTGAACAGGACCGTTCACTTCAACCTCAAGGTGATGGAGAGCCTGGCGAAGCAATCCGGAAACTTGCTGGAGAATCTGCAGGATGGTGTCGGCCGCATTTCCGCGAGACTCGATTCGTTTCGAGGGGATATGGCCGGCATCGAAGGGAAAGCGGAAAGGGAGCTGCAGGCAAAGCTTCTGACGGTTCTGAAGGTGTTTATTGTCCTGATCAGAAGCGCGCGCGGTTCCCTGGAGGCCCTTCTTTCCAGGGGGTAACGGTGCCCTGAGGCCCGGCGGCGAAAGGAGGGCCCCAGCGGCAGCCGACGGACGAACCGCGTCCGGCCGGCATTTTCACTGGAGAGGTCCGGGAATGAATGAGGAGAGACGGGGTTTTACCAAAGGGTTCCTCGTGGGAACGCTGGCAGGTGGGCTGATCGGGGCTCTGTTGGTTATCCTGTACGCGCCCGGGCGCGGTGAAGAGACCCGGGAGGAAATAGCGGCAAGGACGAGAAATATCGCCGATCGGTTCAGAAGCGAATGCCTCAAGGCCCTAGACAAACGCAGGGCATCTTACGAGAGCCGTATCGACCGGCTGAGTGAGCAGGGGTCCGGTATCATCGGAAAGATTGAGCGCCTGCTGAAAAAAGCGGGCGGTTGAAATAAGTTTCCGGATTTTATTTTTGTATTCGTAAGGGGTTGTCCGGTATGTCCTGGGGAGTCGGCCTGCTGGTCCTCGGCGTTGCATTGCTGCTTTTTACCTTTTTTGCCGTTCCGGTGCTGGTTCAGGTGAAACGAACGGCCCGAAAGGTCGAAATCACGCTCGGGCACGTCAACCGGGATCTTCCGGCGATCCTGGACAACCTTCATCATACCACCGACAATTTCCGCAGAACGACGGAGACCGTGCACGGCGTGTCGGCGGATGTGCGAAGCCTCGGTGAGGAGTTGCGAGGGGTAGGGGGTCAGATCTCGAGCCTGGATCGGCGGCTGCGGGACGGAATCGGAGCCCCTTCCCCGGTGGCCTTCGGCATCATGAAAAAACCGGCCTTAATCGCCTTTGTCATCATCCGCATCCTTCGATTCCTTCGCGGACGGAGGAGGAGAAGGAGGAGATAGACCCTGCCTTTTCTGAAGGATCCCGTCTAACGGTCCGGCTGCCTTCCTTTGATGTGTTCCTTGAGCCATCGTCCCACATGAAAATAACCGAAGAGGGCAATCACGGTCATGATACCGAGCATGGCGAAAAACACCAGGTCCTGGTGTGCCCGGACCGATGTTCCCTGAATGGAGAGGAGGATGGTCCCGAGCAGGCGGCCGCAGGAGGAGATGACAAAGAAGTTGCCGGTTTTCATTTGGCTGAGGCCGAGGACGTAGCAAAGCGTGTCCTTGGGGAACCCCGGGATCAGAAAGAGAAGAAAGGAGATGAAAAGACCCTTGTGCTCCAGGAAAGAGTCGTATTTCCTGATGACCGAGGGTTTCACGAATCGTTCCACGAAGGGTCGGCCGAGGAGACGGGCAAGGTAAAAGGCCAGCATCGAACCGATGACGAGTCCGATGGTGGAATATAAGGATCCCATCGCGGCCCCGAACAGGTATCCCCCGACCAGCCCCGTGACGTCTCCGGGCAGCGGCGAAACCAGCACCTGGAGCACCTGCACCAGGATGAAGACGAAGACGGAATAAGGACCGAAAGAGGAGATGTAGTCCTGAAAGCGGCCCTGGTCGAGGAATAGCCCATGGAGGTCGAAGTGAAACACCAGGAAAAACCCCATGGCGATCACGAGGGGAAGGACGATGAACCGCAGGATGGGTTTGATCCTTGGCACGGGGATTCCTATAAAACAAGGCCCGGGAGCGGGTCCCCGGGCTGATGAAGTCTTGCGAACCCTTCGCAAGCAACCTCCACGGAGGTTGCGGTTCCTTTGACAATCCGATCGATGAATTTCCCTGTCACGGCGGGAGGAAAATACCACAGTCCCGGGTGATTCACAAAAGCTTTCTTGAACGCTGCACGCGGTTCTTCTCAATCAGTGGCCCTGCGTCCCGGCGCGGGGCTTCTCGCCTGGAGCCAGTCCTTGACGATCTTCGTCGCCCGGCAGTCATCCTCGTTGTAGTCGATGACGGCCTGCAACTTTTCCCGGTACCCCCCGGGGTTCTTCTGAAATCGAAGGTAGTAAGCGATGGCATCCAGCGCGTTGATGTCTTCATGCCTCCATCGGTAACCCAGGAAAAAGGCGACGTCTTTCAATCCGTTCGTGTAGGTTGGAAATACGAAGGCCGCCGTCGCCATCCGGTGAAGATCGATCATGAAGGGGAAGAGCGTCGCTTCCGCCTCGGCGGTCATTCCGTATCGGTCGGCGAGCTGCTTCATGTGCCACCGTTCGTAGTTGTGCCAGTGATAGACGGTGTAGTTTTTCTGCGACGCGAGGTGTGCCATGAAGGCTCTGAACATGGCCTCCTCGTCCTCCGGGTGCCAGGCCACAAAGGGTCTGTACTCCTCGATGCCCGCCGAGCAGGTCAGGACGCCGATCAGGTAATCGACCTGCGTCAGATCCCCGTCGTCGCCGGGCTGGTCCGTTCCTTCGAGGTCCAGGAAGATTTCGACGGGTCTGGCCGGGAAGTCGAGGGCGGAAGGGTCCAGGAGCATGACTTCTCCTTTCTGGATCGCCTGCGCGGAACGAATGAGTTTCTTGGCCGTCCTCTCCCCGACACGCGGTATCGCTTTGAGGTCATGGAGGCGCGACGGCGAGAGGTCCCAGACCTTTCGGAAGCCCAGTGAGGCGAGTTTTTCCTTCAGCCTGGGCCCCACCTGGCTGACGAGGGAGATGTCCCTGCTTCTGAGCGCTGCGCCGTTGGTATGGGTTTTCCAGGGCCATTCGCCCGCGTTGTACGTCGGCGTGGGCACCTCCCGGCCGTCCAGGATCGCCTGCGTTCCCTGCAGGGCCTGCAAGAGTTCCTCTTCGTGATTTTTGAATTTATAGGCCCTTTCTTCAAAATCCCGGTTTATGATGAAGAACATTTCAGGAAGGCGTTTCTGAATCTTCGACAGGAGCCAGGTGTAGAAGGCGCCCTGGAGAATGTGTTCCGGCCGTATGTTCTTCGAGACCTTGATCTCCCCGACGACGTAATGGTAGGGTCCGAAAACGGAGGCGTGATCCGTCCTCTTTGCCAGGAGGTCGAAACGGCCCTGCATGTTCCCGGGCAGGTAGAGCAGGGGAAGGCCGAAGATCGCCTCGGCACCCCGTTCCATTTCATGGAGGAGGAGCCGAAAGCCCTCCGGGGCGTCCGTGTAGGGGATGCGTTTGACCCCGGGGAAGAGCCGCTCGAGGACGGCCTTTTCGTGTTCAATACCCCTTTCCTGCAGAAGTTCCCGGTAGGGGTTGAGAGGGTCTTTCTCGGAGGCGGGAACGAATTTCTCGCAATAGATGCTGAATGGCGAACGGAAGTAAATGGACACGTTCTGGGCCGTGAGTTCGCCCCTGAAGGGTCCCGCCGTGCACGATCGATAAATGTCCGACGTCTTTGACATCCATTCATCCTTGGCCACGGTCATGCGGGGATCAGGTCGCAGAAGTAAAACCGTTCATCCCTGAGCCGTATGTCTCCTGCCTCGAAGGAAACGGGTTGCCTGAAAAGGGGGCCGTCAAAGACAAAGGTGTGAAACTCGCCGTTCTCGCCCGACGGGTCCACCCCTTCCGGCAGCTCGTCCAGGAAGGCGTGATCCAGGATCCGCCCGACACAGGTCCGGTCCAGGCGGGTGGAATCCACGCAGGTAATCACGGCCCTGAAGCCTTCGTCGACGAATGACCGGACGAGCGCGGGGGAATCTTTGCCCCAGAGAGGGAAGAGACAGGACATGCCGATTTTCTTCATCTGACCCTCGCGGTACGTCCTGATGTCCTCGAGGAAAATGTCCCCGTAGACAACTTTTTGAATGCCCGAATCCCGAAGGGGCAGGAGGGCCTCCGTCATCAGGGACTCATAGGACTCGTTGGAACAGGGATAGGGGGTGAAGACCTCTGTCAGGCTGCAGCCGATGGCGGACGCCTGCCGTTCAATGAGGGGGCGTCGCACGCCGTGCATGCTGACCCGGTCAAAAGGCTTCGTCAGCGTGCAAAGGAGGGATTCTATCTCGTAGCGGCCGGATGAATTTATTTCGTGAACGGAGAGGGCGCTGTCTTTGCCGCCGCTCCAGGCTACCAGTACTTTTTCCCGTCTTTCCATGACGGCACCTCCTTGAGACATGCCGTATGATCTACATCAGAACTCCATCGAAAGTGAAAGGAGGTCCCGCCTGAGCCGGGACGAGTTCTCGAAGAGAATTGCGGCCATTCCCGTTTGAGCCGCTCCGCTCACATTTTCTGGAGAGTCGTCGATGAAGGCCACCGTCTCCGCCCGCATATCGAGCCGGTCGAGCATTGTCAGGTAGATGGTCCGGTCCGGTTTGCTGACGCCTTCCACGCAGGAGAATACCGCTTCGTCAAACATGGGGTATCGCTTTTCGCGGAAAAACCTGACGCTTGAAGCCTCCGTGTTGGACAGGAGGGCTGTTTTGTAGCCCCGCCGGTGAAGCCCAGAGGCCAGCGCAAAAACGTCCTCCCTCTCCCTGTAGGATGCCCGAAAAGACTCATCGAGAAGGGAGGACGTGCGCGGGTGGTCGATGCCGAGTTCTCCGCAGACATGACTCCAGAACACATCTTCAGAAATGCGACCGTCCTGGAGGGCGAGCTTGTGCCGCTGGTAAGAAGGCCGCAGCTTGTCGGGATTCACGCGGAGCGTCAGCGCCGCAAACCTGATCATCTCTTCGACGGGATTGTCGATAAGGACCCCGCCCCAATCAAAAACGACGGCTTTGATCATGATACTCCTGCTCCGTACGGGAGCAGACCCGTAAAATACGTTAAATAAGGAAAAGCTTATGAATCATGAGACGTTTGCCCTTCTTTGGACCTATATAACGGTCTTTTTTCCCCCTGTCAAAAAAGAAAAAAACGATGGCTCCCTGACCTCCCGCCCGGAGGAACTAGCGGGATATCTGCGACAGGGTCGATATCAGGAAAGATCAATGATGTTGAATAATTTATCTTGAATGTTGCTTTTTTTTTAGTTAGAAAAAAACATTACACATGAAGCCAATCCGGTACAACCCATGCCTAAGCCACCCACAATAGGCCTTGCCCTGGGAAGCGGTTCCGCCCGCGGTATATCCCACATCGGCGTCATCCGCGGTCTGCAGGAGGCAAAAATCAACATCGACGTCGTCTGCGGGTCGTCCATCGGTTCCCTCGTCGGCGGCGCCTTCGCCGCGGGGAAGTTGGACATCATGGAGGAAATCCTCCGGAAACTGTCCTGGTCGGAGTTTCTTCAGTTTATGGAACTCCCTCTCCCCCGTTCCGGATTGATTGAAGGCGACAAGGTCGCGGCGTACATGCGGGAAAGACTAGGAGACATGAACATCGAGGACCTCCTGATTCCGTACGGGGCCGTGGCAACGGACCTCACGTCAGGGCAGGAGGTGTGGCTTCAGAAGGGTTCCCTCATCGACGCCGTCCGGGCGAGCATCTCCATGCCCGGGATGTTCACGCCTGCCAAGCGGGAAAGCATGCTGCTCGCTGACGGCGGCCTTGTCAACCCCGTCCCCGTCTCACTCTGCCGGGCCCTGGGCGCGAAGATCGTCATCGGCGTCAATCCCAACACCGATGTGAGGGTCCGCTACGAGGAGAAGATTGATTCAGACCGGGATGCCAAGGCGCAGACCGCAGCCCCGGAAGAGGTCGAAGATGAAAAATCCGGTCTCAAGATGAGGGATCTCTTTTTTGCCGGTCTGACCCTCTACGTGACAAACCGGATCCGAAGCAAGAAGGACGCACTTCTGTCGCATTTCAGCGGGAAGGAAACCGAGGTCGTCGAGAGTTCCGGCATGAGAGACCAGCTCACGAGTTACATGTCGGAGTACATCAATTCGACGATGAAACAGGGCAAATCCCTCGCCCTCGGCCGGCTGATGAAAGAGGGGGTCATGACGGAGCCCTCCTTCTTTGAGGTCATCCTGGCTTCCATCAATTTGATGGCCGACCGCATCTACAAGCAGAGACTGGCGGGTGATCCCCCCGACATCATGATCCTCCCCCACGCATCCCAGGTGGGGCCCCTGGAGTTTCACCGTGCCGACGAAATCATCGACGCCGGCCGGCGGGCCGTCCAGATGATGCTGCCCATGCTCAAGGACCTCATCGGGTACGTCATTTCTGTCTGAATCGTGTTTCTCCCCCAAGACCCCCGGCGGTCCACGTGCGGGCCGCCTGCCGGTCAACCTTTTGCCTTGACAAATGAAGTCTTTTTGACGTAAATGAATTTTAATTCACAGTAATGATTAGTAATTATAATAAATAGAATTAAATTCATTTATTTGAATGGAGATTCAATATATGGAAAGGCTGAAGAGAAAGGAGCGGGAGTTCAAATTCCGGCGTGCCGAAATCCTTGATGAGGCGGAAAAAATATTCGCGCTGAAGGGGTTTCACGAGACGACCATGGCCGAAATCGCCCGGTCCGCCGGGTTTGCCACGGGCAGCCTGTACCAGTTTTTCGAGGGCAAAGAGGATCTTTATGCCACGATGATGACGGAAAAGCTCGGCCGGATGTTCGGCGAAATCGAGCAGTCCGTCGGCCGCGGGCGCGACCCCATGGGGAAACTCAAGGCCCTCGTTTCCTCGCACTTCAAATTCGTCGAAGAAAACATGGGTTTTTACGGCCTGCTTCTGCGGGGGGAAGGCATTTCCTACTCCGACGGCCGCTCCAGCCTGCGGGACCAAATCCTGAAACAATTCCTGGATCACGTGGATTTCATCGACAGGCTCATCCGGGAAGGAGTGAAGCGGAACCTGTTCAAAGGTACGAATACCAGGGCCATGGCCTATTCGCTGATGGGGATGATGAGTTTCTTCAAACTGATGTCCGTCATGAAACCCGAGGGCTCCCTGGTGAAAAAAGTTCCGGTTGTCTTGGACACCTTTCTGAAGGGAGTCGGAAGAGATGGCGCGACCTGAGAGGGTCCTGGGGCTGTTTGTGGTTTCGGCGACGTGGCTCGTCCTCTGCGCGGCGGCGCAGGCGACGGACCCGGCCGGTGTCATGACGCTGAAGGACAGTATCGACACGGCGCTGAAGCGGAACGTCATCGTGCATTCGGCGCGGGAAGGCGTCAGGGCCTCAGAGGCGAGAAAGAACGAGGCCCTCACGGGTTTTCTCCCCCGGTTCAGCACATCCTACAGCTATGCCAGGCTGAATGAACCGCCGAGCGTCAAGTTACCGATCACCGGGTACCAGCCGGTTGAAACGGGCACGGAGGATAATTACAACTGGTTCGTCGAGCTCAAGCAGCCGCTCTTTGCCGGCGGCAGGATTCTGTCGGCATACCAGGCGAGCAAAATCGGGCTGGATATCTCCCGCACGGAGGAAATTTCAACCGTCCAGAATATCATTCTGGAGACCACGGTGGCCTATTTCAATATTCTGCGCGCCGAGAAACTGCTGGAGGTCGCAAAGCAGTCCGTCGAACAGAGGACGGCCCAGAGGGATCTGGCAAAGGAGTACTTTGATGTCGGGTTGATCCCCAAGAATGATCTCCTGACGGCGGAGGTTGAGCTGGCCAACGGGACCCAGCTGCTCATACGGGCGGAAAACGGCCTCGAAATTGCCAGGGCGAAATTCAATACACTCCTCCGGCGCGACATCAACGAATCCGTCACCGTCGAAGACATACTGAAGTATGAGCCTTATGGAAGAACCATGGAAGAGTGTTTCAGGATCGCGGCCGGACAACGGCCCGAAATCAGAAATTCCACCCTGAAGGTGGAACAGGCGGGGAAGCAGGTCGATCTGGCTGCAAGTGAGTTCTACCCCGCGCTGAACCTTTCCGGCAAATACGGGAGGTTCGGCGATGAGGCGGATCTCTCCGGATCCCTGTACCAGGATTCGGAGAACTGGTCCGTGCTGGCCGTGGCCAGCTGGGATTTCTGGGAATGGGGCAGGACAAAGTACAACCGGGACTATTACCGCAGCAGGCAACAACAGGCCCGTGACGCCCTGACCGACGTGAAGGACCAGGTGGCCCTGGATGTGAAGAATGCCTACCTGGTCATGAAAGAGGCGGAAAAACGAATACACGTGGCGGGCAAGAGCATCGAGCAGGCGGATGAAAATTTAAGAATTTATCAGGAACGGTACCGTGCGCAGGTATCGACGTCCAAGGACGTGCTCGATGCCCAGACCCTGCTGGTGAGGGCCAGGGCTGATTATTACGATGCGCTGAGCGAATACCGGATCGCCATGGCGAGACTCGAGCGGTCCATGGGCGTCATCGACGCCCGGGGGGAAGAAAAAGCCCCGTCCAAATAAATATTGAGGAGGTGGCCCATGCAGGAATGGATCAAGAAGATGATGATGTTCGGTGTCGGCCTTGCCGCTATGACGCGGGATAAGATGGAAGAAATGGTGAATGAACTCGTCAGGAAAGGAGAAATGAGCGAGAAAGAGGGAAAGGAATTTGTCAATGACCTCATGGAAAAGTCGAGGAAAGTGACCCGGGATCTGGAGGCGAAGACGGAAGAAATGGTCGCCGCGACCCTCAAGAGGCTCAACATGCCCACCCGCAAGGAACTGGACGAACTCAGGGAACGCGTCGACAGGCTCGAGAAACGGGGAGATTAGGGGACGGTCCATGCGCATAAGCAAGATCGTCAGTCTGTCCAGGACCTATCGCCATTTGGACCGATACCGCCGGATCCTGTCCGTGATGTTCAAATACGGGTTCGAAGACGTGGTCCATCGACTCCACGCGGGACCTTACGTTGAAAAGGGGCTCCAGTTCGGACGGCGGGAAGGCCTGGAAAAGATGACCCGGGCTGAGCGGGTGCGCCTGGCCCTGGAGGAACTGGGGCCGACGTTCGTGAAAATGGGTCAGGTCCTGTCCACCCGGCCGGACCTGATCCCCGTCGAGTGGATTGAAGAACTGTCGAAACTGCAGGATAACGTTCCGCCTTTTCCCTTTGAACAGGTGAAAGAAATCATTGAAGAGGAGTTCGGTTGTCCCCTGGGCGAGCGGTTCGCGTCCTTTGATGAAACCCCAATCGCGGCCGCGTCGATCGGCCAGGTCCACAGGGCGCGTCTGATAAGCGGTGAAGAAGTCGCCGTCAAGGTCCAGCGCCCGGGGATTCGCCCTGTCATCGAAACCGACATCGAAATCCTCACGCATCTCGCCGGTCTCATGGAAAGGCACATCGAGGAGATGACGATCTACCGTCCGACACGCATCGTCGAGGAATTCGCGCGGACGATTGAACGCGAGATGGATTACACCGTTGAAGCGTCGAACCAGGAGCGTTTCGCGCGTCAGTTCGCGGGGCATGACCACCTGCATGTTCCCGGGATCTACCGGGAAGCCCTCACGAGCCGTGTCCTCACCATGGAGTTCATCGACGGGATCAAGGCCTCGGAGCTCGAAAAGCTCGACCGGGCCGGCATGGACAGAAAGCTCATCGCCGCCAGGGGCGCCGGGCTCATCCTGGAGCAGATCTTCAAGCAGGGTTTCTTCCACGCCGATCCGCATCCGGGCAACGTTTTCGTGATGAAGGGCAACACCGTCTGTTATCTTGATTTCGGCATTATGGGGTCCGTGGACCGCCGTGCAAGAGAGCATTTCGTCGACCTGATCTACGGTTACGTGTCCAGGAACGAGGCCGGCATGGCATCGGCCCTGCTGAGACTAACCGAGTGGGAGCAGGAGCCCGACCGAAAGGCGCTCGAGAGGGATATCCGGAGTCTCATGGATCTGCACCTCTACAAGCCGCTGAAGGAACTGCGGGTCAAGGATCTGCTCAGGAAGACGATGGAACTCATCGCCCGGCACAGACTGTTTTTCCCCCCCGATATTTTCCTCATGATCAAGGGCCTGACGGCGGCGGAAGGCCTCGGGGTGATGCTCGACCCCGGTTTCAACATGGCTGCGACGGCGGAGCCTTTTGTCGCGGGGATCAAGGCGGAGCGGCTGAAGGCCGGGAGGATCATCGCCGACGTCCGGGAGTACGGCTGGGGGTTGATCGAACTTATCCGGGACCTGCCCGCGGAACTCCAGGACATGATCAGGTACACGAAAAAGGGGAAAATAAAAATCGGTTTCGAACACAGGGGCCTCGAGCATTTAATCTACGAGATGGACCGGTCGTCGAACCGGATCGCCTTCGCGCTCGTCTTGTCGTCCATCGTGATCGGGTCATCCCTGATCATCACGACCAACATCGGTCCTCTTTTATTGGGATTTCCCGTATTGGGTCTTTTCGGCTACACGATAGCGGGTGTATTGGGGATCTGGCTTCTCATATCCATCATCAGGTCCGGCAGATTATGAGTGCAATTCATTCGGAGGAAGGGAATTTCGGTATGCATCGGAAAAGTCACTTGCGGACGAAAGGCATTATCTTTTATCTGGCGATTACCATTTTCTTTATTCTTGGCCCCCCGGAGCTAATCGCGGCGGAATATTCCCTCGAGGACCTTTTCCGGATCTCCCTGGAAAAGTCCGAAAAACTGAAGATTCAGGAGGAAGATTATTACATATCAAAGCAGGGGGAGTACAAGGCCCTGTCCCCTCTGCTGCCGAGGGTGACAGCCTCGGGAGGCCACACGCGGTTTGACGAGGAAAGACGGTCGAAAACGACCGGCGCCCTGATTCAGCCCGAGAGCTCTTCCCTGTGGGGCGTGATCATCGACGAAACCCTCTCCCTGAGCGGCCGGGAATTCACGGCGTACAGCGCCTCCAGGGATAATGTGCGGAAAAGCGGTGAAGATCTCTTCGCGGCCCGCGAAGGCTATCTGATTGCCGTTGCGACGGATTACTACAACGTCATGAAGGCCGCGAAACTCCTGGACATTTCCAATTCAAATGTGGAGCGCCTCACGACGCAACGAAACGCCGCCCGGACCCGGCTCCGGGTGGGTGAAGTCACAAAGACCACACTGCTGCGGGCGGAGGGGGAACTTTCCGGAGCCCTGGCCGATCAGGTGAGGGCGAAAAATCTCCTCGAGTTCACGCGGGCAAATCTGGCAAGAACGGTCGGGATTCCACCCGATTTCACCCTCCGGGAGACGCCCCTGGCCGATGTGGAAATTCTGCCTCTGGAAAAATACCAGGAGAAGGCCCTGAAAGAACGGGCGGAACTCAAGAGCCTGGAACTTGATCGGCAGATCGCGGAGAAGCTGGTCAGTGTCGCGTGGGGGGCCTTCTGGCCCAGCGTTTCGCTCCAGGGGGCCTACGTCGGCAAGGATGAAAGCCCTGAATCCGCTTCCCTGGTGAGCGACAGTTACCTGGGGGCCGTTCTTGTGAACTTCCCTTTGTTCGAAGGCGGATTGAGGGTTGCGGAGCTCAACGAGGCCAAGGCAAGGCACCGGCAGTCGGGGCTCAATTATGAGGACAACGTCAAATCGGTTTATATCGAGGTTAAGGATGCCTATCTCAATCTGATCACACAGAGGGGCATCTACAAATCCCTGCAGGACCAGCTCACTTTTGCCAGGGAAAACAACACGGCCGTGACCAAACAGTTCGAATTCGGACTGGCCTCGATCATCGATGTGATCGATGCCAATAACCTCCTCGTGACCGCTGAGAGACAGCTCTACGATGCCATCTACACTTATCAGCTCGCCAATCTGAGGCTGAAGCGGGCCACGGGGGAACTCCTGAACGAATTTCAAGGGCAGGAACAAGGGAAGACCGCCCGGGCCGGAAATTAAGGAGAAAGAGGGACCACACATGCCGAGATACCCATTCGGACGATGTCAAAACCCAAACGTGGAAAACAGAGTGACCGCAGCGGCAGGACTGTTTATATCCCTTTGTGTGATTCTGTCGGTCACCGGGTGCGGGCAGAAGGAGGCCAAAGTCGTCGAGGAGAAGACCTATAACGTTCAAGTGGCCAAGGTCGAAAAAAAATCCCTGCGGCCGGCCGTGGAGGCCGTCGGGTCCCTGAAGCCCTACGAGGTGGTCATTGTCAGTTCGGAGGTGGACGGCATCCTGCACGAGATCAAGGTCAACGAGGGAGCGCCTGTCTCCAGGGGCACCCTGCTTGCCGTCATCGACGACCGGGACTACCGGAACGAGGCGACGCGGGCGGAGGCCGCCGTCCGGCAGGCGGAGGCGACACTCGCCAACACCAGACTCGAGTTTCAGAGGAAAGACGCCCTTTTCAAGGAAGAGCTTGTGACGCGGCAGCAGTATGACGACGTGACCACCCGCCTGGCCATCGCAGAAGCGGACGTGGAACGGGCGAAAGCCGCCCGTTCCATGGCCAAAGAGCGGCTGGACAAGACCCGGATCTACTCCCCTTTGGGCGGATTCGTTCAGGAGAAAAAACAGGCCGCCGGAAACTATGTCCGGAACGGAACCCCGATTTTCACCATCGTGCAGAACCACCCGCTGAAGCTCGACTTCACGATTGCTGAAAAAGACATCGGCAAACTGAAGGTGGGGCAGGATGTGACATTCACCGTCGAGACGCACGCGGGAAAGGAATTCACGGGCAAGCTCAAGACCATCTACCCCGCCCTCGAGGATCGGACGAGGACGCTGCAGGTCGAGGCCCTGGTGCCCAACCCCGAGAATGTCCTCAAGCCCGGGCTTTTTGCGAAGGTCACCCTTTACACGAGTGTCGCTGTCGATACCGTGGTCATTCCCGTGACGGCGATCATCTACGAAAATACCGTGACGAAGGTGTTTGTGGTCGAGGGGGACCGCGCGAAGGAGGTAAAAATCAAGATCGGGGGCAAGTACGGTGAACTCATGGAGGTCGTCGAGGGACTCGCGGGCGGTGAAACCCTCGTGATCGTGGGGCAGCGCAACCTGGCGGGAGGCGTGAAACTCAATGTGGCTCGCTGACACTTCGATCAATCGACCGGTCTTCGCGACGATGTTCATTCTCGCCCTGGTGGTTCTGGGGATCGTCAGTTACCCGAGCATCGGCGTCGATCTGTACCCCAAAGTCGATCTCCCCATCGTGAACGTGACGACCCGCCTGACGGGGGCAAGCCCCGAGATCATGGATATCGACGTCACGGACAAGATTGAAGAGGCCATCAACACCATCAACGGGGTGAAGACCATCAGTTCCCAGAGCTTTGAGGGGGTTTCGGTCGTCACCGTCGAATTTGTGCTCGAAAGGGATATCGATGTCGCGGCACAGGACGTCAGAGAGAAAATCTCCATTATCCGGAGAAAACTCCCGGATGACATCGATGAACCGATTGTCGAAAAGGTCGATCCCGATTCAACGGCCGTCCTGTGGCTGAGCCTTTCCGGAAACCGGTCCATCGGTGAGCTGTCGACCTACGCCGATGAGGTCCTCAAAGAAAAATTGCAGAAGGTATCGGGCGTCGGCGCCGTCAATCTGGGGGGGCTCCGTCTCAGGCAGGTACGCATATGGCTTGACCAGGACAAGCTTCAAGCTTACCAGATCACTTCAGGCGACGTCATACAGGCTCTGGCAAGGGAGAATGTGGAGCTGCCCGGGGGAAGAATCGAAAGCGTCTCCAAGGAATACGCCGTCAAGATCAAGGGGGAATTCCCCCGTGTTCCCGATTTCAACGACCTGATCGTCGCCTATTTCAAGGGGGCCCCGGTGCGTATCCGAGACATCGGACGCGCGGAAGATGGTCTGGAGGAGAGGCGTTCCATCGCCCGCCTGAACGGGGAAACGGCCGTCGGGCTGGGCATACAGAAGCAGTCCGGCACCAACACCGTCGAGATCATCGACCTCGTCAAGGCGGAACTGAAGAAGGTCGAGCAGACCCTGCCGCCGGGCATGAAGCTCAGCATCTCTTTCGACCAGTCCCGGTTTATCAAGAATTCCATTCACGAGGTTCAGAATCACCTCATCATCGGGGGCTTCCTTGCCGTTTTGGCCGTGTTCATTTTTCTCCGGAACATCCGGACGACGATGATCAGCGCGCTGGCCCTGCCGATATCGGTCATATCGACCTTCTTTCTCATCCAGGTCTTCGGATTCACCTTCAACAACATGACCATGCTGGGACTGACGCTCTCCATCGGCCTCCTCATAGACGATGCCATCATCGTCATTGAAAACATCTATCGTCATGTCGAGGAGGGCATGAAGCCCAGGGAGGCCGCCGCCTTCGCCACGTCCGAGATCGGCCTGGCCGTCATGGCGACGACCATGGCCATCGTGGCCATCTTCCTCCCCGTGGCCTTCATGAAGGGGATCATCGGCCGCTTCTTTCTCCAGTTCGCCCTCACGGTCGTCTTCGCGGTTCTCGTCTCGCTGATCGTCTCTTTCACGCTCACACCCATGATGTCCTCGCGCTATCTGAAGGCCCGCGCGCCGGGGAACCCCGGCCCCGTCCCCGGGGGTCATTCCAGGTTACGTGTATTTTTGCGAGCCGGCGACCGGCTGGAGCGGTTGTACAAAAAGACGGAAGATGCCTACCGTCAGATCCTCGTTTTCTGCCTGAACCGGCGGAATACCGTTTTGGTGCTGGCGGCGGTGATCTTCGTTTTGAGCATGATGATGACGCGATTCCTCGGCAAGGAATTTGTGCCCCAGGAGGACCAGAGCCAGTTCATTGTCCGTCTCGAGGCGCCCATGGATTACTCCGTCGATGAGACGGACAGGCTCTTCCAGAAGGCGGAAGCCATCGTCAAGGAAATCCCGGAGATCATCCGGCTCTACTATTCCCAGGGAGGCGGCAGATTCAAGGAGGTCAACAAGGCCGTTTTCTTCATCACCCTCTCGCCGAAGAAGGAGAGAAAGAAAAGCCAGCAGGACATCCAGGCGGATATCCGGAAGCAGCTTTCTGAGGTTCCGGGCCTCAAGGCCAGTGCGGAAAATATTTCCCTCATCGGCGGCGGGCAGAGGAACGTCCCCATACAGTACGCCATCCGGGGGACGGATCTGGACGCCCTTTCGAGGTATGCCAGACAGATCACCGATGAATTTTCGAAACTGCCCGGGATTGTCGATGTGGACACGACCATCGAAGCGGGGAAACCGGAGGTCAAGATCTACATTGACAGGGATAAGGCAGCCGACCTCGGCGTCAACATTGCCACCATCGCCGAGGCCGTGAATTTCCTCATCGGCGGGGAAGTGGATGTGACCAAGTACAAGGACGAGGCCAAGGGGAGGCGCTATGACGTGCGGGCGAGACTCAATCCCGAAAACAGGGTGAACCCGACCGATATCGGCAGGATCTACGTGCGATCAAGGGACGGGAGGCTGGTGGAGCTCTCGAACATGATCAAGTTGGTCGAGGGGGGAGGGCCCAGCGTCATCAACCGCGTCGACCGGCAGAGGGCCGTCACCCTTTTCGCCAACCTCGAGAAGAAACCGATGGGACAGGCCATGGAGGAACTCAACGGCATCACGAACAAAATCCTCCCATCCGATTTCACGGCCTCTTACAAGGGACAGGCCAACGTCATGCAGGAATCCTTCCAGTACCTGCTCTTCGCGGTCCTGCTCGGCGTCATCATGGCCTACATGGTCCTGGCGGCGCAATTCGAAAGTTTCATCCACCCCTTCACGGTGCTTCTATCGTTGCCCCTTTCTTTCATCGGCGCCTTCGGGGCCCTGTTCCTCACGGGAAAGACGCTCAATGTTTTCAGCTACATCGGCCTGATCCTCCTTTTGGGGCTCGTGAAGAAAAACGCCATTCTGCTCGTGGACTACACCAACACCCTGAGGGCGAGAGGGATCGAGAGGCGTGAGGCGATCCTCGAAGCGGGGCCGGTGAGGCTGCGGCCCATTCTGATGACGACCTTTGCCATGATCTTCGGCATGCTGCCGGTCGCGTTGGGGGTGGGCGAAGGGGCCGAGACCCGATCGCCCATGGGTGTGGCCGTGATCGGGGGGCTTTTGACGTCGCTTTTCCTCACGCTCGTCGTTGTGCCGGCCGCTTACGACCTCTTCGACGACGGCCAGGAGTGGCTGAAACGAAAGGAATACCGCAAGCTCGCCACGCCGCGATACTGGAACGGGAAAGCCAGGGGAATACCGGCGCTCACGAAGAAAATCGCCCAGGCCCCGCGGGTTTTTTCTTCTGCGGCATCGGATGCGGCATCCCTCATCAAAAAGCAAAAGCGGGGAGAACCCCCGCGGAAAAAGTGAAAACGGCCAAGGTGATGGTCCCCGGGGACGTTGTCCGGCGGAGGAAAACCCGGGACGAACCGGCCGACGCCCAAGCCTGCGCGGCGCGAAGGAGGGGGTATGAAGATGTTCCTGATCGTTTATTGCGATGCGGCCGATTATGATGTTTTCGCCGCCCTGAAGAAGGCCGGGTTCAAGTCCTACACGAAGATGGAAGGGGTGAGGGGGGAAGGGACGGACACGGTACCGAAACTGGGGACCCACTGCTGGCCGGGGAAGAATAACGTTGTGTTCATCGGGGTGCAGGATTCGGATATGCCGCGGATTACGGAGGTGGTCCGGAATCTGAGGCAGGAACATCCCCGCGCCGGCGTGAAGGGCTTCGTTCTGCCCATGGAAGAGGTCATCTGAGGTCCGGGGCCATCCGGACCCTACTCTTTTTCAAGGTAGGCGTAAGCGCTGTGGTTGTGGATACTTTCGATGTTTTCGGCCTCCACGCTGTACCAGGTGAAATTCCCGTCCCGGCCGAGTTTTTCGGCGACGCTCCGGACGACGTCCTCCACGAACATGGGGTTTTCGTAAGACTTCTCCGTCACGTGCTTCTCATCGGGCCTCTTCAGAAGGGAGTAGACTTCGCCGCTCGCGGAGTCTTCCACCAGCCGGATCAGATCTTCGATCCAGAAAAATTTCCTGAAGCGGACATTCACCCGGACGATGCTCCGCTGGTTGTGCGCGCCCCTGAGGCTCATTTCCTTGGAGCAGGGGCAAACCGTGGTGACGGGAACCGTGACGCCGACCCTGAAATCGGCCTTCTTCCCGTCATCCTCGCCGATGAAGTGACACACGTAGTCCATGATGCTCTTCGCGCCCGTCACGGGGGCGCTCTTCTCGACAAAATAGGGGAACTCGATCTCCATGTGGGCGGACTTGGCGTTGAGTTTTTCCCGCATGTTGGCCAGGATGACGCGGAAGGTCTTGATGTTGATCCGGCCCCGGTATTCGTTCAGGACCTCCACGAAGCGGCTCATGTGGGTCCCCTTGAAGTGGTGGGGCAGATTCACGTACATGTTGATGGTGGCATTCACGTGCTGGACGCCGTTGACCCGGTCGAGGACAATGACCGGATAGTGAATGCCCTTGACGCCGACCTTTTTGATTTCAAGGTTCCTCTCATCTCTCCGGTTCTGTACGTCGATCATGTCCTGGCTCCGCTGTAAGTCACCCGGGCGTTGTCCGACTCCCAGACGACCACCTTGTCGACCTTGATTTTCAGGGGTCTCGTCTTCGCGGAGAGCCGGTCGTAGATGTGCTTCGCGACGACCTCCGAGGACGGGTTCACCCCCCTGAACTGGGGCAGGTCGTTCAAATACTTGTGGTCCAGACCCTCGAGGATCTCCGCCGTCCAGGCCTTGAGGACCCTGAAGTCGATGAGGATGTTTTCGTTGTTTAAATTCCCGGACGAAACGGTCACCTCCACCTTGAAGTTGTGACCGTGAAGCTCCTCGCACTTGCCGCCGATTTCCTTCAATACGTGGGCGGCGGAAAAGCCCTTCGTGATCGTGACCCGGAACATGGATCCTCCAGAAGAAGGTGATTCCTGACAGAAAAATCACTGCATTCGTACCACAAATCGGTGTCACTTTCATGGTAAAAGTTGAATTTTCAAGCCGGATGTGTTAGCCAACCCCCCATGCGGAAAGCACTTCACGAAAGGGCTGCCAACGCGGGGGAGGGGATATGAAAAAGACATTCATGCCTGTGTGCAGGACGAAGGAGGAGATGGCGGTTTATCAGCTCGAACGTCTGAAATGGACCGTGAGGCATGCCTACGAGGGTTCGGCCTTCTACCGTAGGAAACTCGACGAGGCCGGTGTGAGACCCGAACAGATCCGGAGCCTCGACGATCTCCGGCGCCTCCCCTTCACCACGGCCCGGGACCTCCAGGAGAATTACCCCTGGCCGCTCCTCTCCGTTCCCTTTGAGCGGATCGTCCGCCTGCACGCGTCGACGGGGACAACGGGAAGGCGGAAAGTCCTTGTCTATACGGCGAAAGATATCGACGACTGGGCGAATATGTTCGCCCGTTGCTATGAATTCGCCGAGCTGACGCCGCTGGATCGGGTGCAGATCTGCGTCGGCTACGGTGTCTGGACGGCGGGCGTGGGTTTTCAGCTGGGGTGCGAGCGATACGGCGCTTTCGCGATTCCCGCGGGACCTGGAAATCTCGACATGCAGTTGCAGTTTCTCGTCGATTTCAGGACCACCGTCGTCTGCAGCACGGCCTCGATGGCCCTCCTCATGGCCGAGGAAGTGCACCGGCGGGGGCTGCGGGATCAGATCTGCGTGAAAAAGGTCATCTTCGGCGCCGAGCGGTCGAGCGATGCCATGGTCCGGCGGGTGAAAGAACTTCTGGGGGCCGAGCACATCTTCGACATTCCGGGACTCACGGAAGTCTACGGCCCGGGGACCGGGCTCGACTGTGTCCACCACGCGGGGATTCACTATTTCACGGACTACTACATCATGGAACTCCTCGATCCCGACACCCTGAAGCCGGTTCCGGCGGGGGAGGCGGGGGAGATGGTGTACACGACCCTCTTGAAAGAAGGGGCCCCCCTGATCCGCTACCGCTCCAGGGACCTCACGAGGCTCATCCCGGGCGACTGCCCCTGCGGTTCCATCCTGCCCAGGCACGACAAGATCCTCGGGCGGTCCGACGACATGTTCATCGTGAGGGGCGTCAATGTCTATCCGAGCCATATAGACGAAATCCTGTCGAGAGAAAAAAACGCGGGGAGCGAATACCAGATACACCTCAGCCGCAAGGAAGACGGCAAGGATTACATGACCATCAAGGTGGAGAGGGTCCATGGCTTCGACCCCGCCGGGGATGCGGATCTGGCCAGGAAAATCGAAAGGGATGTGCGGAAAGAAACCCTCGTCAGCGCCGTCGTCGAGGTTGTGGACTATCAGGCCCTGCCCCGGACGGAGCGGAAGTCCAAGCGGGTCTTCGATCAGCGAAAGTAGAAGGACCGGGCTTTTTTAAAAAAAAGCTTGATTTTTCGTTGAGATTTGGATAAGGAGCGGCACTGTGAGGTTTTCAGAAATGTATCAGAGGCAAAACGGTTTGACATTTTGGTGGTGGCGCTGGACACATAGGGGGGGAAGGCGCGTCCAGTGCCCGTGAGAATTTAAATGGCCAGGTACGAAAGAGCCATGGACGGTCTTCCGGATCCATGGCTCTTTTTTTATTCAAGCAGGGAGTTTCACTCCATGGGGAAGAAAGACGAACGTATTCTGATGGGGAATGAGGCGATTGCCCGGGGGCTCGTCGAAAACGGCTGCACCCTCTTTTCCTCCTATCCGGGGACGCCGGCATCGGAGATTTTACCGGCTGTCGTCCAGTTTTCGAGGGAAACAGGCGCGCCCATCCACACCGAGTGGTCCGTCAACGAGAAGGTGGCCTACGAGGTCGCCCTGGCCAACAGCATGGCGGGGCGCCGTTCCGCCGTGGCCATGAAGCAGGTGGGACTCAACGTGGCCTCCGATCCCCTGACGCGCTCCGCCTACCTCGGCGTCGTGGGGGGGTTCATCCTGGTGGTCGCCGACGACCCCGGCCCCCACAGCTCCCAGACGGAACAGGACAGCCGGTTTTTCGCCCAGTTTGCAAAGATTCCCGTCTTCGATCCTTCCAATCCGAGGGAGGCCAAGGAGATGGTCGGGATCGCTTACGCGCTGTCTGAAAAATACGAGATCCCGGTGATGCTGCGGCCGACGACCCGGGTGTGCCATTCCCGCCAGAATGTTCCGTGCGCGGATCCGCGGGTCCTGCCCGGCGAGGCGTCGTTCAGGAAAAACCCCGGGCGGTGGATCGCGACCCCGCAGTTTCTCACGGAACTGCACCGTTTGCTGAATGAGAAACTGGAAAAGATCGCCCGGGAAGAAACCCTCGCGCCCCGGCGCAGTCCGGGCGGCTCGCCGGACAAGGGGATCTGCGTCATCTCGTCCGGCGTCGCCTATGCTCACACCCGGGAGATCCTGGAGGACATGGGGGCCCTGGGCGATGTCGTCCTGTACCAGGTCCTGGTGCCCCATCCGCTGAACAGGGATTTCGTGGAGAGGGTGAACCGTTCTCACAAAAAGATCCTCGTCATCGAGGAAACCTATCCCGTTATCGAGATGCAGCTTGCGAACCGCCTCGTCGAGGGCAGGCGGTCGGGACTGGTGCCCGGACAGGGGGAACTGACCCCTGATGTCGTTGAAAAGGTCCTTGCGAAATTTCTCGGTAGGCCCCTGCGGGAGGAAGAGCCGGTCAGGGGGAAGGGCGTCCGCCCGACGCTGTGCGCCGGCTGTCCCCACCGGGCGTCTTTCTACGCCATCAAGGACACCTTCCCGAAGGGGATCTTCCCGAGCGACATCGGCTGCTACACGCTCGGTATGAACCTGGGGGCCATCGACACGTGCCACGTCATGGGGGCCTGCATCAGCCAGGGGGCCGGGTTCTACCACGCCTATGCCCGGGACGGGAAGGACATGCCGACGATCGTCGTGACCATCGGGGACTCCACTTTCTTCCACGCAGGCATCCCGGCGCTGGTGAACGCCGTGTTCCAGGGGGCGAAATTCATTCTGGTCATCCTGGACAACGCCACGACGGCCATGACGGGCAATCAGCCCACGCCCCAGGTCGGCATTCGTGCCGACGGCCGGAAGGGGACACCGGTTGCCATCGAGAATATCGTGAAGGCCTGCGGGGTCCGTTTCATCAGAACATGCGACCCCTACGAGACGGAGAACTTTTCCGCCCTTCTGAAAGAGGCGGACGCCTACACCCGGCAAGACGACGGGGGCATGGCCGTCATCATCGCAAAGCACCCCTGCATTCTCGACCGGGAGGCGCTGAAGGCTCAGGGCGTCTACAGGGTCCGTGTGTCGGAGGATTGCACGGCGTGCCGGCATTGCCTGGAAAATTTCGAATGCCCCGCCCTGGTCTACAGGGGGGATCTGGATCGTGTCGTCGTAGATGACATCCTCTGCATCGGCTGCGGTGTCTGCGGGGCCGTTTGTCCCGTCGGTGCTATCGTCGTGGAAAAAGGAGGCGAGCGTTGAAGCAGCAGATCGTCTTGAGCGGACTGGGCGGACAGGGGATTCTCTTCATCACGAGGGTGCTGGCCGAAGCCGCCGTCCTCAGGGGGCTGGAGGTTCTCACCTCCGAGACCCACGGCATGGCCATGAGGGGTGGAACCGTCATCTCCCACGTCAAGGTGGGATCCTTTTCGAGCCCCCTGATTAGCTCTGGAAAAGCCGATATCGGGATCTTCCTCCACCTCCGGGGTCTCGAGGCGCACCGGGCTTATGTCGCCGGGCGGGAAGGCATCTACGTCAACACGGACATTCCCGGAGACTACCACGGGTTCGACGCCACGAGCCTGGCCGCCAGGCTGGGCGCTGCCGTGATCGCCAACCTGGTTTTTCTGGGTCACGTCGCGAGGCATGCCCCGCTTTTCTGCGACGAAAGGGCCGTCCGTCAGGCCATCGAGAAGATATCGCCCCGGCGCCAGCTCGAACTGAACGTGAAGGGATTGGAAGCCGGGCTCGGGGGGCAGCTTTGAGTCTGTCAGAGGGAATCTTGTTCCAGGAAGGAGGACATTATGAAATTAAGGTTTAGCACGGTCGTCGCGATGGTTGTGGGCCTCGCGCTGGTGTTCGGCGTCATGGCGCCGCCGGCGCCGGAAGCCCAGCAAATCAAGTTAACCTACGCCAACTTTCCGCCGGCACAGACATTCCCCTGTGTCCAGATGGAGCGGTGGGCCAAGGAGGTCGAAAAGAGAACGAACGGAAAGGTCAAGGTGCAGACCTTCCCGGGAGGGACCCTTCTGCCCGCTAAGAACATATTCGACGGCGTGATATCCGGCACGGCCGACATCGGGAATTTCGCCATGAGTTACCAGCCGGGACGGTTCCCCGTGTCCGAAGCGGTGGACCTGCCGCTGGGATTCCATAGCGCCAAGGTGGCGAGCCTCGTGCTCTATGACCTCATCGAGAAGTACAGACCGAAGGAATTCGAGAAGGTCAAGATCATCACGCTCTTCACCTGCGCACCGAACGATTTGATGACGAGCAAACCCGTGAAAACCCTCGCCGACCTCAAGGGCATGGAGCTTCGCGTCTCCGGAACCGGGGCGGAGGTGATCAAACGGCTGGGCGGGATTCCAATCGCCATGCCCATGTCGGACACGCCCGAGGCCATTCAGAAGGGCATTGTGAAGGGGATCGTGTCGTCCCTGGAGACCCTGAAGGATTTCAACTACGCCGCCTACTGTCCCTACGCCACGGAGGCGAACCTTTTCGTGGTGAGCTTTGCCGTGGTCATGAACAGGGACAAGTGGGAGTCCCTTCCCGCCGATGTGAAAAAGGTCATGGACGACCTGCGGCGCGAGCAGGCGGAATGGACGGGGGACTACATGGATCGTCACGTGAAGGAGTCCCTGGCCTGGTCGAAGGCCAAGTACAACCACCAGGTCTTCACGCTTCCCAAGAAGGACCAGGCGGAAGTCACCCGGCTGGTGCAGCCCATGCTCGATGATTACATCAAGCGGACGGAGGCGCAGGGGATCCCGGGGAAGAGGATCGTGGGCGACGCCCAGCAACTCAAGAAAAAATACGAAAAGAAGTACCGGTAAGGGGACCCATGGAACACCTCTTCGTCGGCCTGAAGCGCGCAAACAGGCTCCTGAACAAGTTTTTCATGATCGCAGGCGGCGTTGCCGTCCTTGCGCTCATGTCCCTCGCCACGGGCAACGTGATGCTTCGTATCTTTCGTCTGCCCTACAGCGGGGCCTATGAGCTGATATCCTTTCTGGGCGCCGTGGTCATTGCCTCGGCGCTCGGTTACACGCAGATGCGGCACGATCACATCATTGTCGACATCATCACGGAGCGCTATTCGGAAAAAGCCGCCGAAGTCGTCGAGGGCCTGGCCGGACTGGTGATGGCCATCTTCTTCGTCCTGGTGGCCTGGCAGGTCTGGGTGTGGGGCGTGAAGATACAGGTATCGGGAGAGGTGTCCGAGACGCTGAAGGTCGTCTATCACCCCTATGTCTTCTTCCTTTCGGCCGGCTTTGCCGCAGCCGCCCTGACGGCCCTTCTTGATTGCGTCAGGGACCTTCTCCTCTATGCGGGGGTTCTGAAGAAATGAGCGGACCTATCGTCGGTGTCTTCGGCATTCTCGCCATGTTCGCGGCGCTGCTCCTCTTCCGGATCCCCGCCGGGTACACCATGGCCATCGTGGGGTTCCTGGGGATGGTCTATGTGACGGGGCTGAAGGCCGCCCTCGGCCTGATCGGGACCGAGATGTGGAATATCTTCTCCAATTACGGACTCACCGTCATCCCCATGTTCGTCCTGGTCGGCGAGTTCATCCATTATGCCCGCTACAACGACAGCCTCTACCAGGCCACCTACCGCTGGTTCGGTCATTTCAGGGGCGGACTGGCCCTGACGACCATCATGGCCTGCGCCGCCTTTTCGGCGATCAGCGGTTCCAACACCGCAACGGCGGCGACCATGAGCACGGTGGCCATACCCACGATGAAAAAGTACAACTACCACCCGATCCTCAGCGCGGGGTCCGTGGCCGCAGGGGCAACCCTCGGCGTCCTCATCCCCCCGAGCATCGTTCTCGTCGTCTACGGCGTCTACACGGGGCAATCCATCGGAAAGCTGTTCTGGGGGAATGTCATCCCCAGTGTCATTTTGACGACCCTGTTCGCGGCCACGGTGTTCTTCATCTGCCACCGCCATCCGGACTGGGGACCGAAGGCGCCGAAGAGCACGTGGCGGGAGCGGTTCAAGGCCCTGAACGAGGTCGTCGACATCCTCGTCCTTTTCGGGGTCATCATGTACGCCCTTTTCACGGGGATCGTGACGGCAACGGAGGCCGCGGCGCTCAGCTGCGCCCTGGCCCTGCTCATCTGTCTTCTGCGAAGAAAGCTAACCTGGCAGGGCTTTGTCTCTTCACTGACGGACACCCTGCGGATTTCCTGCATGATTCTGGTCATCGTGGCCGGCGCCGTCATTTTCGGCCGCTTTCTCACGGTGACGAGACTCCCCTATGAGGCGGCGGCCTGGATTGGCACCCTCAACCTCCCCAATTGGATGATGCTCTGGGTGGTTCTTCTCTGTTACATTGTCGGCGGGTGCATCATGGACGCGCTGGCCTTTCTTCTGGTGTCGCTCCCCATCTTTTTCCCCCTCATCCTCCAGATGGAGTATGACCCGATCTGGTTCGGCCAGGTGATCACCATCGTGACGACCATGGGCGCCATCATGCCGCCAGTAGGGATCTGCAGTTACGTTGTTCACGGGATGGCCAGGGATATACCGCTGGCCACTGTTTTTCGGGGGGGGATGTATTACATTCCGTCGTACATCCTGTCCATCGCCCTTCTCATGGCCTCGCCGTACTGGACGGTTCTCATTCTGTCCAATCTGGTCCGCTAGGCTGCGGACCGCACCGGGCGATCCGGGCCGAAACGGCGTCTTGTCGAAAGTCATTGCCTTCCCGGACCGTTCGTGATAATTCATTCAAGCTTCTGAAGTCTGAATGCCAAAGCGCAGGAAAGAGGAGAGTCGACAGATGAGACGCAAGAAGGTTGTCCGTGGGGGGTTATCGACGATTATCGTTCTGGTTGTCTTTGCACTTTCACTGGTCGGGACTCTCTCGGCGCAGGACAAGAAACCCCTCGCCGACAGGCACAAGGACAGGGGGCTGGACTGCGCCGTATGCCACAAGGAGCCGCCGCCCGCAAAAACGACGTCTGAATCCTGCATGATGTGCCATGGCGACGCGGCGAAGATGGCCGAACGCACCAAGGACAAGACGCCGAACCCTCACGCCATGCCGAAGCTTGACTGTATCCTCTGTCACCCCGGTCATAAATAGGACAGACGGGTCTGACGCCTTCAGGTTCAGGTTTCAAAGGACGGGGGATTTTCCGGGAAGGATAAAAAAGCCGCCAGACTAGGGAAGGTAGTGAACGAGGCTCGATGCCCTGTCGATGATGAGATCGGCCCCGGCCTTGAGCAGCGGATCCGCCTGAGAGTAGCCCGTCAGGACGCCGATGGTGTAAGCCCCCACATCCTTCCCTGTCCGGATGTCCATGGGGTGATCACCCACCATGGCGGCCTCTTCCGGCGCCGAATCCAGAACCTTCAGGGCATAGAGGATATGGTCCGGGTGGGGCTTTGCCCAGATGACCACCTCCCGGGTGACGACGGCATCACAGAAAGAAAGAATGTCCGGAAAGACGACACGGACGGCGTTCCAGCAGTTGCGGGTCACGATGCCCGTGCTGATTTTCCTCTCCCTCAGTGTGCCGAGCATATCCCTCACATCCCCGAAGAGTTCTCCCGACTCTGCCCCCTCGATTTCGATGCGGGCAATCATCTCCAGGGCTTTTTCCCTGAAGGCCCTTCCGTGACCGGGTCGACGGCGGGAGATCAGCGCCTCGGCGGCCCCGATCATCTCGAGGACGAAAAGATCGCCCAGACCGTCCGTGGGTTCCCCGTAGTAGGTGGAGACGAGATTCAGCACGGACCGGCGCATTTCCATGAAGTCGATGTTGAGCCTGGCCAGTGTCCCGTCGAAATCGAACAGAACGGTTTTGAGTTGACGTTCGATTCTTTTCATGGTCTTTCGCCTTTTTCAGCCCGATGGCCGGCCGGCCCGGGGGACCCGGCAAACCTTTCCGCCCCTGTCATGGTCATGTTTTTCTGGTCTCTCCCGTGATGTAATTTTCAAATAGACGCTTCGTGACGACGCCGGCGGAGCCATTCTGGGGCGGGTTGAAGTCGAAGACCGTCCTGATGAAGTCCATGAGGATGTTCATCGTGGCCCCCCAGAGAATTTCTCTGCTCCCCGTCCGATCATGGTGTATCAGACAGGGGAAATCACGCAGCCTCTCCACGGGGCCTCTCATGGGGACGAAAGTCTCGACGGCGACGGTGCCGTAATTCTCGGCCAGAAAGAAGTCCCGAAGGGGGATCTCGACGACCTTTTCCACCTCCCAGTTGGGCCTGCAAGTCCATTCCCTTTTCACGAACCCCACGAGGGGGAAGATGCTCCGCCTGAACACGATGAGGTCCGTGGAAGGGAGCGCTCCCAGAAAGCGGACATTGAGGGGATTGAGCCTGACCTCTTCCCAGCTCTCCCTGAGGGCGTTCGTCAGAAAGAGCGACAGCGCCCGAAAGGTGTCCGGCGGTCTCGACTTTGCGTAAGTCAAAGGTTTCCCCTGCATGATCGACGTCAGGCCCGTCGAGACCAGGGGGGACAGGAGGGCGTCGATGGGGGGGTGCAGCATCCCGCCCGGACAGCTCAGGTCACCGGGTTGAGGCACGCTGACCGACCGCTTGGTCAGCTGGAAAACAAACTCGCCCGGTTCTGCCGTCCGGGCCGTTTTGGCTTCCCGGTAATAAAGAAGCACGAGGACCCCGGCGCCGCGCCAGTCATCCGCCCCTTCGCCCCGGTGAGCCTCAAGCTTCTCGGCGTAGTCGAGGGGTATCCGGCCCAGCCTTTCGACGATCAGATCCAGGATGTTTTCTTTTTCGGAGAGAATGGACAGATCCATGATTTACCGCAGGGGGTTGCCCCCGCTCACCTCTCTACTACACCGCATCCCTTTCAGTTGTCAAAAAGAAGTCCCGCCCCTCAACACCTCTTCGATGTAACGTTCATACCAGCAGCCCATCGGGAAGGGGTCCAGAAAACCGCAGTGTCCCCCGTATCGCTGGAGGGAAAGCGTGAAATACCTGTTCCCGCTGAGGGCGTGGAAATCGTCCGCCGGGATGATCGGATCGTCCGCAGACGCGATGACATGGGTGGGGACGGTGAGGTTACCGAAAAGGTCCCCGCACAACGTGTAGGTTTCGAAATATTCCCGGTGATCGCGGAAGGGGGAGTATCGGGGGATGACGGCATCGGTTATTTCCATGCAGGTTGAATATCGCAGGACCTCGTCGAACTGATATCTGGAAGGGAAGAGGGCCTGCTTCTTCCTCAAAGACGTCTTCCACTTTTTCACGAAATAACGGCGGTATATGGAAAGGCCGCTGTCGATGGCCAGGGTGGCGCGATGGGGGTTCAGGACAGGGCTGACGGCAAAAACGTGCGCGAGGCCCGGGATGGGCATGGCGGTGTGTCTCAGTGCGATTCTCAGGGCAAAGTTGCCTCCCAGGGAAAATCCGACGATCGTGCTGGGCCCGCCGTCTGAAAGTCCGGTGGTGACGCGGGCGGCATGGAATACCTCGTCGATCAGGGCGCTGTGAAAAAGGCCTTCGTTAAGGTGATGGCTGTCTCCGTGGTCCCTCAAATTGAGGCGAAAGATGTCAAAACCTCTGTCGAAGAGGTATCGCCCCGTGTGCCTGATGTAGGTTGAATCGGAGCTTCCTTCCCAGCCGTGAATGAGGAGCACGAACCCCCGGGGTTTCCTTCCGGGCCGGCGCGACAGATAGCCCAGCAGCCGGACGCCATCGCCGCCGTCAATGATCATTTCCGTGGCACAGTCGGCCATCGGGTTTTTGCCCATGGCCCTGAACCGGAGACTTGAAAAAATGCTCTGCAGGTGGGGATTTCTGGCCCAGGGTTTCGGTTTGAAGTGATCTTCCATTCGAGGCAGCGGTTCGGTGCATTTATCGACGATGGCCGACGGGGATCAGGTACAGGGGCCGGTGATCGACGGGAAGGCCGAGGGCCTTCTGGACCCGGTCATCGTGGAAAGCCCCCACGGGCACGGCACCCAGTCCGAGCGCCGTCGCCTGCAAAAGGATATTCTGTGCCGCATGGCCGGCCTCCATGGCGATGTAACGTTCGGCCCGCGGGCCGTATTTTCCCGCCGTTCTCTCATAAACAGCCGTCAGGACGATGACGGACGGCGCCTCGCGGGTGCACGCCTGTCCGAGAGCGGCGAGGCAGAGGTCCTTCAGCAGATTCCGGTCGGATAAACGGCTCATCTGATGCCGGGCGGGCAGGTAGTGGAATGATCCCTCCGCTGTGACCAGGTAGGTCTCCAGGGGGTAAAGAGCGCCGGCGGACGGTGCGGTCCGGCCCCCCCACTTTCTGGTCACGCCCTGCGCAGCCCATAGAAGCTGGGAAATCTCATGCGGAGTCAGGGGCTGGGAGGTGAAGTCCCTGGCGGACTCCCTCCGCAGGAGGGTCTCTTCCAGCGACAACTTGCCCGTCGAGACGGGCTTGGGGAGTTGAATGGTCTTTTCTTGATCCATCGCTGACACCGAGCCGGGCCCTCCGATGCCCATGACCATCATGATGGTGAGGCACAGTCCAATGAAAAAACAAACATCTCTGTTCTTCATCAGTTTAAAAGCACGTCTTTTTTTAGAATAGCCTAACATAGTTGCGGTATATTTTTAACTTTTTTTCTGACCCGTTCTATTGTATAGAACCCGGACGCCGTTTCCGGAGGTTCAGGAGCCGGGGTGTGTTGAGAAAAGATGAAGAAAGTCTGGCGTTATATCATCGGCTGGTTTTTCGTTGTCCTGGGCATCATAGGCTGTTTCCTGCCCATTCTTCAGGGTATCCTGTTCATGGCCATCGGGTTTTTGATACTTGCGCCGGAGGTCCCTTTCATCCAACGGCTCCTTTTGAAGATGCGGAGCCGGTATCCGGAAGTTTTTAAAAAGGCGGAGGAATACAAGAAAAAAATCAAGGACCGATTCGGGGCAATGACGGGTTCCTGAGTGGGGATGAGACCGTTGCTCGGTGCGCACCCCGCCGACCGTAAAAAATCTCGACCTGTTGCGACGGCTGGGGGAGAAGGCCTGACAGATCGCCCTTGAATTGCTTTCCTTTCGATGATAGAAGGTGTCGTTCGAAATCGTTTCAAAATGAGGTCAAAAAATGAATAAAAGCAATATGGTCATCACGGGACTGCTCCTGGTTGTGCTGCTGTTCAGCACGACGGCGGCGGCACAGGTGAAGAAGGTCGCCGTTCTCCCCTTTCAGATGAACAGCCCGGAGAAACTGGATTACTTGAGGGACGGCGTCCTGGACATGCTCATGTCCAGGATCGAGGTGTCGAACAAGATCGAAGTTGCGGGAAAACCCTCTGTTCTCGACGCCCTGGAAAAGGTGAAGAAAAAACAGCTGGCCGAACCGGACGTTCTGATGATCGGTCAGGACCTTAAGGTCGACTATGTGGTCTGGGGCAGCATCACGAAAATAGGGGATAATGTCAGCCTGGACGGCAGGCTGCTGGATGTGACGGCGAAAAAATCGGCCCTATCGGTCTTTGAGCAGTCCAGGGGGCTGAACGAGGTTATTCCAAAGGTCAACGATTTTGCCAGCAGGATCGACCAGCACATCCTCGGCGCCGTGCCGGCTTCTTTCGCCGCCCCCCCGGCGGCGCCTGTGAGCGTGCCGCCCGTCGGGGGAGCTGCGGTGCCGGGGGCAACGGCCGCCGCTTCTTCGGGCATGGCCGGCGTGCCGAAAACAGAGGCCGAGGTCATCTCGGGCATGCGGAAGGGCAGGGGGACATTCACCGCCGCCATCAACCCGGATTTTATTCATTCGGGTCGGCCCGATGACAGACGGGGGTTCTGGATGAGCCCGAAGTACGCAACGGAGTTTCGGGGGATGGACATCGGGGATGTCAACAAGGACGGCCTCAATGAAGTCGTGCTCATCGACCTCAACAGTGTAATGATCTATCAGAAGAAGGGAAAAGAATTCATTCTGCTGAACAAGGTGGCCGGCAAGAAAAGCGACAAGTACCTGGCCGTCGACGTCGCCGACATCAACGGCAACGGCATCCCGGAGATTTTTGTGACGAATTACAACTATGACCACCTGGAGTCCTTTGTTCTGGAATACCAGGACGGGAAGTACATACAGATTGCCTCCAATCTGCGGTGGTTTATGCGGGTCCTCAGCGCGGGGGAAACCCCTGTCCTGATGGGCCAGGAGTTGTCGTTGGAAACAGCCGGACAGATGACGGGGAGTTTCATCACGGACTCACGAATGGCCTTCCAGAACCCGATTCACGAGGTGGTGTGGTCCGATGGACAATACAGGGAAGGGCCCCGAATGAAAATACCGCAGGGGCTCCCGGTCTACGGCACGAGCATAGACGCGATTGAGCCGGGGAAACCCGAAAGGGTTTTGGTCCTGGATGATTTCGATTACCTGCGTGTGTATGAAAAGACGGAGAAACTCCTCGTCAAGCTCAATGTCTTCGGCGGGTCGTCGGAGTTTCTCTTCAAGAGCGACGAAACCTATGGCGGCAGCAATACCTACATCGAGATCCCGAAATCAGGCGGAACCCAGTTCACCACGACAGAGGATCAAATGCCCTACTACATCAATCTCAGGATCGTGACCTATGACACCAATAAGGACGGCAAGAAGGAGTTGATCCTGGTAAAGAACCTGTCCGCCACCGGCACGGTGATGTCGAGGATAAAGCTCTTTACGTCGAGCGAGGTCTACAATCTCGAGTGGGATGGGATCGGCTTCCTCGAAAACTGGAAGACGAGAAAAATCAACGGCTATGTGGCTGACTATCAGGTCAAGGACATCGACAACGACGGGCAGGACGATATCGTCATGGCCCTCGTCCTTTCCGTCGGCGCGACCATCAAGACGAACAGCATCGTTGTCTCCTACAGGCTGATGGCCCCGCAGCCTTGACAGGAGGGCCAATATATTATAAAAAAATTTTTGCGGCGGTGTAGCTCAGTCGGTTAGAGCATGCGGCTCATATCCGCAGTGTCCGGGGTTCAAGTCCCTGCACCGCCACCAAGGAAATCGAAAGGCCCGTTGTTTCAGCGGGTCTTTTTTTGACAGGTCGCGCTGGGGAGGCCGGTGCCGGGCAGCCTTGGCACCCTTCAGGGCCGGGTGTCCCCGTCCGGAAGCAGACTTTTCAATCTGAGCCAGAGAATACCCAGGTATTCATGGGCGGCCATCTCCGTTTTGTTCAGAGCGCAGGGGTTCGGGAAAAACTTGCGGGGGCTCAACGGCTCATCCGCCCTGGTCAGCTGGCCCGTCGGGGCGGGTAAAGGCTTCATGCCCAGGTTCTGAAAGAGAAGAAGGGCCCGGGGCATGTGCGATGCCGAGGTCACGAGGACAAACTCACTTCCGCCGACGTGTTCCCGGATGAAACGGGCCTGCTCCTCCGTGTCACGGGACCGATCTTCCCGGATGATGTCCGCTGCCGGAACGCCGAGGGATGCAGCGACACGGGCCATCGTGTCCGCTTCCGAAGCCTTTTGAAAGACCTTGCCGCCGGACAGAAGAAGCCTGCTGCCCGGCCGTTGCCTGTAGAGGACGATCCCCTCGGACAGGCGAACGACAGAGGTGCTTGACAGCTGGCCGGTTCCGGGAATTCGCTCATCGACCGACAGACCTCCGCCCAGGACGACGATCCAGGATGCCGATGAAGCGGCGGGCGCCGGAGGAGAAGAAACCTCCAGGGGACGGAGGGTCAGGTTCGATACGGGGTCGCAGCTGAAGAGGACCAGGAATGCCGTTCCGGCCAGCACCATCGCTTTGCCGGGCCGCTGCCGCCTCGTGAAGAGAAGGAAGGCCAGACCGATCACGAGACAGAGCGCGGATAGGGTCAGGGGGTAAAAGAAAGGCGTTATGATCTTTTTCACCAGAAACATGGCATCACCTGTCCTTTGTCGTGGAATAGGCTTTACGGGGCAAGGTCATAGAGGGTTTCGGACGAGTCCTTCAGGGCCTTGTCGATGGTCTGACGTATCTGATCGGATGAGTCCGCCCGGATGCGTTTCAGCACCTGCTCGAGGTAGCGGGCGGCCTCCAGGAGCGTTTCCTCTCTCCGGGGAATTTCCATGCCGTGAACGAGACGGTTCCTCAACTGACGGATGGATTCGATGGCCGAAAGCGTTCTCCCCGTGAAGAGTTTGAGCCTTTTCAGGGTCGCCGGGGTCGGTGTGATGATCTTCCGGGAGTGTTCGAGACGTCGTTCGCGCATGAGCGCCCGGATGGTAATCTCAAAGGGGATCCAGCGGGACATGAAATGGCCGGCGGCTTTCCTGGCAGCCGCAGGGGGCTTCTCCCTGTTAATTCCGCCGGCGCCTTCCGATGCGCCCGCCAGCATGCGCGCTTGAGCGTAGACAGTGTAAAGGGCCGGCGTGTCGAGCAGGATGTTGTCTGTCAATTGCTCCGCGACGGGCGTCCTTTCAGTACCGGGGCTCAACGGGTTTAAATATTTACGCAACTTTGCCGGGCGATCCAGCCTGGCGAGCCGCAGAAAGTTGAGCAGGATGTCGGTGCGGCCCATAACGGGCTCGCGCTTCGGCTCCGCGGACCCGGAGCGGACCGCGTCATAAAGAAAAGCGGCCAACTGATAGGGGTTGGCAAAACGCCTCGCGCTTTCAATGACCCGCGTCTTGAGGGCCCTCTGCAGCCGCTCGAGGGCTATCTCCCCCGCGATGGTCAGACCGTTGAGTTCATCCAGTATGGCCAGTTCTTCCACTGAGAGGTTTCCGTATTGCGCTTTGTACACCAGATCGTGCTCGACCTCGGCCCAGGCATGCATGAGGACGGAGGCCACCTGGATTTCAATCGGCGTTGCTGCGCAGTTTTTTTTGTCGGTCGGCAGCGTTTTTTTGTCCAGTCTCACATAATAGTGAGTCGCCGAATAACCGGTAAATTTTTTCTGGTATTTCTGATATGATCTGGGTTCGGAAGGGGATTGTCGAACCGTCTCGACCCTGAATCGGGAGCGGATGAAGTTATCCGTCTCACCGCGGTCGCCGGGGAAGTAGAGGGCAATCCGCACGCCTGCAAGGTCCCGGATGTCGGCGTAAATGTCCTTCAACGATCTGTATCTTCGCGCGGCGTTTCTTTCTTCGACTTTGTCCTTGAGCCTTTCCGGCCGCTTGGGGCGATAGGTCACGATGGCCTTCACGCCGCTTTGCTGGAGACCCGTTTCACACTGTTCTGCGCATATTTTCGCCGTCTCGTGAAAAAGATGAAAATGTTTTTTGTAGTCGTCGAGAAATCGTTGAACGATGTCCATCATGTCTTCCCGCCGGATTCCGCATGGGGAGGTTTGGCCAACCGATGACGCGTTTTCTAGCCCGCCGGGGCGTTTCAATAAGCCTTTTTTTAATGCAAATTATATCATCGAAGTCGGCAGAAAAGACAGCGTGTTTTTGGGGTGCGGCCCGCAGGGCCCCCCTTTGATTCGGCCGATGGAAGACGGGGATATGGCAGGAAAAAGCAGAAGAATGGATCGGACGCGGATAGTCGACTCACGATGCGCCGTGGAGGTCATCCTTTTCGATTTCGGCGGTGTACTTGCCGAAGAGGGTTTCGCCGAAGGGCTTGCAGCCATAGCCGAAAAGAACGGCGTTGACGTGGAGACCTTTGTCGCTCTGGGCCATGAACTGGTCCACGAGACGGGTTTTGTGACGGGACGCTCGAACGAGGCGGGCTACTGGCAGGCTGTGCGGCGGAGGGCGGGCATCCGGGGGAGCGACGAGGTCCTCAGGGAAGAAATCCTGACCCGTTTCAGGCTTCGGCCCTGGATGCTGGAGATCGTGAGGGAAGTAAAGAATCACGGGACCCGTGTCGGCATCCTGAGCGATCAGACGCTGTGGCTTGACGAGTTGAACGCGGCGCATGATTTTTTCAGGCACTTCGATCATGTCTTCAACAGCTACCACATGGGGAAAAGCAAGATGGACCCTTCCCATTTCAGGGATGTCGAAGAGGCGCTTCAGGTCAACCCGGAAGCGATCCTCTTTGTGGATGACAACGAAGGCCATATCGAGCGGGCCCGGCGTCAGGGCTGGCAGGCGATACTTTACGTCAGCAAAAGCGGTTTCACCAAGGCGATCGAAAAGTACTGTCCTTTCATCAAGGCTTCAATCCCGTGAGATTCGCCGGGGGTCGCGGTCCGGGGAGGGTTAAAATTCCTTGACGGATTTCAAGCTCTCATATTAAGAACGAGAAAATTAACGCAGGGGGATCATCAAATGATACCGAGATATTCAAGGCAGGAGATGGCCTCCGTCTGGAGTCCCGAAAACAGGTTTCAGAAGTGGCTCGATATCGAAATCCTGGTCTGTGAAGCTCTGGCCCGGAGAGGGGTCATCCCGAAGAAGGCCTTCGCGAAGATCAAGGCGAAAGCCGGCTTTGACGTGGCCCGGATCGACAGGATTGAAAAGGTCGTCAAGCACGACGTGATTGCCTTCCTGACCAGCGTCGGTGAAAAGGTCGGGCCGGACGCCCGTTTCATACACATGGGCCTGACCTCATCGGATATTCTCGATACCTCTTTCGCTCTCCTTCTCAGGGAAGCCGCCGGCCTTCTGCTCGGCGATGTGGACCGGCTGCTCAAGGTCCTGCGCAGAAGGGCTTTCATGCATAAGAAGACCCTGATGATCGGAAGGACCCACGGCATTCATGCCGAACCGGTCACCTTCGGGCTGAAGATGGCCCTCTGGTACCAGGAAATGCAGAGAAACCGGGAGAGGCTCATCCGGGCGAGGGAAGCCGTCAGTTACGGCAAGATATCAGGCGCCGTGGGAACCTATTCCTTCGTGGACCCGCGGATCGAGTCCTATGTGTGCAGGAAACTCGGTCTCCGGCCCGCCCCCGTCTCCACCCAGATCGTTCAGCGGGACCGCCACGCCGAATATTTCACGGCGCTGGCCGTCATGGCCTCCTCCATCGACAAGTTCACGACGGAGATCCGCCTTCTCCAGCGGACGGAGGTTCGCGAGGCCGCAGAGGAGTTCACGGAGGGGCAGAAGGGATCCTCGGCCATGCCGCACAAGAGAAACCCCGTTCTTTCGGAAAACCTCTCGGGCCTTGCGCGTCTGATGAGGGGTTACGCCCTGGCGTCCATGGAGAACGTTGCCCTCTGGCACGAGCGGGATATCAGCCACTCCTCCGTGGAAAGGGTCATCGGGCCCGATGCCACCATCCTCATGGATTTCATGCTGGATCGATTTGCCGGTCTGGTGGAGCATCTGGAGGTCTACCCGGAGAGGATGATGGCCAATCTCCAACTGACGCGGGGTGTCATCTTTTCACAGATGGTCCTTCTCAGGCTGGTCGAGAAGGGCATGTCGCGGGAGGACGCTTACGCGATCGTCCAGAAAAGAGCCATGCAGTCATGGAAGGAAGGGCGCGAGTTCAAGGAACTGCTCCTGGCCGACCGTGATGTCCTGGGGTATCTGAGACCCGCGGAGATCGAACAGGTGTTCCGGCTCCGGAATTTCCTGAAAAATCTGGATTTCATTTTCAGGCGGGTGTTCGAAGGGGCGGGATGACCCAGTGCGGCACGGCGGTCGGAATTTCCCCTTGTGAAGCAGCCCGTTGTTTATGGAAAGACTTTGGTCTTGCTCCTGGGCGGTCTCTTCAGCAGGGTGTCCCGGAGCCAGTTGTGATCGTCCCTTTCGGAGTGATCGATGTTGTAGTGAAGGCCCCGGCTCTCCTTCCTCAGCATGGCGCACTCTATGATGAGCTTGGCGACGATGGTGATGTTCCGCAGTTCCAGCAGGTCCCTCGTGATCATGAATTTCCGGTAATATTCGTTTATCTCCTGCCAGATGAGTTCCACTCTTTTCTTCGCCCGCTCCAGCCGCTTGTCGGATCGGACGATGCCCACGTAGTTCCACATGGACCTCCGGATCTCGTCCCAGTTTTGCGTGATGACAACGGATTCATCGCTTTCCGTCACGCCGGTCAGGTCCCAGCCCGAGATGGGCAACGCCTCATCGAGGGTTTTCGGGAACAGCCCGGCAATCCGTACAAAGGCCCTGTGGGCGAAAACCACCGCCTCGAGCAGCGAGTTGCTGGCCAGGCGGTTTGCGCCGTGGAGGCCCGTACAGGCCACCTCTCCCACGGCGAAAAGCCTCTCGACGCTCGTTTCGCCGTGTTCATTCACGACGACGCCCCCGCAGATGTAATGGGCCGCGGGGACGACGGGGATCGGGTCCTTCGTGATGTCGATGCCGAAGGTGAGGCAGTTTCTGTAGATATTGGGAAACCGCTCCACCAGGAATCGGGGATCCCGGTGGGTAATGTCCAGAAGGACGTACTCATCTCCCGATTTTTTCAGTTCCGTGTCGATGGCCTGGGCGACGACGTCACGCGGCGCAAGACTTTTCATGGGATGATAGCGCTCCATGAAGGTGGAGCCGCTTCTCAATTTCAGGACACCGCCTTCCCCGCGGACGGCCTCGCTGATCAGGAAGGACTTCGCCCCGGGATGATAGAGGCAGGTGGGGTGAAACTGGATAAATTCCAGGTTGGCAACCTCCGCGCCGGCCCGGTAGGCCATGGCGATGCCGTCACCGGTGGCGATGTCGGGGTTCGAGGTGATCAAATACACCTTGCCCGCCCCGCCGGTCGCGAGAAGCACGAAGGAGGCGCGGAAGACGTGAATTTTGTTGTTATTCACATCAAGGACATAGGCGCCGAGGCATTTGTCCCTTATCCCGCGGGGCTGCTTTTTCACGCCGCTGACGGCCGACTCGAGAATGAGGTCGACGGAGATGCAGTTTTCGAAGAAGGTGATGTTTTTCTTCGACCCCGCTTTTTCAATGAGGGCCCTTTCGATTTCCCGGCCCGTGAGATCGGCGGCATGGATAACCCTTCTCCGGGAGTGACCGCCTTCCTTGCCGAGATCGTATCGAGCGAGGGGGCCGCTGTCGCTTTTTGAAAACTCCACCCCCCATCGGATGAGTTCCCGGACCCGTTCCGGGCCCTCGCTCACGACAAATTGGACGACGGACTCGTGGCACAGCCCCGCGCCGGCGGTGAGGGTGTCGTGGATGTGGTCCGCGAAACTGTCCGATGCGTCCATGACGACGGCAATGCCGCCCTGGGCCATGTTGGTCGTCGACTCGATTTTTTCCTTCTTGGTGACGATGGCCACGCTGCCGAGATCCGCCGCCTTGATGGCGAAGGACAGCCCGGCGATGCCGCTTCCTATGACGAGAAAATCGGTCCTGAACTCCATAAAAAAACCCTGCTGCTGCGGGGAATATACCGGAATCTAAGAAAAAATGACCGTTTACAATTCACAGTCGATCCTGTATATACCTTTCCGACTTTTAGGGAAAGAGAAATGTTTGCCCCGGGAAATGAGGATTCTCGCCATTGAGACCTCCTGTGATGAGACGGCCGCCGCCATCGTCAGGGACGGCCGGGAGGTGCTTTCCAGCATCGTATCGTCGCAGGCGGATATTCACAGCAAGTACGGAGGCGTGGTACCCGAGATTGCCTCGAGGAAACACGTGGAGTCCATCGTCCCCGTCATCAGGGAATCCCTGTTCAACGCCCGCCTCGGCCTGGACGAAATCGACGGAATCGCCGTAACACGGGGCCCGGGACTGATCGGTTCCCTGCTCGTCGGTCTCTCCGTCGCTAAATCCATCGCTTTCGCGAAGAAAAAGCCGCTTGTCGGCGTCAATCACCTCGAGGGGCACGTGGCGTCCGTCTTTTTGAGTGAGCGGGTCCCGGCATTTCCTTTCGTGGCCCTGGTGGTCTCGGGGGGACACACGATTGTCTACCTCGCCAGAGACTTCCAGGATTTTGCGCTTCTGGGTCAGACGAGGGATGACGCAGCCGGCGAGGCCTTTGACAAGGCGGCGAAACTTCTCGACATCGGGTACCCGGGGGGGGTGGTGATTGACCGGCTGGCCAAGTCGGGCAACCCCGGCGCCGTCGCCTTTCCCCGGCCCATGAAGGGCAGCCTGGATTTCAGCTTCAGCGGGGTCAAGACGGCCCTCCTGACTTATACCCGGAAACGGAAGCGGCCCATAGAGGATGGCGACATCCCGGACATCGTTGCGAGCTACCAGGAGGCCATCATCGATGTCCTCGTCGAAAAAACCCTCCGTGCCGCCGAGTTGAATCATATGACCAGGGTGGTCGTGGTCGGCGGTGTGGCCGCAAACAGCCGCCTGAGGCAGAGGTTTATGGAGGCAGGGGCCAAGCGGGCCATCGACATATTCATCCCGCCACCGGTTCTATGCACGGACAACGCCGCCATGATCGCCGTGGTGGGCGATCGACTGCTCGCGAAGGGCAAGCGGGACGGTTTTGACCTGAATGCCGTTTCCCGTTGGCCTCTCGAGACCCTTCCGGGATAGACCCTGCATGGTTCTTGCACGGTATACCCCGGGGCGCTGCCCGGACTCTTCTGCAGTGGAGCTTCATGATTTTGAAGGACAGGATAAGGGACTTTTACAGTCGATTCATCAGCCTGAAGGGGGCACCGGGTGAAATCGCCGCCGGCATGGCCATTGGTGTCTTCATCGGGGTGACACCCACCATCCCGTTCCATACCGTTGCCATCATTTTTCTCTGTCTGCTTTTTCGTCAGAACATGACTGCGGCCTTACTGGGGGCTACCTGTATCTCCAACCCCCTCACAATCCCCGTATTCTATCTCTCCCAGTATGAACTCGGCCGGCTGCTGCTGAATTACGAGGGCCTGAAAATCGCGTTCAACGACTACAGCCTGAGATCGATTCTGGAACTGGGGTGGCACATCCTGTATCCGCTCCAGGTCGGCGGGCTTCTGATGGCCGCCGTGTTCACGGTACCCGCCTACTTTATCACTTACCGTGCCGTTGCAGCCCTGAGGAGCAAATATGCCGAATCCGCGGGCCATACTGGCGAAGTATCGGATCCGTCCTCTTAAGAGGCTGGGTCAATCTTTCCTTGCCGATCCGAATATCATCCGGAAAATCATTGAAATCTCCGATATCCGGCCCGACGAGACGCTGGTCGAGATCGGGGCGGGGCTGGGCGTCATGACCGCCCTGATGGCCGGGAGGGCCGAGAAGGTCATTGCCCTCGAGATCGACGGGGCGTTAATCGCCGTTCTTCGCGAGGAGCTGAAGCAGCAGGATAATGTGGAGATCCTCCATGCCGACGCCCTGAAATTCGATTTCCGTCTTCGAGGGGGAGCCGCCATAAAGGTCATCGGCAACATCCCCTACAGCATATCGTCCCAGATTCTCTTCAGGCTGCTCGAGGCCAGAGATCGCATCTCGTCCATGGTTCTCATGTTCCAGAGAGAGGTGGCCGAACGGCTCGTTGCGGCCCCCGGAACGAAGGCCTACGGCATCCTGTCCGTCCTCGTCGGGGTTTATACAGAGGCGGCCATTGCCTTTCATGTTTCCCCCCGGTGTTTTTATCCCAGACCCAACGTGGAATCGGCGGTGGTCCGGATGGACATCCGAAAGAAACCGCTTGTTGATGTCCGCGACGACGCCTGCCTCCTGGCCGTCGTTCGGTCGGCTTTTTCAAAGCGCAGAAAAACGCTTTTGAACAACCTGAAGGCCTCACCCCGGATCGGACTCCGTCACGAAGCTGTTCTGGGGGTCCTGGATTCCCTCGGCATCGATCCCTCGCGCAGGGCAGAGACGCTTGCCCCGGAGGATTTCGCCCGGCTGAGCAACGCTTTTTTGAGACAATATACTTGACAAGAGGGAGGTTATCTGTTACAGGGAGCGCACCGCTTGGATCTGGAAACGGACTGGGACGGAAGGTTGTTCCGACGATCGATAGAGGAAGCCATGATTTGAAGCCTCCCGTCCAGAAACGGGAGGCTTTTTTTGTGGGGTGAAGCGTATGAAAATTATCGAGAGAGCCGGGGAGATGCAGCGATACGCCGAGGGGCTGCGGGGGTCGGGCAAGAAGATCGCCTTTGTACCCACCATGGGGTATCTCCATGAGGGGCACTTGAGTCTCATGAGGGAGGGGCGGAAACTGGGTGACTGTCTGGTGACGAGCATCTACGTCAACCCCACGCAATTCAGCCCCACGGAAGACCTGGCGAAGTATCCCCGGGACTTCAAACGGGACGAGTCGCTCTGCCGGGACGTCGGTGTGGACGTCATCTTTTATCCCGGCGACGGCGAGATGTACCCTGAACACTACCAGACCTATATCGATCTAGAGGTCGTGACCCAGAACCTCTGCGGTCTTTCCAGGCCCGGTCATTTCAGGGGCGTGGCAACGGTCTGCGCCAAGCTCTTCAACCTCGTGAAGCCCCATGTCGCCATTTTCGGCAAAAAGGATTTCCAGCAGCTGGTCGTCATCAAACGCATGGTGGAGGACCTCAACATGGATCTGGAAATCCTCGGCATGTCCACCATACGAGAGAAGGACGGGTTGGCCATGAGTTCGAGAAACACCTATCTGAAACCCGCCGAGCGGGAGGCCGCCCTCAGCCTGAGCCGTTCCCTCAAAATGGCGAAGAAACTCTTCGAGGAGGGAGAAAGAGAGGCGGAAAAGATCATCGGGGAGGTGACCCGGTCCATCAGCCGGCATCCGCAGGCGAAGATCGATTACGTGAAAATCTGCGATACGTCAACCATGAAGGACGTGGAGCGTCTTAAGGGGAAGGAGGTCATTGCCCTCGCCGTGAGGGTGGGGGTCGCGAGGCTCATCGACAATTATGTCTTCGGTGAGGCTTTGGAACTGTAGGACCCGAGAGGTCTTTCGGGTCATACACGAAGGAGGAAGGGATCATGCAGAGATTCATGCTGAAATCGAAACTGCACAGGGTGACGGTGACCAATGCCGACCTCAACTACGAGGGGAGCATCACCATCGACGAGGCGCTCATGCAGAAGGCCGAACTGGTGCCTTTCGAAAAAGTCGATATTTACAACGTTTCCAACGGGGAGCGTTTTTCCACATACGTGATCAAGGGCAAGAAGGGCAGCGGCGTGATCTGTCTCAACGGGGCTGCCGCCAGGAAGGCGTCGAAGGGAGATGTGGTCATCATTGCCAGCTATGTCATGGTGGATGACGGCCTTTCGAAGAAGTGGACGCCGAAGTGCGTCTATGTGGATGAGAAAAACAGGGTGAAGCGCCCCTAAGGAGCTTCCACTCGAGAGCCGAAGGCAAAGTCCCGGGACTTTGCCTTTTTTTATAAATAAGTGTTGAAAGTCCCGGACACTTCTGTTATTGGAAGGCGCTACGAAGTCCTCGAAAAAGATGGGAAAAAAGCTGAAGCAAATATTCCTGACGGGAATGGCCGTCACAATCCCCTTCGGGTTGACCGTTTACATCCTGATTTTCCTGATCAACCTGATGGACGGCCTGCTCGGCATCATCCCGGCGCGCCTTCATCCCGACCAGATCCTCGGGTTACACGTTCCCGGACTGGGCGTCATCTTCACCCTGGTCCTGATCCTTCTCATTGGACTGACGACCCGGAGTATCCTGGGAAGGTGTTTTTTGCTCTGGGGTGAAGCCGTTGTGTACAGGATCCCGCTGGTCAGGGGCATCTACCAGGCCCTGAAGCAGATCGTCCATGCCATGATGAACACGAAGGGCGAGAGTTTCAAACGGGTCGTTCTGGTCGAATTTCCGCGCAAGGGTCTGTACACGGTGGCATTTGTCACGGGAATTGCATCGGGGGAAGTCCGGCAGAAAACTCAGGAAAGATGCATCAACCTCTTCATACCGACGACACCCAACCCGACCTCGGGGTTCTACATGATGGTTCCAGAGAATGAAGTCGTCCGCTTGGACATGTCGGTGGAGGAGGCCTTCAAGCTGATCATGTCCGGCGGGATGGTCACGCCGTCATACCCCCGGGCAGTACAAACGGAGAAGCCGGCGGAAAGTTTCTAGAATCCGCGGGCGGAGATCATTTATCACGCAGCGCATCGTCAAGCAGAGTCATCAACAATCTTAGATAACGGAGGAAGACAGCATGCTCGTATCGGCGGAAAGCATCAAAGTAGGGCACCCCGATCTGGTGGCGGATCAGATCTCCGCCAACATCATCGCGGACATTCTGGATAAGGAGAGAAAGCTGGGGCTGAGCGTCCACAACATGCCCCACTGCGGCCTAGAGGTTTTTCTCGGCAAGGCCTTCTGCCTCGTCGGCGGAGAGGTGACCACGCGGGTCAGCATAGACGTGGAAAGGATCGTCAGGGAAACGGTACTTTCGCTGGGGTACAACGACGCTGCCGTCGGCCTGAACGGCAACAACATGGGCGTCTTGAACGCGATCATCCCCCAGTCCCCGGATATAAACATCGGGACGAGGGCTCATCTGGGCGAACACAAGGAAATCGGGGCGGGTGATCAGGGCATCATGTACGGTTTTGCCAACGATGAAACGCCCGAGCTGCTGCCCCTGCCGTATGTGCTTGTCAACCGCCTCATGCGGGCATTGGAGCATTGCGGAAACCCCACCTTTGCCCCGGACGGGAAGGGGCAGGTGACCGTGGAGTACGACGATGACTCAAGGAAACCGATCCGGGTGGCCAAGGTGCTTGTTTCCAATGCCGTGGATTACCGGCATGTCAAGAAAGGCGAGAAGACAAAGGTGAAATCGACAGCCAGGCAGATCGCTTTTCGCGTTCTCGGGAAATGGGTCGACGGGAAGACGGAATTTTTCTTCAACCCCACCGGGGAATGGAGCGCCGTCAATTCATGCAGCGCCGCGGATTCCGGTGTCACGGGCCGCAAGCTCGTGGTCCAGTTCTACGGCGGCTATCCCGGCGCCCAGCTCGGAGGCGGGTCGGTGGTAAACAAATCTCCCGAGAAAGTCGATTGCTCGGCCGCTTTCGGCGCCCGCTACGCGGCGAAAAACCTGGTGGCCTCCGGCCTTGCCCGGAAAGTCTCCATCCAGCTTGCCTACGCCATCGGTATCGCGAAGCCCTTCAATGTCTATGTGAACACCTTCGAGACAGGCAGGCTTCCGGACAGGAAACTCTCTGATATCATCGCCCGGGTCTTCGACTTCACGCCGGCCGGCATGATCAGGCAATTCGACCTGCTCAAAGGCGACGTCTACAGGGGGATCCCCAAATCCTTCTTCCTGGACGGCTACAAATGGGAAAAGACGGACAAGGTCGTGCAGCTCAGGAAAGCAGCGGGTCTTCGATAGGGCCGGGTGCAAAAACAGGTTGAGAAGAAAATGGATTACGACGTCAAGGATATAAGGCTCGCGAAAGAGGGAAAGTCGAGCGTCGAATGGGCGGCCATGAGCATGCCCGTGCTGAATATCATCCGGGAACGGTTCCGGAAGGAAAAGCCGCTCCGGGGTGTCCGCATCGGGGCCTGCCTGCACGTGACGACGGAGACGGCGAATCTGGCGGAAACGCTTCAGGTCGGCGGAGCCGAGGTTCACCTCTGCGCCTCCAATCCGCTGAGCACCCAGGACCCTGTGGCTGCCTATCTGGCTAAGTTCCGGAAAATAGCCGTGTACGCCATCAAGGGGGAGGATACCAAAACCTACTACCGGCACATCAACGCGGTCCTCGATGCCGGGCCTTCCCTGACCATGGATGACGGGGCTGACCTGGTGACTACAATTCATGCCAGGCGCCGGGGGCTGATCAAGGCCATTATCGGCGGAACGGAAGAAACAACCACAGGCGTCATCCGGTTGAGGGCCATGGCCGAAAAAGGGGTCCTGCGGTTCCCGCTCATCGCTGTCAACGATGCCCGCACCAAATTCATGTTCGACAACCGTTACGGGACCGGTCAGAGCACCCTCGACGGAATCATCCGCGCGACGAACCGGCTCATGGCGGGCACGAATTTTGTGGTCTGCGGCTACGGCTGGTGCGGCAAGGGGGTCGCGTTGAGGGCGGCTGGAATGGGGGCCAACGTCACAGTGACGGAGGTAGACCCACTTCGCGCGCTCGAAGCGGTCATGGACGGCCATCGTGTCATTCCTCTGTCGGAAGCTGCCGGGGAAGGGGACATCTTCTGCACGCTCACGGGGGACTTGAACGTCATACGGCGTGAGCATTTCATGAAGATGAAGGACGGAGCCATCGTGGCCAATTCCGGACATTTCAATGTGGAGCTCGACCTGGAAGGCCTCCGGGCCGTCTCACGGGGCAAACGGAAGGTCAGGGATTACATCCAGGAATACCGCCTGGTGAACGGCAGGAGGGTTTACGTGCTCGGCGAGGGAAGACTCATCAACCTCGCGGCAGCCGAAGGGCACCCCTCGAGCGTCATGGACATGAGTTTCGCCAACCAGGCGCTGTCGGCTGAATACCTGGTCCGAACGGGGAAATCCCTGAAGAACACCGTTTATGCAGTGCCGGATGAAATCGATCGCGACATTGCCCGCCTCAAGCTCGAGAGCATGGGGATACGGATCGACCGGCTGACGGCGGAGCAGAAAAAATATTTGCAATCTTGGGAACTGGGCACCTGACCCCCCCTGGCGGCTCAGGTGTGGATGCTTTTGAAAAGGTAGGCCGACACCGATCCGAAGATGAGGTTGGGCAGCCATGCGGACAGCATCGGCGCGAGGGTTCCTGAGCGCCCCAGGGAGATACAGAGGGCGAAAAGGATCCAGTAGGAGAACCCGATAATAAGACCCGCCGTGATTCCCTGTGCAACCCCGCCGCTTCTCTCAGGCCGCATGGAGAAGGCAATGCCGATCATGACGACGAAGATGCTCACCAGGGTAAAGGCGATTTTCCCGTGGAGGTCCGTTTCATAGCGGGTCACATCGTAACCCTCTTCCCTGATCTTTTGGATATATCGCTGTAATTCCACATAACCCATCTCATCCGCGCTTTTCTGGACGACTTGAAAGTCCGAGGGTTCCTCCGGTATGTCAGCGACCATCGAGTCGATCTTTTCGATGACCGGGGGTTGTCCCTCGGGAAACCGGGTGACCAGGACGTCCGAGAATGTCCAGTGATCCCCCGCCCAGGACGCACTCCGGGCGTCGATTCGCTTCGTGAGGGTGAAGTCGGAGTTGAAGTAGTTGATGCTGATCCCCTGGAGCGTATTTTTTTCAGGGTCGAAGATCGTGAAGCTGTAGATGCTGTTCTTGGCCCTGAACCAGACCTGGTTCTGCTTGAACACGCCCGTTTTTTTCTGCTTCTGGATTTCCACGAGCTTGATCTGCCGGGCCATCTGATTGGTGTAAGGGGTCACGAATTCATTCAGGAAAAAGACCAAAACGCACGCCACAGCGGCCATAGAAAGAACCGGCACGGCGGCGCGGTACATGCTGATCCCGCTTGCTTTCAAGGCGACCAGTTCATGGTTTTTTGAGAACATGCCGAAGGTGAGAAGGGTCGCCAGGAGGACCGAGACCGGGACAGCCTGCGCGACAACCATCGGCAGCGTGTATAGGAAATAGGATGCCATCTGCCCGATGGTGGCGTGGTTGCTGAGGAACATCCGGATTCGTTCGAAGAAGTCGACGATCAGATAGATCGACAGAAAGGAAAGGAGAACCAGGCTGAATAGTACAAGAAACTCCCTGGTGATGTACCGGCTGATGATCGTCACGATGCTCGCCTCGATTGGAAAAACGCTTTCGCTCTACCCCACAGATCCAGGTCCAGGGATTTCTCCCCGGCTTTCCGGATGAACAGGATCACGCCCGCCGCGGCAAAGACGGCATTGGGCACCCAGGCGCCGACGGCGGGAGGCAGCCTGCCGGTTTCGCCGAGGGCCGTGCCGCTAAGTGTGAGAAGGTAATAGGAGACGACGACGGCCAGGGCCGTGGTAAATCCCCTCAACCTGGCGGAACGGCTCGGCGTGATGCCCAGGGGCATCCCGACAAGCGCGAAGATAAGGCAGGAAACAGGAATCGCGAGTCTTTTGTTCAACTCGATCTTCATCTCCCGGATTTTCAATGCCGGGATCGACCTGGCGGGGTCCCGGATCAGGCGGGCCATTTCCAGGAAGGTCATCTCCTGGAGTTTTTTGGTGGTGAATTTTTTGGCGTCCTCCACGCCCGTTTGCAGCTCCAGGCTGACGTCATAGGTGCTGAAGTCAATTTTCTTGTAATTTTTCAAGTTCGGGTTGACGGTGTGGATGCTTCCGTTTTCCAGTCTCAGGGTCACGGCCGGTGAATCCGGCGCCGCGACCAGGTATCCCTTCCGGGAGATGATGGTGCTCGGCTCCGAGCGAATCCGATCGTCAAAGAGGAGGACGCCCTCCATAAACGCGCCGTCAATGGGAATATGGTCGGCGTAAAGAACGATGCCGTTGAAGTCGTCGTTGAAGACCTTTTCCTTGATGCCGGCGCTGGCCTTCTGCCTTGCGATTTCAAGGATCAGGTTTCTTGTGGCCTGCGTGCCTTCCGGGAGAAGAAATAGGGATGTCACCGTCGACAGGACAAAGGCGGCGGCGCCCAGGGAAAAAACCGGCATGCAAAGCTGGTAGAGGCTCAGGCCGGCACTCTTCATGACGGTCAATTCGTTGTCCCTCGAAAGCCTCCCCATGCCCATCAGGATGGCAATGAGCAGGGCAAGCGGGATGGTAAAAAGAAGGAGGGTCGGTAGCATGAAGAGAATAAGTTTCGAGATGTCCCACAAACCGACCCCCTTGTTGATGACGAGTTCCATCAGCTGGAGAATCTTGCCCATCATGAGGACAAAGGTCGTCACGAAAAGCGCGAGGATGAAAGTGGCGGTGATTTCCTTGAGGATGTAGCGGTAAAGGATCTTTGTCATTCAAAACATCATTATTTTTCTCATAGAGATTGGACGCGGACCCCACTGCGGGCCGGTCCGCATACATTCATATACAACTATCCATGCGAAATCAATCGATAACTTATTTGACCTGTCGCTGAAAATCTGTTAGATGTCACATGGTTGAGCGGTCCATGGCGTCGATGCCCCCTCTGGCGGCAGGGTTGAGGAGGGCGTCGAAATAGAGGAGAGGAAGGACGTTTACCATGATTGATTTGCACACCCACTCGATATTCAGCGACGGAGAACTCATCCCGTCTGAACTCATCCGCAGAGCCATGGCGGCCGGTTACCGCGCCATCGCCATTACGGATCATGCCGATCACTCCAATCTGGATTTCATCGTGCCTCGTGTCAGCAGGGTCTGCCGTGAGATCTCCGGGGCCTATCCCATCAAGGCTTTGGTCGGCATAGAAATCACCCATGTGCCCCCCGTACTGATACCGGGGCTCGTCAAGGAGGCGCGCCGGCTGGGTGCAAAGATCGTCGTCGTTCACGGCGAAACGATCGTTGAGCCCGTCGCCGCGGGGACGAACCGGGCGGCCATCGAGTCCCGCGTGGACATCCTGGCCCACCCGGGTCTCATCACGCCCGAACTCGTGAAAAAAGCCGCGAAAAGCGGAGTCTGCCTGGAAATCACCACGCGACAGGGTCACGGGTACACCAATGGGCACGTGGCAAGGCTTGCCCGTGAATTCAAGGCCCCCCTGGTGATGAACACGGACAGCCATGCACCGAGGGATCTGGTGACCCTGGAGATGGCCCGCATGATCGCCGCCGGCGCCGGTCTGCAACCCAATGAAATAAAAGAGATGTTCCGGAATTCCGAGAAACTTGTCAGGAAAAGCCTCTAGGCCCGGTCGCCGGGTGTTCCAGGCCGTCATGGATTCCAAGCAAGATGAAGATTTTTTTTATTGCTGATGCCCATCTCCGCCATCGAAACGATGCCGGTTACGATCGACTGCTTCACTTTCTCGATTCAATCAGAGGGCAGGCCGACCACCTTTACATCCTCGGCGATTTCTTTGATTTCTGGTTTTCCGACGACGGTAAAATCTACCCCGACTTTCAGGACATGATAGGAAAGCTTGTCGAGGTGAAGGAAAGCGGCGTTTGCGTACACCTCCTGGAGGGCAACCACGACTTTGCCCTGCGAAGATATTTCGGCGAAAGACTCTCCATGGAAGTGGTTCCCGACTGGGTCGAGGTAACGCTGGACGGGAAAAAGCTGTACCTGGCCCACGGGGATCTCGTTGACACGGAAGACACCTCGTATCTTTTTCTCCGGAAGATCCTGCGGAGCAGGACATTCAACTGGGTCAGGGAGCAGCTGCCGTCGTCGTTCTGGTGGAAGGTTGCCCGGGGCAGTTCGACGGCAAGCAAAAAGTGGCTCGGCGAAACCCAGGAAAGACTGGCGGAGAAAATGTACGCTTTTTCCATTCGGAAATTCGAAGAGGGATTCGACGCCGTGATCCTGGGCCACTGCCACGAACCGCTTCTCAAAAACGTGGAGCTGGAGGGCAGGGGAAGAGTCTTCGTGACGCTGGGGGACTGGATCGATCACTTTTCCTATCTCGTACTCGAAAAGGGCCAATTCCGCCTCTGCTTTTACCCATAGTCGTTCCAACCCATCGGCGCCGGGCCTCGTGCAGCGAGGGTTCGGGAACCCCGTCCGGGCGTTCTGGGGTGCGCGTGTTTGCCGTCAGGGGCCCTCCGGGAAAAGTGTGATTCGGCAGCCGGAAAAAGACTGGACACAGGGGGGGATAATGTGTTAGGTCGCAAACCGATTTGAGGGGCACGGGATGAATTTCGGCGGGATAGACAAGAAATTTTCGGAATTCAAGAAGGCTTTTTTTGCCGTCCTGCCTGTCCCTTACGATCTGACCTCCACCTACCAGTCGGGATCCCGACGGGGGCCGTCCGCCATACTCGAGGCCTCATGCAACATGGAGCTCTATGACGAGGAACTCCGCAGGGAGACCTATCGGGCGGGTATTCACACCCTTCCGCCCCTGGAACCGGACGCGCGGGGTCCCCGGGAGATGATAAAGAAGGTTGAGGAAAGCGTTGCCGGAATCATCCGGTACAACAAGGTTCCGGTGATGCTCGGGGGTGAACACAGCATATCCACCGGAAGCGTGCGGGCCCTGAGGAAGAAATACCCCCGGCTTTCGGTTCTTCATTTCGATGCCCACGCGGACATGAGGGACCGTTACCAGGGGTCTCCATACAGCCACGCTTGTGTGGCCCGTCGCCTTTCGGAGATCTGTCCCGTCGTCCAGGTCGGGACCCGCAGCATGAGCCGTGAAGAGGCGCTCTACATCGAAAAGAAGGGTGCCAAGGTTTTTCCCCCGTGGGATGTGCAGGGGGCTGCAGGATGGGAAAAAAAGATTTGCGAAAATTTAACGGAAGATGTTTATATATCCGTCGATCTGGATGTCTTCGACTCTGCGTTGATGCCGGCGACGGGTACGCCTGAGCCGGGGGGGCTGACCTGGCGTGACGTGACGTCTCTTCTCAGGGAAGTCGCCGGGACATGCCGGATCAGGGGATTTGACGTCGTCGAACTTTCACCCATACCCGGGATGGTGGCGCCTGAATTCCTGGCGGCGAAGCTCACGTACCGGATCATGGGGCATGCTTTATAATGAAGTGAAGAAGAGGAGAGGGAAAATTGCAGATATTCGTCCCCCAGAAGATTTTCTTTACGAAAGGTGTCGGGGTCCACAAGGAGGAGCTTCACTCTTTCGAACTGGCCCTCCGGGATGCGGGAATCGAGAAATTCAACCTGGTTTACGTCTCCAGTATTTTCCCCCCGGGCTGCAGGATGATCTCCAGGGGGAAGGGCCTACGCGAACTGACACCGGGGGGCATCACGTATTGCGTCATGAGCCGCTGCACCAGCAATGAGCCCAACCGGCTCGTGGCGGCGTCGGTCGGCTGTGCCGTCCCGGCGGATTTGTCCCAGTACGGGTACATCAGCGAACATCATGCCTTCGGTCAGACGGAAAAGCAGGCGGGGGATTATGCGGAGGACCTGGCCGCCGCCATGCTCGCATCAACCCTCGGCATTGATTTTGACGTGGACAAGAGCTGGGACGAAAAAAAGGAGGTCTTCAAGATCAGCGGCAAGATCGTCCGGACGCGGAACGTCACGCAGTCGTACATCGTCCCCAAACGGGGACCCTGCACTACGGTTATCGCTGCGGCTGTTTTCCTTTTCTGAACGGGATGCTGGTCTCAGACGGAAAAATTCGACTTTTTTTGCATGTCGGCCATGCAGAATTTCAGAGGGCTCCAAATTTCTCAGAAGTCTGTTTTTCAGAACCCAATGACCGGCGCAACAGGGATGTCACCGGACAATCCCTGTCCCGCTTGTGATTTCGGCGATGGAGAAAAAGGAAGAAAAGGCTGCCCAGGCCCGGGTTCTTGTCGTGGATGACGAGAAGCCGATCTGCGACATCATCCAGGAAGCCATGACGCATTTCGGCTATGCCTGTCTCACCGCCATGAGCGGGGAGGAAGCACTGAGGGTCCTTGAAAAAAACAGAGTGGACATCGTCATCACGGACATCAAGATGCCCGGTATGACCGGTATCGAATTGACGGCCCTCATCAAGGCCCATTACGATTCAGACGTCATCGTCATGACGGGCTTTGCCGAGGATTTCACCTATGAGCAGATTATCGAGAAGGGCGCCAGCGATTTCATGCTGAAACCCATCGGTATCAAAGAACTCCTGATCCGGGTGAAGCGCGTCGAGCGGGAAAGGGCGATTTTGTCGGAGAGGAATCAGGCGGAAGCCCAGCTCAGGGAGAGTGAAAAGCGCTACCAGGAATTGAGCATCACGGACAACCTGACCAAGCTGTTCAATTCAAGGCATTTTTACAATCAGATCACCTCGGAGATAGAACGGACAAACCGCTACAACCATCACCTGACACTGCTCATGATGGATATCGACAATTTCAAGCAGTACAACGACACTTACGGGCACCTCGAGGGCGATCATGTCCTGCTTCGGTTTGCCGATGTCGTTCGAAGTTGCCTGAGACGGACGGACCTCGCCTATCGTTACGGAGGGGAGGAGTTTGTCATTGTTCTTCCCGACACCGAGGGAGAGCAGGGGGTGATAACGGCTGAACGTATCCGGCAGGAGTTCAAAAAGCAGGTCTTCTCACCCAAGCCAGGCAAGACGATCCGGGTGACGGTCAGCACGGGCATCGCCCAGTATCAAGGAGGCGAAGAACTGTCATCCTTCATCCGGAGGGCCGATATGAACATGTACAGGGCCAAGGAAAGGGGAAAGGATCAGGTTTTCTTCGCTTGAAAGGCGGTGTTTTCTAAATTATCCTTGACATTGGAAACCGATAAAAATTAAGATATTTTTACGACGCGGGGTGGAGCAGTCCGGTAGCTCGTTGGGCTCATAACCCAAAGGTCGGTGGTTCAAATCCACCCCCCGCTACCAAACAAAGTCAAGGGGTTAGGCAATTCGCTTAACCCCTTTTCTGCGTTTTGGAGGGCTCTTCCCGACCGATTTGTGACGGAACAACAGAAAATAGAATGCAGGGACAGAAATGGCCCTGCATTTCTGTTTATATCCTCACAGACTTCTTCCTGTAATGGATACACTGGTGTGCCTGGACATAATTAGAAGATTACACTCGGTCTCTGTGAGAAATATTGAAAGTTTTTAGCTTAATTGCCGATTTAGAGGTGCAGGAATGATAAAAGCAAACCACGCCTGAATTAATTTTTTGGGTGTCAAGGATAGAACATGAAATTTATTATTGTGATTTTGAGTTGTCTTATAATTTATTCTAACAATGCCAATGCAGGAATAGTGTACAAATGTATTGATAACAAAGGGAATATAATCTTCACAGATGTACAGCAAGATGGGATGAAATGTGACAGAAAAACGGATTCAGTATCGGATACGAAAAAATTTACAATCACGGCAAAAGAATTTTTGAAACCGCAATCCGACAATGCTGATTACGATGTCACTGTCGATATTACGCATGAAACAAACAATATTTATAATGTAAGTGCGAGGTTTAATCAGGATATTAAGTCTTCCCGTAAGATTAGTGCTGAAGAGGCTCTCTTTTTTTCTGCTTATGTCGTGAAATATTTTGGTTTATCCAGAGGCTTCTCCGGATATTACATTAAGGGACTAGAATTAGGAAATAACGAAGTAATATATTCTTTAATTCTTAACAAAACAGGTAACAATCTTAGACAAAATGATAATTTTAATAATCAGATAAGACCGGAATTCCTATTGTCAGGCAAATAACGACAACAAGCTCTACGAAGGCAATTCGGCCTATTTTTCACTCGCTGCTGATTCTCTGTATTGAGAAAATTCAAGCACAAGTACTGAGTATTCTAATCAATCAGAAGTGTGTAGTTGTATGTGTAACACGCAGAACGAAGATGCCTTTACTATCTTCGATAATTGCATATCTACCATGAGATTCTTCTAACCGATTTCTAACGGAACAACATAAAATAGAAGCTAGGTCAGGTTTGATAACCGTGAATCGAAAAAGGTCATTCAGGAATCGAGTCTGCCGTGATGCCCCTATTCAACCCTTCCTGCGCTCAAAATCGATGACCTTCTCCGCGATCAGCCACAAAAGAGCCATGATGACCCCGATGGCAAGGATCATAACAGACCCCACCGTCAAATAATCCATTTTCAATCCCCTTTTCTTTCCAGTTCCTGGATGTACCTGTCGAGCCGCTCCGCAAATCTGTCGATCTCGTCCATATAATCCTGTATCTGATCGTATAATTTCACGAGCCGCGACGCCGGGGCTCCATGGTGGTTCCAGGGATGCTCTTGCGTCGTCTCGTCCAGTATCTCGAGCAGCTCCCTGAGCGGCCCTGTTGCCCGCACCTGGATTTCTGAACCGACACGGATGCCTTTTTCAATCTTGATGTCAGACAATCTCACGGCCTCCCTCCTTTGCCAAAAATATAAGCCGGAGACGACCTGGGTTCATAGGCTAAACCCTCCGGGCCTCGCGGCTTCGGACATCTCCGGCTTTATTCCTGTTGCCATTTGCCTATGGTCCAGGTTCATTATTGCATTACTGCATTATTTCTTTAATGTCAAGAATTATTATTGCATTAATATTATATATAAAGTATGTTTCGACTATGGAAAAAAAGACCCTCACCTTCCGCCTTGATAAAGATACGATCAGGCGCCTAAAGTATGTTGCCCTCGATCAGGAAAAGAACTTAACGGCGTTGCTGTACGAGGGCATTCATTACATCATCGAGAAGTACGAGAAGCCCCGCACCGGCCCTGCCAGCAAGAAGTAATATTTGTCATTCAATCGCAGGCGAAGTGTACGGTGCGGGGGCATATGGGTCTTCGCCATCTCTTCCCCCGCCCTTTTTGCTTCGTAGGCCATTCCTAATACTTTTTTCTTACCTGAAATCATATCTTCGGCGTATTGTTTTTCCCCCCCGGTTCGGCGAGAATCGAAGAGAAAATTCCTCGGCATAAAAAGGATGGCCGCAAACATGAAAGATGAATTTGGTAGAGGGGGGAACGAAAAGAATAATGCGGGAAGAGACGCTATCGTTAAGGTTCTTCGCAGATACTTCGAACGTCAGGTCTCAGCGGGGGGCGGCCAGTCGGTGAAGCCCAATGAAGATCTGATCGTCAAGGTCCTCAAGAATTATTTCAAAGGCGATGCCTGGACCTGATCCGAATTTGAAGGGGTCGGAATGAACAACAAGCAATTTACAGCCGAGCAAATCATCGTCCTGCTTCGGGAGGCCGACGCAAAGCTCTCGCGGGGCAGGAACCTGGCGCAGGTCTGCCGGGAGATCGGGATCACCGAGCAGAGCTATTACCGCTGCCGAAGGGAGTATGGCGAGCTGAAGGCTGCCCGCCTCAAGAAACTCAAGGAAGTCTGACCGCTTTCATCGATCAGGAACTCTTGAAAAAGAAAGAGGACGGATTTGCTCAAGTAAAATCTCCAAAACATCCCTAACATATTGATTATATATTGATAATATTTATTGCATCGATTTTCGGTGTCTATCTCATTCCAGCCGGTTTCTACCAACCCCCTATTTGATCTTGTCGATATCCTCCTCCTTGCCGATGACGACGAGAACGTCGCTGTCCTTGAAGACGAAATCCGCAGGTGGGACCATCTCGACGCGTTCCGTGAGGGTGTCACGGATGGCGATGATGCCGATGTTGTATGTCGTGCGGACCTTTAAACCGCCGAGGGTCTTTCCGATGAAACTCTTGGGTGTCGCGATTTCACAGATCATGTGATCCTTCGAAAGGGGGATGTAGTCCAGCACATTCGGTGAGATGATGCTCTTGACAATCTTGTAGGCCATTTCCTTCTCGGGGATGATCGCCTCTGTGGCCCCGACCTTTTCGAGGATAAGTTTGTGCTCTTCGTTGGGTGCCTTGACGATGATCTCCTTGACCTTCATCTGCTTGAGGTGAAGCGTGATGAGGGTGCTCGCGGCAAGATCTTCTCCGAAGGAGACGATAATCATGTCATCTTCACGAATCCCGATACTTTCCATGACGTCTTTATCGGTTCCGTCGGCGACGATGGCCTTCGTGGCAAAATCCCTGACGGCCTGGACGGCTTCCTTCTTTTTGTCGATGGCGATGACCTCGACGCCGTTCTCATAGAGCTCCCTGACAATGTTGTAGCCGAAGATCCCCAAACCGATGACGACGACTCTTTTCATCTGAAAGCCCCCTTTATCCGACCATCACCGTTTCTTCCGCGTAGGTGATCCCCTTCCGGGCCGATCGCAGTGCAAGCGCGAAGGCGAGGGTGAGGGGACCCACTCTTCCGGCAAACATCATGATGACGACAGCCAGTTTCTGTAAATCGTTCAAGTGGGGGGTGACCCCCATGGAGAGACCGACGGTCCCGAAGGCGGAGACCGTTTCAAAGAGATATTCCACGAAAAAATGCCGGCTCTGGGCGGCAGGCACGTCTCCACTGTCACAGAGAAGCAAAATGGAGGTGATGAGGCACACGGACAGGGCCGCCGCGAAAATGATCGAGAAGGTCTTGGTGAGCTGCTCCCTGGGGATGGTCCGATTGAAGACGTTCACCTCTTCGTAACCCTTCCATCGGGTCCAGATCAGGAGAAGCAGGAGTGCTGCGCTCGTCGTCTTGATGCCACCGCCCGTCGAACCCGGAGAGGCCCCGATGAACATGAGTATGATCATGACGAGAATGGTCGCGTTGCTCAGGTTTCCGATGTCCACGGTGTTGAACCCGCAGGTTCTCGGTGTGACGGACTGAAAAAAGGAAACAAGGACCTGCGACTGCAGAGGCATGTCCCGGATGACATGATTTCTCTCGAAGAAATAGAAAAGGAAAGCACCCGAAACAATCAAGATCGCCGTCGTGTAAATGACGATCCGGCTGTGAACGGATAGACGGATCTGCCTGCTCCGAAACCGGGAAACCATCTCATGCAAAACGACGAAACCGATCCCCCCGAGAACGATCAGCGCCATCACGGTCAGGTTGACGATGAGGTCACCCTGGTAACCGATCAGGTTGTCCGGGAAAAGAGAGTAGCCGCAGTTGTTGAAGGCGGAAACGGCGTGGTAGAGGGCATGAAAAAAAGCCCTGCCCGGTTGAAAGTCCTGACTGAAGCGGATGAAGAGAAATAAGACCCCCATTGATTCGATGATGAGCGTGTAACCGAGAACCGCCTTGAGGATGACGAGAAAATCCCGCTTCGGTGTGTGGAGGAAGGTTGTCTGGACAATCTCCCTTTCCTTGAAAGACACCCCGCGGCCCATGATGCCGAAGAGGAGCACGGAGAAGGTGATGATACCGAGCCCGCCGATCTGGAAGAGCAAGAGCGTTATAACCTGACCGGCGAAGGAGAGGTCTTTGCCTACGTCTAAAACGGCGAGGCCCGTGACGCAAACCGACGAGGTTGCTGTGAATAAGGCGTCGATGAATTCGAGGTTTTCACCTGAAGAGGAGAAGGGAAACCACAGGAGGAAAGCCCCTGCCAGGATGAGGCCGGCGAAGCTCAGGATGAAGATCTGGCCCGGCGAGAGCTGGTGAGAAAAAAAGCCTCTCTTTACGGGAGGCTCTATGGGGGGTGTGTGCTTCAAGTTACGTTGAACCTGTCATAACTCTGCACGCATTGCGATTACTGGATGGATTTCACAGTATTCGGCCGGGCAAAACCGCTGAGCGTCTTGAATCCCCGGTCTCAATCCGGAAGGGTCACGGAATGTCGGGGTGGATAATCGCACATTTCTCGAGCGGTTGCAACGATATTGATGCCGGCAGATACGGTGTGGCCCCGGACGCCGGATTCAATAATTCATATGTAATTACAATCCCTTACAGGATTGTCCCGCCAAAGGCCGTTTCGGGGTGTCTTGGATGCAAATATCCCCCCGATGGATAATCATCGGGGGATTGTACGTTACGCCTTGACTTCCGATGTGCAGCTCGGGCAGCGGGTAGCCTTGATGGGGATTGAGGAGAAGCAGAAGGGACACTCCTTGGTCGTAGCCGGTTCCGGTTCCTCCGCACGCTTCAGGGCATTGATCTGGCGGATGACGACAAATACGGCAAAGGCGACAATCAGGAAGCTTATAATGGAATTGATGAAGATACCCATGTTGATCGTCACGGCGCCGGCCGCCTTGGCTTCGGCCAGTGTGGCGTAGGGGCCCGCAATTTTACCCGCTTTAATCACGGCAAAGATGTTTGAAAAATCCACATTGCCCAGCAGAAGCCCTATGGGGGGCATGAGAACATCGTCAACCAACGATTTGACGATGGTTCCGAAGGCTCCGCCGATGATGATACCCACGGCCATGTCCACGACGTTTCCGCGCATGGCGAATTCTTTGAATTCCTTAAACATTCCGTATTCCTCCTTGGATTTTGATGAATTTTTAAATCCGGCTTCACGGTCTCACGGGCGCAAATGTCGCCTACCGGGGTTTGTAATACCGCATGGCGTCGGGTATCAGCGCCTGAATATCCCTGATGCGCGATTCCGGCGCGGGGTGCGTCGATAGAAGCTCCGGAGGCCTCGCGCCGCCCTGCTGGCTCATACGCTGCCACAGCGGGACGGCGGCCCTGGGATCGTATCCCGCTTTGGCCATGAGGATCAGGCCGATGTGATCGGCTTCGGACTCGTGGAGGCGGCTGTAGGGCAGCAAGACACCCACCTGGGTCCCCACGCCGTAAGCCTGCATGAATATGTTCTGCGCCGCCGCCGGCTGGGTTGACAGAGCCACGGCAAGTCCGACGCCCCCGAGTTGGGCGAGAAGCCCCTGGCTCATCCGCTCGCCGCCGTGCTTGGCGATTGCGTGCGCGACCTCATGACCCACGACGACGGCGAGTCCCGTCTCGTCACGGGTGATGGGAAGAAGTCCCGTGTAGACAGCCACCTTGCCGCCGGGCATGCACCATGCGTTCACCGTCTTGTCATCCTGGATGAGGTTGAATTCCCATTTGTAATTCTTGACCTCCGAGCCCAGACCTTCCTTGACAAGAAAATCTTCGGCGGCGGCGGCGATTCGCTTGCCGACCCGTCGTACCATGTCCACTTTTTCCTGGTCCGTCGAAAGCTTTGATTTCTTCATGACCGTTGAGTATTCGGAATAGCTCATGGTCAGAAGCTCCGAGTCGGGCACCAGGTCCAACTGCTTTCGTCCCGTGACAGGCACGGTGGCACAGGCTTGGAGGAAAAAGAGTACCGACAGAATCATGATTGGCCGAAACAAGGCCCCATATGTTTTTTTTCTCATTTTCTTGTCCTCTGCTGTGGCTGGCATTTATGGGAACCGCCGACACTTGCGGGGTTGATAACAGGAGAAACGCGCCGCGAATAGTACGGATAGTGCGCACATGGACGGCCGACGCTCGGCAGTCGCGGAAGGCGCAGAATCAATATAATACAAAGAAGTCTTCCGTGAAAGGAGTATTTTCAGTGCGGGTGCGGGCAGGGAAGGGGAGGCCACCGCACTCAGCTCTGCTTCAGGCCGTATTTCTCCCATCTGGACCGGAGTGCTTTTTCGCTCATCCCGAGCAGTCTCGAGGCTTTTGACACGACGTTATTCGTTTTCGCCATGGCTTTTTTAATCATCGCTTTCTCGAGGTCCTCGAAATCGATACCGCCGTCGGGAATGTCGAAATCAAGAACAGGCGCTTCGGGGTTGTCGGCCGGGGGCGCGTCGAGGTTGAATTTTTCCCACCGGTACCAGAAGGTCTTATAGGTCATGCCCAGCAGCCTGGCCGCACGGGCGACGACGTGATCCGCTTTCTTCATGGCCTTTTTCAATACAGCCTTCTCCAATGCCTCGAAGGAAAGACCCTCATCGGGCAATTCGAGGTCCAGAATGCCCTTGTGCTGCGGTCCACCCGTCAATTCGTCCCGGATGTCCTGAAGAGAGATCGTTTCGGTGTCGCACATGAGGACCGCTTTTTCGATCACCGATTGCAGCTGCCGGATGTTGCCGGGCCACTGGAAGTCCGCCAGGGCCTTGGAGGCCTGTTCATCGATTCTGCGAACATTTTTTTTGAACTCGTGATTGAATTTCTGCAGGAAGAACTGGGCGAGGTCGAGGATGTCCTCCCGCCGTTCGCGCAGCGGCGGCAATTCGATGGTGACGACCTTCAGGCGGTAGAAGAGGTCCTCCCTGAAAGTGTTGTCCTGCATGAGTCTTTCGAGATCCCTGTTCGTGGCGGCGATGATCCGGACATCGACCTTGATGGAGTCTCTGCCGCCCAGTCTTCTCACCTCCCTTTCCTGGAGGACCCGGAGGATCTTGGACTGCGTCAGGGGCGGCAGGTCTCCCACTTCGTCGAGAAGGATGGTACCGCCGTTGGTGGCCTCAAAGAGGCCTATCTTCCGGGAAGTGGCGCCGGTAAAAGCGCCGGGCTCATAACCGAAGAGTTCGCTTTCGAGCAGGGTTTCAGGTATGGCGGCGCAGTTGATGGCTGTGAAAGATTTCGCCGCGCGGGGGCTGTTGAAATGTATTGCACGGGCGATCAGTTCCTTGCCCGTTCCACTCTCCCCGAGGATGAGAACCGTCGCGGAGCTGTTCGAGACCTTCTTGATGACCCGGATGACGTCCTGGACCGCCTTTGATTTGCCGACGATGCCCTCGATTTTGAATTTGTCCATGAGGGCCTGCTGAAGTTCCAGATTTTTCCGAAGCAGTTCCGTCCGTTCCAAAGCCCGGCGGACTGTCATGATGACCACGTCCCTGTCGAGGGGCTTCGTCATGTAGTCGAAGGCCCCCTTCTTCATGGCATCCACGGCCGAGTCGATAGTGCCGAAGGCCGTCATGATGAGAACGGTCGGGGGTTCTTCCCTGGCCATCAATCGCTCCAAGAGCTCGATGCCGTCCATTCTCTTCATCTTCAAATCGGTCAGGACCACGTCGGGGCTGTATGTTTTGGCGAGTTTGAGGGCTTCTTCGCCGGAAGATGCGGTCAGGGCTTCGTATCCCGCGTCCGTCAGGATGGTTTGCAGAATGTCCCTCTGAAGGGGTTCGTCGTCGACAACAAGAATCACGGCCATAAGGTTCTGAATGATCCTCCGGTACGTAAACGGAAAAATCAGTTGCCCGCGAGCGGGAAAGTGATGGAGACTTCGCTTCCCCGGCCCTCCGTGCTCAGGAAAACAATCTTGCCGCCATGTTCTTCGATGACCCTCTTGGTGATGGCAAGGCCCAGTCCGAGACCGTCGCTCTTTGTGGTGAAGAAAGGTTCGAAGATTTTTTCGAGGTTCTCTCTCGGAACACCCGAACCCGTGTCGGTGATCTGCAGGCTGAATTTACCGTTGCGTTTCGCCGTTTTGAACGCCAGGGTGCCGCCCTCGGGCATGGCCTGAAAGGCATTGGTCACGATGTTGAAGAGGCAGGTCTTCATCAGGTCGAAGTCGAGCATCAGTGCCGGGAGAAAATCGTATTTTTCCGCAATGTGGATGTGCTCGCTTTCCGCCTTGGCCTTTATGATTTCCACGATGTGCGCGAGCAGTTCCTTCGTGTCGACGCGCTGCAGGTTCAGGCGGAGGGGCTTCCCGTAGTCCAGAAAGTCGCTGACAAGCTTGTCGAGTCTGTGGACCTCCTGCTTCATGGAGGAGATCAGGCTCTCGAAATTTTTCTTCTGTGCCTCGTTTGCGGGGTAATATTTTTCCTTGAGATGGTCGATGGAGAGACTGATGTAATTCAGGGGATTGCGGATTTCATGAGCGATTCCCCGGGCGAGCTGCCCGACGGCGGAGAGGTGTTCCGCCTCCCGGAGCCTTTCCTCGAGCCGTTTCTCTTCCTGGAGCTTTCGCACCATGTAGTTGAAACTTTCGTTGAGTTCCCCGATCTCGTCCTTCCGGTCCATCGGCAGATTCTGGTCGAGATCGCCGGAGGCGACCTTCTTCGCGGCCTCGACCACGTTGTGAATGGGTTCCGTGTATCGCAGGGCCAGGAAGATGGAGAGGGCGATTCCCAGGGCGAAAACGAGCAGGGTGGCCCCGATCCGCTTGAGCGCGTTGATTTTGAGCTGCTCGGAGAAATTTTCGGCATTGATCTGCAGGTGGACGTAGCCGTAATGGGCTCCACCTGCGATGACGGGGATGATGACGTTATAGGTTTTGCCCTCCTCGTCCACGGCCCTTTCGCCAAGCTCGGCTTTGATGATCAGCTCCTTTTTCCTGGGGCTGACAGGGCTGCCCACGCTCTTGGGATTGGTGCTCGCGATGATTTCCTCTTTGTTGCTGATGATGGAAATTTCCTGGATGCCTTTGGACTTCAGGGATTTGAGATACTGTCTCAACCGCATCTCATCGGTCAAACCGCTGGTCGTGACCTCTTCGACGCCGACCTGGATCGCCTGCGTCAGTTCGACGATCTGCGTTTCAAACTGCTTTTCCAGCGCGCGCTCGGACTGCACGTAAATGATAAAGAGGACCGAGAGGGACAGGGCGCTCAGGCAAAGCATCATGAAGACGAGCTTCTTGTTGAGCGACAGATTCAGGAAGAATTTCTTGAACATGGTCCCCAAGTCCAGGGCTGAAAGTGCCCGGAAGAATTTGTGCGTCGAGCTTCTTTAGCACCAAAAAGGGAGGCTGTCAATTGCGGTAAAAGAAGGGCAAGTGGCCGATCACGCTGGGTTTTGACGGATGGAGCCAAACGTATCCGGGCGAGAGGTTCCCAGGTGATTCGACAGAAGGAACGCAATTTCGAAACGCTGGAGCCCGGCATTCTTTTCAGTGTTTGACAGGGACAGAACGCATTATCTATAATCCTTCTCGCCTTGCGAAAGCATCGGGGTGAGGGCTTTCCCTCATCGGCACCGTCAAATATTTTTTTACACGAGTTGAAGGCATGTACGGCAGGATCAAAAGGCTGATCGATGATCCCGAAGAGAAGTTCGGATACCCGTACATCATCCTTCGGGAGTCCCTCAAGTCTTTCAAGCGGAACAATGGCCTGGAGACATCGGCCACCCTGGCCTTTTTCGGCTTTTTTTCCCTTATCCCGCTTCTGATTCTCATCGTTTACATCCTCAGTAACGTGGTTCTGTCCTCCCAGGCGGCCGCGAAGGGGATCGAACAGCTGACCGGGCAGATCTTTCCCGCCTACCACAAGGTCCTGCTGAGGGAGGTCTATACCGTGGCAAGGCAGAGGACATGGGGCTTTCTCAGCCTCATCGCGCTCTTCTGGGCGGTGACGCCGCTGGCATCGTCCCTGCGCTATGCCTTCCTGAGAATTTTCAAGGAAGAGTGGGATGCGCCTTACTGGAAGAACAAACTGGTCAATGCCTTCGCCGTTTTCATCATCCTCGTTCTTTTTATCGGCGTGATTCTGAGCGAGGTCTTCTACGCCTCCCTCGTGACGCCCTACGCGAAGCAATCCGGTTTTCTCCTCCGTGTTTTCAACTTCATCGCGGCGCCCGTTTTGACCACCCTGGTCATCGCGCTCTTCTATCTCATCTTCTGCCCCGTGAAGCTGAAGTTCACGAACCTCATGGCCGGTTCGTTCATCACAGCCGCGCTGTGGCTGACGACGAAACCCGTCTTCCTGCTCTTTCTGAAGATCAACCCCAACTACGGGGTCGCCTTCGGTTCCCTGAAGGCGATCTTCATCCTCATCATCTGGGTGTACTATCAGTTTGTCGTCATTCTTTTCGGAATGGAGATCATGGCCAATATCCGAAGGCGGGAAGCCCTGCTTCTCTCCGGACTTCTTCAGAAATCAACGGTGCCGAAAAAAGGGCCGGGGAAGATCATGGATCGATTTGCCAGGTCCTACAGCCGGGGAGAGGTCGTCTGCAGGGAAGGGGAGGAAGGCGTGGATATGTATTACGTCCTGAGCGGGACCGTGGAGATCCGGAGGAAAGACAAGTCACTGCGGGTGATGAAAGAGGGGGAGTATTTCGGGGAGATGGCCATGCTGATCCGTACGCCGAGGACGGCAACCGCCATTGCCCTGGAGGATGACACGCGCCTCATCAGGATAGGGGAAGATAATTTCGAAACCATCCTGCGGGAAAATCCCAAGATCGTCCATTCCATCCTGAAAGAAATGGCGGAGCGGGTGAAAAAAACAAACGAACTGCTCGAGGATTTTGAACGGGAGAAGGGCGCTCGGGGTTGAAAAACGGCCCGGCCCGGGGGGCCGGGACCGGACAAATAAACATCAGAGTGGAGCAAGAGAAATGAAGATCGCCGTATCGTCAACGGGGCCGGATCTGACGGATCTCGTGGATCCGCGCTTCGGGAGGTGCCCGTTCTATGTCTTCGTGGACATGGAGACGAAAAAGTCCCAGGCCGTTGAAAACACGGCCCGTACCCATTGAGTGACCCGGGGAACGGCTACCGGGAATCTCGTAGCCGGACATCGGGTGGACGTGGTTCTCACGGGGCACATCGGGCGCAAGGCCATGACGGCGCTTCAGGCGGCGGGGGTGAAGATATACGTCGGCGCCTCGGGACCTGTGACATCGGCCATCGCCGCTTTCCATGAAGGCAAACTCGAAGAAAAACTCTGATATCTGCAAATAGAGAAACCCCGTTCGTTGCAGGGATGTACGGGGTCTTTTTGTCTTAGCCTTTAGCCTGATGCCTGACGCCTGCGGCCGCAAGGCCGCTAGAAGGAATGCTCCGGACCGGGGAAAAGCCCCGAACGGACCTCCTGGACGTATTGCTCCACGGAGGCCTTGATCTCGACATTCAGGTTCGCGTACTTTTTGACGAACTTCGGTGTGAAGCGCTCGAACAGCCCCAGCATGTCGTTGACGACGAGAACCTGCCCGTCACAGTGAATACCTGCGCCGATGCCGATGGTCGGGATTTGAAGGGATTCCGTGATATCCCTCGCAAGTCCGGCGGGAACGCATTCCAGAACGAGGGCAAAGGCACCCGCCTCCTCGAGGATCTTGGCGTCCCTTATGATCTTCCGCGCTGCCACTGCCTCCTTGCCCTGTACCTTGTATCCGCCGAGCTGGTGCACCGACTGAGGTGTCAAACCGAGATGAGCCATCACGGGGATACCCGCCTGTGAGATCCTATGGGTGACTTCGGCCACCTCCTCGCCCCCCTCCAGCTTCACGCCCTGGGCCATGCCTTCCTTCAGAAAACGGCCGGCGTTTTCGACGGCCTTCGCGACGGAGGATTGATAGGACAGGAAGGGCATGTCGCCAATGACCATCGCCCGTTTGGTTCCCCTGGCCACCGCCTGCGTGTGCCGAATCATGTCGTCCATGGTCACGGGGATGGTGCTCTCGTAACCCAGGACGACCATGGCGAGGGAATCGCCCACCAGCAGGAGGTCCACGCCCGCCTGATCGAGCAAGGATGCCGTGGAGAAGTCATAGGCCGTCAGCATGGTGATCTTTTCTTTTTTCTGCTTCATCTGCCGGACGACGGCGGTCGTGACACTCGTGATCTTGCTCTGCGTGCTCATTTTGATCTCCCTCCTGCCAGAAGCATTTTAATTTCATGGGCCCTCTCCGGTGAGAGAGTCCCTTTCTTGACGCCCAGATCGGCTGTCTGAAGACCCATGGTCCTGTAAAGGGTATCGAGTTCGGGGAACTTCCCGGCAAAAGCCTCGAGGTGCCTCTTCAGCGTGCCGATATCACCGCGGGATATGGGGCCCGTCAGTGAATGAACGGTCCCCTGCGACTCGATGTTTTGGAGGGTCCCCCGGACCAGGGGCCAGAAGACCTTCAGGGCATCGTCCTGGCTGAGACCGATCCTCCGGTAGATACCCTCGGTAAGATGCATCAGGGTGACGAGATAGTTGGAGGCCATGCAGGCCGCGGCATGGTAAAGAGGTTTGTCCTCATCGGCGATGATGAAGGCCTTCCCGCCAAGGTCCCGGACGACCTGAAGGGCCCACGCCTCGATTTCCACATCGGCGGTGACGCCGAAAGCACTGCCGGGGATATTCCGGATGGCGTTTTGGACATCGGCGAAGGACTGCATTGGGTGGATGCAGGCCACGGAGGCCCCCGCCTTCCTGGCCGACCCGAGGACATCAAGCCCGCAGGCTCCGCTCATGTGAACGACCTTCTTCCCCGGGCCGACAGACCCTCCCCGGGTGATTTTCTCGCAGACAGGGGCGATGGCGTCATCCACGGTGGTGATCAGGATGATCCGCCCCCTTCCGGCCGCCTCCGTGTAGTCCGCCAGCATGGCTCCACCGGTGAATTCGACCCCGCTTCGCGCGGACTCGATGGGGAGGGCTGACACAGCGGCAATGGGGTAACCCGCCTTGCGAAGGAAAAAGCCCACGGCCGTACCCACTTTACCGAGGCCTAGAATGGTGACGGCATCCTTTGCGTTTTTTGAAAGGTCTGTCATCCCTTGTCTCCCTGTAAAAAAGGCCTTCCGGACTTCAGGGAAGGCCTTTGAGGCCGGCGTCACTTTGGAACCAGGCAACTGAGTTGGGACTATCACAGACAGGAGAAAGCCGTCAATAAAAATGAAGTTTCCCTGTCCGGAGGTTCCTTTTGGCCCTTGTAATCCCCGGGGGGATTATATATATTTCTATAAGAATATTAGATTTTTACACGACGGGCGTGCTGATGAGAACCGTGGATCTCATGGTCTTTGATTTTGACGGAACCCTGGTGAGTTCAGGCGAGGATATTGCAACCTCAGTGAATTTGACGCTCCGGGACCTCGGTCTCGAGGTGCTCGAGAGGGAAAAGGTCATCAGTTTTGTCGGTGACGGCGTCAAAAAACTGATAGAAAGAGCCCTTGGCGAGGAGCACCGCGACCTCTTTGACAGGGCCCTCGAAATATTCAAGGACTTTTACGCCGAACACCTGCTGGACACGACGGGGCTCTACCCCGGTGTCGAAGAACTCCTTCGGCATTTCAGCGGCAAACGAAAAGTGATTTTGACGAACAAGAACCGCGCCTTCACGATGACCATCGCGAAGGCACTGGGGCTGGTGGCGCACTTCGACGACATCGTCGCCGGCGACTCAACCCCTTATCTCAAACCTGACCTTCGGTTGATCCGGCCGCTCATGGCGCGTTTCCGGGCGGAGGCGCACCGCACGGCCGTGATCGGGGACAGCATGCAGGACATTCTCCTCGCGAGAAACACCGGGGCGATGAGCTGCGCCTTTCTCAACGGTCTGGTCTCTCGCGATATCCTGTTGCAGTTGAAACCGGATTACACGTTCGAGGTCATCACGGAATTGAAGTCGTATTTCAAATGACACTCCTCTCAAGGGTCGAAAGGACGATCAGGAAGCACGGTATGTTTCAGCCCGGCGACAGGGTTCTTGTGGCCGTGTCCGGCGGGCCGGACTCCGTCGCTCTACTTCGGGTCCTGCAGCGTCTCTCGGAAAAATGGCGCCTGCGGATCTGCGGCGCCTATTTCAATCATCGGCTTCGCGGTCCCGAATCCCGGGCGGAAGAGACTTTTGTGGAGAGTCTTTTTCAATATCTCTCCCTTCCGCTGGAGAAAGGGCGCATGGATGCCCGGGTAAAGCATACAAAGACGCGAGGGAACCTGGAGGAGATCTGTCGGGAGGCACGATATCGCTTTCTCGAATCCGTCCGCAGGAAACTGGGCTTTGACAAGGTCGCCCTGGGTCACCATCGCGGCGACCAGGTCGAAACCGTGCTCATGCATCTCCTCCGGGGGAGCGGTCTTGAAGGAATGAAGGGGATGCTTCCCGTGCGGGACGCCATCTACATACGGCCGCTCCTGGAGGCGACACGCGAGGAGATCCTTCTTTTTCTGCAGAAGGAGGGGCTCCGTTACGTGCTGGACCGAACCAATGAATCGGAAGCTTTCCACCGCAACCGGGTCCGTCACCATCTCCTCCGGCAGGTTTTGAATTCCTACAACCCCCGGGTGGAGGAAAATATCTCCCATCTGGCCGGGATCGTTCGCGAGGAGAATGATTATATTAATACCGTGGTGGACGAAATCGTTGCCGGGTGGGACGTCGGGATGGCCGGGGGCGTCCTCCGGGTGGGCATCGAAGATCTGAAAAGCCTTCATCCGGCCCTCCAGAAAAGACTGATCCTCAGGCTTCTCCAGCGGGTGGCAAAGAGGGGAAAGGGTATCGGCTACACCCATGTTCAGGCCGTCGTGAGCCTTCTCGAGGAAGGCAGAACGGGAGGATCCCTCGATCTGCCCGGGGGGATCAGGGTTCACCGCGGATACGGGAAACTCGTGATGACCTCCCGCGGGGAGAGAGAGGGGGTTCGGGGACAGCCCCGAAAAGGTATGCGGGGACCCCGGGCTGCGAAGGAATTCTCATATGCCGTTCGGGTGCCGGGGACAGTCCGTATCCCCGGGCTCGGCCTTTCCCTTCGTTTCGATCTCGTGGAGAAAGGCGATGTAGGGTTCGGTTCCGGAAAAAAGAGGGCCTACATGGATTACGAACGGGTTGCCCGGCCCATCCGGGTGAGAAACGTTCGGCCCGGCGACAGAATTCAGCCCCTGGGAATGAAGGGCCGCAAGAAGGTCACGGATCTCTTCATCGATGAAAAGATCGCGAGGGACGAGAGAAGCCGGCTTCCCATTGTCGTCGACCGGGATTCCGTCCTGTGGGTTCCGGGTGTCAGGCTTTCGGACAAAGTCAAAATAAGGGACGGGACGAAGAGCGTTCTGAAAGTAGAAATTAATTGATATTAAAGGAGTTCTGTTGTAATTCAATGACCACCGGCAGGACCGATCCCCGCCGGAAGAACATTCATTTCAAGGAAAAGGAGAACCCCTGTTGAATCCGTTGCAGAAAAATATAGCCCTTTGGCTTGTGATCAGTCTGATCTTCGTGATGCTCTATCACCTGTTCAGCCAGCCAAAAGACTCCCACGAAAACATCATTTTCAGCGATTTCATCGCGTCCGTTGACAACGGCCAAGTCCTGGAGGTGAGCATCCAGGGCGACAACATCACGGGGAAATTCCTGAACGGCAAGAGCTTCAAGACTTACGCTCCCAAGGATTCCGGCGTGGTTCCTCTTCTGAAGCAGAAAGGGGTCCGGATCGCTGCAAAACCCGCCGATGAGTCTCCCTGGTACATGACGGTCCTGGTGTCGTGGTTTCCGACAATCCTCCTCATCGCCATCTGGATCTTCTTCATGCGGCAGATGCAGGCGGGGGGAGGGAAGGCCATGTCTTTCGGCAAGAGCCGCGCGCGGCTTCTGACGGAAAGCTCGAAAAAAGTGACCTTTGAAGACGTGGCCGGGATCGACGAGGCGAAGTACGAACTTCAGGAGATTATCGACTTCCTGAAGGATCCGAAAAAATTCACGCGGCTCGGAGGACGCATTCCGAAGGGCGTCCTTCTGGTCGGCCCCCCCGGGACGGGGAAGACGCTTCTGGCCCGGGCGATCGCCGGCGAAGCCGGTGTGCCCTTCTTCAGCATCAGCGGTTCCGATTTTGTCGAGATGTTCGTCGGCGTGGGCGCGTCCCGCGTGCGCGATCTCTTCACCCAGGGGAAGAAGCACGCCCCCTGCATTATTTTCATCGACGAGATCGATGCCGTCGGCAGGCATCGCGGCGCGGGGCTCGGCGGCGGACACGACGAACGTGAGCAGACGCTGAACCAGCTCCTCGTAGAGATGGACGGTTTTGAGTCCTCCGAGGGCGTCATTCTCGTCTCGGCGACGAACCGGCCGGACGTTCTGGACCCGGCTCTTCTGAGGCCGGGGCGCTTCGACCGTCAGGTGGTCGTTCCCCTCCCGGATGTCAGGGGCCGGGAGAAGATTCTGGAAGTTCACACGCGAAAGATGCCCCTTGCGGACGACGTCAGTCTCGCCGTGCTCTCCAGGGGCACGCCCGGCTTTTCAGGGGCCGACATCGAAAACCTGGTCAATGAAGCGGCGCTGCACGCCGCCCGGATATCGAGAGACAGGATTACCATGAGCGATCTGGAATTTGCCAAGGACAAGGTGCTCATGGGGACCGAGCGAAGAAGCATGGTCATCAGCGATGATGAAAAAAGGATTACGGCCTACCATGAATCGGGACACGCCCTCGTGGCGAAGCTCCTGCCCGGGACGGACCCGATTCACAAGATCACCATTATCCCGAGGGGGCGAGCTCTGGGACTCACGCAGCAGTTGCCCATCGACGAGAAGCATACCTATCCGAAGAAATATCTCCTCAACAACATCTCTATCCTGCTCGGGGGAAGGGCCGCCGAGGAACTCGTGCTGAAGGATTTCACCACCGGTGCGGGAAACGACATCGAGCGGGCAACGGATCTGGCACGGAAGATGGTCTGCGAATGGGGCATGAGCCTCGAGATGGGTCCGATGAGTTACGGGAAAAAGGAAGAGCAGATCTTCCTGGGCCGGGAGCTGGCCATGCACAAGGATTACAGCGAGGAAACGGCCCGCAAGATTGATCGCGAAGTCGGCACCATCGTGATGGAAAGTTACGAACAGGCCAAGAAGCTTCTGGCCGATCACATCGAAAAGCTTCACAACCTTGCCGGCGAGCTGATCAAGAAGGAGGTCCTGAACGCCGATGAGCTCGACCAGATCATCAGCGGCAGGGCGCCGGTAGAAGCGAAAGAGGCCCTTCATTGAGCAGGCGGCCAGCCCGCGGCCATTCCATCTGGCTACATCTTTCCAGGCAGTGAAAAGGTGCGTTTTCACGCACCGTTTTTTTAGGGACCGACGAGGGGCGACATTTGAGATACCTTCAAATTACATCACCCGAAGAGGCCGTCCTGTGCCTCAAGGAAATCGGCGTGGATCCCTACGGCATTGCGGCCATGGTTCCGAAAATGTCCGGGGTCAATATCCGGCTCGATGACCTCAAGCCCGCGGTGGCGAACATCATCAAACAGGAGATGCTTTCACTGGGGGGCGACGCCGCCGTATCCCGGGGGACGATTGACTGCACGGTCCGGCGGACGGGTGCCGTCCTCATGGGGACGGAAAAACAGGTCACGCGATTGATTGAGAAGCTTTCCCGGCAGCCGCTCGGTTTGCGGGAACTGGCTTCGGCCATGGAGGGGCTTCTGTCCAACCTGCGAAGAACCGCCTTTGTTTTGAAGACGCCGAGGCGGAGGATCACCATTACCGGCCGGACCCTGATCATGGGGGTCATCAATGTGACCCCGGACTCCTTCTCCGACGGCGGCCGGTTCAGAAACGTCGACGCCGCGGTGGATTGGGGGGTGAGGCTGGAGGAAGAGGGAGCGGATATTCTTGATGTCGGCGGGGAGTCGACGCGTCCGGGATCAGGGCGGGTGAGCCGCAAAGAGGAGATCAAGCGGGTAATTCCCGTTCTTGAAAAACTCGTCCGCCGTATCCGCATTCCTGTGTCCGTGGATACCATGAAATCGGAGGTCGCACGGGCCGCCATGGATTCCGGTGCCGAGATCATCAATGATGTCAGTGCCATGCGATTTGACAGAGCCATGCTCGATGCGATGGCGGAAAGCGGGGCCCCCGTCATTCTCATGCACATGAGGGGCATGCCAAGGACGATGCAGGAAGGGGACCTCCGCTACGGATCGCTGATGGGGGATATCATCCGGTTCCTGGGGGAACGGATCGGGAAGGCCGTGAAGGGTGGGGTTGCCCGGGAAAATATCATCGTTGATCCGGGTATCGGATTCGGTAAAAAGGCAAAGGACAACATCAGGATCATCCGGCATCTTCGGGAGCTCAAGACACTGGGAAGACCCGTGGCGCTGGGACCTTCCCGGAAGGCGTTCATCGGGAAAACCACGGGTGTTGAAATACCCGCGGAGCGGATCGAAGGAACAGCCGCTGCCGTAACGGCCGCCATCCTCAACGGTGCGAACATCCTGAGGGTTCATGATGTCGGGTTCATGAAGAGAGTTGCGGCCATGGCCGAGGATCTGTCGAGAGATTGACATGATTTACGGGATCGGGATAGACTTGGTCGAGATCCGGCGGATTGAGCAGGCGCTCAAACGCTGGGGGGAGCGGTTTGAAAAAAGGGTCTTCTCGGATCGGGAAATCGCATACTGCAGAAAGCATGTGCGTGCGCACGTCCATTATGCCGGTCGTTTTGCCGCCAAGGAGGCCTTTATCAAATCCATCGGCGGGCTGCGGGGTCTGGCCATGAGGGATATCGAGATTCTGAACGACGGCGCCGGGAAGCCGGTCTTCAGCATGAACACCGCGTTCGACAGGATATTGAAAGAACGGGGCATCCGGCACGTCTTCCTGAGCGTGACTCACACCGATCAATACGCTTCGGCTCTGGTGATCACGGAAGCGTGAACGGACACGCCGGATGAAAAATATTTCTTCCCTTTCTTCTACGGAAAATGTAAGGGACACCCCGATGGGGGAAGGCGAATTCACGCTGGAGATGGTGTCCGGGCGCGCCGGGGACACCCTTCGCCTGGGGGAAATTCTGGGCGGTTGCCTTTCGCCCGGTGACGTGGTGGCCCTCACGGGGGAGCTGGGTTCGGGAAAGACGTGCCTGACACAGGGAATCGCGCGCGGCGTGGGCGTTTCAGCCGGTTATCACGTGACGAGTCCCACATTCACACTGGTCAACGAATACCCCGGGAACATCCCCCTCTACCACGTCGATGTGTACCGCCTCTCGGGGCCCGCGGATCTTGAGGACCTCGGTTTCGAGGAGTACATATACGGGGACGGTGTCGTCGTCGTCGAGTGGGCTGAAAAAATTAAGAATGTGCTGCCCGTCGAAAAGAGTATTTTCATCCAAATGCGGTACGTCGACGAGCATACCAGGGAGATCAGGATATCCGGGCCGGCGAACAGGATGAGGAAGATCTCGCAGGCGTTAACCGAAGGAGGACTGTTATAGATGGGTCTCGTTGTACAGAAATACGGAGGGACGTCCGTCGCCAATCTCGAGAAGATCAACAATGTGGCCGAGAGGGTGATCCGGACGAAGGAGGCGGGTCACAGGCTCGTGGTGGTGCTTTCGGCCATGGCCGGAGAAACGGATCGGCTCATCGGTCTGGCCCACGGGGCCTCGGACCGGCCCGACGAGAGGGAATACGACGCCCTGATCGCGACGGGAGAGATGATCACGGTGGCGCTCCTGGCCATCATGCTCAACAGGAAGGGGCACCGGGCGAAGTCTTTTCTGGCCCACCAGGTGAAGATCTGGACGGACTCGGCGCACACACGTGCCCGGATTATGAAAGTGGACACGAAGGCCCTTTCTGAGGAACTGAAAAAGGAAGGCATCGTCGTCGTTGCCGGCTTCCAGGGCGTCGATCAAAAGAACAATATCACCACGCTGGGCAGGGGCGGATCCGATACCAGTGCCGTAGCCCTTGCCGCGGCGTTGAATGCCGACATGTGCGAAATCTATACCGACGTCGAGGGTGTCTACACCACCGACCCGAACCTCTGCAGCAAGGCCGTCAAGCTCTCCAGGATATCCTACGACGAGATGCTCGAGATGGCCAGCGCGGGGGCGAAGGTTCTCCATCCGAGGTCGGTGGAGCTGGCCAAGAAATACAACGTCCCCGTCTTCGTGAGGTCATCCTTCAATGATGATGCGGGAACACTGGTGACGAAGGAGGATAGCGAAATGGAACAGGTCGTCGTTTCGGGGGTGAGTTATGACAGGGACCAGGCCAAGGTGACGGTGGTCCGCGTCCCGGACAGGCCGGGCATCGCCGCAAGGCTTTTCACCCCTCTTTCCGACATGAACATCCCGGTGGACATGATCATCCAGAATGCCAGCATTGATGCCTACACGGACCTTTCCTTCACCGTCTCGAGAAAAGACATCCGGGAAGTCAAGCGGATGATCGAGGACGCGGCAAAGGAGGTCGGCGCACAGGGCGTGCAATACGACGAGAATATCTCCAAGGTTTCAATTGTCGGGGTCGGTATGAGAACTCATGCCGGAGTGGCGTCCAGGATGTTTTCCGCGCTCGCGGGGGAGGGGATCAACATCCTGATGATCAGCACCTCGGAGATCAAGATCTCCTGCGTTATCGAAGCCAAGTACACGGAACTGGCCGTCATGGTCCTGCACGATACCTTCGGGCTCGAAAAGCTCAAATAGGGACATCCCCTGACGGGTCGGGATTCTCCGATTCGCCGGCGTTTGCTCATCGATCCATGAAAACACGGGAACAAATACGAGGGGCGGCGGTTATCGTCATGATAACGGTCGCCCTCTGTTTTTTCAGGAGCACGGGCATCGTCATCATCCCGGGTCCGGTGGATGTAAGGCCGCCGTACAGCGATGAAACAAGCGGGCCGGTGATCGTGGAACTCGCGGGGCGGACGGGTATACGGGGTGTCTATTTCGTCCCCGAGGGGTCGAGCGTTCTGGATTTTCTGATCATGACCGTCGCCGGAAAGCAACCGGCGACGGTCGGCACGAAGTTGACCGATCGGCTGAAAAGCGCTTCACTGGTGACCGTCGGGTGCGCCGATTGCGGGGATGGTCCCGACGTGAACGTCGGCAGGATGAGCGCGGCAAAACGGTTCGCTCTGGGCCTGCCGATGGATTTGAACTCGGTGACATCCGGCGACCTGGAGCTCGTGCCCGGAATCGGTGAGAAGACGGCGACGCGGATCATCGACTACAGGCGTGAAAACGGGGCCTTCAGGAAAGTTTCGGATCTCAAAAACATCAAGGGTATCAAAGAAAAAAAATATGCCTCTCTGAGGCGCCATTTTTCCGTCGACTGAGTGAAAAAGAGTTTATCTTACATCGCCGGCGAGGGTTCTTCAATGACCCGAATTCTTCCCGCCTGCCTCTCCGTTATCAGACTTCAACCATCACCTCATTTCATTCATATAACCAATTGGCATTGAATGTGATATTGAATTCATATTATCGTGTTTTCCCCGTCAATCGCCCGGCGGAATACGCTTGCCTGGAAGGCTCGACGCATCGGGGAAAACCGGAGACGATTCGCCTTGACAATACACCGGCGCTCCCTTATATTCCAGCAGCTTCAAAGAGGCTTCGTCCGTCTTGAATTCCCTGCCTAACCATTCAAATGAAATGAGGGTCCGTTTATGCCAAGGCGAAAGGATATCAACAAGGTCATGATCATCGGCTCGGGGCCCATCGTCATCGGCCAGGCCTGCGAGTTCGACTACTCGGGTACCCAGGCCTGCAAGGCCCTCAGAAAACTCGGTTACGAAATCGTCCTCGCCAACTCGAACCCGGCCACGATCATGACGGACCCCGGCATGGCGGATGTGACCTACATCGAACCCCTGAACCTCCAGAGCATGATCGAGATCATCGAAAACGAGCGGCCCGATGCCATCCTGCCGAACCTCGGCGGGCAGACGGGTCTCAACCTGACCTTGGAACTCCACAAAAAAGGAATACTCGAAAAATACGGCGTCCAGGTCATCGGCGTGCAGGTCGACGCCATCGAGCGCGGCGAGGATCGGATGGCCTTCAAGGAAACGATGAACCGTCTCGGGATCGGGATGCCCCGGAGTGAAATCGCATACAGCGTCGAGGAGGCCGAGGCCATCGCGGCAAAACTGGGTTATCCCATCGTCATCCGCCCGGCCTACACGATGGGCGGCACGGGCGGCGGGCATGTTTACAACCCCGAGGAACTCCGTCTCATCGCGGCCCGGGGACTGGCGGCGAGCATGGCGGGACAGATTCTCGTCGAGGAGTCCGTCCTGGGGTGGGAGGAGCTGGAGCTGGAGGTCGTCCGGGATGCCAAGAACCAGATGATCACGGTCTGCTTCATCGAAAACGTCGATGCCATGGGCGTCCACACGGGCGATTCTTACTGCACCGCGCCGATGCTGACCATCAGCGAGGATCTCCAGAAAAAGCTGCAAAAGTATTCCTACGACATTGTCGAGGCGATCCAGGTCATCGGCGGCACCAATATCCAGTTCGCCCACGACCCGAAGACAGGCCGGGTCGTCGTCATCGAGATCAACCCGCGAACGTCGCGCTCGTCGGCCCTGGCCTCGAAGGCGACGGGGTTTCCCATCGCCCTCATATCGGCCATGCTCGCGGCGGGGCTCACCTTGGACGAGATCCCCTACTGGCGGGAAGGGACACTCGAGAAGTACACCCCCTGGGGCGATTATGTCGTCGTGAAGTTCGCCCGCTGGGATTTCGAAAAGTTCCCCGGTGCCGAGGACAAGCTGGGCACCCAGATGCGGGCCGTGGGGGAGGTGATGAGCATCGGCAAGACCTACAAGGAGGCCTTCCATAAAGCCATCCGCTCGCTGGAGAAAGGCCGGTACGGCCTCGGCTTCGCGCGGGACTACAACGGCAAAACGCTCGAGGAACTGATGGACCTTCTTGTGGAACCCTCGAGCGATCGCCAGTTCATCATGTACGAGGCCCTTCGCAAGGGTGCCGGAGTGGACGAACTCTTCCGGAAGACCCACATCAAGCACTGGTTCATCGAGCAGATGAAGGAACTCGTCGAACTGGAGGAAAAGATTCTGACATGCAGGGACAGGGATCTGCCCGACGAGATCCTCGTCCGGGCGAAGAAGGATGGTTTCGCCGACCGCTACCTCTCCCAGATCCTGGGGATTCCCGAGGAGAAAATCCGGGCGAGGCGGATCGGGCTCGGCGTGGTCGAGTGCTGGGATGCCGTTCCCGTCTCCGGCGTCGAAAACGCCGCCTATTACTACTCTACCTATAACGCCCCGGACAGGGTCGCGACGACGGCCAATCGCAAGGTGATGGTGCTCGGCGGGGGCCCGAACCGGATCGGGCAAGGTATCGAGTTCGACTACTGCTGCGTCCACGCCGCCTTTGCCCTTCGCGACGAAGGCGTCGAGTCCATCATGGTCAACTGTAACCCCGAAACGGTATCCACCGACTACGACACGTCGAACAAACTCTACTTCGAGCCCCTCACGGTGGAGGATGTCCTCTCCATCTATGAGAAGGAAAAGCCCGAGGGCGTCATCGTCCAGTTCGGGGGACAGACGCCGCTCAACATCGCCGGCGAACTCGCCGGGGCGGGGGTGAATATCCTGGGGACGTCCGTCGACGCGATTGATCTTTCCGAGGACCGCGACCGGTTCCGCAGGATGATGGATCAACTCGGCATCCCCATGCCCGACTCGGGGATGGCGAGTTTTCTCGATGAGGCGCTTCGTATCGCCGCCAGGATCGGCTACCCCCTCATGGTCCGGCCTTCTTATGTCCTTGGCGGCAGGGGGATGGAGGTCGTTCACGACGAGGAGATGTTAAGGCGTTACGTGGCCGCCGCCGTCGGCGTGACGCCCGATAGGCCGATTCTCATCGACAAGTTCCTGGACAACGCGATCGAGTGCGAAGCCGACGCCATCTCGGACGGGCGGGACACCTTCGTTCCCGCCGTCATGGAACACATCGAACTGGCAGGGGTACATTCGGGGGATTCGGCCTGCGTCATTCCCCCGATCAGCATACCGGCCCGTCACGTCGACACCATCATCGAGTACACGAGCAAGATCGCCAGGGAGTTGAAGGTCGTGGGGCTGATGAACATGCAGTACGCCATCGCCAACGACGTGGTCTATGTTCTCGAGGCCAATCCGCGTGCGTCAAGGACGGTGCCGCTCGTCTCCAAGGTTTGTAACGTTTCCATGGCCAGGATCGCCACCCAGCTGATGCTCGGCAGGAAACTCAAGGATCTGAACCTCAAACGCCGCGCCGTGCCCCACTTCGGCGTGAAGGAGGCCGTCTTTCCATTCAGGATGTACCCGGAGGTGGATCCCCTGCTCGGTCCGGAAATGCGCTCCACGGGAGAGGTGCTGGGGTTGGCCGATTCTTTCGGTCTTGCCTTCTACAAAGCGCAGGAGGCTGCGGATCAGGTGCTGCCGGCAGAGGGGACGGTTCTCATCACCCTGGCGGAGCGTGACAAGGGTGCCTCCATCGAAATGGCAGGGGAATTCAAGAAACTGGGCTTCCGCATCAAGGCAACAAAGGGGACCCAAAGGTACCTGACCGAAAACGGCATCGAGGCGGAGGACATTCTCAAGATGCACGAGGGGAGGCCCCACATCGTCGACGCGATCAAAAACAAGGAGATCGACCTCATCATCAACACACCCAGCGGAAAACTGAGCAAGCACGACGACTCCTACATCAGAAAAGCCGCCATTCGATACAGGATTCCCTACATCACGACGATTGCGGCTTCCGTGGCCGCCGCCAGAGGTATCGGCGCCCTGAAGCACGGGCATGGAAGGGCCAAATCCCTCCAGAGCTACCACCGGGAAATCGAGAGATAAGTCAGGGGTCATCAAGTGGACAAGCAAGCAGAAAAAAGCCAAGTAATTGATAATAGTGATGATTTTGACAATTGCAAGGGGCAATGCGGCTTCACGCCCTGGTGCAAAGCTTGCATGGAATCCAGGAAAGAGGCTGAAAAGATAGCCCAGGGGACCTATGCGGCGAACTGGCCGGAAGAAGACTAAACTCGGGAGCGGCACCGTCCGATAGAATAGATAGAGGAAGCTTAAAAAAGGACAGAAACGATGAAAATATCACCTTCGCCTCCCCCGACCGCGGGGGAATTCACTGAAAAGAAAATTGAATCCCCGGGTGTGGGCAAGTTCGGTGACGTTCTCAGGAAGGCCGTTGAGGGGGCGGGAGGGGTTAAAGGTGATGCCCCCGCACCGTCCGTGACAGAAATAAAATACCTGCATATTTCAGATATTCAATCCACCGGAATCGCCAAGAGAAGGGAAGCCATTGGCAGTGCCGGGAGGTTGCTGGACATTCTCGATGATTACTCGTCAAAAATAACCGACCCCCGATATACCCTCAAGGAAATCCACAAACTCGTCGTCGGGATGGAAGATGAAAAAGCCTTGCTCATCCCGCTGATGGAGTCGCTTCCGGAAGGCGACGGCGCGAGGGATCTCCTCAATCGCATTGCTGTCACTGCCTCTGTGGAAGCGATGAAATTCAACCGGGGAGATTACCTGCCCTGAGTTGACGAACCTGCCCGCAACCCCTGCAGGACATCAAGTTCATTCACCCTGAATCCGCGGATGCCAATGGAGAGGACTTTTTCCCCTCATTCCCCAGTTGTGCCCGACATTCGTTCCTCATGTTCGAGGGTACTGGGAGGTGTCAAAGGCCTTTTATCCGCCGCTTGTCCGGCGGCAGCAGATGGACAGCCCTTGACAGCGCGGGCTTTGAGTGGTAGAAACACGACGTCGGGGCGTGGCGCAGTCTGGTAGCGTATCTGAATGGGGTTCAGAGGGTCGCTGGTTCAAATCCAGTCGCCCCGACCATTTTTGATCTAAACCGCCGTAATGGCGGTTTTTTTTCCTAAAAAAGGGCCAGAATCCATGTTGACAACAGGAGGGGTTGTTACTATATAAGCGCCAGGACCGGCGATGGCGAGAGTGGCGGAACTGGAAGACGCACTGGACTTAGGATCCAGCCCGCTTGGCGGGTAGGGGTTCGACTCCCCTCTCTCGCACCATATCATGACATCCGGAGGAGAAAGAGGTCACCGTGAAAACTGCCGAAGTGAAAATCGAAGAACTGGGCCCCGTCAGGCGAAAACTGTCCTTTGAAATTTCCTGGGAGGAGGTCAAGAAGGCCCTCGACAGCGCGTACGTGGTTGTCGGGAAGAAGGCGAAGGTCAAAGGGTTCAGACCGGGAAAAACCCCGAGAAGAGTCTTGGAGATCTATTTCAAGGATCAGGCCGAGGGAGAGGCGATTACCAGCCTGGTCAACAGAACATACCCGGAGGCTCTGAAAGAAAACAGCATAACCGCCGTTACAGACCCCGAGATCCGGCAGCAGGGTATCGAAATGAACAAGAACTTCACCTACGAAGCCACCGTGGAAATCGAACCGGTCATCGATCCACGGGGTTACGAGGGCCTCACACTCGAGAAAGAGGATGTTCAGGTCACCGACGAGGATGTGGAGACGCGCCTCCAGGAGCTCAGGGGCATGTACAGCTCACTGAAGGATCTGGAAGAGGACAGAGGCGTGATGGAGGGGGATTTCGTCATAATCGATTTCGAGGGCAGGATCGCGGGGGAAATCAGGAAAGAATTGACGGAAAACAGCTACAGCCTGACGGTGGGTGCAAAAAAGCTCGTCCCCGGATTTGAGGAGCAGATCACAGGGATGAGAAAAGGGGATACCAGAGTGTTTGACATCCTTTTCCCATCGGACTATCCTACAAAGGAGCTGGCCGGGAGCAATGTAAATTTCAGGGTCGTTCTCAAGGACATCAAGGTCAGGATTCTTCCGGACTTGAATGAGGATTTTATCAAGAATTTCGAACAGTACGAGTCACTGGAAGCACTGAAAGCCGACCTTCGAAAATCGATTCATGAGCAGAGGGAGGCAGAAACGAGGTCCGTCATGAGAAAGGACCTCCTGGATAAACTTTTCGAGGCGAACCCCTTTGAGGTCCCCTCGGCCTATGTGGAGCGCCAGATCCTCAGCATGATGGTTGATACGCAGCGGCGCATGGTTTATGGCGGCATGGATCCCGAGCAGGCTACGAATATGGCGGTAAACTTGCATGATCGCTTCAAGGATGATGCCGTTCGAGTCGTTAAATCAACCCTTCTCCTGCAGAAAATAGCCGAAAAAGAATCCATACAGGTAGATGAAAAAGAGGTTGAAGAAAAATTAAAGGAAATTGGAAATAAATACAGACAAGATTATGAATCCGTGAAGCAATCTTATGAACAACAAAATTTGTTGGAATCATTGAAGATGAAATTATTGGAGGAAAAAACCCTTGATTTTATAGAGGGTCGGGCCCATATTAATATAATAAGGAAAGCGTGAGAATTTATGCCGTTGATACCGATTGTCATAGAACAGGATGGGCGGGGTGAAAGGGCCTTTGATATCTATTCAAGGCTCTTGAAGGACCGGATTATATTTCTGGGTGTGCCTATTAACGATGATGTGGCGAACCTTATCATCGCCCAGATGCTCTACCTCGAGTCGGAAGACCCGGACAAGGACGTTTATTTCTATATCAACTCGCCCGGGGGTATTGTCAGCGCGGGGTTGGCCATTTACGACACCATGCAGTATATCAAGCCGCAGGTATGCACCGTTTGCATGGGTCAGGCCTCCAGCATGGGAGCCCTGATTCTCGCCGCCGGTGAGGCGGGGAAGCGCTACGCACTGCCCCATTCACGGATCCTCATCCATCAACCCCTCGGAGGGTTCGAGGGGCAGGCTACGGACGTTGAAATACAGGCAAAAGAAATTTTGAGACTCAGGCACGAACTCAATAATATCCTTGCTTTGCATACAAAGCAGCCGATCGAAAAGATTGAAAAAGACACCGAACGTGATTATTATATGTCTGGTGAACAGGCAAAGAGCTACGGCATCATCGACGAGGTTATCTCCAGAAGGCAGATGGTCAAAAAGTAAAGGAGACAATTCATGGCAAGAAAGAACAAGGACGGCGAAGGCGGGGAGGGGGTCCTCTTCTGCTCTTTCTGCGGCAAGACACAGAACGAGGTGAAGAAACTCGTCGCCGGCCCGTCTGCGTACATCTGTGATGAGTGCATCGAGCTGTGCCGGTGCATCATCCAGGAAGAGTCCGAGATTGCGGGTATCGAGGAGGGCAAGAAGAGAATCCCCGAACCCAAGGACATCAAGAAGTTCCTCGACCAGTACGTCGTCGGTCAGGAACGGACAAAGAAGGTTTTGTCCGTTGCCGTCTACAATCACTACAGGCGTCTTTTCACGGAAATCGACCTCGGCGGTGTGGAGCTCCAGAAGAGCAATATTCTTCTCATCGGACCGACGGGGTCGGGGAAGACACTCCTGGCCAGAACGCTCGCGAAAATGCTGAATGTGCCTTTTGCGATCGCCGATGCGACTTCGCTGACGGAAGCGGGTTACGTCGGTGAGGATGTGGAAAACATCATCCTGAGCCTCCTGCAGAACGCGGACTATGACGTCGAGAAAGCGTCCAGGGGGATTGTTTACATCGACGAGATTGACAAGATTTCAAAAAAATCGGGCAGCCCGTCGATAACAAGAGATGTGTCCGGCGAAGGGGTGCAGCAGGCCCTCCTGAAGATCATCGAGGGGACCCTGGCCAATATCCCGCCGAAGGGCGGCCGGAAACACCCCCAGCAGGAATTCATCCAGGTGGACACGACCAACATCCTCTTCATCTGCGGCGGCGCTTTTGTCGGTCTGGAGGACATTATCCAGAAGAGGGTCGGATCCACGCTCATGGGGTTCGGCGCGAATATCAAGAGCAAGAAAGAGAAAAAGATCGGGGAGATTCTGGTGGAGGTCCAGCCGGAAGATCTCCTCAAATACGGGCTCATTCCGGAATTCGTCGGTCGCCTGCCCGTCATCAGCACCCTGAACGAACTCGACGAGGAGAGCCTCATGCGGGTTCTGGTTGAGCCGAAAGATTCGATTATCAAACAGTACCAGAAGATATTCGAAATGGAGAACGTCAAACTGAAATTTACCGACGGGGCGGTCCGGGCCATCGCCCGGCTGGCCGTGGAGCGCAAGTCCGGCGCAAGGGGATTGAGAGCCATCCTCGAAAACACCATGCTGGACATCATGTACGACATCCCCTCGAGGACGGACGTGAAGGAATGCGTCATCAATGAAGACGTGGTCGTATCCAGGGGCAAGCCCATTTTCCTTTTCGAGTCCAAATCAGAAACTGCCTAAGAGGAAAGAAAGGTTCCATGTTTGATTTCATGAAAGACAGCAAAAAAACGGACAAGATATACAAAGTGCCGCTCCTGCCCCTGCGGGATGTGGTGGTTTTCCCATACATGATTGTACCGCTTTTCGTGGGCCGGGAAAAGTCGATCAGCGCCCTCGAGTCGGCCATGAAGCATGAAAACGAGATATTCCTCGTCGCGCAGAAAAGCGCCCAGAAAGACGACCCGACGGAGGACGACATTTATCGCATCGGGACCATCGGCGTCATCATTCAGCTGCTGCGGCTTCCCGACGGGACCGTGAAGGCCCTCGTGGAGGGGAAAAAGAGGGGATTCGTCCGGGAATATCTGGCGCACGACACCCACTTCCTGGTGAACGTCTCGGAAGTGGAAGAATCCTCCAGCAAGTCGATGTCGGATTTGCAGGCCCTGAACCGGCTCGTGGTCGATGCCTTCAAGGCCTACGCGAAGCTCAGCAAGAAGATTCAGCCGGAGATGCTGGACACCATTGCCGGTATCGAACAGCCCGGCAAGCTTTCCGATGTGGTCGCTTCCCATCTCAACATCAAGCTTGAACAGAAGCAGAACATCCTGGAAATCGTCGACGTGGCCGAGCGGCTTGAAAAGATCTATTCCCAGATCCTGTCGGAGACGGAGATTCTCGAACTGGAGGAGCGGATCAAGCGCAGGGTCAAAAAACAGATGGAGAAGACCCAGAAGGATTACTACCTCAACGAGCAGATGAGGGCCATCCAGAAGGAGATCGGCGACAAGGATGACCTGAGCAGCGAGATCGAGGAGCTTGAAAAGCGGCTCAAACAGAAAAAGCTCTCCGAGGAGGCGCACAAGAAGGTCAAGCACGAGATCAAGAAGCTCAAGATGATGTCCCCCATGTCGGCCGAGGCCACCGTGGTGAGGAACTACATCGATTGGCTTCTCGACATGCCCTGGAGTGAAAAAACGGAGAACAAGCACACCCTCAAGGAATCGGAACAGATCCTGGAAGAGGATCATTACGGCCTGAAGAAGGTCAAGGAGAGGATCCTGGAGTACCTGGCGGTCCAATCGCTGGTCAAGAAGAACAAGGCGTCGATTCTCTGCCTTGTCGGGCCGCCCGGTGTCGGCAAGACCTCCGTGGCCAAGTCCATCGCGCGGGCGACCGACCGGCGGTTTGTGAGGCTCTCCCTGGGCGGATTGAGGGATGAGGCGGAGATCCGCGGTCACCGGAGAACCTACATCGGTGCTCTGCCCGGCAAGATCATCCAGCTTCTGAAGAAGGCCGGTACGAACAACCCCGTCTTCTGCCTCGATGAGATCGACAAGCTGAGCTCCGATTTCAGGGGGGACCCCTCCGCGGCGCTCCTGGAAGTGCTGGACCCGGAGCAGAACACGGCCTTCAACGATAATTACCTGGAGGTCGACTATGACCTCTCCGACGTGATGTTCATCACGACGGCCAACATCCTGCCGACCATTCCGGCGGCGCTTCAGGACAGGATGGAGGTCATCCGGATTGCCGGGTACACGGAACCGGAGAAGCTCAATATCGCGAAGAAGTTTCTGGTCCCCAAACAGCTGGAGGCCAACGGGCTGACGCCCAAGGAAATCCTGTTCACGGACGGGTCCATTCTGGAGGTCATCCGGCGGTACACACGGGAAGCGGGTGTCCGCAACCTCGAGAGGGAAATCGCCTCGATCTGCCGCAAGGTGGCCCGTGAGATCGTCACGAACGGCCAAAAAGGGACGATCAAGATCACGTCGAAGGCCGCAGAAAAATATCTGGGTATCGCGAAGTTCCGTTTCGGCGAGACGGAAGGAAAGGATTCCGTGGGGCTGACGATCGGGCTGGCCTGGACGGAGGTAGGCGGGGAGCTCCTGACTGTGGAGGCCACCACGATGCCCGGAACCGGGAAGTTGACCCTGACGGGCAAACTCGGGGATGTCATGCAGGAATCGGCGCAGGCGGCCCTCACGTATGTGAGGTCCAGAGCCGACAGGCTCGGCATCGATGAGAGTTCCTACAAGGACAGGGATATCCATATCCATGTCCCCGAAGGCGCCATCCAGAAAGACGGGCCTTCCGCCGGGATTGCGATTGCCACTTCCATCGCCTCGGCGCTGCTGAAACGAAAGGTCCGGGGAGACCTGGCCATGACCGGCGAGATCACCCTGAGAGGCCGCGTCCTCCCCATCGGCGGCCTGAAGGAAAAAATATTGGCCGCCCATCGGGGCAACATCAAAACGGTCATCATACCGCGGGAAAACGAGAAAGACATGGTCGACATTCCCGGTAATGTGCTCAAAGCTCTTGAGATCAAGTTCGTGGAAAACGTGGATGAAGTGCTGGGTGTAGCCCTCATGGTTGAATCGACCCCCGGGATCAAGGACGAGAGGCGGGAGAAGGTTGCCGGAGAGGAGCCGGTTGCCGTTCACGCGTAAAGGGTTCGCTCGACGCAATGCCGGTGGAAAACCCGGATCTGACCGGCTTTTCAGAGGACTTTCAACCGGGGACACTTCCTCATTTACGACTTGACAATTCCCCCCCGGAGTTGTTAAAGAGTCCACACTTTTTTAAAGATTTTTTTACAAGGGCGGATAGCTCAGCTGGGAGAGCGCCACGTTTACACCGTGGATGTCACAGGTTCAAGTCCTGTTCCGCCTACCATTTTGCGGGGTCGTAGTTAAGCCAGGTTATAACGCCGGCCTGTCACGTCGGAGGGCGTGGGTTCAAATCCCATCGGCCCCGCCAGAAATCAAGAAAGGGTTTCAGCCGATGCGCTGAAACCCTTTCTGGCTTAGATAACGCAGAGCAAGCGGATTTTTTTAACAGGGAAGCTTTTGCATGAGAGCGAGAATTCATGTAGACGTGCTGACCGAAGACCCCACGGAGGCCCAGCGTATCCTCCTGGCCGTCAGCAAGAAATTGAAATCAGATGGTTTCATTACGGACTATCATTTCGAAATCGACACGCCGGACGGCGTTATCACCGAAAAAAGCGTCCTCGGTAACGAATTCGTCTACCCGAACCCTTGAGTGTCGCCCCCCGTTACGATCGCTCCCGGCAGGTGGTCGATCCCATGAGACGGGCGGCCCTGCATGGCCGGCCCCAGCCTTGAGAAACGCACGCGCCGTTCGTCGCCTCAGGTTTTTCGAATACGAAAATCAGACATTACCGGATGGCGGATATCCTTTTTCCAGTATTAAATAAAAAGAAAGCTTCAGGCTGGAAAAGGAGACCATCAGATGAATAAGATTGCAGTCCTTTTGCTCGTTCTGCTTTTCGCACTTTCAGTTTCGGGTTGCGCCACAACCCAGGACAGGACCGAACGCAGCTTCGATAAGTCCTCTGTAGAGCCGATGCAGCGCACTTCAGATCCTTAGCGCGAACGGGGGAAACGCGGCGTCTATCGGTCCCTCCGGCAGAATCCCGCCCCCGATTTTTCAGTGAAAAGGCCTTCCCCGGGGGCGTTGCGGCCGGGCCGGCCAGAAAAGGCGTCAGACGGGGAAAGCGGGCCCCCCGGATGGTCTTGTCGGTGGCCCTTCGACACGCGCAGCCGGTCCTTCACGCAAGACCCCCTCCTGTCGGGAACAGGGCTTCTTCGGTGATACGGATGATGAGACTTCTGTATGCCAGGCCGCGTTCCTCTGCTGACGCCACGAAGCCGCTGTCCGGCGTCAGGCAGGGATTGGCATTTACTTCCAGGACCCACGGGATTCCGTCCCGGTCCACCCGAAAGTCCACACGGGCGTATCCCCGGAGACCGAAGATCTCCCAGCAGGCTCTCGAGATGTTTTTCAACTCTTCGATGAGCGGCCTGTCCTCTCGTGGGAAGTCGAAGCGCCGCGGCGTGTTGCGGTACTCGAAAGCGCCGTCGTCCCACTTCGCACGGTAGCCCACGATCCGGGGTTTACCCTCCGGAAAATCCCGGAACAAGATTTCGGCCGGCGGCAGGAGCTCGACGTTTCCTTTTTTCCCCAGAAGGGAAAGATTGAACTCACGGCCGTCGATGTACGTTTCAGCGAAAGCCTCGCCGCCCAGTTGTTCTCTCCGCCGCTCCAACTCCGTCCGGAGCTTATCCGGATCCCCGGTACGGATGATGCAGTCGTCTTCCAGCCCGATGGAGGCATGCTCCCAGACGGACTTCAGGATGAAGGGTCCTTCAGGGATTTTCACGCCCGCCGCCTTGTCCCCCGTCGAGTACCACGGGGGCGTGCGTATCCCGGCGTCTTTCAGGCATTTTTTCGCCAGGAGCTTATGGGAGGTCTGGAAGAGGGCTTCCGTCGAAGATCCTGTGTAGGGTATTTTCAGGTGATCGAGAACCGTCGGAGCGAGGTGGATGAGCCGTCCCCGGCCTTCTACTGATTCGACGAGGTTGAACACGAGCGCCGGTCCGAGCGTGCGGAGTTCGTCTATCACGCGCCGGGTATCCAGGGGGAAGGGTACCTTGACCGCCTCGTGACCGGCTTCTGACAGGGCGGCCCTCACCGATTCGGCCTGCAAAAGGGCGTCCTGTTCATCGAGGGGCGCGGGGTCCGGAACGTCATTGTGGAGGACGACAATCCTCAAAGCCCGGTGTTCTTCCATGGGTGATGCCCGGTTTGACCGACAGCGTTTATTTTTTCGGGGCGGGCCCGTGTGCGCGGTTCGCGGCAGCCCGTTTCAGTGCCGAGTCCATAATTGCGCGGATAAGCCGGCGGTAGCTCATCCCGGCCAGGTTGCAGAGGATGGGCAGGTCCGAATGCGTGGGATGAAGCCCGGCAAGGGGATTCACCTCGAGAAAATGGGGGTTTCCCTCCCTGTCCGAGCGCAAATCGACCCGACCGGCGTCACGGCAGCCCAGTGCCCGCCATGCGACGAGGGCCACCTTCCTGGCCTGCATTGCCTCGTCGTCCCGGGCGAGATAGTAATCGACGAGCTCTTCGCAGTATTCCTTGTTGAGGTATGAATAAACCCCCCGCTCCGCCTTTGCCCTGAGCCCGATCTCGAGCACCGCCACGGTCCGGGCGTTCTTTCCCGTACCGATGATGCCCACGGTGAATTCCCGGCCGGGAAGGAAGCTCTCCACGATCACGGGCTGGTTGTAACGCTTTAACAGTGTGCGGCAGAGGGGTCGCAGTTCCCGCCGGGAGAGGACTTTTGATGACGCGGTGATGCCCTTGCCCGTCCCTTCGGCCACAGGTTTAACAAAAAGAGGGAAGGGCAGGCGGATGTTGTCGCAGTCGGATTCACGGTCAACAACCACGAATTCCGCCGTCGGGATGCCGAGGTCCCTGAGGACATGTTTGGTCAACCCTTTGTGGAGGGTAAATCCGAGAACGAGAGCGTCCGAAAAGGTGTGCGGGATGCCGTAGGCATCCAGGAGGGCCGGGATCTGCGCTTCCCTCCCCAGTCCGTGCATGCCCTCGGCGATATTGAAGACGATATCCCAGCGATCGCCCCGGGCGAGACGCCGGGTCAGGGTCCGGATGTGGCCGATGCGGTCCGTGAGGAATCCCAGGGCGCGGAGGGTCTGATCGATGGCATCGATGGTGGAGAGCCGATCGAATTCAGCCGTTTCCTCCTCGGTGTAGCCCTCCCTGAGATAGTCCTCCCGGAGATCGTAGGTGATGCCGACAACCGTCTTGCCCTTGCCCCTTGCGGCGCGATATTGTCTGCTGGCCGGGGATCTGGGGTTACGCAAAGAAACGCTCTCCGGTTGAAGAATTCACGCCGGCCGATTCCGGTGCTCACTCTTTTCGGCCCGGGCTATAAAGGGGATCGTCAGACGCAGAGGAAAGACGGACCGGGATCGCCCTGGCAGTTCACGTCGGGGTAGCGGTAAATCTGACCCTGGTAGTTCCTGAGCAGCAGGTCATGGCCGTCCCGTCCCGTGACGTAATCCGGCAGGAGGGGAATCTTGCCCCCGCCGCCGGGGGCGTCGATGACGTATGTGGGGACGGCGTAGCCCGTCGTATGACCTCGCAGTCCGCGGATGATTTCGAGTCCCTTCTCCACCGGCGTGCGGAAGTGCGAAGACCCCGAGATGGGATCGCACTGGTAGAGGTAATAGGGTTTCACCCGGATCTTGAGAAGTCCGTGGACCAGACGGGTCATCACCTCCACGTCGTCGTTGATACCCGCCAGCAGCACCGTCTGGCTTCCCAGGGGTATACCAGCGTCGGCAAGACGGGCGCAGGCCTGCCCGACCTCCGGCGTGAGTTCCGAGGGGTGAGTGAAGTGTATGCTCATCCACAGCGGGTGGTACCGCTTCAGAACGGAAGTCAGCCTGGCGGTGATGCGCTGGGGCAGCACGACGGGTGCCTTGGTCCCGATCCGGAGCAGTTCGACATGGGGGATGGCCCGAAGCTTCGAGAGAAGCCAGTCCAGACTCTCGTCGGGCAGGGTCAGGGGGTCGCCGCCGGAGAGGAGCACGTCACGGACCTGGGGGGTCGACGCGATGTAATCGATGGCCTGCTCCAGGCGTTTCTTTCCCGGCTGACCGCCATTGCCGTGATCAAGGATGCGGGAACGGGTGCAGTAGCGGCAGTACGTCGAGCAGAAATTCGTCACGAGAAAGAGAACCCGGTCCGGGTAGCGATGCACGAGGCCCGGGACGGGGCTGTCCGTCTCCTCGCCGAGGGGGTCGTCGGATTCTTCCCAGGACTGGTGGAACTCGAGGCTTCTGGGAATCACCGTGCGCCGGATAGGCTGCTCCGGGTCCATCGCGTCAAGCAGGCTGGCGTAGTAAGGTGTGATGCTCAGCGGAACGCTGCCGCCCCGCCTCATGATGGTGCTGATCTCGTCATCGGAGAGCCAGATCATCTGCGAGAGGGCCTCGAGGCCGGTGATGCGGTTTTTCAGCTGCCACTGCCAGTCATTCCATTCGACGAGCGTGGTGTCCGGATAGAAACGTTTCTGGAACGCCTTGGACCGCGCGCTGGGTTTGCAGGTGCTGAAGCCTCGGGTGGGAAAGAGAAATACGGACCTGTTCTTCCTGGTCGTGGTGATTGCCACGGAAGGTGGGGATGGTTGTTCTTTCAGCTCATCCAGAGCCGAACCGGAGGGGCCGGTGCGTCTACCGGGAGGCTCCGCCTCCTGGGTTAGACAGACATTGTCGTCCATTCAGAGATCTCCTTCTTGTTTTTATCTGCCGGTCTGCGTCCATCTTCACAACGATGCCCGTTCCGTTTCATTTATCGACAAAAAAATTACTCGAGTTGAGAATCGTTATAAAGAATGTTCGTATAATGTCAAGCGATATTTGTTAAAAACGCCGAAAAAGTGAAAAAAAATTTTTCTGAATGACTGAAACAGAGAAATATTTTTTGCAAGATGTCTGCCATATCTCTTTTTTCTCCCCGAAAATCATCCGTGAGACGTCGGCAGACGGCTTGCGTTTTGTCGGAGCATGATATAGATTAGCCCGAACGATCGAAAAAGGAGTACCGGCGATGAGGGTGACGGACGGGAAGGAAATCTGCGGCGCCTGCAGGACGAGAAGCTCGGTCATATACTGTGATGGATGCGACGTTCCGCTCTGCGCGGACTGTCGGACGTTCGATCTCTGGGGGTACGGCTGCGGGCATGTGGACCCGAAAGCGTTCTGCCACAACTGTTTTCACGATATCCGAATCAATCCTTACAGCGGCGATCTCGAGTAGAGTGTTATGAAGTATGAAGGAAGAATCATCCGGCCCCCCAGCGAAGCCCGGAGCCTTCTTCTGCAGGCGACCGTCGGGTGTTCCCATAACCGGTGCACCTTCTGTGCCGCTTACAAGCAGAAACGGTTCCGGATCAAGACGCAGGAAGAAATCGAGGAGGACATCCGGGAGGCCGGCGCTACCCTGCGCGGGGTGGAACGGGTTTTTCTCTGTGACGGAGATGCCCTCATCATTCCCCAGCGCAGGCTTCTCGAGATCCTGCGGTCCATCCGGGAGAACATCCGCGGGGTGCAGCGGGTCGGCACTTACGCCAACGCGAAGAGCATCCTCCGGAAAAGCCCGGAAGAACTTACCGACCTGAAGGAAGGGGGGCTCAGGATTGTCTACCTGGGCGTGGAGACGGGAAGCGAGGAGGTCCTCCGGCGGATCCGGAAGGGGGTCAGCTATGAGCAGATGGTCGAAGCCGGCCGGAGGGTAAAGCAGGCCGGGATCACCCTTTCGGTCACCGCCCTTCTGGGCATCGGTGGGGTTGAGTTGAGCGCGGATCACGCCGGGGAGACCGCCCGGATCCTGACGGATATCGACCCGGAGTTCACCGGCATGCTCACGGTCATGATCGTGCCGGGAACGCCGCTGTATGAGGCCTGCCGCAACGGGGCTTTTGTGCTGCCGGGTGTTTTCGATCTGCTTGGGGAACTCCGCGCCATCGTTGCGGCGTCACGCTTTACGGATTGTTTTTTCACATCCAACCACGCTTCAAACTACCTGCCCGTTCGGGCGAGGCTGCCCGCCGATCGTGAAAAGCTTCTGGGCATACTCGACAGCGTGGTCGAGAAAAAGCGTCTGGACTTTCTGAGACCGGAATATCTGAGGGGTTTGTGAAGCTGGGAGCGCTCCCATGGGGAAAATTCTGGACAGCATAAGAAAGTTGTTCTTGGCCGGCACCCCGGATGAGGGTCAAAGCCGGCTCGAGGAGGAAATTCAGTCCATCATTGACGCCGGTGAGGAAAAAGGCCTCATCGACGCCCAGTCCGGCGCCATGATCGAGAGCATCCTCGAATTCCGGGAAACCCTGGCACGGGAGGTCATGATTCCACGAACCGATATCCTGGCGATTGGAAGCCATACCGCCATCGAAGAGATCATCGAGCTCATCAATCGGCGCGGGCACACGCGGATTCCCGTATACAGCGGGAGCATCGACAACATCATCGGGATCCTCAACGTCAAGGATCTCCTGAAGTTCTGGCCCAGGCCCGTCCGGCAGGAAGACATCCTCTCCATCCTCAGGAAACCCTATTTCATACCGGAAACAAAGAACATCCACTCTCTTCTTCACGAATTGAAGGAAAAAAAGCTGCACATGGCCATCGTTATCGATGAGTACGGCGGGACGTCGGGACTCGTCACACTGGAGGACCTGATCGAGGAGATCGTCGGCGAAATCCAGGACGAGCACGACAAGGAAGAGGAAAAATTCGTCGATCTCCCCGACGGCTACACCCTGGTGGACAGCCGTGTGGAGATCGAGGATTTCGCGCAGCGCTTCGGCGTTGAAATTCCCGAGGGCAAGTACGAGACCCTCGGAGGATTCATCCTGGATGCCCTGAAACGGATCCCCATGACGGGCGACGTGATCGAGCACGACGGCCTTGAAATGGTGATTGCCTCGGCGGACGAGAGAAGCATCAAGAGGGTCAAGATCAGAAAAAAAGGAGAGGTCTCATAGAAAAGGGGTCAAAGATCAAGAAAACCCGCCGCAAGTCGTTCCCGGCGATTCGACGGGATTATCGTTCGCTCCTGCTTTCGGTCCTTTCCGGTGTTCTCCTGTTCCTTTCATTCCCGAAATTCGGACATTGGGCATTTGGCTGGGTCTGCCTGGTACCCCTCCTCTGCGTCCTGAGAGGGCGGGATATGGCCGGTGCCTTCATGCTGGGTCTTGTTGCCGGCCTGGTGTACAATGTCGGTCTCCTCTACTGGGTGTCGGGCGTCGTTGTCCAGTACGGCCATCTCCCCCTCTGGCTCGGTATCCTCATCATGCTCCTCCTGACGCTCTACCTGAGTCTTTACGTTTCCCTGTTTGCCGCCGCTGTGAACTATCTGGGCAGGCGGCAGGTACCCCTTGCCGTGACCGCACCCCTCCTGTGGGTCCTTCTGGAATACGGGAAGGCCCATCTCCTGACGGGCTTTCCCTGGGGGAGCCTGGCATACAGCCAGTATCTGAACCTTCCCATGATCCAGATTGCCGACCTGACGGGTCCCTACGGCGTCTCTTTTCTTCTCGTTCTCGTCAATGCCGTTCTATGCGACCTCATCACGCAGAAGGAAAGCAGGTTCGTCGTCCTGACGGAGCTCGTGGCCGGAAGCATCCTGCTCTCCGCCGCTTACACTTACGGGGCCTACCGGCTTGCCGACACGGGAGCCCGAATCAGAAACACCCCCTCGAAACCCGTTGCGATTGTGCAGGGAAATGTCGATCAGAGCATCAAATGGGATCCCCGTTTTCAGCAGGAGACGATCCGGACATACACGGAACTCTCGGGGAAAGCAGCCTTGGGCAGCCCCGACCTGATCGTCTGGCCGGAAACGGCGACCCCTTTCCTCTTCCAGCAGGTCGATGAAAAACAAGGGGAGGTTTTAGCGGTGGCGAGAAGCGCGAAGGCCTTTCTCATTTTCGGCAGCATCAGCTACCGGCGGATTGAAAACCGGACGCATTTTCAGAACAGCGCCTACCTTCTCTCCCCGCAAGGGGAGATTCTCGGGCGGTATGACAAGGTCCATCTGGTCCCCTATGGTGAGTATGTCCCCTTGAGGCCGTTTTTCCCCTTTGTTGAAAAGCTGGCCGTCGGCGTCGGAGATTTTCTGCCCGGCGAGGGCTTCGAGCCTCTATCGATGGATGGCGAAAAAGTGGGAATTCTGATATGCTACGAAGCAATCTTTCCCGAGATCAGCCGGGCTTACCGGGAAAGGGGCGCGTCTTTTCTGGTCAATCTGACGAACGACGCCTGGTTTGGTAAGTCTTCCGCCCCCTACCAGCACCTGGCCATCACCGCATTCAGGGCGGTGGAAAACCGCCTCTTCATCATCCGGGCGGCCAACACGGGGATCAGCGCCTTCATCGCGCCGACGGGAGAGATTCTCTCGGGGACAGCGCTTTTTGAAACGACGGTTCTGCAGGGCCTGTTTCATGTCATGGAGGGCGGAACCTTTTATTCCAGGTTCGGGGATTTTTTCGTATATTTTTGCATGGCTTTTTTCTTCATGATTTTCATCATTACAAGACGGAGGGAATCGTAAATGTTCGAAGATCTACCGGGTAAAATAAAGGAAACAAGGAAAAAACTCGACACGCTTCGAGGTTATCTTTGAAATAGAAAACCGGCAGATGAGACTGGAGGAGCTGGAGAAGTCCGCCTCGAGACAGGATCTCTGGAATCAGCCCGACAAGGCGAGGGAGCTGCTGAGGGAAAAGACCCGCCTGGAGGCGACCATCGAGCGTTTCAAAAAACTGGAAACGGCCGCCCGGGACCTGGAGGAACTCTACGACATCGCCCGAGAAGAGGCGGACGAGAGAACCCTCGCTGAACTGGAAGGCGATGCGGACGGCATTCTGGAAAACGTCAGGGACGAAGAGATCCGGTCTCTGCTCGGTCAGGTGGAAGACGGAAAAAACGCCATTATGACCATTCATGCAGGCGCCGGGGGCACCGAAGCACAGGACTGGGCGGAGATGCTCCTGAGAATGTATCTGCGGTGGGGGGAAAAGAAGGGCTTCAAAACAAGCATCCTCGACTATCAATACGGTGAGGAAGCCGGTGTCAAAAGTGCCACCGTCCATATTGAAGGGGAATACGCCTATGGTTACAGCAAGGCCGAATCGGGTATCCACAGGCTGGTCCGGATTTCCCCCTTCGATGCCAGCAGCCGCCGGCACACCTCCTTCGCCTCCGTGTTCGTCTATCCGGAGGTAGACGATGAAATTGTCGTGGATATCGACGAAAAGGACCTCAAAATTGACACATACAGGGCCGGGGGCAAGGGAGGGCAGCACGTCAACAAGACGGATTCCGCCGTCCGGATCACGCACATTCCCACCAACATCGTCGTCCAATGCCAGAACGAGCGCTCCCAGCACAAAAACAAGGCGATGGCCCTGAAAGTCCTCCGTTCAAGACTCTTCGAACTCAAGAGGAAGGAGCAGGAGGAGAAGAGGGACGCCCTCCATTCATCAAAAAAGGAAATCGCCTGGGGTAGCCAGATCCGATCCTACGTCCTCCATCCCTACAAGTTGATCAAGGACCACCGCACGAATCTTGAAGTCGGAAATGTACAGAAAGTCCTCGATGGCGAAATCGATGGCTTCATAGAGGCCTACCTTTTGAGCGAGACGACGGCGTCCCGGGCCTGAAATAACAAAGATTTTCGTGTGTCGAACCGCGTTTGATCACGAGGAGCCGCTGAAAGGCTCCATTTTTGCATAAATAACTATCTGGGCAATGAATTCTCCCGTTTACGGTCTGGTTTGTCCCGCGGGAGCAAATAACCTTTGACATTCCGCGCAGGGTTTTGATAGATGCGCCTATGAACCGAGGCGCGAATGTTCTGTCATCCATCAGGAAAGGGCGCCCTTTTTTCGCCCGGCCCGCCGCCACGGGCGGATCTTGCGGGGTTCGGCCCGAAGACGCCAGCTAAAGGAGTTTTTCCGATGTCTTTTTCGAAGTGGGTTGTACTTCCGGCTCTTCTTCTCTTCCTGATTTCCTGCGCGCACTCCACACCCTCCGTGACGGAATCCGTCGGATCCGATTCGAAAGCCCCTCAGACCACGCAGAAAAACCGCGCGGTAAAAGACGGCTCATCCCAGAAACCCGTTCAACTCACCCGGTTGAACAACGCCCCGGCGCCCGCAGACAGAGCCTCCGCCGCAACCGGCGAGGACTGCCCCCCTGAAGTGACGGCCAAAAAGGTGCTCAATGAACCGGGCGATCGAATCGGCGTTTCACCGTCCGCCCCGGGGGCAACCCTGGAAAACCAGGGTTATGAGCCGGACGTCGCGATCGATGAGCCGGAGGATGAGATGGACGAATCCCTCGTCCTGCTCAAGCAGGCGGAAGAATACCGGCAGAAGGGGGATATCGATCGGGCACTCAAGACACTCGACCAGGCTTACGCCCTTATTCTGGACGTCAACGGGGAATCCAACCTGGCCCGCCAGAAGGACGACCTGCGCCTGATGATCTCCATGCGGATCGTGCAGATCTACACCTCCAAGAGCGGGCTCACCAACGGGAAACGAGGCGAGATACCGATCGTGATGAACGACGACGTGGAGAAGGAGATCCGCTCCTTTCAAACGATAGAGCGGAGTTTCTTCATCCGATCCTACCAGCGATCCGGGTTCTACCTTCCGATCGTCAAACGTTATCTCAAGGATGCCGGCTTGCCGCAGGAACTGGCGTGGCTGCCCCTGGTGGAAAGCGGCTTCCAGGCACACGCGCTCTCGAGGGCGCGCGCTTTGGGCCTCTGGCAGTTCATCCCCTCCACGGGGTATAAATACGGGCTCACCCGCGACCTGTGGGTCGATGAGCGGATGAGCGTCGAGAAATCGACGAGAGCCGCCATTGCCTACCTGAAGGATCTGCACAGCATCTTCGGGGACTGGCTGACCGTACTGGCCGCCTATAACTGCGGTGAGGGGCGGGTCCTGAAGGTCATCTCCACACAGCAGATAAACTATCTCGACCGGTTCTGGGATCTCTATCACCTGCTGCCCTACGAAACGGCACGGTACGTGCCGCGCTTCCTCGCCACGCTTCATATCATCAAAGATCCCAAAAGATACGGCATGGATCTCGAGGGCGATATGGCGTGCCCCATCGAATACGAACTCGTCAAGACACAGAAGAGCATGCGGCTCCAGGAAATCGCCCGGAACCTCAGCATCCCCACGGAGACGCTCATATTGCTCAACTCGGAGCTTCGTCACCAGCAAACCCCGGACAAAGAATACAGCCTGAAGGTTCCCGTCGGGCTCGGCAAGCAGCTCGCCATGGCGGAGCCTCAGATCGAGGAAGCGAAGCCGCCTGTCTACGAGAGGACGAAGGCGCGGAAGGGAAGGAAGTACGTCAAGCATCGGGTCCGCTCGGGCGAGACGGTCCAGTCCATAGCCGGTCAGTACGGTGTGTCCTCCAAGACGCTTCTGGCCTATAACGGGATGAGCAGCAGCCAGACGAAGCTCAAGTCAGGCAGGGTCATCCGGGTACCGCTGGCCACGAGATCCAAATCGAAGAAGACGAAGGCGGCAAAAAAAGATAGGGGCAAGAAGCAGACCCCGTCGGGCGGCCCGGACGTCATCTCCTACAAGGTCAGGCAGGGGGACACGCTTTTCGCCCTGGCGTCGCGCTACAACACGTCGGCGTCGGAAATCAAAAAGCTGAACCATTTAAAAAGCGACCAGCTGAAAAAGGGGCAGGTCATCAGGATAAAGACCGCCAAGACCGATGCGGGAGGGTGATTGCACCCGCGGAGGGCGAACGATCAAGCGGCGCCGGAACCGGCGCCGCTTTTTTATGTCCCGGCGGTATTTTTCACGGCGGCATAGATCTCCCGTTCCTTGTCCCTCATGCGAAGGCCTTTGCCTCTCGAGCCCTCGTGGTTGTAACCGAGGAGGTGAAGAATGCCGTGGATCAGAAGAAAAAGAACCTCATCCTCAAGGGTCATACCGACTTTCTTTGCGTCCCGGGACGCGGTTTCCACTGAAACGACGACATCACCCAGAACCTGAGGGTGGATTTTTTTGAAGGGGCCTTCCAGCATGGGAAAGGCGATGACGTTGGTCGGCCGGTTCCTCTTCAGGTAATCCCGGTTGAGGTCCCGGATCTCGCGGTCTTCGACGAGCAGAATGCTGAGTTCGTCCCTTTCCCGATCCAGTTGTTTCAGGATCCTTCGGACGGTTCGGCGCAGGGAGGGAATGTCAAGATTCGCGATCGCCTGCCTGTTTGTGATGACGATGGACATGGACCGCTCCGGAAGTCTTCGAAGAGTGCGGGGAGAGTTGCCGTGGACTCAGGTCTCCCTGGGACGGGTTTTCCTCCGGTCCGTGTGGTTGTAGGCCCGTATGATGTCCTGGACAAGGGGGTGCCTGACCACGTCTATTTCGGTGAAGTAGATGAAGCTGATGCCCGGTGTCTGTCGCAGGATGCCCTCCACTTCGATCAGACCCGATGTCTTCTCGGAGGGCAGGTCCGTCTGGGTTACGTCCCCGGTGATAATGGCTTTTGACCCGAATCCGAGTCTGGTGAGGAACATCTTCATCTGCTCGGAAGTGGTGTTCTGGGCTTCGTCGAGGATCACGATCGAATCGTTGAGCGTTCGTCCCCTCATGAAGGCCAGCGGGGCGACTTCGATGATTCCCTTCGCGGTCAGGTCCATGGCCTTGTCGAAATCCATCATATCGTAGAGGGCGTCATAGAGGGGGCGGAGATAGGGGTTGATCTTGTCCGCCAGGTCGCCGGGGAGGAAGCCCAGCCTTTCCCCGGCTTCCAGCGCAGGCCTCGTCAGAACGATGCGGTTGACTTTTCTGTCCGTGAGATAGGCGACCGCCATCGCCATGGCCAGGTAGGTTTTCCCCGTGCCCGCCGGTCCGATACCGAAGACCATGTCGTGTTTCCTGATGGCGTCGATGTACTGTTTCTGGGCGATGCTCTTGGGCGTGATGATCCGCTTTTTCGAGGAGATAAAAACCCGGTCGAGAAAAATATCCTCGAGACGGGTGGAACGGTTCTCCTTCAGGATCCTCAGTGCAAAATCGATGTCCGTTGAAAAAACGGGATAGCCTTTTTCAATGAGGCCGTAGAGTTGCACGAGGAGATTCTCCGTGAGATCGACATCGAAATGCTCCCCCGAGAGGGAGACGTGGTTCCCCCGCACGGAGATCTTCACCTTCTGAAGTTTTTCGATGAGTTTGATGTGCTGGTCGCGTTCGCCGATCAGAAGGCGAAGGACGTTGTTATTCGGGAAGTTTAACTTGCGGAGGGATAAATCTTCCAGCTGTGCCTTCAATAAGGAATCACGCTCTCCTGTCTGATTTTCCCAAGGATGCTAACACGTTAGCGCCCTGATTGCAACAGGTTTTCCGTTCTCCTCAGAACTGGAGAAAGAGGTGGCTGTAAACCCTCGCGTTGCCCAGCATGTTTTCGATGAGGCAGCTTTCATTGGGCTGGTGGGCGTTCAGGCCGATTCGGCTCCACACGGCGGCAGGAAACCCCTCCTGCCGGAAGAATGCCGCCACGGTGCCGCCGCCGATGCCGACGGGGGAGGCGGAGACACCGTAGACGTCCCTGACGGCTCTCTGCAGTGCACGGACAACGGGGGCATCGTCCGGGGTGGGCGGGGGAGCCTGATTTTTCTGGATAGGCGACATGTCGACCGTGACGCCGAAGACCCCTTCAATTTCATCGGCCAGACCCCGAATCCGATGAAGCACGTCGTCCAGGGCATACCGGGGGAGGACCCTGCAGTCCAGGTAGAAGACATCGTCGCCGGGAATCGTGTTGACGTTCGGGACATTCGCCTCTTTTTTCGTGGGTTCGAAGGTGCTCACCGGCGGATCATAGACCGGGTCAACGGCGCCGAAGAGGGTGTGAAGCGCCTGCAGGCGGACGACAAGATGTGACGCGGCCAGGAAAGCGTTGTTCCCGAGGGATGGCGTGCTGGCGTGACACTGTTTACCCTTCGTCTGGAAACGCACCCAGAGCATGCTCTTTTCCGCCACCTCGATCATGGAGCCCTCGTCGTTACCGAAATCGGGGATGATCAGCAGATCGGACTTCTTGAAGGGAATTTTCCCGTGGCGGACCAGATACTCGATCCCCCATTTGCTTCCTGTTTCCTCATCGGACACGAAGACGAGCCCGACGGGGCGTTCAGGCCGGATGCCCTCGTCTAGGAAGGCCTTGGCGGCAAAGATGGAGGCCACCATGTCCTGCTGATTGTCCTCCGTCCCCCGGCCGTAGATCCTGCCCTCCCGTTCGAAAGCCCGATACGGGTCGGCCTCCCAGGCGGACATTTCACCGGGAGGGACGATGTCGAGATGAGTGAAGATCCAGACCTTCCCGTCGTCCCGGTTGCCCTGGAGGTGAACGACGATGTTCGGACGATATCCGCAGGGAACCCGGTTGTCCGGCACCGGATGATCCTCGATGCACTCGAAACCCAGGTCGCGGAGCCGCTGGACGAGAAAAGCGGCCTTCCGCTCCTCCCCGTCCCCGCCGTTGTCCGGGCCGATGGCCGGGATGGCCGTCAGTTCGATCTGCATGCGAACCATGTCGTCACGGTAGGACCTCATCCTCGCCGCGATTCGCTGGTAAAGGGCCTGATCGATCATGCTCTATCTCCAGTCGATTTTATGGACATCCCCGAATGTCGAAAGGGGACGGTCAAATTTTGATTCATCTCCGACGACCAGGGTCGTCGCCCGTTCGTCACGCAGATACTGTGCCGCGACCCCAAGAACGTCTTCAGGATGGACGGCCTCGATCCGGTTTCGATAGGCACGGAGGTAATCGGGGGGCAGGCCGTGGAATTCGATCATCATCTGCTGTGTCGTGATCAGGTCGGTGGAGCTGAAAGAAAAAATGAAACTGTTGACAATCGATTTTTTGGCCCAGGTCAATTCGTCTTCCCGCACCTGCCGGCGGCCGGCGTCCTGCAGGATCTGCAGGAGGCGGCTGAGAACCGTCCCTGTCGCTTCCGATCGGGTGATGGCATAGGATCCGAAGATGCCGTATCCCTCCCTGCCCTCGTAATAACTGCCGGTGCTATAGGCAAGGCCCAGGTTGCTGCGGATCTCCTGAAAGATCCTCGACCTGAATCCGCCGCTGCCCAGGATGAAATCGAGCACGGTGAAAGGGTAGGAATCGGGGCTCTTCTTCTCGGGTGCCAGAAACCCCACGATGATCGTCGACTGGGGGCCTTCTTTCTGAAGATGATGGATGGAGGATGAGGCCTTTTCCCCCGGCGGCGCAACGGGTAGAATACGCCCCTCATTCTGCCACCCGGCGAATCGACTGCGAAACTTTTCGACGATCTCTTTTCTGTCCACATCGCCGGCGACGGCCATCATCACATTTCGAGGAAAGAAGAACCGCTTGTGGAACGCCGCCAGGTCCTCCTTCGCCAGTCGTCCCACGGACTCAATGGTGGCAAGCCTTCCCCGCGGATTTCCGCCGTAGATCACTTTCCGGAACTCACGGAAAGCGAGCCTTTGCGGGACATCGGCGACCCTTCTCAGTTCCTCTATCTTGAGACCCTTGGCAAGTTCCAGCTTTTTGCCGTCGAAAGCGGGGCGGGTCAGAATATCCGAGAAGATCTGAAACACCCGGTCAAAGTCTTTTTTCAGAACGAACAGATCCGCCGAGGCGGCGTCGGTCCCCGACGACACCGAAATGGACGCGGCCGTATACTCCAGAAAGTCGTCGATCTCGTCGCCCGTCATGGCGCGGGTGCCGCCCGTTCGCATGACATGGGCCGTGATCTCGGCCAGCCCCTCGAGGCCCGGCGGGTCATAGGCCGAACCGACCCGGATGACGGCGGAGACATTCACCACGGGTAATTCACGATCCTCGAGGACATAAAGGACCATGCCGTTGTCGAGTTCGACCCTTTCCGGTTCAGGGGGCGTGAAGGTGAGAGGGGGGTATTTGAGCCGCTGCGGGTCGGGCAGGGGCGGCGAGCATGCCCCGTCGCTCGGGGGGATCAGGAGGGCCGTGATAAAAAGGACGACTAGGGCGAGTCTCGCCATTACGGTTTTCCCCTCTTGACCAATGTTGCGACAGTCCTGTTTTCCGGAACGAGGTAATTCCGGGCAACTTTCATGATGTCGTCGGGCGTGATCGACTCGACGACCTGAATGTGCCGCGTGATATATCGGAAGTCCCCGGCGACGGCCTCGTAGTAGGACAGTTTGCCTGCAAGACCGGCATTGGAGTCGAGGTCGCGGATCAGGTCGGCCCGGAACTGGTTCACGACCTTTTCGAGTTCGCGGGGGGAAACGGGCTCCTTCTTCAGCTTTTCGATTTCCCCGTGAATCGCCGCTTCGAGTTCCTCCGCCGTGTGCGGATGTCTCGGGGCGGCCATGACCACAAAAAGGTTCGGGTATTTCGCCCCGGGGAGGCCGTTGGCCGTGCTGATGCTCTCCGCGATTCCCCGCTCTTCCACGAGGGTTCTGTAGAGACGCGAGGTCCGGCCCCGTGTGAGGAGCGCGTCGATGACGTCGAAGACATAATCGTCGAAGGAGGGCAGGGTGGGCTTGTGGTAGCCGATGAGCAGGTGGGGGTTGGCATCGGCTTCAAGCGCCACGCGCTTTTCCCCCTGCTGGGTCGGCTCCGCCGTGATTCGAAGGGGCGGCAGGGAAACCGGCTTGATCGCGCCGAAATATTTCTTGACGATGCCCAGGGCCTTGACCGGGTCCACATCACCCACGACGGCGATGACGGTGTTGTTCGGCGCGTGGTAGGTTCTGGAAAACCACTCGATGTAATCCATGGAAAGGGACTGCACGTCCGACGGCCACCCGATGACGGGCCTTCGATAGGGGTGGGCCTGGAAGGCCGTGGCCAGAAAAAGCTCCGTGAGTTTTCTCTTCGGCGTGGATTCAACGGTCTGCTTCCTCTCTTCCATCACGACGTCCCGCTCCGGGTAGAATTCGCGGAACACGGGATTCATCATCCGGTCGGATTCGATCCGGGCCCAGAGCTCCAGCTTGTTGGCGGGCAGGCTGACATGGTAGGTGGTCAGATCCTGTCCCGTCGAGGCGTTGAGGTCGACGGCGCCGTTTTCAGTGTAGAGCCTGTCGATTTCGTTGTCCACCATCAAGCCCTTGGCCTGCGTCTGGAGACGTCGAAGCTTTTCCGACAGCCCGTCGATGACCCCCCGGTCCGCCCTTTCTCCCTTGAGCCGCTCCAGATCCAGGGCATTTCCGGTCCGGCGTATTTGATCGAGGATCCTCTTTTCCCGCCGATAATCCTTCGTCCCGATCGTTTTCGTCCCCTTGAAAAGCATGTGTTCCAAAAGGTGCGCCGCTCCCGTCGAACCTTCATCCTCCTGGAGGGCGCCGACCTTGTGGCGGATGTACAAGGAAACGGTGGGGTTGACGCGCCGTTCGAGGATGAGAACGACAAGGCCGTTTTCCAGCTCGTGTTTCACGACCTTCTGCTCGAGGTCATAGGCGAAGGAAGGCGACGGGCCGAACAGAAAGAAGAGGGCCAGGAGCGATAAAACGGCCAGGGCGGATATCAGCGGTCTTATTTTGTGGAAGGGACCCTGTTTATTCATGATGTTGCGGCTTCAAATCTCTCAGGTACAAAAAAATCCTGACCCCCGGATAGATGAGTCCAACCAGGCTGATCAGGATGATGAGGTTCGACCCGAAAAAGGTCATGATGAATTCCAGTGGGTTTTTCATGCCGTAGGCCGCGAGAAAAAGATAGACGCCGAATGCGAGAAACAAAAGCGAGAAGAGGGCGATGGTGATCTGCTTTATCCAGAAAGTGTGCGTCATAAAAAAAACGGCCGATGCCTGCGTAAGGATATAATGGCTTTTCCCGATCGATGCAAGAGGAAAAGGGGGTTATCCGGCCCGGCACAGTCCCTTGAGTTCCTGGAATACCTCCGGGGTCAGGCTCTCGCTCCGGCACGGCATCAGGGTATTGTTGTGAAAGAGGGGCTCGTCCGCGATGGGATAGGGTGAAACCCTCAGGGCCTCTGCCCATATCGGCGTTCCGGGGATCGGTGAAAACTCCGCCAGGAAGGGTACGGCCCCGCAGGCTTTCACGAGTTCGATGCTTTCCCTGATTTCGCCAGCGGCCTGGCCCGGCAACCCGCAGAGAAGATAAATGCCGATGTCCTCCGGGCGATACCCCGCCTCTCTGAGGTACGCCACGGCGGATCGGAGTTCCTCGTTGGTGACCTTGCCGCCGGTTTCGATCTGGCGTTTTTCACAGGCCGTTTCGAGTCCGAAACGGATGGTCCGGAAGCGGGATCGGTAAAGGAGCCGGCCGACCTCGGCACTGATCTCCCTCAGGTGGAGACCGTTCGGACAGTGAAAATCGCAGTCCAGGCCCCTCCGGATGATCTCCTTCAGCATGGGGACGGCCCGTTCCGGTGCCCGGTTGAGAAGGGCGTCGTCGTAGAAACTGAAGTTCCGGATGCCATACCGGCGGTGCCAGTGGGCGATTTCATCGACGACCCGGATGGGATCCCTGGAAGTGAAGCGGCTCCTCAGCAGGTGGGATGCGCAGTAGGTGCAGCGGAAGGGGCAGCCTCTGGAGGTCATGACAGGGAACTGATCCTTCACGGGGAGCAGGTCGAAGGCGGGGTAGGGGAGGTCGTCCAGACTCCTGTCAGCCGGCGAAAAAACAGGCTCGTCGGCAAAGAGATCCCGGAACAGGGGGGCCAGGGAAGATTCCCCTTCGCCGGGAAGAACAAAATCGGCGCCGGCGTGTCGGACGGCGTGCTCCCCGCACAGGGTGGCGTAAATACCCCCGAGAATCACCGGGACACCGGGGAAGATATCACGGACCTGCCCGATGGCGTCGAAGACACCGGGGTACCAGTACGTCATCATGGAGGTGACGAGTACGGCGTCGGGGCGTTCCAGCGCCATGAGCTCGTCGCGGAAAATGCGTGGGGTGATGCCGTAACGCTTGTATCTGCGGGGGATCGGCATCAGGGCTTCCGGACGGGGGATGATCTCCTTCGGGAGACTCCCGCGGCCCGAGGGGCTTCTTTTGGAACACCGGACGCGGCCGTCGGACGGGAGACCCGGGTGCAGGGGGTTCAGGCAGTCCAGAAAGGCAATCTCGCAGCCGTTTTCTCTCAGGAAGGAAGCCAGGTACAGGAGGCCGAGGGGTTTCAGCCAGAAATCGTAGGCGGCGAAATCGTAGATCCAGGGGTTTATCAGCAGGCATCTTTTCTTTTTTCCGGCCACGACGGCAATATAGCAAGTTGCGTTGCGGTGAACAAGGGGAAAGCTTCAGCCGAACGATCCTCCCGGGCAACACGACGGGAGAAAAGGCTTGAAGCAAAGCAAGTTTATTGTTAACATCGCCCAATTCGAGACGACGGGTTCTTTCCATGAGAGCGCTTATCCAGCGAGTCGACGGGGCGTCGATCACCGTGGACGGAAAAGAAATCTCCCGGATCGGGCGGGGGGTTCTCGTGCTGCTCGGCGTCGGAAGAAGCGATTCGAAAGAGGATGCAGAATACCTTCTGGACAAAATCATCAACCTCAGAATTTTTGAAGATGCCGACGGCAAGATGAACCTTTCTCTCCTTGAGACGGGAGGTGAGATGCTGGTGGTATCTCAATTTACCCTCTGGGCGGACTGTCGAAAGGGGCGGCGGCCGTCTTTTACCGGTGCCGCTGAACCGCAGACCGCCAAAAATCTCTACCGTCACTTCGTCGAAGCGGCCCGGGGGCGGCTAGACCGCGTCCGGGAGGGTGAATTTCAGGCGATGATGAAGGTCGGACTTGTCAACGACGGCCCGGTGACGATCCTGCTGGACAGCGAGACCTTACGGGGCGGGACGCAGCGGCCCGGGTGAGACGGATGTCTTTAACCGGCCGAAATCATGAATCTTCGAAAAGAGACGGACAGAGCGGCTTCCCATGACGGTCAAGGCACGCAATCTATCCCCCAGCCACATCCGGATCGACAAAGAGGGTGTGTGGTATTATAAAGGCGCGGAGATGTTCCGCAGGGAGATCGTCAATCTCTTTTACCAGAACCTCCACCTCGACGACCTGGGGACGTATTACATCGAGTATGAGAATGATATCGCCTCCCTGGAGGTGGAAGACACGGCATTCGTGGTCCGGGCCGTTTACCGGGCGGGGTCGGTTGAGGGCCGGGACGAAAAAATCTATGTCGTACTGAGCGATGACACCTGCGAGGAACTCGTACCGGAAACGCTCCGGGTCGGCCGGGAAAATGTCCTTTACTGTGCCGTCAAATCAAAACGTTTCCCGGCGAGATTTCTCCGGGCAAGTTATTACCAGCTGGCCGATTATATCACCGAGGAGGAAGAGGGGGGGGATTTCTTTCTCGCCCTGAACGGCCGGAAATATTACATACGGGATCAGCAACCATAGGATGAGCGACAGCCGGCGGCGGGGGCGGAGGGAATCCGTCCTCGGACGCGGGCTGCGCGAAGGGCACCCGCCCCGGGGCGGGTCGATTGACTTTTTATGACGGAGGTCCATCATGCTGGAAGATCAGGTGAGAGACGCCCTGACGTTTGACGATCTGCTTCTGGTTCCGGCCATGTCGAGCATTCTGCCCAAGGACGTCGATACCTCGACCTACCTCACGAAAAACATCGCCATGAAGATTCCCATCGTCAGTGCCGCCATGGACACCGTGACGGAATCCCGGACGGCCATCAGCATGGCCCAGCAGGGGGGAGTCGGCATCATCCACCGGAACATGAGCATCGAGCGACAGGCCCTGGAAGTGGACAAAGTCAAGAAATCGGAGAGCGGGATGATCGTCGATCCCATCACCATCGAACCGGAACAGCGGGTGCGCGAGGCCCTCGAGCTGATGAGCCGTTACAAAATCTCCGGTGTTCCCGTCGTCAAGAAACGCAGGCTGGTGGGTATCCTCACCAACAGGGACCTTCGCTTCGAGACGAACCTGGACCAGCCGGTGGCGAACGTGATGACCAAAAAGAACCTGGTGACCGTCTCGTCGAACATCACCCTCGCGGAGTCGAAGAAGCTCCTCCACAAGCACCGCATCGAGAAACTCCTCGTCGTGGATGATGACTACAACTTGAAGGGGCTCATCACCATCAAGGACATCGAAAAGATCCAGAAGTACCCGAATGCGTGCAAGGATTCTCTTGGAAGGCTCCGGATCGGCGCGGCCGTGGGGATTCTCGATCGGGAAGAGCGGGTTCAGGTCCTACTCAATGCGGGCTGCGACGTCATCGTCATCGACACCTCCCACGGCCACTCGAAGAGCGTCATAGACGCCATCAGGGACACCAAGAAAAACTTCAAATGCGAGCTGATCGCGGGCAATGTCGCGACGGCGGAAGGGGCCCATGCGCTCATCAAGGCGGGCGTGGACGCCGTCAAGGTCGGCGTGGGCCCGGGATCGATCTGCACGACGAGGATCGTCGCCGGCGTCGGCGTGCCCCAGATGACGGCCATCCGGGATTGCCGCAAGTTAGCCACGCGACACGGGACACCGATCATAGCCGACGGCGGCATCAAGTTCTCCGGTGATATCACCAAGGCCCTGGCCGCGGGCGCCCACACCGTCATGATCGGGGGCCTCTTCGCGGGGACGGAGGAGAGTCCCGGGGAGACCATCCTGTTTCAGGGGAGAAGCTACAAGGTGTACCGGGGGATGGGGTCGCTCGAGGCCATGAAGGCGGGAAGCCGCGACCGCTATATGCAGGACGACATCGAAAGCAGCCTGAAGCTGGTTCCCGAGGGGATCGAGGGGCGGGTTCCCTTCCGGGGGACGCTCGAGGCGAGCATCTACCAACTCATCGGCGGCCTCCGGGCGGGCATGGGTTACGCCGGTTGCCGCACCATCGAAGAGCTTCACGCGAAGGCGAAGTTCGTCCGGATCACGTCGGCGGGACTGCGGGAAAGCCACGTCCACGACGTCATCATCACCAAGGAAGCCCCCAATTACTGGCTCGATTAGTCGAGGAGCGCCTGTCACGGAATGAAACATCAGGATTTCGTCCACCTCCATGTCCACACGCAGTACAGCCTCCTGGACGGGACGATTCGCCTCCAGGATGTCCTGAAGAAGGCCCGGGAACTCAGAATGCCCGCCGTGGCCATGACGGATCACGGCAATATTTACGGGGCCGTCGATTTCTACCAGTCGGCCTACCGCCTGGGCATCAAACCCATCATCGGATGCGAACTCTACGTCGCCCCCAGGGGCCGGCTCGATAAAAGCACTGAGAGCGCAGGCGAAACGGCCCGCCATCTCATCGTTCTGGTAAAAAATTTCCAGGGCTATAAAAACCTGATCAAGCTCACGTCCCTGGGATTTCTCGAGGGGTTCTACTACCGGCCCCGGGTCGACAAGGAACTGCTGACGAAGCACAGCGAGGGGCTCATCGCTTTGAGTGCCTGTCTCCACGGGGAGGTGGCGGATTGCCTCCTCCGGGGGGATGAGGAGAGGGCCGAAAAGGCGGCGCTGGAGTACAGGGGCATATTCGGCGCGGAGAATTACTATCTGGAGATGATGGAAAACGGCATTCCGGAGCAGCGTCAGGTCAACGAAGCCCTGCTCCGGCTGTCGGCAAAGCATACCATCCCCGTCGTCGCGACAAACGACTGCCATTATCTGGAACGGGCCGACGCGGAGGCTCATGACGTGCTTTTGTGTATCCAGACGGGAAAGTCCCTCGAAGACCCGGGACGCATGCGTTTCGCCACCGATCAGTTCTACTTCCGAAGCCCCGAAGAGATGAAAGGCCTCTTCGCTTTCTGCCCTGCCGCTGTCGAAAACACGGTCTCCATCGCCGAGCGCTGCAATCTCACGATTCCCTTCGATGAGCTGTACCTGCCGCACTATGAAACGGACCCCACGGTCTCGCTCGACGACCAGTTAAAGACCATGGCGCGCAGGGGTCTGGAAACGAGGTGGTCCGAGATCACTCATGAAAGGTCCGCTGTGGCCCGGGGAGACTATGACAGACGGCTCGAGACCGAGCTCGAGATGATCAAATCGACGGGCTTCGCGGGTTATTTCCTGATTGTCTCCGACTTCGTACGTTACGCCAAGGCCCGCAACATACCCGTGGGGCCGGGCAGAGGTTCCGTGGCCGGGAGCCTCGTCGCCTATGCCGTCGGCATCACCGATATCGATCCGATCCGATACGGCCTTTTCTTCGAGCGGTTCCTGAACCCGGACCGCAAAAGCATGCCCGATATCGACATCGACTTCTGCCAGGATGGCCGGGATGAGATCATCCGATATGTCACGGAAAAATACGGGGCGGACCGCGTCGCGCAGATCATCACCTTCGGGAAGATGCAGGCGAAGGCTGTGGTCCGGGACGTGGGCAGGGCACTGAGTATCTCCTATGGCGAGGTGGACCGCATCGCCAAGATGATCCCCAACGTACTCAATATCAGCCTCGACGAGGCTGTCAAGATGGAGCCCCGGCTCCAGGAGGAGGCCAAAAAGAGCGAGAAGGTCCGGAAACTCCTTGCCCTGTCGAAATCCCTGGAAGGTCTCAACCGCCATTCATCGACGCATGCCGCGGGGGTCGTCATCTCAGACAAGCCGCTGATGGAACGAGTCCCCCTGTGCAAAAGCCCGAAGGATGACGTGGTCACCCAGTTCTCCATGAACGACCTCCAGGCCGTGGGGCTCACGAAATTCGACTTCCTGGGTCTCAAAACGCTCACCGTCATCCGGGACACCCTCCGGTTCGTCAAGGAAGGGAAGGGGGCCGACATCGACATCCGGCAGATCCCCCTGGACGACCGCAAGACCTACCAGCTCCTTTCCCAAGGAGAGACGGACGGGGTCTTCCAGCTTGAAAGCCGCGGGATGAAGGAAATCCTCGTGAGCATGAAACCCGACTGCATCGAGGACGTGATCGCCCTCATCGCCCTCTACCGGCCCGGTCCCCTGAAGAGCGGCATGGTGCAGGAGTACATCTCGCGAAAACAGGGAAAGACCAAAATCACCTACGAGGTTCCCCGGCTGGAGGGCATCCTGAAGGAGACCTACGGCGTCATCGTCTACCAGGAACAGGTCATGCAGATTGCGAGCGTCCTCGCCAACTACACGATGGGAGAGGCCGACACCTTTCGGAAGGCGATGAGCAAAAAGAATCCCGCCGAGATGGAGAAGGAGAAGCCGAAATTCATCGCCGGGGCGAAGAAAAACAGGATCCCCGAAGCCAAGGCGAAAAAGATCTTCGAGCAGATGGAGACCTTCGCAGGTTACGGTTTCAACAAATCCCACAGCACGGCTTACGCCATGATCTCCTACCAGACGGCCTTCCTGAAGGCCCATTACCCCAGCGAGTTCATGTCGGCCCTGCTCACCAGCGAAAAAAGCAACCGGGACAAGGTCATCAAGTACATCAGCGTCTGCAAGGACATGGGGATCAACGTGCTTCCGCCGGACATCAACGAGTCCATGACGGACTTCAGCGTCGCCGGCGAAAACATCCGGTTCGGGCTTGCCGCCGTCAAAAACGTCGGGGAGAGCGCCGTCGATTCCATCATCGAATCCCGGACGAAGGACGGGCGGTTCAAGACCTTCTACGACTTCTGCACCCGGGTGGATCTGCGGAAGATCAACAAGCGGGTCGTCGAGAGCCTGATCAAGTGCGGGGCCTTCGACCTCATGAAATACCGGCGGCGACCGCTCATGGAAGGTTACGAGAAAATCATCGAAATGACTGCGCGGGGACAGAGGGCAGGGGGCCGCAACCAGGTTCACCTTTTCGAAGTGACCGATGAGGACCATGAACGCAGGGACGAAAGACTGGAGGGGGAATTGATCCCGGGGGTGCCGGAGTGGGACCACCAGGAACTCCTGCTGCACGAAAAGGAAACGCTGGGCTTTTACATCACGGGACATCCGCTTCTCCGGTACGCCGACAAACTCTACCGTGTCGTCGAAGCCGACTCCGAGTCGATCCTGGAGCGGAAGGACAGGGAGACCACCTCTTTCGCCGGTATCGTGAGCGCCCGCCGGGAGGTGACGACGAAGCGGAAAGACATCATGGCATACCTGACCATCGAAGACATGAAGGGCTCCATCGGCGCCATCGCCTTTGCCGAGGTCTACCGCACCTACATGGACCTTCTAAAGGGCGAGGCCCCGCTGTACCTGAAGGGGACACTGGACGTGGGCGAAGACAGTACGAAGGTCATCCTCACGGAGGTGAAGCTGCTGTCGGAGGTCCTGGAGATGCCCTATCACGCTGTTCACTTTCACGTCGACGCAACCCTCAAGGGAACCGGGGATATCGAGGCCCTTCGCGGGGTCCTCAACCGGCACAAGGGCCGCTTCGACGGCTATCTGCACATTGTGCTTTCGGACCGGAGCGAAACGGTTGTCTACCTGGGTGACAGTCTGAAACTTGATATCTCCGAGGGGATCAAGAAGGATGCAGATGCCATCCTGGGGCATGGATCGACAAAATTCGTTTAAATACATATAGTTATTAAGTTTAAATGAAGTTGTGTTGGTAAATGTCTCATCTGATATATAAGGAAAAGAACTACAGGACACTGATTAAAGATGACTTTTTGAAATCCTACCAGGTTAAGGTCTCTGAAACGGACCTTCTCATCCGGACCCATTCAGATCTTTCAGATATTGCATTAGCATCTGTAATTAAACACCGCAACTATATTGAAGAATACATAAAAAAAAGAGCTGAATTTTCATCGTCTCTGGTTCCGATCGCCGACGACGCAAATGCGCCTTTCATCGTTCGTGATATGCTGAGGTATTCAAAGTTGACAGGAGTCGGCCCCATGGCATCCGTTGCCGGCGCGTTGGCGGAGTTCGTCGGCCGGGATCTTTTGAAACATTCTGAAGATGTAATCGTCGAGAACGGCGGAGACGTATATATAAGGTGTACGAAGGAGACCAGGATAGGCATCTACGCAGCGGAGTCGCCGTTGAGCCTGAAGCTGGCCATAAGGGTATCGTCGGCGGAGACGCCCCTGGGAGTGTGCACGTCGTCTGCTACTATCGGTCATTCACTCAGTTTCGGGATGGCGGACGCGGTGTGCGTGACATCGAAGTCCGCCGTACTGGCCGACGCGGCAGCAACCAGAATCGGAAATAGAGTCAAGAAGAAAGACGATATAAAAGCCGCCATTGAGGAGGGGCTGAAGATACCGGGTGTCCGCGGAGTCCTCGTTATCGTCGGCGATACGATGGGGGCGGCAGGCGATATCGAACTGGCCGGAGAATAAAAGTCAGATAATATAAGTTTACATAACATATCTTATCAGACGTTAATTGAATTTGAAGACCAGGCTTTGGTTTCTGTTTGCTCATCCCGGATCTTTTGCTTGCTTAGACTTCTTCGGCGGGCTTTGACTTGAAAAGTTACAATCCTTCTTCCGAGAGCTTCCTGATGAGTGCGGCCTGTTTCTCGCTGACCTTCTTCGGCACGTTCACAACGATTTTGACGTAGAGATCCCCTTTCCCTTCGCCCTTCATGTGCTTGACGCCGAAGCCCTTCATGCGGATTTTCGTGTTGTTCTGCGTTCCGGGGGGAACCTTGATCCGCTTCACGGGCCCTTCCAGCGTCTCCACGTCTATCACCGTCCCGAGAACGGCTTTTGAATAAGGGATCGCTTTTTCTATCATCAAATCATCACCTTCACGCGAAAACACGTGATGCGGAATGACCTGTATGTTCAGAAACAGATCGCCCGGCATTCCGCCGGACGGCTCCTGGAGGCCTTTTCCCGGAATTCTCAATTTCTTTCCCGTTGATATGCCGGCCGGGATCTTGACTTTAATTTCCTCATGCATTCGGCCCTTTTTGATCGAAATCTTCTTCTCGGCGCCTGACGCCGATTCCTCTAATGATATCGATAAGTTATATTCTATGTCCTGACCCTGTTGAGGCGGGGCTTCCCTGTAGCCGTAGGTCTGCCGGTCACGGAACATTTCGCCGAACGCATCCGGGCCGCCTCTATGCTGCCTGAAAGTGGTTCTCCGTCCGGGACCACCGCCGAACCAGGTGAACTCCCCGCCCAGGCCCCCGAAGCCGAAGCCACGCAATATCTCGTTCAGGTCGAAGTCCCGGAAAATGTCTTCCTGCGTGTATTTCTGGCGGAAGGCGTCGGAGCCGAAACTGTCGTACTGCTTCCTCTTCTCGGTGTCGCTCAAGACCGCGTAAGCTTCGCTTATCTTCTTGAATTTTTCTTCGGCACCCTTCTTGTCCGAGGGATTCCTGTCTGGGTGGTACTTGAGGGCAAGCCTGCGGTAGGCCTTCTTGATGTCATCCGTCGATGCGCTCTTGTCGACACCGAGTGCTTTGTAGTAATCGTCATTCATAATAAGTTATTTCAAGAAAAGTATGTAACTTATTGATTATAAATTAGTTATCTAATGCAAAAAATTATATGAAGTCGCGCTTCCCTGACCTCCCCTGCCCCGCTGTTGAAAAACGCCGGTTCCGCTGAGGCTCTGTGTGTTTCACCTATATAATTTATACATCGATGCCTGAAACTGTAAAGGGTAAAACGCCCTCTCCCGGTCGCGTGCGTGAAAGGAGCCTTTGCCGGCTGTCATCATCATTTCCTGTTTTTAATTTCTCAGGTCGTTTCTCTTCCGAGATCGAAGGCCTTCAGGTTGGCGGGGACGAGTTTCTCGGAAAATTCCTCAGCGATGACGTTTTTCCAGTCGTCCGGAGAGACTTCGGGGAGGTACCGGGAAAGGGCCCCGAGCATCACGGTGCTCACCGCGCGGGCATTGCCTGCCTTCCGGGCAAGGGCCGGGGCATGGATGACCAGGACATCCTTGAACTGCCGACGCACAACCTCTGCGGCATCGACGGGATAGGCGGCATCGCCCAGGTTCACCGAAGGGGGATAGATTTCCTCCTCGTTGATGAGGACCTTACCGCCGGCCTTCAGGAAGTTGAGGTATCGCAGGGTTTCGAGTTTTTCGAAGGCGACGAGAATGTCCACATCGCCCTCTTTGGCTATGGGCGAATAGATTTTCCTGCCGTAACGGACGTGGCTGGTTACGCATCCGCCCCGCTGGGCCATGCCGTGAACCTCGCTTTTCTTCACATCCAGCCCGGCCCTCATCATCACCTTGCCGATGATGTCGCTCGCGAGAAGAACGCCCTGCCCGCCCACACCGGCGAGCAGCAGACTGGTCACAGGCTCTTTCATGACGGACCTCCGGCGGGTTTGATGGCGTCGGCCCTGCAAACCTGGAAACAGAGACTGCACTGGACGCAGAGGGTTTTGTCAATCGATGCAAATCCTTTTCGCTTCTTGCCTGTAAGGGGTACCACACCCTCCTCCGTTTTCCATGAAATGGCCGGGCAACCCAGTCCCAGGCAAAGCTGGCAGCCCGTACATGCGTCGGTGTCGACTGTGAAAGGTCTGACAGTCTTGAGGCGTTCGCGCTGCAAAAAGATGCAGGGACCCCGGGAAATGACAACGGAGGGGCCATCCTTCGCCAGTTCCTCCTTCAAAACCGACGTCGTCTTTTTGAGGTTCAGGGGGTGGATGACACGGACGCTTTCGATACCGAGGACTTTTGCGAGGGCCGCGAAGTCGAGTTCCTTCGTCTTTTCGCCCTGCAGGGTCGTCCCCGTGGACGGGTGGTCCTGCATCCCCGTCATGGCCGTCGTGCGGTTATCAGCGATGATGATGACGGCATCGCTTTTATTGTAGGCCATGTTGAGAAGCGGCGTGATGCCGGAGTGGATGAAGGTCGAATCGCCGATGACACCGACGATTTTCCCTTTCCCTTTCTCCCTCAGGGCCTTGCTCATCCCGTGAGCCATGCCGATGCTGGCACCCATGCAGATGCAGGTGTGCAGTCCCTGCAGGGGTTTCATGAAGGAAAGGGTGTAGCAGCCGATATCACCCGTTACAAAAGCCTTGGTTTTTCCCAGCGCATAGAAAAGGCCCCTGTGCGGGCATCCCGGGCAGAGGTTGGGCGGCCTCGGCGGTATGGCCGCCGGCGCTTTCTTCCCTTTCTGAAGTGCCTGGATTCCCACTTCGATGACTCCAGGATCGAATTCGCCTGTGTAGGGAAAGACCTTTTTGCCCGTGACGGTGATGCCCATCGCGCGCACCTGCTCCTCGATGAAGGGATCCAGTTCCTCAACGACGTAGAGCTCTTTTACCTTCGATGCGAAGGTCCTGATCATCTTTTCAGGGAGTGGATGCACCATACCGAGCTTGAGATAGGAGTAGTCGGGGAAAACATCCTTGGCGTAATTGTAGGCCATCCCGGCGGTGATGATCCCGACATCGGCGCTCCCCATCTCCATCCGGTTCTCGGGAAAGGTCTCGGCCCATTCCTTCAGTTGTGCCATCCGCTTCTCAACGGCCACCCGCCGGACACGGGCGTTGGCGGGAACCATGACGTATTTCGCCGGTTCGAACTTGATGGAGCGCCGGTCCCCGCCCCCCGAGGGTTCCCCGATCTTGACGACGGATTTCGAGTGCGAAACGCGGGTGGTCGTCCTGAGGAAGACGGGGGTATCGAACTTCTCGCTCAAGTCCATGGCGAGTTTGATGAACGTCTTGGCCTCCTGGCTGTCGGCGGGCTCCAGCATCGGGATCTTGGCGAATTTCGCGTAGTTCCGGTTGTCCTGCTCGTTCTGCGAGCTGTGCAGGGAGGGGTCGTCGGCCGTGACGATTACCAGGGCGCCGTTCATCCCCGTGTAGCTCACGGTGAAGAGGGGATCCGCCGCCACGTTGACGCCGACGTGTTTCATAACCGCCATGGCCTTCACGCCGGCGAGGGCCGCCCCGATGGCGACTTCGAGGGCGACTTTCTCGTTCGGCGACCACTCGGCATAAACACCCTCGTAGCGCGAAAAGGCCTCCATGATTTCCGTGCTGGGTGTCCCGGGATACCCCGCCGCGAAGGTCACCCCGTGCTCGAAGGCCCCCCGGGCAATCGCCTCATTGCCCGACATCAACTGCTGCTGCATGCCTTTTGTCTCCTGCTTTTTCATACACTGAGGGTAGCGATTTTTCTCTTGATGAAGGCCGCCATCGAGGGATCGCTGATTTTTTCCAGGGCTTTCTGGTAGAACTCCAGCGCCTTCCCCGGGTTTTTCATCTCTTCGTAGACACGCGCCATGTTGCCGTAGCTGACCCCCGTGAGAAGCCCGCCGGCGTCCTTCTGGACGGCCTTTTCGAAAGCCGCTAGGGCCTTTTCGTATTCCTGTTTCGCTTCATGGCAGTAGCCCAGGCCCGTGTAGGCGAAGGGCGTCAGCACGTGGTTCCGGCTCGCCCTGTCCAGGAAGGCTTCGAAAGAAGACCGTGATTTGTCGTAGTCGCCCATCCGGTAATAGAGGTTCCCCAGCATGTAATGGGCGTTGGCCGCGGCGGAAGTCCGCGGGTATGTTTTGATCACCTCCTCGTAGGCCGTCAGAACCGGCGTGACGGCCTCCCGGCCGGCGTAGAGGTTGGGCGTGGCATACTGGAGTTCATAGGCCTTCAGGTACAGCTTTTCCGCCTGCGCTTCCACGTGGCGCGAGTAAAAAAAGAATCCCGTTGCCAAAACGATGAGGCCCGCGAGAAGCCCCGCCCCGATGTAAAACTTCTTCCTGTGCTCGTCGAGGTAGCCGTAGATCCGCTCCATGAATTCATAGAACGGGTCGGGCTTCTCGATGTCTTTTTTTGTGACCTTGGCGGACATACCATCACCCCTGAAATGCATTTAAAGCAATTTGATTCGGCTCAAGACTTCAACGGAGAGGACAGAAGGGTGCTTATCTTGTCTGCAATGGCCCGGGGCGGCCGGACAATTTTCCCCTCGCGGTTGAGGAAGGCATGGATCGTCGATCCCTCGACCAGGCAGCTCTCTCTTTTTTCATCCCATATCTCGTAATCGAACTTGATACTGGCTCTCCTGAAGTAGTTGATGCTTGTCTCAATGCGGATGACGTCGTCGTATCTCGCCGGTTTCAAATAATGGCAGTAGAGTTCCGTCAGCGGCAGGTAATAGCCTTCCGATTCGAGTTCACGGTACACGATACCCTGCTCCCGGAGGAGTTCCGTTCTGCCGATCTCGAACCACCGGATGTAGTTGGTATGATAGACGACGCCCATGGCGTCTGTATCCGCATAGATGACCCTGACTTTAACGACGGCGTTTGCTGTCAACGAACCCTCTCCACTCCCTGATGAAGACGTCCATCAAAGCGTGTCCCGGTGCGACCATAACCCCGCCCCTCTTTGCGCAGGTCTCCCCGAAGGTCGGGCAGTTCTGCAGGTTTTCCTCCTTCACCGATGAATAGACCACAAAGGGGCTCGGCTCCGCCACGTGGGTCCGGTGGTTGACCGGTGTCGGGTGGTCGCTCAGGACCAGGATGCGGAAATCCCGATGCGCGTCGATGCCGCCGAGGACGGTCCCGACGACCTTCTCGTCAAAGTCCTCGATGGCCTTCACCTTCCCCTCGATGTTCCCCGCATGTCCCATCTCGTCGGGCGCCTCCACGTGGACGAAGGCGAGGTCCTTCTCCTTCAGCGCGGAAAGGGCTCCCATGGCCTTTCCCGCGTAGTTCGTGTCGATGTACCCCGTCACTCCCGGCACACGGATGATCTCCATCCCGGCGCAGACGGCGATGCCGTTCAGAAGATCGACGGCTGATATCATGGCCCCCTGGATCCCGTACTTCACGGTCAGGGTATCGAAGGTCGGCGCCCCGCCCTGCCCCCAGAGCCAGATCGAATTGGCCGTTTTCTTGCCCTGCCCCGCGCGGCCCCGGTTCACGGGATGCTCCTTCAGGACGCCTCTGGATTTCATCATGAGGTCCCACACGGCAGCGGACCCGTCGCCCGCGGGGAGGTAACCCGCGATCTCTTGTCCGGTGATGTCATGGGGGGGTGTGGTCTTTACCGAAGCCGGGCCGCCCTTCCACACGCAGAGGTGCCGGTAACCCACGCCGGGATAGAACCGGATGATCTCCGACCCAAGAGCCTCGTTCAGGTCGGTGATAACCGATCGGGCCTCTTCGGAGGTGATGTGTCCGGCGGTGAAATCCACCATCCGTTCTTTTCCATCCAGGCCCAGGTTGACAAGATTGCACCGGAAGGCCACATCACCGGGCTCAAGCTTGATGCCCATGCTGGCCGCCTCCAGGGGACCCCGACCGGTATAGTAGATCTTCGGGTCGTACCCCAGAACGGTGAGGTTAGCCACGTCGCTCCCCGGCGGAAAGCCGGCCGGGATGGTTTCAACGAGCCCGGTGGTGCCCAGCCGGGAGAGCCGATCCATGTTCGGTGTCCTGGCGTATTCGAGGGGCGTTTTCCCCCCGAGTTCTTCGATGGGGTGATCGGCCATGCCGTCCCCCAGTAAAATGACGTATTTCATTGCAGGTTCTCGTCCTCGACCCTGATCCGGACGGTCTTTCGCCGGACCACGTCGAGCCGATCGATTTCATTCAAAGCGGCGCGGACGTTCCTCTCCATCGATCGGTGCGTCGTCATGACCACGGGCACGGCGCCGGCGCTGTCGGCCGTCCGGCCTTTCTGTATAACGGCCGCGATGCTGATGTCGTGCTGACCCAGGATTCCCGAGACCTTCGAGAGGACGCCCGGGCGGTCGACGGCGGAAAAACGGAAATAGTAACTGGTGCTGATATCATCCATCGGCAACAGGTTGATGTCCTCGATGAACTGCTCATGTGTGGATCGCGGCGGGACGCGTCTCGAGATCTTCTTGAGCAGGTCTCTGGAGATGTCCACCAGGTCGCTGATGACGGCGCTCGCCGTCGGCATCATGCCGGAGCCCTGCCCGTAGAGGAATACCGAATCCGACGCGTCGCCGACGACGTGAAAGGCGTTGAAGTTTCCGTTGACGTTCGCCAGGAGGTGGCCGAAGGGGATCATCGTCGGGTGAATCCTGGCTTCGACCCCGTCCTCCCGCTGAATGGCGATGGCCAGGAGCTTGATCCGGTAACCCAGTTCTTTCGCGTATTCGATATCCATCTGGGTGATCTCCGCGATGCCCTCGCGATAGATGTCTTCCAGATTGACCTTCTTCCCGTAGGAGAGTGACAGGAGTATCGTCAGCTTGTGGGCCGTGTCGATGCCCTCGATGTCGAACGTGGGATCGGCTTCGGCGAACCCGAGGGACTGGGCCTCCTTGAGAACCGCTTTGAAGCTTTTGCCTTCATCGGTCATCTTGCTCAGGATATAGTTGGTCGTGCCGTTCATGATTCCGAAGAGGGACCGGATGCGGTTGCCCACCAGGCTTTCCTTGACGGTCTTGATGATGGGAACGGTTCCCCCCACGCTGGCCTCGAAGCCGATATTCACCCCCTCCTCTTCGGCGACGCGGAAAATTTCGTTTCCGTGCGTGGCCAGGAGCGCTTTGTTGGCCGTGATTACGTGTTTCTTGTTCTTCATGGCCTTCAGGATGTAGGACCGCGCGGGTTCATACCCTCCCATGAGCTCGATGACAACGGAGATTTCGGGGTCTTCGAGGATCTCGTTCGCGTCCTTGATGAGAAGGCCCTTCTCGACCGTCACGGGCCTCGGGGTCGTGGTATCCAGGTCCGCGATCCTCTTGAGGATGACCCGTGCACCCAGACGTTTTTCAATCAGCAGCCCGCTCTGCTGAAGAAGCTTCGTGACGCCAGTCCCGATGGTTCCGAAGCCGATCAGGCCGACATGGATGTTTTTCATCGCTTTGACCCCACTGGCTGATTTTTTTGAAAAACCTCGAGGCGGCAGGCCGATGCCGCCTCTGAGCCCGAAAATGAATTTGAGTTTTTACAATAATTCAGGCCACTTGTCAAAATGTATTTGGGCCAGCCTAACCCGTCCGGGCGAGGTCCAGCCGGCCCTCCCATCGGCGGAGGAGAACGTCCTTCAGAAGCCTGTGTTCGGGCTGCTCCAGAAAGGCGTCCCTGTCAATAAGCCGGAAAGCCTCCTGCCGCGCTTCGTTCAGTATCCTGCCGTCGCGCAGGATATTGGCGACCCTGAAATCCGGTAGCCCCGACTGACGCGTGCCGAGAAACTCTCCGGGACCCCGGATGGCCAGATCTTCCTCGGCGATCCGGAAGCCGTCCGTCGTTTGCTCCATGACGCGCAGTCGCATCGCGGAGACGTCCGACGCGGGATGGCCGGACATGAGGATGCAGTAGGAAGGAATATCGCCGCGCCCTACCCTGCCCCTGAGCTGGTGGAGCTGGGCCAGGCCGAACCGCTCGGCGTGCTCGATGACCATGAGCGAAGCCTGCGGGATGTCGATGCCGACCTCGATGACGGTGGTCGATACGAGGAGATGAATGTCTTTCGCGAGAAACCGGTCCATGATCCCCTCTTTTTCCCGGCTCTTCATCCGGCCGTGCATGAGGCCGACTTCGAATTCGGGGTAAACGTCTTGCTGGAGGTGTTCGGCCATCCTTGTCGCGTCCCGGAGGTCGAGATTTTCCGACTCCTCTACGAGCGGATAGACGATGAAAACCTGATTTCCCTTGAGGATTTCCTTGCGGATGATGTCGTAGACCCGACGGCGTTCCTTTTCATAGAAAATTTTGGTTTTGACCGGTTTTTTCCCCGGCGGCATTTCGTCGATCACGGAGACGTCGAGATCGCCGTAGACCGTCATGGCCAGTGTCCGGGGTATGGGTGTGGCGGTCATCACGAGAACATGGGGATGCGGGCCCTTTTCCCGCAGGAGGGCCCGCTGTACCACACCGAATCGATGCTGCTCGTCCACAATGGCAAGGCCGAGTTTGCGGAATTTCACCCCTTCCTGGATCAGGGCGTGGGTCCCAACGACAATGTCCACCTCTCCCCGCTCGATCGCCGAATACGCTTTTTTCCGTTCGGAGGTCTTCATGCTTCCCGTCAGGATGGCCGTTTTGAGCCCCTGCGCGTCCGCCCAGTTCGCGATATTGCGGTGGTGTTGCTCGGCCAGAATTTCGGTAGGGGCCATCATGGCCGCCTGGCAGCCGTTTTCACAGGCGACGATCATGGCCGCCATGGATACGACGGTTTTCCCGCACCCCACATCTCCCTGGAGAAGCCTGTGCATCGGGACGGCTTTTTCCATGTCCCCCGTGATCTCGGCGATGACGCGGTGCTGCGCCGCCGTGAGCACGTAGGGGAGCCGATGAAAAAATGTTTTCAGGCCCTCACCCGTCGATGCGAGCGGGACACCCTCCTGCAGAAGGGTCCCCTTCTTCCGGAGGGCCATTCCCAGCTCGAAAAAGAAGAACTCGTCGAAGATCACCCGCCGGTGCGCTTCGGATTTCATGCTGTTGAGCCCTTCGATGTCACTGTCTGCCTCCGGGAAGTGTACCGTCCGGATGGCCTGGCTTATGTCCTGAAGGCCCTGTCGCTCCAGGATGTCCTTCGGCAGGGGACTCAGGACACAGCCGGCGAAATCATCGACGACGTGCTTCATGATCCGCCGGAGGTTCTTCTGCCCCAGGCCCTCCGTTTCAGAGTAAATGGGCACGATCCGCTTGAAGTGGAGCAGCTGATCGTCGTCTTCCTCGAGCACCTCGAAATCCGGGTGGATCAGTTCCTTCTCGAATAGAAATCCCTTGATCTCGCCCGTGAAGATGACCCGCCTGCCTCTCTCGAAGATCTTTTTCAGGAAAGGGTAATTCCCGTGGAACCACTTGGCGGTCAGCGTCCCTGTCTCGTCGGCCACCCGCACTTCGAAAACCTTCCGTCTGCGGTACGGCCGGATCTGCGCTGAGTGCACCTCACCGACGATTGTCTCTTTCACGCCCGGCTGCGTCGCCGATATGCTCTTCACGACCCTTCGATCCTCGTACTTGCGGGGAAGAAAATAAATCATGTCCTCGACGGTTATCAGGCCTTTCCTCTCCAGGAGGGCGCTGAGCCTCGGACCGACCCCTTTGACGTATCGGACGGGGAGAGTCAATTTCTCGAAGGACGACTGGCTGGATCTTCCTTCGCCGCCGATCCTGTATGTACCGTTTCCCGCCATCGCCTTCACCTGGGAGAGGGATCAAGCAAAATTATAAATGATTTCAAAGACAAGACTCGCCATCCCTTAGCAAAAATCCACAGGATTCTCAAGGAAAGAATTGACTTTAAGGCCGTTTTACGCTAGGTACAAACGGAAACACCCGGAAGAAATTTCAAATAGCCTTATCTCTTCTTCCCGGATCTCATCCCCGGCCAAATTCGAAGATCTTGAGGGGGGTATCCATCCCCTGAACACGAACCTTGAGAATCCGCAGACCCTGGGGCCCCGGCCCCGGGGTCATCATGCGCGGCGGAGCGTGCGGGAGACCTGCTATGTCGGATAAGACGTCTTACAAAGATGCCGGTGTGGACATCGACAGGGCCAACGAGTTTGTCGAGGCCATCAAGCCGCTGGTGCGGACCACATTCCGCAAAGAGGTCATCGGCGGCCTCGGCGGCTTCGGCGGTCTTTTTCACCTGGAGAAAACCCGGTACAAAGATCCCATCCTTGTTTCCTCAACGGACGGCGTGGGAACCAAGCTCAAGGTCGCCCAGATGGCGAACCGTTTCGACACCATCGGTATTGACCTTGTCGCCATGTCCGCCAACGATGTGCTGGTGCAGGGTGCCGAACCCCTGTTTTTCCTCGATTACATTTCAACGAGCCGGATCAGCGTCGAGACGGGCGTTCAGGTCATCGAGGGAATCGTCAAGGGATGCCGTGAAGCCGGCTGTGCTCTCCTCGGCGGGGAAACCGCGGAGATGCCCGGCTTTTTCGCGCCGGGGGATTATGAACTCGTGGGTTTCTGCGTGGGGATCGTCGATGCCGACAGGCTGGTGGACGGATCGAAGATCGGCATCGGCGACAGGATCATCGGCCTCGCCTCAACAGGCATTCACAGCAACGGTTTTTCTCTTGCGAGGAAGGTCTTATTCGAACGGATGAAGCTCGGCATCCACGACCGCACCGAGGGACTCGACGAAACCGTCGGCAAGGAGCTTTTGAAACCCACTAAAATTTACGCGAGGGCCATTCTGAATCTGGTCAAGAATTTCAACATCAAGGGTCTCATCCATATCACGGGAGGCGGTTTTCTCGACAATGTTCCGCGGATTCTGCCTGAACGGTGCCGGGCCGTCATCCAACGAGGGAGCTGGCCCGTGCTGCCCGTCTTCAGGGTGCTTCAGTCGGGCGGGGCTGTCGAGGAGATGGAGATGTTCAGGGTGTTCAACATGGGCATCGGTCTCATGATCATCGTCCCCGAAAGGGAGTGTCCGGACATCATGGAAAGGCTCGTCGCCCTCGGCGAAGAGGCTTACCTCATCGGCACGATTGACAAAAGAGACCCGACGAAACCGGCCGTGTGCATCGTGTGAGCCTATGAAGCGCATTGTGAAGCTGGGTGTCCTCGTATCGGGAAGCGGATCGAATCTTCAATCCATCATCGACCATATCGAGAAAGGTCTTCTCGACGCGGAAATCCGCATGATCATCAGCAACAATCCCGAGGCCTACGCCCTGGTGAGGGCGAGAAAACACGGCATTCCCTGCACCGTCCTGGAGCACCGGGACTTCGCCACCCGGGAGGACTTCGACGGCAAGATGATCGAAGTGTTCAATTCAGGCGGCGTCGAGCTGGTGATCATGGCGGGTTTCATGCGGGTCCTCTCTCCCCTGTTTCTGAGCGCCTTTCCCATGAGAATCATGAATATCCATCCGGCCCTTTTGCCGTCTTTTCCGGGCATGCACGCGCAGAAGCAGGCCTTCGATTACGGGGTCAAGTTTTCGGGCTGCACCGTTCATTTCGCCGACGAAGGCGTCGACACGGGGCCCATCATCATCCAGGCCGTTGTTCCGGTCTACGATCAGGATACCGACGAGACTCTGGCGCAGAGAATCCTGAAGGAGGAACACCGGATATATCCCAAAGCCATTCAGCTGTACGCGGAAAGGAAGCTTCAAGTCGTCGGGCGCAAGGTCCGCGTGAAAGACCACGAACAGGTCAAGCCCCATCCTCTCCACAACCCCCCCCTCGTCCGTTTTTAGATATGCGATGCGTAAATCCCGGGACGACGACCCCTGCAGCTTGTGATCAAATCATGGGTGTGACATGTACGACACGATCGTTATAGGACAGGACATCAGTTCACTGCTCGCGGCGATTCTGTCGGCGCGGCACGGCCTGAAGACTGTTTGGGTGAGAGACGGGAAACCTGTGGAGTGCCTCAGGCTGGGGAAGTACACCTTTAACACCGATCCCTTCCCATGGTCTGGATTCGGTGAGACGCAGACCCTCGGCCGGTTCCTGAGGGATTTGAACCTTTCGTCTTCCCTCGTGTCAAAGGCCGCCCCTCTGAACCCGGCCCTGCAGATTGTCCATCCGCTGCACCGGGTGGAACTTTTCCTTGAAAAGGAAGATCTGCTCCGGGACGTAACCCGGGAGTTTCCCGAATCAGCCGGGGATATTGCCCGACTCTTCCAGAGGGCGTTCAAGGACAACCGGTTCCTGGATCAGCACCTGGCGGAACAGGCCTCGTCGTCGCCCCGGTCCCTGTCGAACTCCATAAAAGACCGGATGACCCGGATGGAGGCTTTGGTCACCCGGCAAATCCTTTTTTCCTCAAGATATTCAAGATCATTGCCGAAGAATTCGCCGCCGAGAATTCTCATGGATGCGGGAGTTTTCGTGTTGTCGAACTTGCAGTTCGGGGAACGCATACCCCTGGTCACGGCGAGACTGTTGCTTGCACCGCTGAACGGGCTTTACTATTTTCAGGGTGGCAAACATCTTTTCCTGAAATTTCTCTGTGAAAAATTCGAATCCCTGCGGGGGGATCTCCTCGATGGCGGATCCGTTTCGGCCGTTCACCCGGGCACGAAAGTGGAGGTGAAGCTTCAGCGGGACGGGCAGGACGGGACGATGATTGGGAGGCAGCTTGTTGTCAGCACTAAGTGGCCGGAGATCGGGTCACTCATGTCTCAAGAGAGGCGATTCCGGGAGTTCAGGAAGTCTTTCGAGCACCCGGAAGGGACCCTCTATCCCTTCACGATTCATCTCGGGATCGATGAAAAGGGCATCCCCGAAAAGATGTCGGAATACGTCGTCGTGATCACCGAGGAGCATGGCCCCCTGCACGGCCGCCTGGTCTTCCTTGAAACCAGCGCCGAGGGCGACACGGGACTGGCGCCCGCCGGCAAGAGGGCCCTGTCGGCAACGGTCTTTCTGGATCGACCTGCCACCGAACTGGAAGACCGTGCACTGGAGTCCGTCTCGCACAGCATCATGGCAAGACTGAAGGGCTTTCTCCCCTTTCTGGAGGAAAACGTCGATGTCATGAGTCTTGCGGATTCCATACGCCTGTGCCGTAGCCGTCTGCCGGTCCTGGACCCAAAATACCGGTTTAAAAAAATGCCCGATCTTGGTATCTTTAAAACGACGGGACAGACGCCATTGAAAAACGTCTTCGTGACCGGCGGGTTCACACTGCCCGGGCTCGGCTTCGAAGGTGAAGTCGTCTCCGGCATACAGGCGGGCTATCTGGCAGCGGGAGGTCTGGAAACATGAAGAAAAAGGAGCACGATTTCAAGATTCAGGATCTCGGGATGCGAAAGATACCATCCCCCCTGACGGTAGGGTATTTCAAGACGGATGATGAGCGGATCATCTACGATATTCACCTCAAGCGGGAGGATCCACGCGGGAAGCCTCTGAAATACGGGGACCTGCCGATTTCCATGGAGATTGCCGGACCCCGGGAGAGGGTCTATTTCGACCCGCCGAAGGTCAAGGCGGCCATCGCCTCCTGCGGCGGTCTCTGTCCCGGGATCAACGACGTCATCCGGGCCATCGTCATGGAGCTTCATTTCCGCTACGGTGTCCAGAATATCATCGGGATCCGGTACGGTTTCCAGGGCCTTATCCCTCGCTATGGCCATGAGGTCATGGAACTGACCTTCGAGATGGTGAAGGAGATCCAGGACCTCGGCGGCAGTATCCTCGCCTCCTCCCGGGGGGATCAGGATGTGGGCGAGATGGTCGACGCCCTGGAGCGGATGAACATCAACATTTTCTTCATCATCGGCGGTGACGGGACCATGAGGGCGGCGGAGCTGATCACCCGGGAGGTCACACGAAGAAACCTGAGAATCAGCATCATCGGCATCCCGAAGACCATCGACAATGATCTCGTGCTGATCCAGAAAAGCTTCGGTTTCGACACGGCCATTTCCGAGGCCGTCAAGATCATCCAGTGCGCCCACGTGGAGGCCAAAGGGGCCCCCATGGGCATCGGCCTGGTGAAACTCATGGGCCGCCAGTCCGGCCACATCGCGGCGAGCGCCGCTCTGGCCGAGGGGAATGCCAACTTCGTCCTGATCCCGGAAATCCCTTTCGAACTGGCAGGTGAAAAGGGCTTTTTGAAATGCCTGGAGAAACGGCTCGTCAACCGCAAGCACGCCGTCGTTATCGTGGCTGAAGGGGCCGGGCAGAACCTCATCCCGCCCGACGCCTACCCCGCGGCGAGAGACGCTGCGGGGAACCTGAAGCTCCGGGACATCGGGCTTTTCCTGAGGGAACAAATCGATCGCCACTTCAAAAAAATCGGCATCGAGATGAATCTCAAGTATATCGACCCGAGTTACACCATCCGGAGTGTTCCCGCCAACGCGAGCGACAGCATCCTGTGCGGCGTCCTCGGCCAGTACGCCGTTCACGCCGGCCTGGCGGGCAAGACCGGCATGCTCGTCGGGCTGGTCAACGACGCCTTCGTTCACCTCCCGTTCAAGGCCGTGTCTTCACAGAGGAAAACGATTGACCCGAGCGGGAACATGTGGATGCAGGTGCTGGAATCGACGGGGCAGCCCGAATCCATGAAGGCCTAAAAAAGACTTGCAAATTTCCGGTGAATGCTTTAGATAAGCACCCTTAATCTATGCGAGGAGACGACGATGGCACGAGTCTGTGATGTCTGTGGAAAAGGCCCGGTCGTGGGTCATAATGTGAGCCACGCCAACAACAAGACGAAGCGGATCTGGTATCCGAACCTTCAGAAGATACAGGTTGTCGATGAAAAGACGAAATCGGTGAAGAAGAAGAAAGTCTGCACCCGGTGCCTGAGGTCGGGGGCCGTGAAAAAAGCCTTATAAGGCGGGCAGGAAGCCCGCAGCCCTGACGACCGTCAGCGTGTGATCCAGAAAAGATTTGTAATCTTCAGAAAGTCCCATCCCCAGGCTGACCCAGTCTTCCACCTCCCGCCGGACCCTTCCGTCTTCCGGTTCATAGTTGAATTTCTCGATATAGAGACGGGTGCGCCCATCCAGGCTCATGGTCCTGCGGATCCGGTCCCCCCCGTAAGCCGCGAACCCCCGGTCCATGGCCGTCTCAATGGTCTTCGAGGGAATGTCCAGGAGCCACTGGAGGGTTGAGACCATCTCCGGCCTCCCGCGGCCCAGGCTGTCGGCGAGCGCTTCAGTGAAGAGATCCAGAAGACTCCCCTCCCGTTCGAAAAGCAGCAGGTCAAAGGCCATCTCGATGAGCATGTGGGAACGGTAGATGGCTTCATCCGCGCTGATGGGCTTCCCCGACCGCGCATGAAAATCCATGATCCGGGGGACGATGGTCTTTCCCTTTTCATAGGCATAGCCCCCGGGATTGGAATGAAACACGTCGGCCCCTTTTTCGGTGACGGTTCCGTAGTGAGCCACATCGTCCACCATGAGGTGAAACTGAACGAAGGCGGCTTTTCTGAACGCCGCGGGCGCAGCCCGGAACCTCGGAACCCTGTGGGTCATCTGGGATGAGATGGACTCGTGAATGGGCAGGATATCGGGAATGACATTGTAGATGAGGATGTCGGGGCTCGCGAGCCCTCCGGCGTGCCTTTGCATGAATTCGCGCAGAATCCACGTGTGGGTGTGAAGAAGCATAGGATCTTTTACATCGACGGCCGTCGATGGTGTGTTCGATCGGGTCGTTCCTGTTCGGTTCTGTCGATCGCCATTTCTTCCAGGTCTGCGTCCTGGCCGATGAGACGCAGCATCTCCTCCGCATCGACCGAAAGTTCCCGGGGAATGGAAAGCCGCAGCAAGCCCTTCTCCGGGTCCACGGTGGTGAGGGTGCCCATGCCCTCATAACCCTCCACCAGAAACTGGAAATAGGCGATTTCCTCTGGTTTTACACGGATGTATTTCGTCACCATTTCAGCCGTTCACCTGCTTGGAATTCTGACGGACATCGGAAGAAAGGTCAAGGGAAAACGAAATCCTCTTGACAGTACGCCCTCTGCTGATAGAATGACGACCGGCTGCGAGACGACCCTCGAGCGACAACCTGTTACGCGAAAACGAAACGCTAATTCGGAAGCCCTTCATGATACCCACAACCCGCTGGCGGATACACGAGCCGAGGGAAGAAATAAGAGACCGCCTTGTCGAAGATCTGGGGATTCATCCCGTCATCGCGCAGGTTTTGATCAACCGCGGCATCCGGAACTCCGATGAGGCCCGGCGGTACCTCTACCCTTCCCTCAAAGACCTCCACAATCCCTTTCTTCTGAAGGACATGAAAAGGGGCGTCGATCGGGTGATCCGGGCCATTCGCGACGGAGAAAGGGTGGCCGTTTTCGGCGATTACGACGTTGACGGGATCACCTCTGTGGCGCTTCTGTTCAAATTCCTGAGCCAGATACACGACAATACCCTGCACTACATCCCCGACCGGGTTGAAGAGGGTTACAGCCTCAACCGCCAGGCCATCGATAAATTCCACCAGGGGGGCGTCAAGCTGATCGTCACGGTCGATTGCGGTACCTCGGATCGCGGCGAAGTGGCCTATGCCCGGCAGCTCGGCATCGATTGCGTCATCCTCGACCACCATGAAGTGCCCGACGAGATTCCCGATGCCGTGGCGGTGGTGAACCCGAACCGGCGTGACTGTCCTTTTCCATTCAAGCAACTCGCCGGTGTGGGTATCGTTTTCAATTTTCTGATCGCCCTGCGGGGCGGCCTGCGTCATGAGGGGTTCTGGAACGACCGGCCCTATCCCAACCTCAGGGAATACCTTGACCTCGTGGCGCTGGGGACCATCGGCGACATCGTACCCCTCGTCGATGAAAACAGAATACTGACCAAGATCGGCCTTGACCTGCTCAATGAAAATCATCGGGTGGGTATCAGGGCCCTCAGGGAGTTGGCCGGGCTCGGCAGCAGCGTGATCGACTCCGGTGCGGCATCTTTTTCGCTGATCCCGCGCATCAATGCCGCCGGCCGAATCGGATCACCGGATGACGCCGTAAGGCTTCTGCTGAGCCAGGACGCCGCCGAGGCCTCCGAGATGGCTGACCGACTCGAATCCTACAACCGCGAGCGACAGAGGCTTGAAAAAGCCATCTTCGATGATATTTTTGACCGGCTCGAATCGGACCGGCACCTCCGGGACAAGGGCGCTTTGGTCCTGTCCTCCACGGACTGGCATCCGGGCGTGATCGGCATCGTGGCTTCCCGTGTCGTGGACCGTTGCTACAAGCCGACGATCCTCATCAGCCTCCGCAACGGCATCGGCAAGGGCTCCGGGAGAAGCATCGCGGAGTTCAACCTGTATCAGGGGCTGAAACAGTGTGAGTCACTGCTTTTGTCCTTTGGAGGCCATCGCTACGCGGCCGGGATATCGATCCGCGAAGAAAATATCGAAACCTTTGCGGCGCTTCTCAACGAGATCACGTGGAGGGAGCTGCCCGCCTCCGACCTCACGCCGCAGACCGCGATCGACGCCCTGTGCTCATTGAACGACGTCACTCACAGCTTCCTCACCCAGCTGGAAGGGCTGGCCCCTTTCGGGCACATGAATCCTGAACCGGTCATCTGCGTCCGCAATGTGCAGATCGCCTCCCCCTCCGTTGTGGGCAACAAGCACCTTCGGATGCGGGTCTTCGGAAACGGGGTGTCCTGCAACTCCATCTGGTTCAACAAGGGGCATGTCATAGAGGCCCTGAGCAATATGTCCATGGACATCGTTTTCACGCCCCAGATCAATTACTGGAACGGGTCGTCGTCCATCCAGCTCAAGGTGAAGGACATGGCGGCAGCCGCGCCATTGCCCGATGTCCCCCGATGACGGATTTCCCCGCCCGGGCTTTTTTACCCTTTTGTGTTGACCTTTGAAGGGAAGCGGTTTAATTTAGACCTGAATGACTTCTTCTGGAGGAGATGATATGGGGTGTGAAAAACTTGTCGATGCCGTAGGGCTGGCGATCAAAAAGGAGGAAGAGGCCTTCGCGTTTTACATGGAACTCGCCGGCACCGTGGAGGACAAAGAAGCGAAAGAAACACTGCGCTTTCTCGCCGGTGAAGAGAAAAAACACAAGGAATTCCTGGAAAAATTCCGTCAGGGCGGGTGCTATTTGGGTGGATTGGCCATGAGGGAACCCCTGGACTACAAGGTCGCCCAGCACCTGGAGGTCCCTGACCCGAAAAAAGACATGAAATCGAAGGATGTTTATCTGGTGGCCGCCTTCCGTGAGCAACATGCCCATGACTTCTACAAGGGCCTTGCGGACTTGCATCCCGCCGGCGAGGTCAAAGAACTCCTGCTCAAAATGGCGAATGAGGAACTCAAGCACAAGGAAAAGGTTGAGTATCTCTACGTCAACACGGCGTTTCCCCAGCTGGCGGGCGGCTGAGTTCAGGGTTTCTGCGGGACGGTACCTGCCAGGTCCACCGATGCCTGAACCAGCCCCTTCAGCAGGCTGGCCATCTTCATGAAATCAAGGGTATCGATCGTGTCGGTTTCCTTGTGGTAATTGGGGTTCCGGTAGAAAGCCGTGTCGGTAATCATGACGGCCGGGAATCCCATTTTCCAGAAAGACCGGTGGTCTGAAAAATCCACGCCTGGCACAAAGGGGATCGTCGCTATCCCTTCCACGGGAATCGTCGATCCTCTTTTTATGGAATCTCTGACGCTTTCAACCAGCGGCCTTGATTGCAGGTTGCCCACAATGCTGATGAAGTCGGGTGTAGAGGAATAAAGACGGCTCATGCCCGGTACGGGAAAGGCTTGACCGCCCACTTTGCTGTCGTAGTACCCGACCATCTCCAGGCACAGCATGGCGCTGACCGTTTCTTTCGTTTCCTTCAGGTGACTGGCATAGACATAGCTCCCCTGGTGACGGGATCTGAAAAGTGGCGGCTCCTCCAGGGTGAAGAAAACGAACCGAAGCGACCTCAGCGGCCTGTGGTCCTTCAGGAGGCGGCAGAGCTCGAGGAGGACGGCCACGGCGCTCGCGTTGTCGTCGGCGCCGGGTGTGCCATACACCGTGTCATAGTGTGCACCGATAATGACCGAACCGCTTTCATGGCCCTGCCCTGGAATCGCCATGATGATGTTTTTGAAGGTTTTTCCCTTGTACTCGTAACTCTGCAGGCTGTAGGCGCACCCGGTGTCTTCGAGGACCTTTCTGATGTAATTTTCCGCTTCGTTGAGCTTGTCGTGCTCGTAGAAGCTTCTGGACCCGATACGGACGGTCAGGTTTTCCACGTGTTCGTGGAGTCGCCTGACTTCGAGGTCCGTAAAGGTGTCGGCGCGGAGATGGACGGAGGAACTCATCTTGATCTTCAGGACGGGGTAGAGAAAAATTGTGAGCGCAGCGATGACGATGACTAATATTGCGTAAATCATTATCCGGGTCATGGCGGGGGCGTTTCGGGACTCGCTGTCCTGCCGTGTGTTACGGGCATTCATACACGACAGGGGGTTTTTTGACAAGGGGGATTTAGGAACGGGCTCAAAAGCCGCGGCGCCCCCGCGAACAAAACGCCTTTTGAACGGTCTCTTGTTCTGGTATAATTACTATGAGAAAGCGGTCCCGCATGAAGAAAAGCCCCCATGTTAAGGTGTAGGGAAGGAGAAAGCAGATGAAGAAGGAAGAACGTTTGAGCGCCATTGAAATTGCCCTGAAAAACGAGATGACGGAGCGGGAGTTCTACCTGAAAAACGCCCGGCGGACGAAGAATCCCCTCGGCAAGGCCATGTTCAAACAAATCGCCGATGACGAACTCGAGCATTACGAACGGCTGAAGGAGCTGCACAAGACCTGGAAGAAACAGGGCAAGTGGCCTGCGTCTCTTCCCCTGACGGTCAAAGGGACCGCCGTCAGGGATGTCTTGAAAGCCATTGTCAAAAAAGTGGACCAGGCGCCGCCGGGCGACGACGATGATCTCAAGGCCATCCGCGTCGCGCTGGATTTCGAGGCCAAGGGGGAAAAATATTACGCAAAGCTCCGCGACGCTTCCACGGAGTCGAGTGAAAAATCCTTTTTCGATCTCCTCTCGAAGATCGAACGGGAACACTATCTCTCCCTTAAAGACACGGAGGAGTTCTACGTGAGCCCGGATTCTTGGTACCGGAAAAAGGAACACCTGATGGTGGACGGCGGCTGATCGTACGTCAACGGGAGGACCCGGCACATCCGGTCCTATTTGAAGAAAGGGGGTACAGGATGACTGAAAAACAGGTGCTTGCGGTCGGGAAGGCGGCTCAGGATTTTACCCTGAGTGACCAGAGTGGTCAGGCCTTTCACCTTTCGGAGTTCAGGGGGAAAAAGGTTCTCTTATCCTTCCACCCCCTGGCATGGACATCCATCTGCGCTACACAGATGCAGGACCTTGAGAAGAATGCAGACGTCTTCGACAGGTCGGGAACGGCGGCGGTCGGGGTCAGCATCGACAGCGTTCCCTGCAAGAAGGCGTGGGCCGACAGTCTCGGGATTAAGAAAACGAGACTCCTTGCCGATTTCTGGCCCCATGGGGCCGTGGCGAAATCCCTTGGTGTCTTTCGCGATGAAAACGGCTTTTCGGAGCGCTGCAATATCATCCTGGATGAAAAGGGGAAGGTCCTCTTCGTGAAAATCTACCCGATCAAGCAGCTCCCCGACATAAAGGAAATTCTCGACGTAATTAAATAACTTATTGTTTCAAAAGATTTATCATCTGCAGTCGCTCATGTCTATTTCCATGGACGGCGATCCTTGATGAGGTCGCCGTCCAGCGTTCCCGGTTCGACCCATACACACTCATCAATGCCCACGGTGCACAGGTTCCGGAAGGTCTTTTCAAAGAGCGACCTCAATGCCGCCTCGTCCCCCGCCCTTTCCAGACGCACCCTCAGGATGTCCCTGTCGGCCTTGCGGTCAACCTCCAGCTGAAATTTAATCCCCGGCAGTTGATCCCCCACCTTTTTGAGCTGACTCGGCGCAACGAACATCCCCCGGACCTTGACGGCGTCACCTACCCTGCCGGCGATGCCCGTCAAACGATAGGCGGTCCTCCCGCACGGGCAGGAGGATTCGTCGAGGGAAGAGAGATCCCCCGTGGCGAAACGGAAGAGGTAGAAGATGTCGTTGGGCCTCGTGACGACGACCTCTCCGAGCGTCCCCGGCGGGACGGCCTTTCCCGTCTCCGGATCGACGATCTCCACGACGACCTCTTCACAGAGGTGCCATCCCTTTTTCTCCCTGCATTCGTAGGCCACATCGCCGACTTCGGTGGCACCGTACATCTGATAGGTGTCGATGCCGTATTCACGCTCGAACCTCGAACGGAGCGAAACATCCAGGGGCTCCGCAGCGAAACCGGCACGTCGGAGCCTGAATTCCTTCCGGACGTCATGGCCAAGCTCCTCGGCGCGCTTCATGATAGCCGCAAGGAAGCTGGGCGTTCCGGTATACCCCGTAATCCGGAGATCACGCAGGAGCTGAACCTGGATGTCGGCGCTCGCCGTGCCCGAGGGTACGACGGTGGCGCCGACCCGGCGAAGCCCGCCATGAAAGGTAAGGCCTGCCGCGACGAGGTGGTAGGAGAAGGCGTTTAGTACGGTGTCACCCGGCCTGAAGCCCGCGGCCCAGTATGCCCTCGCCCAGAGGGGGTCTTCTTCCGGCAGATGGGGCTCATAGACGGGGCCGGGCGAGGTGAAAACCCGACCGACGGCGGCTTTCGGGTTTTCCAGCCCCCCGTAGGGTGGATTTTCCATTTCCATCTCGATGAGTTTTGCACGGGAAATGACCGGCAGTTTTTCCAGATTCCCGACCGTACGGAACTCCGAAGGGTCACACCCGAGATCGTCGATCGTTTTCCGGAAGCGCGTCGACCTTTCGTAGGCCCGCCGGATCATCCGGGCCAGTTTCGTGTCCTGATCGCGTCTTCTTCTCGCGGCCGACCGGGCCTCTTTGTCGTCGTAGAAGACCTGCCGTGTCCCTCTTTTCTTCATTTAAACCTCCACAGTCGTGTTTGCATTGAGCGGGATTCCTCCTGCGAATAGACGGTTTTTGGACTGCTCTGACGCTCAGAGCCATCGCTTTCTTCGTTTGTAGGACTTCACATCCTGGTAGGATTTCGCCATCCCCGTCGCCCCCATGCCGAGGTAGAATTCCTTGACATCCGGGTTCTCCCGCAGCTCGGCGCTGCCGCCTTCCATGACGATCTTTCCGTTCTCCATCACGTAGCCGTAATGGGCGATCTGCAAGGCCATGTTCGCGTTCTGCTCAACGAGTATAATCGTTGTGCCCTGCTCTTCATTGATACGGCGGATGATCCGGAATATTTCCTGAACCACCATCGGCGCCAGTCCCAGAGAAGGTTCATCGAGGAGCAGAAGCTTCGGGTGAGCCATGAGGGCCCGGCCGATGACGAGCATCTGAAGCTCCCCGCCGCTGCAATAACCCGCAAGGGCCTTTCTCCGTTTTAAAAGAACGGGGAAGTACGTGTAGACCAGATCCAGATCCTCCCGGTAGGGTTTGCCGAAGCGCGTGGCCGTGCCCACGCGGAGATTCTCCTCGATGGTCAGGTATTTGAAAGGCTGCCGACCCTCCAGGACCTGGATGATGCCCTGGCGGGTGATCGTCTCCGGCGGAAGGTTGTGAATTCCGGTCCCGTTGTACAGGATGGATCCCTCCGTGACTTTTCCGTTTTCAGGTTTGAGGAGGCCCGAGATGGCTTTCAGCGTTGTTGTCTTGCCGGCGCCATTGCTTCCCAAAAGCGAGATGATCCGGCTTTCCGGCACGGAAAGCGAAACCCCCTTCAGGACTTGAATCACGTCGGAATAGACGACACCGATGTTGTTGATCTGCAGCAGGATGCGGTCGTTCATGGAGGCACCTCAATAGGAGAAGGGCCAGAGCCTGAAGCTCGAGCGGATAATCCGCCAGAGTTCCGACAGACCTTTGGGTTCAAATAGAATGAAAAGAACGATGGCGAGACCGAAGGCAAACTCCCGAAGAGGGGCCAGCGTCAGTTCCACACCGGTAATGCCTCCCACGTTGATAAGCCAGTCCGTAAACCAGCGAAGGGCCTCATTAAGCCCGGTGATGAAGATGGCCCCGAAAATGGTCCCCGTAATGCTGCCGAGTCCCCCGATGATAATCATGGCGATATATTCCACGGAGAGTGTGAGATTGAAAGGTTCCGCGGTGATGCTGATCATGTAATAGGCAAAAAGGGCGCCGGCGAGCCCCGCGTAAAACGAACTGATCCCGAAGGAAAGGAGTTTGTAGCGGAAGACGGGGATGCCCATACCCTCGGCGGCGCGATCGTTGTCCCGTATGGCGATGAAGGCCCTTCCGAACTTCGTCCGCACGAGATTCACGGCGAGCCACGTCATCAGGACAAGGAGGAAATAAATGAGAAAGAAGAAGCCCCGGTCGCCCGTTACGGGCAGCCCGAAGACCCTTGCCTCGGGCAAGATGATGCCCATGGTGCCCTTCGTGAGGCCTTCCCAGTGGATGAGAATGTACTCGATGATGAACTGGCCCGCTAGAGTGGCGATGGTGAGGTAAAGCCCCTTCAGACGCACCGAGGGAAGGCCGAAAATCATGCCCACCAGCGCCGTGACGAGACCCGCGGAGGGTAGTGCGAGAAGGATGGGAAAGTTCCATTCCGTCGCCAGAATGGCCGCCGCATAGGCGCCCACGCCGAAAAAGGCCCCGTGACCGAGGGAGATCAGCCCCGTGTATCCGACGAGGATGTTGAGGCCCAGAGCCGCTATGGCGGCAATGCCTATCATATTGACGATGTAAAGCGGGTAGGAACCCAGCACGAAGGGGACGACGCCGAAAAGCGCAAATAGGCCAACGGCCATCCAGAGGCGGCCGAAGTCCGTCTCGAAAATCGTCAACTCCTTTTCGTAATGATCCCTGAAGTTGCCGCAGGGGTGAAACCGGAGTTTGCGAAGCATTTTCTCCCTCAAACCCGCTCGATTTCCACGAGGCCGAAAAGCCCGTAAGGCCGGACCAGCAAAATTGCGACCAGGGCGATGTAAGGAATCACGTCCCGCAGAGACGGTGACAGGTAACCGCCCGTCATGGTTTCCAGGAGGCCGATGATGATACCGCCGATGATGGCACCGCCGATGCTGTCGAGCCCGCCGAGAATGACCACGGGGAAGACCTTGAGGCCGATAGAACTCAACTCGTGAACATTGATGCCGTTGATGAGACCGAGAATGATACCGCTGATACCCGCCACCAGGGCTGCAATCGCCCACGACAGGGCAAAGACCCGCCGCACGTGAACACCCAGGGAGAGGGCCGCCGGCTGGTTATCCGCCACGGAGCGCATATAGATCCCCTGGGAGGAGTACTTGAAAAAAAGCCCGAAGAGCAATAGGAAGACGACACCCATGAAAATAGCCGAGACATAAACCGGCGGCACATGGACGACACCCCAGTTCCAGTCGAGAAACTCGGGCAGCAAATCGGGATAGGTGTAGAGATTTCCGCCCCAGAGGAGGAGCAGCGCGCCCTTGAACATGGCGGCAAGCCCCACGGTCAGCATGATGATCTCGATAAGAGGTTCTCCGATGAGCGGCCGGAGGAAGAGGCGCTCAACCACAAAACCGAACACGAATGTCCCGGCCAAAGTCAGGACAAAGGCGGCGGCCACGGGAAGCTCCGCCCACGTCACGAGGGCAAGGAACAAAAAGGCCCCCATGGCCAGAAGCTCGCCGTGCGCGAAGTTGAGGACACTCGATGCCTTGTAGATCATCACGAATCCCATGGCTGAAAGGCCGTAGAGGAAACCGATACTGATGCCGTTCACCAGAAGTTGAATGAAGAAGTCCATACCTTTTTACCTTTCTATGTCGTGATCACCCGGACCCTGGTCTCCAGTGTGCCGACCTGGCCGTCGCGGTAGCGGACCTTTCCCCGGACTTCCAGGGAGTCCTTGTTTTCGTACATGGCCTCGATCAGCCTGATGTAGAGGCCGTAAACAAACCGCCTGCGGACTTTCCCGGTCCGCGTCAATTCCTCGTCATCCGCATCGAGGAGCTTGTAGAGCAGAATGAATTTTCGTATCTTCATGGGATCGGGAAGCTGGCCGTTCACCTCCCGGACCTCACCGTGGATGAGTTTTTCCACTTCCGGCTGCTGGGTGAGGTCCGTGTAAGTCGTGTAAGGGATCATGCGGTCCTCCGCCCAGTTGCCCACGTTCCCCATGTCGATGTTGACGAGCGCCGTGATATAGGGCCGGCCTTCACCGAAAACAACCGCTTCCTTGATATAGGGGCTGAATTTCAAGCGTGTCTCGATGAAATCGGGAGAGAAGGCCGATCCCTGCTTGTTTCGGATGATGTCTTCCTTTCTCCCGATGATCAAAAGATGGCCGTCCTCGTCCAGATACCCCGCGTCGCCCGTCTTGAGCCAGCCGTCCGAGAAGGCCGTTTCGGTGGCCTGATAGTCGTCGTAGTAGCCGACGAAGACCGAATCGCTCTTGACGAGGACCTCCTGGTCGGGGGATAGCCTCACGGCCGTTCTCGGCAGAGGTTTTCCGACTGTCTCGAGCTTGAACTCACCGTCGGGCTGGACCTGGAAGATGCCCCCCGATTCCGTCAGGCCGTAACACTGCTTGAGATTGAGGCCGATGGCCCTGAAGAACCGGATGACCTGAGGGCTGATCGGATGACCCCCCGTGTAGGCGCTGACCATCTGCGAGCAGCCGACACGGTCCAGCAGGGGCCGGAAGGCGAGCCGGGAGGCCACGGCATTGAAAAACCTGAGATGGACGGGAACGGGTTCTTTGCGGGACTCGAGATCCACGGTTTTCATCCCGATCCGTTCGGATACCTTGAAGATTTTTTTCTTCACCCAGCCGGCATCATCCATCTTGACCCGGATCTTCGAAGCCAGATCCTCCCAGAACCGCGAGGAGGTGATGATGACGGAGGGGCCGATTTCCCTGAAATCCTCCGTCACCGTCTCCAGGGTTTCGGGGAAATTCATGGTCATGCCGCCCGCGAGGGTCACCCCGACGCCCCACATCTGGTCCACGATCCAGGCGGGCGGGGTAATGGATATCCAGTTGGACTCGATGCCGATAGGCGCCGTCTCGAGCCACTGCCGCGCCATTTCAGTGAAGCTGCGGTGACTGAGCATGGCAAGCTTCGGGATGCCCGTCGTGCCGGAGGTCTGGATCATGAGGGCGACATCGCCTGCCTTTCCGCGGGCCATTTCCCTGGAAAACCGTTCCGGTTCATCCAGGTCCAGACTTCTGCCCCGGTCCAGCAGTTCACTGAATGAAATGAGCCACGGATTATCCGCGTATCTCCGCATTCCGGTGGGATCGATATAGATGACCTTCCGGACATGGCCCAGTCTATCCTTCATCTCCAGGAGTTTGTCCACCTGCTCCTGGTCCTGGACGATAACGACGGTTGCCCTGAAACGGCCCAGCGCCGTGGCCAGTTCCTCGGGAACCGAGGAGGTGAAAAGATTCACGGTAACCGCCCCAACCGCCTGTCCGCCGAGCTCACTGAAAAGCCACTCGGGGTGATTGTTTGTGACGATGCCGATGTTCTCCCCCCTGCGAAGCCCCAACGAGACAAGACCGAGGGCTGTCTGCCGGACATAGTTCAGGTAAGTCTGCCAGTTGTATGTTTTCCAGATGCCGTAGGCCTTTTCACGAATAGCCACCCGTGAGGGGTCCATTCGCTGTGCCTGGGCGGCCAGGACCTGCGGCAGGGTGAGACGCCCGACGGAGTCGAGAACAGCGGGTGATACTTTGATGAAATCTTTGCCCGTTGCCATCGGTTCAGCTCCCCTCCCCTACCCCTTTTTCTCCGTTTCCGCCGAGATAGGCGCGGATGACTTCCGGGTGCGACTGGACATGATCCGGCGAACCCTCCGCGATCTTCACGCCGAAATTGAGCACCATCACCCTTTCGGATATGCTCATCACGATCGACATGTCGTGCTCGACGAGCATCATTGTCTGCCGCCAGTTTTCATTCAACTCGATGAGAAAACGGACCATGTCCTCCTTCTCTTCGAGGTTCATGCCGGCAAAGGGCTCATCGAGGATCAGAAGCTTGGGCTCCAGCGCCAGGGCCCTGCCCAGCTCCACTCGCTTCCGAAGACCGTAGGGGAGTGAACCGACCAGTTTATGCCGGATTGGCTGAATCTCCAGAAAGTCGATGATCTCCTCGAGGACCTGCCGGTGCCGGACCTCTTCCCGCCTGACCTTTTTCGAGAATAGCACCGCCGGCCCGAGCGGGTATCGACAGTGGACATGGCGAGCGAGCAGGAGATTGGAAAGGACCGTCATACCGGGGAAGAGCTCGATGTTCTGGAAGGTCCTTCCGATACCGTGTTCGATGAGGCTGTGGGTCGGCCGCTTCGTGATGTCCTCACCGTTGAAGAGAATCCGCCCCTCCTGACCCCGATAGTAACCCGTGACGCAGTTGAGGAGACTGGTCTTCCCCGCACCATTGGGACCGATGACGGACACGAGTTGACCCGTTTTGACGTCCAGGTCGACGGCGCTCAGCGCCACGACCCCGCCGAATCGAAGCGTCAGGCCCTTCACGGAAAGCTCGGCCTTTCTTTCCTGATTCAACGTTTCGGCATAAATGCTGGGCTGACCGCGAAATGCCTTCATAATGGCCCGGTCCCTTCTATTTCAGAAGTTTCATCTTTTCCTTGCCCGGATGGTAGAAATTGGTCCGGGGTACGAAGGTGCCATCCTCCTTCACCTGCACGATCCTTCCTGAGAAGGACCCCTCATGATCGGTCTTCGTATAAGTGATCTTCGGCATGAGACCTCCGAAATCCTCGTCTTTGAATGATTCCATGGCCGAGTTGATCGTCACCCGGTTCACCTTGCCGTATTTTTCATGGGCACGCTGGAAGGCCCTTTCCATGATCATGCCGACCACGACCCCTTCCCAGTAGGCCGCGTCGAAACGATCCACCGTTTTGTAACGCTTCCACAGATCTCTCATGAGCGTCATCCCTTTCGATTTGTCCGCCGGTAACCCCCCCGAAAACTGGATCTTCAGCCGATCCCTGATCAGCCCTTTCCCCAGTTTGAAGAAGTCGGGGTCCGTGGAGGTCCAGGTCCCGAAAAACTGGGGGTTGTAACTGATGCGGTCGGCACCCTTGAAGGCGGTGACGATGGTTGCGGGAAGCATCTGCATGAAGACGTATTCCGCCCCCGCTTTTTTCAACCGCAAAAGCTCCGTGGTCAGGTCCACCGTCTTGGGCGGGAATGCCTCAATGGAGACGATCTGAACCCCGATTTTCGGGGCATATTCCTGGCTGGGCTTGTGTATGGACAGACCGTAAGCGTTGTTGTAGGTCAGCAGGCCGACCTTCGGGGGCTCCTTCCCCTTGTGGGTGGCGCGGATGTACTCCAGAACGGCGTAGCAGTCGAGGCGATAGCTCCCGAAGGGGAGATACATGTATTCAATCGGCGCCTCAAGAATCTCCCAGCTTGTCGAATAGTTGATGGTGGGTATCTTGTATTTCTGGACGATCGGTTTTGCGGCGAGCCCCTCTCCGGCACCCCAGGTGGCGATCATTTCCACCTGATCCTGGGTCGCGAATTTCCTGACCGCCGTTACCGCCTCGGGGACCTTGTAAGCCGTGTCGACGAGAATCATGTCGATCTTTCTACCGGCCACGCCGCCCTTTACCTCGTTGACGTAACGAAAATAATCCTGTTGACCCTTGGCGTGAAACTGACCCCAGGTGGAGGCGGGGCCCGTCAGATTGATGGCGGCGCCGACCTTGATGGGTTCCGCGGCGAATGATGGCGCCGCCAGGCAGATTGCAGCAAGGATCATGGCCGTGATGCTCGTCATGAGAAGATATCTTTTCATCGTTTATCCCTCCTCGATTGAAAATAATAAAAAAAGCCGCGGTTTTCCCGCGGCCTCGAAACAAAAAAGCCGCGGGCCCTTTTCCGGTCTGCCCGCGGCTCAATTTCTCAGAAGTTCATGTCATGAGCGCCTCAGGCAGACCTCGCCGAAAAAGCCGAAAAAGCTAAAAAAACCGAGGTTGCTGCCTTTGCCGCATGACATGTCGGATGTACTCCCTCCGATGAAGTGGGTTCATTCATAAACGAAGGGGTTTGAAATGTCAAGGGAAAAATGACTTGGCGTGCGAAGCATGAGGGCTCAGGAAGCCTCCTGCCCTTCATCGGTTGTGCTCACAATGGTTTTATGGTATTCATCCTGAAATTTTTCTACGGAGCGATCGATGAATCCGGAAATCTTTCGGGAATACGACGTCCGCGGTCTCGTCGAGCGGGATCTGGACTACGAACTGGTCTACAACCTCGGAAGGGCTATCGGCACTTACGGAGGCGAAAGAGGCGTCCGGGCCATGGTCCTGGGGAGGGATTGTCGCCTCAGCTCGGAGGAATACGCTGCGGCCATGAGGGAAGGCCTCAAGGCAACGGGGATGAATGTCACCGACGTGGGGCTCTGCGCCACCCCCATGCTCTATTTTGCCATCCGGCACTACGGGAGCGACGGCGGCGTGATGGTAACGGGGAGCCACAACCCGCCGGATTTCAACGGCTTCAAGATCTGCGTGGGTCCGGACACGATCTACGGCGAGGATATCCAGGCGCTGAGAAAAATCATGGAGGGTGGGAGATTCGCCGCCGGACGCGGATCCTCCGGGAAGGCAGAGGTGACGGGGGCTTACGGTGATTTCCTTTACAAGAATGTGACGGTCCGCAGGGGGCTTCGGGTCACCGTCGACGGCGGAAACGGCACGGGCGGGCATTTCCTCGTGCCGATCCTGGAGAGGCTCGGCTGCCGGGTCACGGGCCTCTATTGCGAGATGGACGGCCGTTTTCCGAACCACTTCCCCGATCCCACCGTTCCGGAGAACCTCGGGGAACTCATCCAGTCTGTTCTTCGTGAAAGGGCCGATTGCGGCATCGGCCTTGACGGTGACGGCGACCGGATCGGCGTCGTGACAGACAAGGGGGAAATCCTCTGGGGGGATGAGTTGCTGCTTCTTTTCTCCCGCTTCGTCTTGAAGGAAAGGCCCGGCGCTACCATCATCGGGGAGGTGAAATGCTCGCAGCGGCTCTACGACGACATCGAAAAACACGGCGGGCGGTCCATCATGTGGAAGGCGGGCCATTCCCTCATCAAGGGGAAGATGCGGGAAGAAAAGGCCGTGCTGGCCGGTGAGATGAGCGGTCACCTCTTCTTTGCCGACCGCTATTTCGGCTATGATGACGCCCTGTACGCGGCCGTGAGGCTGCTGGAAATCCTGTCCGGCACCGAACAGAAAATCAGCGAGCTTCTCGCGGATGTCCCGAAGAGCTACACGACGCCGGAAATCCGCATCGACTGTCCCGACGCGCTCAAGTTCGTCGTCACAGGGGAAGTGAAGAATTATTTCAAGAAGGATTACCGGGTCATCGAGACCGACGGCGTGCGCATCATCTTCAACGACGGCTGGGGGCTGGTGAGGGCCTCGAATACCCAGCCCGTCCTGGTTCTTCGTTTCGAGGCGGCCACCCCTGAAGCCCTCGCCATGGAGCGGAAAAAGGTGGAAGGCGTGCTCAACGCGATTCTGGAAAAACTGGGTGTGGGCACCCGGGGAGTCTGACGGTTCCATGAAACGCTTGCACCTGCGGCTCATCGCCGTCTTGTTTTTCTTCTCGTTTTTAACGCCGGCGGCCTTCTGCCAGGTTGCGGCACCCGGAACAACCAGTGCTCCGGTGGCCCCCCCTGCCGATTCGCACTTCATGAAGCTTTCCGTCGGTCATGCCATTCTATGGGTAGAAGTTGCCTGCACGGCGGATGCACAGGCCCGGGGGCTCATGTTCAGGAAAAGCCTTCCCTGGGACCGGGGGATGCTCTTCGTCTATGAGAAACCTCAGCGCCTCGACTTCTGGATGAAGAATACAACCATTCCCCTCGACATCGCCTTTATCTCCGCCGACGGAATAATCGCGGAGATCCTCTCCCTGACCCCGCGCTCGGAAAAGGCCCGTCGCTCCCGCGCTCCGGCCCTTTATGCCCTCGAGGTGAACCGGGGCTGGTTCAAGAAAAAAGGGGTCAAGGTCGGCGACAAAATCCGCTTCTGAAAGAAAAAGGCCATCCGGTGAGATGGCCTTTTGACGCTTCCGGTGCGTTGCGCCCGAAACCAATTCTTCCGGGGCCTTCGCCGTGCACGGACTCCGGGAACTTACCTTCCGCTTTCCACGATCTTGACCGGAGTGCCGGCGGGCAAGGTCTGTCCCGGCGCCATGCCGTTGAGAATCAACAGGTCCTTCATCTTGTCGTCAGGGACACCGAGCGCCCGGAGGGCATTCTCGACGGTGTCTGTCCTCTTGGCAATCCGGATCCTGATCCGGTCCGGCTGGACGCTGAGCTTTTTAGGATCCCTTATCTCCTCGAACCCGCCGAAGGTCTCTTTGAACGTCTGCTCATACTGGGAAAAATTTCGCTGGGAACTCATGCCCTGGAATGCGAAAACAGCCTCTTCTTTCTGTATGAACAGGGACAGGACCCTGACGCTCCCCTTCTGGCTTGTCACATCGGAGAGGACGCGCCGGGCCGGAAACCCGTGAACGTGAATTTCCTCGTTCTGGAGGACACGGGCCTTGTTCTTGGAGACAAATTTCTGTGCCGCCTCAGCCGGGGTCGTTCCTGAGGCCCCGGAAAAGAGGATCACGGCGTCTTTCTTTTTGCTCACCATCTGTACGGCTGCAGGGGTGTCATTGACCTTCCAATCCTCCGGCACGGGGAACTGGAACCTCATCCCGGGGTGGTAATAGAAGCCCCCCTCCGCGAAGCCCTGCCCCGGGTCATCGCCGTATATGATGCCGTCGATGGCTTTCAAGTAATCGTCCCGGTCGATCTTGGGGTCCCTCAGGCCTGTCTTCCGCTGCATCTCTTTTGACTGGATCCGGATGGCATTTTCACGATCCTCGGGACTCGGGTGCGTGGAAAACCAGCTCGGCAGTCCGCTTTTGTCCGATTTGGGGTCCAGGCGCTGCAGGGTTTCGAAAAAACCCGCCATCTGCGAGGCGTCGTATCCCGCCTTCGTGGCATATTCGACACTCAACGAGTCCGCTTCCCGCTCGTCGTCCCTGCTGAATTTCAAAAAGAGGACCCCGACGCCTAGTTGAGCGAGGCTGGATATGTCCGGGATGCCCAATATCTGGAGGCCGATGGACAGACCGGCCAGGCCGTATTGAGCCATCTGGGCTTTGCTGATCTGCTGTGCGGAATGACGGGCCGTGACGTGGCCGATCTCGTGCCCCATGACCCCCGCGAGTTCCGCCTCACTGTTCAGCTGGGCCAGGATTCCCCGGGTGAAGTAAACATAGCCCCCGGGGGCGGCAAAGGCGTTGACCACGGAAGCGTCGAGGATCTTGAAATGCCATTCCAGATCGGGGCGGTGGGAGAGCCTGCCCAGGCGCTGGCCCATGTCATTGACGTAGGCCGTCATCTTCTGGTCATCGTAGAGGCCGTATTCTTTGATGACCCCGGCATCGGTCTGACGGCCGAGCTTGACTTCATCCTCTTCACTGACGAGCATCAGGTCCCGGTCGCCGGTGGCGGGGTTGACGGCGCAGGAGACGGCCAGGATCGCTGCCCCAACCAGAAAAATTCCCTTCGCGATTGTCAGCAAACGCTTTCTCGTCATGTTTGACACCTCGAAAATGTGCTTTTCACGGGTTTTTAACATCCGGGACATCCATGACCGGCATGCCGTGCTCGACGAAGATCAACCGCTCCGTCTCAAACCCCCAGGCCCTGGCTCTGGAAATGAGGCCGGCGAGGACCTGCTCGTCCAGCGTCTTTTCCCGGGAGAGAATCCACAGGTAGGACCGGTTGGGGCCCGTGACCACGGCGTAACCGTAGTTTTCCCTGTCCAGGGCGATGATGTGATACCCTCCCCAGAAAGGACCGAAAAAGGATACCTCCAGGCTTCCGACATGCTGCTCGCCGCTGGGACGGGCTACGCCCCTGATTTCACGCCACTGACCTTTTCGAACGTCAAAGCCCCGGTTCACGACCTCGATTTCGTCCCCGCTTCCTCTCGAATACTCGGCCGTCACGTTGGTCAGACCGCGTTCGAAGGCGTGGTCGAGCCTGGCGATTTCGTACCACTTTCCCAGGTAACGTCCGGCGTCGAAACCGTCGACGGCCTGAAGGCCTTCGGGGATCCCGGTGCACCCCAGAAGGATGAGCGCGATGCCCCAAAAAGCGATGCGCAATCTCGTGCTGTGATTCATGGTCCGATGATGTTGTGGAAACGAAGCCGTCGCATTTTTCGGCAGCCATCGTCTGATCATGGTCGGGGCGGCAGGATTTGAACCTGCGACATCCTGCTCCCAAAGCAGGCGCGCTACCAGACTGCGCTACGCCCCGATAATAAGACTCATGGCTCAGGGCGAAAGGCTAAGGGTATTTTTAGAGAAAATGTTGATTTACGGCCTTTGCCCTTTGCCTTTGGCCTTTTGCCTTTCTTGATCCACCCACTCCCTGAACCTGGCGAAGGCCTGCCCCCGATGGCTGACGGCGTTTTTCAAATCCGGGGGCAGTTCTGCCGCCGTCAGGCCGATCTGCAAATCTTCAAAGACCGGATCATAGCCGAAACCTCCCTTTCCCCTCGGTTCGAACAGGATCCTGCCTGGCCATCGCCCCTCGAACGTCTGATAGGTCCCGTCGGGCCGGAAATAAACGAGGATACATCGGAATGCGGCGGTCCGCTTTTCCAGCAAGGTCCCTTCGAGTTCCGCAAGAAGCTTCCGGATGTTCTTTTCGTCTGTCGCGTCCGGCCCGGCGTAACGGGAGGAATAGATGCCGGGGGCGCCCCCCAGGGCATCCACCTCGAGGCCCGAGTCGTCGGCAAGAACGGTCTCTCCGGTGAGCTTTGCAACCGTTCTCGCCTTTAAAAGGGCATTCTCAAAAAAGCTCTTCCCGTCCTCAGTGATATCCGGGATTTCCGGAAAGTCCCTGAGGGAACGGACTTCGAGGTCGGTGCCCCGGAGCATCGACTTCAGCTCCATGACCTTGCCCGGGTTTTTTGAGGCCAGTACGATCTTCAGTTGATCATGTCCCCTGCAAGTTCGATCTGCTTGCCCGTCAGATAGGCGCTCCCCAGAAGGGCGAGATCGATCATCTGATCGTGCAGTTCCCTGGAAAAGGGCGTTCCCTCCGCCGTGCCCTGGATCTCAACGAAAAGGCCGCCCCGGGTGATGACGAAATTCATGTCCACCTCGGCTGAGGAGTCTTCCTTATAGTCCAGATCGAGAAGAAGCCGCCCCTCCACAAGGCCCACACTGACGGCACAGACCAGATTCTTCACCGGCATTCGATGGATCAACCCGTCGCCTTTCATCTTTCCGAAGGCCTGGATCAGGGCGAGGCAACCTCCGGTGATGGCGGCGGTACGGGTGCCCCCGTCGGCCTGGATGACGTCGCAATCGACAACCAGGGTCCGCTCCCCGAAAGCGGTCAGATCCGTCACGGCCCGCAGGGATCGACCGATGAGCCTCTGGATCTCGAGCGTTCTCCCGCCCTGCCGGCCACGGACCGCCTCACGGGTTGTCCGGACGTGCGTCGATCCGGGAATCATGGCATATTCCGCGGTGACCCATCCCCTTCCCGTGTTTTTCAGGAAAGGCGGGACCGCTTCATCGACGGAGGCCGTGCAGATGACCTTCGTGTTCCCCATCTCAATCAAAATGGCCCCTGCGGGATACTTGAGAAAGTCTCCGGTGATCCGCACTTCCCGCATCTCGTTCCATCGACGTCCGTGGGCTCTCATCAAAAGTATTCCTTGATGGACTCGGCAATCGCATGAGAAACGAACCGCTGCATCCCGTCGTCGGCCAGCTTCTTGCGGTCCTTCGGGTTTGTCGCAAAACCCACTTCCAGGGCAACGGCCGGGATGTTGAGTCCCTGCAAAACCAGGACGGGCCCTTCGCGAAGCCCGCGGTCCATCCTCGGAAAAACCTTTTCCATGTGCACCTGAAGGATTTTGGCGAAACGGACACTCTCGTTGAGGTGTTTGGTCCGGACCATATCTTTGACGATCTCGGAAGACGCGCTCTTGTCCCCCTTGGCGGCCGTCGATGCCCGGAACCCCTGGAAATAGACCTCGAAACCGGAGGATTCCCTGTCGAAACCCGCATTGATGTGAATGCTCAGGAAGAGATCCGCTTCCGATATGATGGCCTCCCGGACCCGATCGGAACGGGGCACATCGACATCACCCATTCTCGAAAGCCGTATCCGTATCTTTCTGGAGCCTTCAAATTCCCTTTCGATGAGCCGGGCCATGGCGAGGGTCACGTCTTTCTCCATAAGCCCCGTCGACAGCCGGACCCCGTCGTCCTTTCCGCCATGAGCCGGGTCGATGAGGACGACATATCGCCCTTCCCTGTCCTTTGCCGTGACCGGCGTCGGGTACAGACAGACGCTGAACATCAACATCAGGAAGAAGCATATCCAAAGGTTTGTTCTATTCATCTGCAAGTCCACTTTCTGCGACGGTGCGGGAGAAAAACGCTTATACAGTAATCGATCGCCCCCTGTCAACGGGCCGGTCCATCTCAGTGCATTCTTTTTTTGTCCGTTTTCACATCCGAGACCCGCACCCGCTCCACGGATATGACGCTTTTGAGTTTCTTCAAAGCCGCCACGACCTGGTTGAAGTGCTTGAGGTCCTGGACTTCGATGTCAAACTCGCAGACGGCGATCTTGTCGGGAGTGGTGTCCACGGTCGCATGGCTGATGTTGATGTCGAGTCCGGATATACTCGCACTCAGTTCCGCCAGAAGTCCCTTCTTGTCATGACAGACCACCCGCGCGTGGACAGGGTAAGTCTGCTTGTCCCGGACGTTCCAGTGAACCTCGACGAGCCGTTCCGGATCGAGATCCTGAACCATCAGGCAATTGGTGGTGTGAACGATCATGCCCCGGCCGCGCGAAATGTGCCCGATGACCTCGTCCCCCGGCAGGGGATTGCAGCACTTCGCGAATTTGACCATGATGTCGTCGATACCGGTAATCGAAATACCGGCCGACTCCGGTTTTCTGAACTTCTTGAGGATCTTCTCCGGCAGGGAATCCTCCTGTTTTTCCTCGCCGGGCAGAAACCGATTCACAATGGCGCGGGCGGATACCTTCCCGTAGCCGATGAGCGCCATGATGTCGTCGATATCGGTCACGGACTGCTCTTCACAGACTTTCTTCATCTCGTCGGACTTGAGAACCTGGGCGAACTTCATGTGGTGCTTCTTGAATTCTTTTTCCAGGATGTCGCGGCCGAGAGCGATACTGCGGTTCCGCTCCTCCGTCTTGATCCAGGCCTTGATTTTCGATATGGCGCGGGACGTCACGGCATGCTTGAGCCAGTCCTTGCTGGGGTGATGCCCGGCCTGTGTGACAATCTCGAGGGTGTCCCCGTTCTGGAGCTCATACTTGAGAGGAACCAGGTTCCGGTTCACGCGGGCCCCGATGCACTGATTGCCCACGTCCGTGTGAATGCTGTAGGCGAAATCAATCGGCGTCGCCCCCTTGGGAAAAGCCTTGACTTCCCCCTTCGGGGTGAAAACGTAAACTTCGTCCGGGAAGAGCGCGACCTTGAGGTTTCGCATGAATTCCCGGGGGTCCTTCAGGTCCTGCTGGACCTCGAGCAGGTCCCTGAGCCTCCGGATCTGCTCTTCGTCCCTCCCCCGGAGCACGTCGCCTTCCTTGTATCTCCAGTGCGCAGCGATTCCCGATTCGGCCCACAGGTGCATCTCCCGCGTCCGGATCTGGATCTCTACGCGCTCCCCGTAGGGGCCGATGACCGTGGTGTGCAGGGAACGGTAGTTGTTGGCCTTGGGCATGGCGATGTAATCCTTGAAACGGCCGGGGACGGGTTTCCACAAGGCGTGAACGACGCTCAGGGCTTCGTAACACTCTTTGACCTTGTTGGAGTCCAGGATGATCCGGAAGGCGAGAAGATCATAGACCTCGTCGAGATCAATCTGCTGCTCCTGCATCTTCTGGTAGATGCTGAAATAATGCTTGGCCCTGCCCTCGACTTCGCCCTTCAGGTCGTAGTTCCGGATCTCCTTTTCGATGATCTCCCGGATCTCCTTCGTGTACTTTTCGCGACCCTCCTTCTTCATGGCGATCCGCCGGGCCAGATCCTCATACTCCGCCGGTTGGAGGTGCTGGAAGGCGAGATCTTCCAGTTCCGTTTTCATCCAGTTGATGCCCAGGCGGCTGGCCAGGGGCGCATAGAGGTCGAGTGTCTCCCGGGCGATGTACTTCTGTCTGTCCTGCGCCTGATACTGCAGCGTCCGCATGTTGTGGAGCCGATCGGCAAGACGCACCAGAATGATCCGGATATCCGCCGACATGGCCAGGATCATCTTCCTGAAATTTTCCGCCTGACGTTCCGCCTGGCTGGCCAGGGTGATCTTGCTGATCTTCGTGAGGCCGTCGACCAGGAAAGCCACGTCCTGTCCGAAGGCCTTTTCGATTTCCTCGAGGGACGCCAGGGTGTCCTCGACGGTGTCATGAAGGATTCCAGTGGCGATGGAAGCGGCGTCCAAATGCATATCGGCCAGCATATTGGCCACTTCCATGGGGTGGGTCATGTAGGGCTCTCCCGAAAGCCGGAGCTGTCCCTGGTGCACGGCAGCCGAATAGATGTAGGCTTTCTCGATCATCTCGAGATCGGCCGGTTCGAGATATCGCTGCACTTTGTCCAGGATGTCCGTGATTCGGATCATGTATGCTTTCGCAGTCCTCTTCTGACCATGCCGGAGAGGTAGGCCGGGATCTTCTCCAGTTTCATCGACTTCGTCTTACCGGTCTTCCGGACCATGACCTCGGCCTCGCCCTCCGCGAGCTTCTTGGGCCCCAGGGTGATGCGCAGCGGGATCCCGATGAGGTCGGCATCGTTGAATTTCACGCCGGCCCGCTCATCCCGGTCGTCCAGAAGGACCTCAAGGCCTCTTTTCCTGAGCGCCCCGTAGAGGGTTTCCGCCGCGTCCGACAGGGATTTGTCATTGACGTTCACGGGGATGATGATGACCTGAAAAGGGGAGACCGACATCGGCCAGATGATCCCTCTCTCGTCGTTGTTCTGTTCGATGATCGCTGCGACGGTCCTCCCGACCCCGATGCCGTAGCAACCCATGACCATGTATTGCTCCTTGCCGTTCTTGTCGAGATAGGTGGCCCGCATGGCCTTGCTGTATTTGTCACCCAGCTTGAAGACGTGCCCCACCTCGATTCCCTTGGCAAACCTCAGGCGGCTCCCGCACCTCGGGCAGGGATCCGTCTTGCGGATGATCCGCAAATCGGCGCAGGCTTTGACCTGGAAGTCCCTGCCGACATTGGCATGGATGACGTGGGTGTCCTCTTTGTTTCCGCCCATGACGAAGTTGACCATATTCATCAGGGAGTAGTCGGCGTAGATGTCGGCTTTGATGCCGATGGCGCCGGCGAAGCCCTTCGGTGATCCGGTGACTTCCAGCACGATGTCGTCGGTGGCCATTTCCAGGATGTCGCACTTGAGAAAACTGCGCAGCTTGGCCTCGTTCACTTCTTCCTCGCCGCGGATCAAGACGGCCACGGGCCTGCCGTCGGCCTGGAAAATGAGGGTCTTCACGATCTGTTCCGGCTTGACCTTCAGGAACCTGCTGACCTCTTCAATCGTGCGGACGTTCGGCGTGTGAACCGCCTTCAGAGGAAGAAAGGCGGAGGGGTCCGGGGGTTTTGCCTCCGGCTTCGCTACTTCGGCTTTTTCGAGGTTCGCGGCGTAGCTGCATTTCTTGCAGAAGATGAGCAGGTCTTCCCCCGTTTCGGCAATCACCATAAACTCGTGGGAGAAACTGCCGCCGATGTTGCCCGTGTCGGCTTCGACGGCCCTGAACCGGAGACCCAGGCGGCTGAAAATCCGGCTGTAGGCATCGTACATTTTCTGGTAGCTGATGTCCGCTCCCTCCGAGTCGATGTCGAAGCTGTAGGCGTCCTTCATGTCGAATTCCCGGCATCGCATGACACCGAAACGCGGCCGGATCTCGTCCCTGAATTTCGTCTGGATCTGATAGAGGTTTCGGGGCAATTGACGATAGGTTTTGATCTCGTTTCGCACCAGGTCCGTGATGACTTCCTCGTGCGTCGGACCGATGCAGCACTCGCGGTTGTGACGGTCTTTGAACCGCAGGAGTTCCTTTCCGTACATTTTCCATCGGCCTGATTCCTGCCAGAGTTCGGCGGGCTGCACGGCCGGAAGATACACCTCCTGGGCGCCGGCCCGATCCATCTCCTCCCGGATGATCTCCTCCACCTTCTTGACGACGCGGTATCCGAGCGGTAAAACAGAGTAGACGCCCGTTGCGAGTTTCCGGATCATTCCCGCACGGATCATGAGCTTGTGGCTCGCAATTTCCGCATCCGATGGTGTTTCCCTCACGGTCGGCAGGAACATTTCAGAGTATCGCATGTGTATTCCCCCTTTCAGCCATCATCTTGTCAATCTCATCCATGAGCGCGGATATGAACTCTTTTTCCCGGACCTTACGGATCACTTTCCCTTTTCTGAAGAGCAGCCCCGAGCCCCTCCCCCCGGCGATGCCGATGTCGGCCTCTGCAGCCTCTCCCGGACCGTTGACGACGCACCCCATCAGGGCGATCTTGAGAGGTTCTTTCATCCCCGCGAGTTTTTTTTCGACGTCGCTGACGAGCCGGTCCAGATCAATCTCGCAGCGTCCGCAGGTCGGGCAGGAGACGATGTCAGGACCCACCCGCCTGATGCCCAGGGCCCTCAATATGCCGTAGGCGATCCTCACTTCATTGACGGGATCCCCCGTGACGGAGACCCGGACCGTATCGCCGATCCCTTCGCTCAGCAGAAGCCCGATGCCGAGGGACGACTTGACGGCCGAAGCAAGAACCCCGCCTGCCTCCGTGACACCCAGGTGGAGGGGATAACGCGTTTTTTTCGACATGAGGCGGTAGGCCCTGACCATTGTGGGAACATGGGAGGATTTAAGGGACACCTTGATGGCGGTGAAGCCCAGGTCTTCCAGGAGGGCGATATTGTCCATGGCGCTCTCCACGAGTGCTTCGGCCGTGGGTCCGCCGTGCCGGGCCAGGATGTCCTTCTGAAGCGATCCGGAATTGACCCCGATGCGGATGACGGCCTTGCACCCGATGGCGGCCGCCACGATTTCGCGGATTCGGGCGCGGCTCAGGTTTCCGGGGTTGATCCGGATTCCTTCGGCCCCCCTGTCCAGCGCTCCAATCGCCAGGCGGTAGTTGAAATGGATGTCCGCCACGAGGGGGAGCCTCGAGGCTTTCCGGATCGCGGCAAAGGCTCCCAGGGCCTCTTCGTCGGGAATGGCCAGACGGACAATCTCGCAGCCGTGGAAATCCAGTGCCCGGATCTGCCGAAGCGTCCCGCGGATGTCCCGCGTGTCCGTGGATGTCATCGACTGGACGACCACGGGCGCATCGCCCCCGATCTTCACGGGGCCCAGAAAAAGGGCCTTCGTCCTTTTTCTTTTTTTTCCGAGTGGATCCGTCTGCATCTGTCCCTGTTTCATCTTTGCTTTATGATTATTTAAAATAAGCACATGGGGTTATAAAAGCAATCCGGAACCCTGCAGGGTTGATCCGAACCGGGCACCCGTTTTCACGGAAAAGGCCGCCTGTCTCCGGACCGCAAAGAGCGGGTCGTTTGGAATCGCTGCGGGAAAAGGACGGTCCGGCGAGATGCCTGCCGGGGAATGAATGGTCCGAACCGGGGGACCGGGTCCTGACGAACAAAGATAAAACGTCTTTTTGTTTTGGATCGTTCCTGAAAATTCACCGGCCCCGCCAGCAATACAGGCAGAGGTCCTTTTCCGGCAGACCGATGGCCCGGATGAGGTTGTCGATCCCCAGATACTTGAGGGTCGTGATGTTCAAATCCTTCCGGATCCACTCCACCATTTCCCTGTATTTTCCCGACTGGACATCCAGGTACGGCCCGATATTCTCGACATCCTTCCCTTCCAGAGCACGGATGGCCCTGCGTGAAGCCAGCTCCGACTTGCTCCGTGTCGACGAACCGTACCGGCATGGAAACATCAGGGGAGGACAGGCAACACGGAGGTGGATTTCACTGGCGCCGTTGTCCCGCAGCTTTCGGATGGTGTAATTTTTGATCTGGGTGCCGCGGACAATGGAGTCGTCGCAGACGATCATGCGGCTGCCCTTGATGACGTCCTTCACGGCGATGAGTTTCATCGTGGCGACGAGATCCCGGATGTCCTGAGACGGCGGCGTGTAGCTCCTCCCGTAGCCCGGTGTGTACTTCACCAGCGGTCTCCGGTAGGGAATCCCCGACTCCATCGCATAACCGATGGCGTGACCGATGCCCGAATCCGGTATGCCGGTGACCAGGTCGGCCAGGGTGTTGTCCCCCTTTGCGAGCGCCCTGCCGCATCGCTCCCTGGCCTGCTCGACGCTGATCCCCTCGTAGGACGATGACGGATCCCCCGTGTAAATCCACAGGAAAGCACAGACCTGCTTGACGGGATTTCCTTTTTTCAACTCGTGGAACCCTTCGGGGGATATCAGCACTATCTCCCCGGGTTCCAGGCAGCGGATCAGCTGAAAACCCAGGTTCTGAAATGAACTGGCCTCCGTGGCCACGACGCGCTCCCCGGCCTCGTTCACGCCGATCGCCAGGGGAAACCTTCCGAACCGATCCCTCGCCGCGTAAATCCCCTCGTCTTTCAGAATCAGGATGCAGATGGAGCCTTCGATCAGGTTCTGGACCAGAGTGATTCCATCGGTGAGGGTAGTCCCCTTGTTGATGAGCCGCGCAATGAGTTCCACCATGTTGACACCGCCGCCGGTCATCTCATTGAAGGTCACACCCGCCGAGAGGAGTTTCCCCGTGAGTTCATCCTTGTTGGTCACCAGTCCCGTCGCGGCGATGGCAAAGGTCCCGAATTTGGAACGGATGATGAGCGGCTGGGGGGCATCGTTGTTGATCGAGCCGATGCCCATGCTCCCGTTCATCTGTTTGTAGTCCTCTGCGAATTTGGATTTGAACTGCGCCTGGCTGATGCTGTGGATGGTGTTGAAGAATCCCCGTTCCCCGAGCGTGGCCAGACCGCCGTTCTCCGTGCCCAGGTGGGAATGGTAGTCCGTCCCGTAGAACAGGACCTTGGAGCACTTCTGGGTCGATACGATGCCGAAAAGACCGCCCATGGCCTGGTCCATCCCTTTCTTATTTCAGTTTCTCCGCGACCGCCTTGATCCGACGGACGCCCTCCTCGATATTCTTCATCGACGTGGCGTACGAAAGGCGGATGTGAAGGTCGTTGCCGAATGCCGAGCCCGGAACCACGGCGACCCCTCCTTCCTCGAGAAGGAACTCCGAAAGGTCGACCGAGTTGGATATCTTCCTGTCCCGGTATCCCGTCCCGTAAAGGCGGGATACCTTCGGAAACACGTAAAAGGCCCCCGGGGGTTTCTTGCAACTGATGCCCCTGATCCGATTGAGCTGTTCCACGATGTAATCCCGCCTCTTTTCGAACGCCGCGACCATCGCATGAACGGCCCCCTGATCGCCGGCCAGGGCCTCCACGGAGGCCTTCTGGGCAATGGAGGTTGCGTTCGAGGTGCTCTGGCTCTGCATCTCCGTGACGGCCGAGATGATGCTTTCAGGACCCGCGGCGTAACCGATCCTCCAGCCGGTCATGGCATAGGCCTTGGAGACGCCGTTGACGACGATGCAGCGTTCCTTCATCTCGTCGCTGACATTTGCAATGTTATGGAATGAAAGCCCGTCGTAGAGAATCTTTTCGTAAATATCGTCGGAGATGGCCAGAATACCTTTCGAGAGGATGACCTCCGCGAGTCCCTGAAGATCTTCCAGGCTGTAGGTGGCCCCCGTCGGGTTCGAGGGGCTGTTGATGATGACGGCCCGGGTCTTTTTCCGGATGGCTCTCTCCAGTTTTTCCCGCGTGAGTTTAAAACCCGCCGATGACGAGGTGTTCACGATGACGGGCTTCGCACCGGCCAAAAGAATGATGTCGGGGTAAGAAACCCAGTAGGGCGCGGGAATGATCACCTCGTCACCTTTCTCGAAGAGCGCCTGCGCGATGTTGTAAAGCGTGTGCTTGGCACCGCAGGAGACCACAACCTGTGACCGACGGTAGGTCAGGCCGTTGTCCCGTTTCAGCTTCGTGATAATGGCGTCCTTCAGTTCATCGATGCCGCCGACGGGCGTGTACTTGGTGAATCCTTCCTGGATGGCCTGGATGGCGGCCTGTTTGATGTTCTCAGGGGTGTCGAAGTCCGGCTCACCGGCGCCGAACCCGATGATGTCCTTCCCCTGGGCCTGCAGGGCTTTCGCGCGCATGGTCACCGCCAGCGTCGGTGAGGGCTTGATCTTTGTGACCCGGGTTGCCAGTTTCATCCTTTGCGCCCTTTCGTGAACTGCGATTCGTACTTTTCCTCCAGTTTCTGGTGGACGATGTCAGGGACCAGTCCCCGCACGGACCCCCCGTGACTGGCGGCCTCCTTGATCAGGTTGGAACTCGTGTAGAACCATTTGTAGCCCGTCATGAGGAAAACGGTCTCGATGTCACGATCCAGTCTCCGGTTGATGAGGGCCATCTGGAATTCGTATTCGAAGTCCGAAAGCGCCCTCAGGCCCCTCAGAATCACATGGGCGCCCTTTTCTCTCGCATAATTGACCATGAGCCCGGGGTAGCTGTCTATCGTGACCCTGGCGTCGTCACCGATGACCGCCCGGATCATGTCCATCCGCTCCTCCACGGTAAAGAGTCCGCTTTTACTGGGGTTGTAAGCGATGAGGATAATGAGCCGGTCGAAGAATCTCAACCCGCGCCGGATGATGTCGAGATGGCCGTTCGTAATGGGGTCAAAGGACCCCGGATAGACCGCAAGCTTTTCCATAGAAGTTCTTCATCCTCCCCCTTTGAAAAAAGAAATCTTTGTCTCACCGTATCTTCTCCTCCGCTCCAGTACAAAGGGCGTCAGATCGTCTCCCGGTTCTTCCCTGACGGAATGCTGCAGGACGAGCAGGCCCGAATCGCGAAGGAGTGAATTCCACCGCCTCAGAAGGTTCAGCGTGTCCGCGACATACCCCTTCTCGTATGGCGGATCGGCAAAGATGACATCGAAGTCCTTCTTTCTGCGCGAAAGCCGCCGGAGGGCCTGCTCTGCGGAAGCCTCGATCACCTCGGAGGAACTTTCGGTATGCAACCGCGCCAAATTTCTCCGGATGGTCTCAATGCAGGTGCGGTTTTTCTCTGCAAACACGACCCTGAATGCGCCCCTGCTCAGGGCCTCAAGGCCCATGTTGCCGGAACCGGCGTACAGATCGAGGAAGGATCGGCCTTCCATGTCGGGCAGTATGTCAAAGACAGCTTCTTTGACCCGATCGGAGGTGGGTCTTACGGTAAGACCCTTCGGCGTGTACAGGGTAAGACCTCTTGCCCGGCCTCCGATGATTCGCATGACCTCGTTCAGACATCCGGCGCCGGACATCCGTTCGGGACGGAAAGTCCTCACCCGGTCGGCCGATACCCGACGCACGGAGGTGTGCTGCCTATTTCAAGTAATCCCGAATCAGAATCTCCGCAATCTGCACGGCATTCAGGGCCGCCCCCTTCCGCAGGTTGTCCGAAACGATCCAGAGGTTGAGACCGTTGGCAATGGACTCGTCTTCACGGATCCGGCCGACGAAGGTCTCGTCTTTCCCCGCGGCATGGATGGCCAGGGGATATTCCCGCTTTTCCGGGTCATCGACCACCACGATGCCCGGCGCTTTGGAGAGCAGCGCCTTGGCTTCTCTGGCCGTGATCTTTTTTTCCGTTTCGATGTTGACCGATTCCGAATGCGACCGAAAGACCGGAACGCGAATGGTCGTGGCGGTCACCGCTATGGATTCATCGCCCAGGATTTTTTGTGTTTCCCAGACCATCTTCATTTCCTCTTTGGTGTATCCGTTTTCCATGAAGACGTCGATATGGGGCAGACAGTTGAAGGCGATCGGGTGGGGATACACACGGGCGACGGGGTCCTGAAAATTCATGACGGCCCTCGTCTGGTCGGCCAGTTCCTCCATGGCCTTCTTGCCCGTTCCCGACACCGACTGGTAGGTCGACACCACCACCCTTTTGATCCGCGCCGCGTCGTGGAGGGGTTTGAGCGCCACGACCATCTGGATGGTCGAGCAGTTCGGATTCGCAATGATCCCCCGTTTTCTGTATTCGGCTATCTTTTCAGGGTTGACTTCCGGAACCACCAGCGGGATATCCGGCTCGTAGCGGAAAGCGCTCGTGTTGTCGATGACGACGCAGCCGGCAGCGGCCGCGAGAGGCGCAAACTTCAGGCTGATGGACCCCCCGGCGGAAAAAAGACCGATTTCGATCCCCCCGAAGGAATGTTCATCCAGGACCTTGACAGGGTGTTTCTTCCCCTTGAACTCCAGCTCTTTGCCGCGCGAGCGTTCGGAGGCCAGAAGCGTCAGGGTCTTGATGGGGAAATTTCTCTCTTCCAGAATGGAAATTATTTCGTTGCCGACGGCGCCCGTCGCCCCGACGACCGCCACGTTGTAGCTTCGCATGCTCATATCCGAACTCCCCGAAAACCTTTCATCGAAAAAGGGGTCTTTCGCTTCATCATGGCAGGGGCTTTTGCTGCTGGTCGCCGATCTCCCCCTTCTTGACCTCCCCGTGGGTGATTCGCCTCACAAGCTTGAAAACGAGCCAGATCGGCCCGGAGAGGGCGTAGCTGACGGCAAAGGTGAAGAGCATCACCTGGGGCTCCGCGACGACAATGATGAGGAGGAGCACCAGCACGATGAAGGACAGAAAGGGTTCCCGCTTGAAGAGGTTCAGGTCCTTGAAACTGTAGTACTTGACGTTGCTCACCATGAGCAGCGCCAGCACGACCATGCTGCCGAGGACAGCCGGGTGGTGGAAGGGCCCCACGCCGCCGATGTAGTCGTAGAGCATGACCGTTGTGGCCACGACCAGGGCGGCCGCCGGGATGGCCAGCCCGTTGAAGACCTTGCTGTCGATGACCCCGATCTGGACGTTGAAGCGCGCGAGCCTCAATGCGCCGCAGGTCGCAAAGAGTGCTGCGACGAGCCATCCCCACCTCCCGTAGGTGGAGAGCGACCAGGTGTAGGCCAGAATCGCCGGTGCCACGCCGAAGGCCACGACGTCGGACAGGGAATCATACTCGACACCGAACCTGGAAGTCGTCCTGGTCATCCGGGCGATTCTCCCGTCCAGTCCGTCGAGGATGAGCGAAATGGGAATCGCCACTGCCGCATGGACAAACTCTCCCGTGATCGAAGCCACCACGGAATACACGCCGGCAAAGAGGCTGGCCGTCGTGAACAGATTGGGCAATATGTAGATGCCCTTCTTCATTTTGTCCTTCTTGAAAAAGCGGCCTCTTTTGAAAAACCGATCCTGCCTGAATTTATCTCTTCTCCTCATGGTCATATCCTAAGGGGGTTTCGCCGGCCCTGACCCTCTGCCCCGCCTTGACGAGGACGGACGCGCCGGCCGGCAGAAAGATTTCAACACGCGAACCGAAGCAAATCAATCCGAAACGCTCACCCCGGCTCACACTCATTCCCTCCGATATCCAGCAGATAATCCGCCGGGCGATGAGGCCGGCGATTTGCACCGTCATGAACTTCCGACCGTCTTCTGTCGTCAAGATGACGGTGTTTTTTTCGTTATCCTCCGACGCCTTGTCCAGATTCGCCGAGAGAAACTTGCCCGTCCGGTAAAGCACCCGTTCGACCCTGCCGGAGTACGGGATGCGGTTCACGTGCACGTTGAAGACGTTCATGAAGACGCTGACCTTTTTGTAGGAGCCCTCAATCGGATCGGTCAACTCCACCTCGTCGATCCGCAGAACCTTCCCGTCCGCAGGGGACACAAAAATCCGCTCGTCTTCGGGGGGTGTCCTCTCCGGGTTCCGGAAGAAAAAAGCGCAGAAGAGGGAAAACAAGAGGTTCAACGCCGCAAAGACGTAAAAACCCATCAGTCCCGACAGGATACCCACCAAGCCCGTTACATAAACGAAGTTCAAGCCCTCCTTGACGATAAAACCTTTCCTTTCATCCATCTGGAAAATGAACCCGCTCAGCGATATTTAGAAAGAATCTGGTATATTTTGTCCTTACTCAGAAGCTTCAATTTCTGCAGCTTTTTCTTCTCCATCTCCTCCGCAGGTGTCAGGTAGAGCCTTTTATTGAAATTCTCGAGGGCCGATTCAAAATTCCTGTGATCCTCGACGGACTTTCGAAGCTCGTCATCCTGCTGAATATATTTGGCGATCAGCCGTTCTTCCGTCTTTTCCATGGACACCCTTCCTTTCCGAGAGGTTCCCTTATATCACAAATCAGCCGTCCTTAAAAAAACAAATTTCACCGCGAATGTACTGGAACCATGCCTACTTGCACTCGCCGGAGACCCTGATCTCCGCCTCGGACCGGCGGATGTACCGGGGCACGAAGGACACCGGATCGACCCCCTCCCCCCTATGGTATTTTTCAAACCCCAGGAGGCCGACGGCGGAGGGTCTTATCCACTGGTGATTTGCGGGCGCAAAAAAGGCCATGGAGGAGAGCAACTCCCGGATGCGGTTCCCGTAAACGGGCACACCGTCTCCGAGGAATATGACGGGGTGGCTGATCCGTCCGATAAAGGCGACGGGATCCACGGCCTGGTCCGGTTCAATCTTTTCCAGCCCTCCCTCATCAGCCGGCCGGTAAAGAGCCGTGTATACCTGACCTTTTTTTGCGTCCAGAATGGGACAGACGAGGTGTTTCGAGAAGGCCAGGTTCTGCGCCAGGGCGTCCAGGGTGGACACGCCGACAATGCATGCGTCCGTGCACAAGGCCAGCCCTTTCACAATCCCCGCCCCGACTCGGAGCCCTGTAAAGGACCCGGGACCCTGGGTCAGGGCAAAAAGCCCGACGTCACGCATCTCTATCCCGGCCGAGGAGAGGATCGCCTCTATGGCGGGCAGGATGCTTTCGGAATGCGTGAGCCGAATACGGATGCAATGTTCCGCCAGAATATTTTCGTCCTGAAGGAGCGCGACACCTGCGGCCCGGGTTGCCGTATCGATGGCAAGGGTAATCATCTTACTCCTCGAAGAGCCTCAAGATGTCGTTGTAGAACACAAAGATGATGAGCATGATGAGAATGGCGAAACCGAGCTGCTGGGCCCTCTCCCGCCATTTGATATTGACCTCTTTACCCGTCACGGCCTCGATCAGGTAGAAGAAGAGATGCCCCCCGTCGAGCACGGGAATGGGAAACAGGTTGAGAACGCCGAGGTTGATGCTCAAAAGTCCCATGAAGAAGACGAAGTTCATGACCCCTTTCTTCGCCTGGACGCCGGCCATCTGGGCGATCAGAATGGGCCCTCCCAGATTTTTCGGGGAGACGACCCCTTCGACCATCTTGACGATGCTCAGCAGCGTCAACTCCGTGATGTTCCATGTCTGGACGATGCCCGACCACAGCGCCGCAAAGGGATTCTGCCGCTCGATGAACGTGTTCGTCGATGAACTCACGCCGATCCGGTAGGTTTCCACGTCCTCTCCGAAAATGTTCTTGCCCGTTGCGAGTTCCGGTTTCAGCCGGACCTCGAAATGCGCCTGATCCCTCGTCAGCGTGATCACAAGTTCCTGCCCCCCGCTTTGCGTGATGAATTCGGCGAGTTCACCCCAGCGGGAAACCGCCTTTCCCGAGATGGCGATGATCCGGTCCCCTTCTTGTATGCCGGCTGCGTGGGCGGGGGAGCCCGGCTGGACGCCGCCCACATCGGACGTCACGGTGGGGACGCCGACCATGTAGATGACCGCGAAGACCAGGATGGCGAAGAGAAAGTTGAAGGCCGGACCGGAAATGACGATGGCGATTCTTCTCCACACGCTCTGGCTCGAGAAGGATCTCTTTTCGTCCTCCGGTGAGACGTGATCGGATTCCGACTCCCCCAAAAGCTTGACATAACCGCCCAGCGGAACCGCGGAAAGCAGGTACTCTGTCTCGCCGACGCGCCTTCCGACGAGCTTCGGCCCGAAGCCGAGAGAAAATTTTAGGACACCGACCCCCATGAGCTTGGCCACGAGGAAGTGTCCGAACTCGTGGACGAAGATTAGAACCCCGAGCAGAATGATGACCGATGCAATGCTGATACCCATCAGGATTTCTCCTTCACTTTCTTAATGACGTCCTCTCCGGTCTTCCTGGCCCACCGGTCCGCCTCCATGACATCGGCGAGGGACAATATTTCCCGGACACGGTGAAGCGTCATGGTTTGGCCGATCACGTTCGGTATGTCCGTGAAACCGATCTGTTCTTCTAGAAACGCGTTCACGGCCACCTCGTTTGCCGCGTTCATGACGGCGGGCATCGTTTCCCCCCTTTTGCCCGCCTCGAAGGCAAGGCGCAGGCAGGGGAAACGCTCGACGTCCGGCGGCAGGAATTCCAGCGCCCGGACCTTCAGAAGATTTAAACGCGCGAGGCCTCCGGGGCAGCGGCCGGGATGAAAAAGTGCGTAGGAAATCGGCCCTTTCATGTCAGGCACACCGAGCTGCGCGATCACCGAGCCGTCGCTGTACTCCACCATGGAGTGGATGATGCTCTGGGGATGAATCACGACCTCGATTTTTTCGATATCCGCGTCGAAGAGCCACCGGGCCTCGATGACTTCGAGCCCCTTGTTCATCATGGTCGCCGAGTCGATGGTGATTTTTTTCCCCATGACCCAGTTGGGGTGCCTGAGCGCGTCCGCGACGGTGACGGCCGCCAGCTGCTCCAGCGGTGACCTGAGAAAGGGCCCGCCGGACGCCGTGAGGATGATCCGCCGGACCTCGTCCCTTCGATGGCCCCTCAGACACTGGAAGATGGCGCTGTGCTCACTGTCGACAGGCAGGACCCGGACCCCCCGGTCTCTTGCCTTTTCCGTGACAATGCGTCCGGCCATGACCATGGTTTCCTTGTTGGCCAGGGCGACGTCTTTCCCTGCCTCGATCGCGTCCAGCGTGGGAACAAGCCCCGCCGCCCCGACCATCGCGGAGACGACCATGTCCGTTTCTCGAAGTGTGGCCACCTCCCGGTACCCTTCTGCCCCCCAGCGTATCGCCGTGCGATCGGCGGGTCCGAGGCTGTTTTTCAACTGAACGGCATGCGCCTCATCCATGACGGCCGCAACGGCCGGCCTGAACCTCTCGATCTGTCCCTTCAGACGATCGACATTCCTGCCGCCGGCCAGACCGGATATCCGGAGCGAGGAAAAGTTCTGCTCGACGACCTCGAGGGTACTGACGCCAATGGATCCCGTTGAACCTAGGATGGACAGGGTTTTCATGCGATCACGAACACCTTATAATAATACACAAAGGGGATAATGAAAAGCAGGCAGTCGATTCGGTCCAGAATCCCCCCGTGGCCCGGCAGGATTTCACCCGAGTCCTTCACGCCGGAGGCCCGCTTGATCGTCGATTCGAACAGGTCCCCCGTCTGGCCGATCAGCGACCCCATGAAACCCATCACCACGGCGTGCGCGACCGGCAGCTGAGGAAAAACAAAGTGCTGATACACCACGCATCCCAGGACGCTCCCCGCCACGAGGCCGTAAATCCCCTCGACCGTTTTGCCCGGACTCACCCGGGGGGCCAGCTTCCTTTTACCGAAGGTCCGGCCGATGTAAAAGGCGGCCACGTCACCGGCGAAGGCGATGACGATGATGAAAAAGACCCAGTTGATTCCTTTTTCCCCCTGGCGCAGAAGGATGATGTGTGACAGAAGAAAGGGGATGTAGAGAACCCCCAGGAGCAACCTGGCCGGCGACGAGAGATCGAAGTTTCCAACCCGGGCTTTCGTGAGCACGTAGCCGACCAGCGAAACGAGCACGCCGACGGCGATGACACCGAGCACCACATGGCTGTTGCCGAAATGGGCGGCCAGCGGCAGGAGGAGGGCGAAAAGAATCGTCAGCAGCCGCTCCGGCATCGAGGGGGTGTCAAAGACAAGACGGTTGTACTCGAGCATGCCGACAAGACTCACGGCCGTCACGAAGAGCGCGAAGACGAGGTCGGATGCATAGAGGACGAGCACAAAAAGGATCGGCACGGCAATGACAGCCGTGATCCATCGTTTGAAATGAGAACTAATCATGCTTCCTGCGCTGCAGTTGTTCGCTGGTGAGGCCGAAACGCCTCTCCCGTTTCCGGTAGTCTTCGATCGCTTTCATCAGGTCTTCTTCCCCGAAGTCCGGCCACAGGACGTCCGTGAAGAAGAACTCCGTGTAGGCCGTCTGCCACAGCAGAAAGTTGCTCACACGGTACTCACCGCTCGTCCGGATCAGAAGGTCCGGGTCGGGTATGCCTGCGGTGTAGAGGTAAGATGAAAAGACCTCCGGCGTCAAGTTTTCCCCCACGGACCTGCCCCGATCGTGATCGGCCAGTATCCTCCGGGCCGCCTCCAGGATCTCGTCCCTGCCGCCGTAATTGAGCGCCAGGACGAGGGTCATGTCCCTGTTACCGGCCGTTTGGTCCATAATCTTCTGGAGGTACTTTCTGACCCTGTCGGGGAGAGACGACGTGTTGCCGATGGCGGTCAGCCGGATGCCGTTGTCCATGAGTTCTTGTTCCTCCGATCGGAGGTACTGAACCAGAAGCTTCATCAGGGCGGCGACCTCCTCGGCGGGACGCGACCAGTTTTCCGAGGAAAAGGCGTAGAGAGTCAGGTATCGGATGCCCAGTTTGCGGCACGCACGGACGACCGTCCTGACCGCCTCGGACCCCTTCCGGTGACCCGCGATCCGGCCCAGGGCATGCTGTCGGGCCCACCGTCCGTTTCCGTCCATGATGATGGCGATGTGTTCGGGAAAGTTTTCTCGGTCCAGAGCCGCCATGAGACCTATTTACTTATTATATTTACCTTTTTTCGTTGCAGTATCACAGGGTGTCCCTCATTGCAAGGCATGTTTACGCTGTGCAGGGGAAAAAAGAAGGAGCCCGCAGGCTCCTTGCTTGCCTCTATGGAAGCGTGCCTTATATCTCCATGATCTCCTTTTCCTTCGCGCTGAATATGGCGTCGGATTTCTTGATATAATCGTCCGTGATCTTCTGAACCTCCGACTGGTATTTAAAGAGCTCGTCCTCCGATATCTCCGTCTGCTTCTTGAGATTTTTCAGCTGTTCGTTGGCGTCCCGCCGGGTGTTCCGCAGGGCGACTTTGGCTTCTTCGACTGTTTTTTTCACAACCTTGACGAGTTCCTTCCGACGCTCTTCCGTGAGCGGCGGGATATTGATCCGGATGATCTTGCCGTCATTGACCGGCGTCAGCCCCAGGTCGGACTTTTGAATCGCCTTTTCGATGGCGCTGATGACACTGACATCCCACGGGGAAATGAGAATCTGGCGGCTTTCGGGAATGGAGAGTGTGGCCACCTGGTTGAGGGGTGTCGGCGTCCCGTAATACTCCACCTTGATGCCGTCCAGAAGCGAAAGGGACGCCCGCCCCGTTCTCACCTTGCTCAGGGACTTTTCGAGAAAACGGGTGCCCTTCTCCATGTTGTCCTTCAGTTCCGAAAATATCTTTTCCTTCGATGCCATGACATTCAGCCCCCGACGATCGTTCCGATGGGTTTCCCGCAGATGGCGTCCCGGATGTTTCCCTTTTTCGCGAGATTGAAAACGCGCACGGGTATTCCGTTCTCGCGGCAGAGGGAAATGGCCGTCGCATCCATGACCCTGAGATTCTTTGCCAGCACGTCCGTATAGCTGATGGCCCTGTACATTTTCGCCCGGGCATCCTTCAGGGGGTCACGGTCGTAGACGCCATCCACCTTCGTGGCCTTCAACAGCATGTCCGCGTGAATTTCAGCCGCTCTCAGGGATGCCGCCGTGTCGGTGGTGAAATAGGGGTTGCCGGTCCCGGCGGCGAAAATGACCACGCGCCCCTTCTCCAGGTGCCGGATGGCTCTCCGTCTGATGTAGGGCTCCGCGATCTGTCGCATTTCGATGGCGGTCTGCACGCGGCTGTCGCAGCCGATCCCTTCCAGGGCGCTCTGGAGGGCAAGACTGTTGATGACCGTCGCAAGCATGCCCATGTGATCCGCCGTCGCCCTTTCGATGCCCCTTGCGCCGGCTTCCACGCCGCGGAAGATGTTCCCCCCGCCGACAACCACGCCCAGTTCCACGCCGAGCCGGTTGACGCCCCCGATCTCGCCGGCGATGTAACGGACCATCGCGGGTTCGATTCCGAAAGCGCGGCTCCCCATGAGCGCCTCACCGCTGATCTTCAAAAGCACTCTGTGATAGGCGGGCTTCGCGGGCATGACGTTCCTAAAGTAATGCTTGAGCTTTATTCGCGAACCTATTTCCCTGAAGGGAGTTACACGCCCAACTGATAACGGACAAATCGCCGGACGACGATGTTCTCGCCGGTCTTGGCGATAGCATTTTTCACGAGTTTTTCGATGGTCATATCCTGATCCTTGATAAATCGCTGGTTCATCAGGCAGACGTCCTCGTAAAACTTTTTGAGTTTGCCTTCGATGATCCGCTCCATGATCTTCTCAGGCTTTCCCTCCGCCAGGGCCTGCTTCTTGTATATCCCCCTCTCGGACTCAATCACCTCCGGCGGCACCTCCTCCGCCCTGACGTAAAGGGGGTTCATGGCGGCAATGTGCATGGCGATATCCTTGGAGAGAGACTGGAAATCCTGTGTCTTCGCGACGAAATCCGTCTCGCAGTTGAGTTCAACCATGACCCCCACCTTGCCTCCCATGTGGATATAGGCCGTGACGGCACCTTCCTTGGTGGCCCGGGATGATTTTTTGGTGGCCGCCGACATGCCTTTCTCACGCAGGTGTTCGATGGCCTTATCCATGTTGCCCCCGGCGACCTTCAGGGCCTCCTTGCAGTCCATGATACCCGAACCCGTTTTGTCCCTCAGTTCCTTGACCTTTTCAGCCGAAATTTCCAATTCGCCTCTACCTCCCCTGCTCTTTCGGTTATCCGTCTCTTTACGCGGTCTGATCCTTCGACACCGCGTCTTTCGTCTCGACACTTTCCGGCACGTCCGTCTCCGCTGCCTCGACCGTCTTCACTTCCGCCTCCGCCGTTCCTTTGTCCGATTCGGCCTGAACCTTCTCTTCCAGTCGCTTCTTCCCCTCCAGTACGGCGTCGGCTATCCTGGTCGCGAAGAGCTTGATCGCGCGGATGGCGTCGTCATTGCCGGGAATGACGTAATCCACCTCGTCCGGGTCGCAGTTCGTGTCCACGATGGCCACGACGGGGACCTTCAATTTCCGCGCCTCGTGCACGGCGATGCTCTCCTTCTTGGGGTCCACCACGAAGACAGCCGCCGGGAATCCCTTCATTCGGCGAATGCCGCCGAGGACCTTCACGAGCTTTTCCCGCTCTTTCTGGAATTTCAAAATCTCCTTTTTCGGAAACAGATTGATTTTCTCGCTGTTGAACATCTCGTCGATTTCGTTCAGCCGGTCAATGCTCTTCTTGATGGTGGAAAAATTGGTCAGCATGCCGCCGAGCCACCGGTAGTTCACATAGGGCATCTCACACCGCTCCGCCTCGTCCTTGATGGACTCCTGGGCCTGTTTCTTCGTCCCCACGAAGAGCAGTTCCCCATTGGCGGAAACCGTGTCCGCCACGAACTGGTAGGCCGTTTTGAACATCTCGACGGTTTGCTGCAAATCGATGATATAGATTCCGTTTCTCGCCCCGAAGATGTAGGGTTTCATCTTGGGGTTCCACTTGTTGGTCTGGTGCCCGAAATGGACGCCGGACTCGAGCAATAGCTTCATGGATACTGTGGACATGACACAAATCTCCTTTCTCGCGTTTTTTCCACCACCCTCCTCATCCGACCCGGTCAGCTTTCAAAAAAAAGCCACGCCCCGGTCCGTCAGAGGGTGTGCGTGTTTGGCGCCGACGAATAACACAAACCGTTGGAATTATCAAGACAAAAAGCACAAATTACGTCGTGTAGTGGGCGTTGATCCGGACGTAATCTAGGGTAAGGTCGGAACAGAAAATCCTCGCTGATTTCAGCCCCATACCGATCTTGACCGTCACTTTCACCTGAGGTTGCGCCATGATCGATTTGAGCCGTTCGGCCCCCGCGGGGACACCGGCGCCCCTGCGGAAAAGAAGGAGGTCGTCGAAGTAGAGTTCCACGGACTCCGCGGGGACAGGCACGCCTGCCGCGCCGACGGCCGCGACAACTCTTCCCCAGTTGGGATCTTTGCCGTAAAAAGCCGTCTTCACAAGATTCGAGTTGGCGACGGAATAGGCCACCTTACGCGCCTCGTTTTCCGATCGGGCCTCCTGGACTACGACTTCGATGACCTTTGTGGCCCCCTCGCCGTCCCGAACGATGGCCCGGGCGAGACTCTCCAGGCAATCGGTGAGGGCCCGCTCGAACCGGGGGAGCGCCTTCGAAGACCCGGTGAGCGGCCGGTTGCCCGCTTTGCCGTTTGCAAGGATGATCACCGTGTCGTTCGTACTCATGCAGCCGTCGACGCTGATACAGTTGAAGGAACGCTCAACGGCCCTTCTGATGAGGGGCTTCAGGCAATCCGGCCCTATGGCTGCATCGGTCAGGACGAAGGACAGCATGGTGGCCAGATGAGGTTCGATCATCCCCGCCCCTTTGGCGATGCCGCAGATCGTCACGGTCCGTGATTCGAGGGCCACCTTCCGGCACTCGATCTTCGGGTAGGAATCCGTCGTCATGATCGCCTCTTCGGCATCCTCAATGCCGGACGGCCTCAGGTTTCCGACGAGCGCGTCGATGCGGTCGACAATCTTCTCCAGGGGAAGCCGTTTACCGATGACACCTGTGGACGCGACCAGGACCAGCTCTTCACGGATCCCGATCCTTCGGGCCACCGCTGCAGCCATTTCCCGGGCATCGTCGTATCCCTGCCTCCCGGTGGCTGCGTTGGCGTTGCCGCTGTTGATGACAACGGCCTGGGCCACCCCCTTTCTCACCCGTTTGATGTCCAGCAGGACGGGCGCGGCCTTGAACGCGTTCTTCGTGAAGACACCGGCCGCGGCGGCCGGCACCTCGGAAAACAAAAGGGCGAGGTCTTTTTTCCCCGCTTCCTTGATGCCCGCCTCGATCCCGCCGGTCAGAAATCCCGGTACGATCACTTCCCCCGCCCTGGTCTTCATGGAGACACCTCCCCTCCGAACGGATCATTCCCGGCCTACTGGCCGCAGCACTTTTTGTATTTCTTTCCGCTTCCGCACGGGCAGGGATCGTTTCTGCCCACCTTCTTCCCCTCCTTCTTCCGGGGTTGCGAAGGGCTTCCCGATTCCGCGTGACTCAGGACAAACTCCCGTGCCGAGCGGTCGTAGAGTTCTTCCGCCTCTTCCTCCCGCTGTATCTGCACGAGACTCAGTTTATGGAGGGAATCCTCCTTGACGCGCTCCACCATCTCCATGAACATCTCGTACCCCTCCTTCTGGTACTCGCGGACGGGGTCCTTCTGCCCGTAGCCCCGGAGGCCGATGCCCTCCCTCAGGTGATCCATGGAAAGGAGGTGGTCCTTCCAGTGCGAATCGATGGACTGGAGCATGATCATCCTCATGATGTAGTCCATGAGCGGTTTTCCGAATTCCTGCTCCTTTCTCCTCAGGTGCGACATCACTTCCGTGACTATTTTTTCGGCGGCTTTTTCTTGGGTCATCCCGCCGTTCACGGCCATCTGCGAAAAACGAAGCACCAGGCCGAACTGACGGTAGAAGGCGTCCTCCAGTCCTTTTAAATCCCAGTCCTCGGGATGGACCTTCTCGTCCATGTAGCCTTCGAGGAGCTCCCCCGTCACGTCCTCCAGCATGGACTCCACGACCGTCCAGAGCTCCTCGCCCTTGAGCACCGTCCTGCGCTGGCCGTAGATGACCTCCCTCTGCCGGTTCATGACGTTGTCGAATTCCAGAAGATGTTTCCGGATGTCGAAGTTATGGCCCTCGACCCTGCGCTGGGCATTCTCGATGGCTTTGGACAAGAGGCCGTGTTCGATGGGCTGACCTTCCTCGAAGCCGATTCGATCCATGATCGAGGAGATCTTCTCCCCGCCGAAAATGCGAAGCAGGTCGTCATCCAGGGAAAGATAAAACCTCGAGGATCCCATGTCACCCTGCCTTCCCGACCTTCCCCGGAGCTGGTTGTCGATCCGGCGGCTTTCATGCCGCTCCGTCCCCAGGATGTGGAGGCCGCCCCGCTCCGCCACGCCGGGACCGAGCTTGATGTCCGTGCCCCGGCCGGCCATGTTCGTCGAAATGGTCACGGCGCCCATCTGGCCCGCCTGCGCGATAATCTCCGCTTCTCGCTCGTGGTTTTTGGCGTTGAGAACATGATGCTTGATTCCCGTTCTGGAGAGGAGGTCGCTCAGGTGCTCCGACTTCTCGATGGAAATGGTCCCCACGAGGACAGGGCGGCCCTGCCGATGCAGTTCCTGGATTTCTTCGATGACGGCCTTGAACTTCTCTTTTTCCGTTTTGTAGACGACATCCGGGTGATCCTCCCGGATCATGGGCATGTTCGTCGGCGCGACAAGGACGTCGAGCTTGTAAATCTCCCTGAATTCGGCGGCCTCCGTGTCGGCCGTGCCGGTCATCCCCGCGAGCTTCTTGTACATCCTGAAATAGTTCTGGAAGGTGACCGTGGCGAGGGTCTGGTTTTCCCGCTCGATCTTGACGTGCTCTTTGGCTTCCAGGGCCTGGTGCAGCCCGTCGCTGTATCGCCTGCCGGGCATGAGACGGCCCGTGAACTCGTCGACGATGATGACCTCGTTGTTCTTCACGACGTAGTCGACGTCGCGCTTGAAGAGCGTGTGGGCCTTGAGGGCCTGATTCACGTGGTGGAGGATCTCGATGTTCCGCGGCTCATAGAGGTTCTTGACCTTCAGGAGGCCCTCCACCCGGGCGACGCCCTCCTCGGTGAGCGCAACGGTCCTCGACTTCTCCTCGACATTGTAATCCCGTTCCTTCTTCAGAGACGGGATGATCTGGTTGATCCGGTAGTACTTGTCCGTCGATTCCTCCGAAGGACCCGAGATGATGAGGGGCGTCCTTGCCTCGTCGACGAGGATGCTGTCGACCTCGTCCACGATGGCATAGTTGAAGGGCCGCTGAACGTATTGGTCCAGGGAAAATTTCATGTTGTCCCTGAGATAGTCGAAGCCGAATTCGTTGTTCGTCCCGTAGGTTACATCGGCCGCGTAGGCTTTGCGCCGTTCGTCGTCGGACAGACCGTGGACGATGGTTCCGACGGTCAGGCCGAGGAAGGAATAAATGGGCCCCATCCACGCCGCATCGCGCCTGGCCAGATAGTCGTTGACCGTGACGATGTGGACGCCTTCCCCCGTAAGGGCGTTGAGATAGACGGGCATCGTGGCTGCCAGGGTTTTGCCTTCCCCGGTCTTCATTTCCGCGATTTTCCCCTCGTGGAGGACCATCCCCCCGATCACCTGAACGTCGAAGGGCCTCATCCCGACCGTTCGCCTTGACACTTCCCTGACGACGGCAAAGGCTTCCGTCAAAATGTCATCCAGAGCGGCGCCCCCGGCCAGTTTTTCCCTGAAATGAGGGGTTTTGGCCTTTAAATCGGCGTCGCTCATCTTTCTCAGGTCGGGCTCGAAGGCATTGACCTCTTCGAGGAGGGGTGTCAAGCGCTTGAGCTCCCGCTCGTTTTTACTGCCAATGATATTTTTCAGCATCTCGAACATGTGCGGACCTCAAAAAAAAACCGGTAATAACTTACCGGAAACATGGAAACTATTATAACCATGAAAACCTGTATTGTAAAGGGGGGTCAAAAATCAGGGTAAATACGTTCTCGGGTTGACGTGCACACCGTTGAGGAGAACCGTGTAGTGCAAATGGGAACCCGTGCTGCGGCCTGAATTCCCGACGTAACCGATGATGTCTCCCTTCCGGATGACCTGTCCCTTGTGGACAACCGACTTGAGCAAGTGACCGTAAACGGTGGCCAGGCCGTTGGCGTGGCTGATCTGGATGGTGTTCCCCATCCCCTGCTCACGCTCGACGGAAAAAATGATTCCGTCCGCCGGCGCTACGACTTCTTTTCCCAGCCTGGTTGCGATGTCCATCCCCTTGTGAAACTCCGTCCGGCTTGAAAAGGGGGATTTTCGGGTGCCGAATTCCGAGGTCACCAGCCCCATGACCGGCCAGATGGAGGGTGTGTAGGCCAGGACCGATTTCTGCCTCTTCAGAAAATCGAGGAGATGCCGGAAACTTTCCTCCTGCTGGCCGGCATCCTCCAGCAGGCGGTCCATCTGCCGGTTCATCTGGCCGATGCCGGAGTTCCCCACCTCATCAGGCGATATCGGGCCGCCGACACCTGTCAGCTTTGCGAGTTCCTTCTTCAGGGAGGGCTTCATCGCAACCCGGGTCTTTTTGTTGATTTCCTGCGCCAGGAGCCGAATCTTCTCATCGTACTGCTGAAGGTCTGTCAGCTTCTGCTCGAACCGGCCGATCTTCTCGTTCATCTGGTCCATCTCGGCTTTCTGCGTTCCCGTCAGTTCCCTGAGGCTCAAAACCTCCGCCTTGTCCAGTTTGATGGACGTGTAGTCCATGGCAAAATAGAAAAAGACGGCGAGAAGAACGGAAAGGCAGACCAGGGTTGATTGAAGATGACGCCGGGAGACCGTGATTTTCTTGGGCGGGCCTTTTTTTTGCGGAATAATCAAGAAGGTATAGAAATCGTTCTGCATTTTAGCTCGTCTCAAAGGTGGCTTTGGGGGAGTCAATTGCAGGCCTAAATTCTATACCGTTCCAGAAACTTGCGTTAGCTATGTGCAGGCGAATTTAGACCGACTTCGTATCCTCTTTCCCGTCCCCCGTTTGGAGCGGCGCGGGAAAGGCTTCGCCCCGGAACGTCTTCATTCTCGCCACGGGCAAAGCTGTTTATGTGTCCATCGGTTGCAATCTTGCGTGTCCGAATCAGCCGTCAACTGACGTCTCACCTATCACATTGTCGAAAAAAGTCAAGGTATTTTAAGCGGCCCTTGCACCGTTGAAAGGTTCGGAAAAGACGTCGCGCAGCCATCACCGAAGATCGGCATCGGGACGTTACTTTTGAATTGCGTCGTGACTTCCCACCGCACCCTCGGGGGCCTTCTTGACCGCCAGAAGGGGATCGCCCACATCCACCTGATCGCCCGGTGAGACGAGTACTTCGGAGACCCGGCCGTTGATGACGGACACGACGTTGTTGAGCATCTTCATGGCTTCGAGGATAATGAGGATCTGCCCCGCCAGGACCTCGTCCCCCTCCGACACGGGGACTTCGTTCACCGTGCCCTTAATCGGAGAGCGGATGTCGCCGGTCTGGGCGAGGGCTTCTATCTCCTTGGCGGAAAGGGCGACCTTCCTGGCCACCTTCTCGCCTTCCTGCTCCATTTCGGTGAGGATGGGTTCCGGGTGGTGGTCGACGACGAGGTAGGTGACAATGTCTCCGCTGGACGTCTTCCGCTGGGGGCCGATAATCAAAGAGTGAAGCTTCCCGTAGGCATCGGGGAATTCGAAGGTTTCCCCGAGGTTGAAGCCGCCCTTTTTGAACCAGATCTTCGGCGGCAGAACCCATGACTTCCCGTACTTCTCCTCGAATTTTAAAAAGTTGACGGCGTCGTTGGGGTGCTGAAGGTAAAGGACCAGCTCGTTTTCGGTGGCCTTCCGTTCCAGCCGCTTTTCGAGGACCCTTCTTTCGATTTCCAGGTCCACGTCCTCGATTCTCTGGTAACCCCCGTCCCGCTCGAGTATTTTTTTCCATTCAGGCCCGAAAACGGCATCGTAAATCTCGTCGGCCGGACGATAGAAGGGGAATTCCCCGTATCGACCGAGCATGAGGTTTCGGAGGTCGTCGTTGGCGGACTTGTAACGGGGCGGTTTCAGGACGTTGTTGACGGCGGTCGTCCAGAGGATCTGGGAGCCCGGCGTCACGCTCCACCAGTTTCCCAGTTCGACCTGAACGCGCGGCAGTTCGTTCTGCAACATGTGCGGCATGAGATGGAGAAACCCGCCCTTCACGGCCTGCTCGAAACTGGAACCGGTGGCCCCTCCGGGCAGTTTGTGGATCTGAACGGTGGGGTCGAAACCGAGAAACTGCGATTCAAAGTCCTTGTAGTGTTCCCTTTCCGGTCTCAGCTTGTTCGATGTTTCGATAACGGCCTGTTTGTTGATCCCGATGGCGCGGTGCCCGTAGTCCTCGAGGGTCTCCACAATGGTCAGCAGCGGCGGCGGGCCGTAAAAACCCGTGAAGGCGTGATCCCCGCCGTTGACGATCTTCGCGCCGTTCCGGACAGCCTCGACGGTCCTGCCGATGTCGTTCCCGTCGGTGTTGTGTCCGTGATAGTGGATGATGAGGTCCGGGAATCTCTGCAGGATGGCCTTCACGAGATCGCCGATCCGCCTGGCCGTCCCCAGACCCGCGTGATTCTTGATGCAAAGGATGACCTCGGGACCCGTGACATCGAGGATTTCCGCGACCTTTTTGACGTAATAGGCGTCGGTGTGCTCGGGGCCCGTGGAGAAGCAGATGGAGGGTTCCAGGATGCGACCGGCGGCCTTCACTTCCTCGAACACGGGCACCATGTTGGGCACGTAGTTCAGAAAGTCGAAGACCCTCCAGACCTGCACGTAGGGGGCGAAAGCGCGCACCGTCAGGCGGATGACGTTCTCCGGGTATGGCCGGTACCCGAAGAGGTTGACGCCCCGGCAGAGGGTCTGAAACATCGTGTCGGGCATCAGGGCGCTGAGGACCTGAAGCTTTTCAATCGGGTTGATCTGTCTGCGGAGCATATCCACGTGGACGGAAGCCCCGCCGCTGATCTCGATGGAGAAATACCCGCAGGCGTTTCGCTCCTCGGCGACGAGAATCTGCGTGTGCGGCATAATCCGGTTCTTGAAGTCCGACTGCGAAAGATCCCTCTCTGTGTTGGTGAGAAAGTATCCCTTCGATTTCCTGATCCTGTCCAGGACGGGACGAACCCCCTCTTCCTTCATGACCCGGGGGGTGATTCTTTCGTCCAAAGCCTCTTTCGCTCTTCTCATGCTGTTCTTCCCTGTCGGTGTCTTCCGCTCAATAGGCAAAGGGATTGATCTTTTTCACGTGAATGTCGGCGACGAGCCTGGCCAGTTTCGCTATTTCGCGCTCCGTCTCCGGGTAGTCGAAGATGGCCGGGTGCGTCTCGATGTAACCGGTGTCGAATTTTTCCCTTCTGAAATCAGGCTCGTCGCAGATGTTCAGATAGAAGGGGATGGTCGTTTTGGGCCCCACGATCAAAAAGCCAAGGAGCGCCCGCTTGAGCCGGCCGAGCGTCTGTTCCCAGTCGTAACCGCGGACCGTCATCTTGACCATCAGGGAATCGTATTCCGTGGGAATCTTGTAGCCCTGGTAAACGATACCGTCCAGACGGATGCCGGGACCGCCCGGCGACTGGTACACCTCGACGGTTTTTCCGCCTTCGGGCATGAAATTGTTCTTCGGGTCTTCCGCGTTGATGCGCACCTGGACGGCCTTTCCATGAAGTTGAACACGATCTGCGGGGATATCGATTTCATGACCTTCGGCGATCCGGATCTGCTCCCGGACGATGTCCACACCCGTCAACTCCTCCGTCACGGTGTGTTCGACCTGCAGACGCGTGTTGACCTCCATGAACCAGAATTCATTCGTCTCGGAATCCACGAGGAACTCCACCGTCCCGGCGTTGACGTAACGGGCCTGCCTGGCCGCGGTGATGGCGGCCTCGTACATGGCCTGACGAACGGCCGACGGCATTTCCGCGGGGGCGATCTCGAGCAGTTTCTGGTGTCTGCGCTGAATGGAGCAGTCCCGCGAGCCGAGATGGATGACATTGCCCTGCTGGTCGGCCAGGATCTGGATTTCCACGTGCCGGGGTGAGGTGATGCATTTCTCGACGTAGATGCTTTCGTCGCCGAAGGCCGAACGGGCCTCCGTTCTGGCCAGCGGCAGCTGGACCACGAGATCGGATTCGCCCTCGACCCTCCGGATGCCGCGGCCGCCGCCGCCCAGAGAGGCTTTCAGCATGACGGGATAGCTGTGTTTCTTGCCGAAGTCGATGGCCTCACGGAGCCCCCTGTCCCCCTTCGTCAGGTTTCCAGTGCCCGGGATGAAGGGAATCCCTGCCTTCTTCATCATCTCCCGGGCGACGACCTTGTCGCCCAGGGCGCGGATGACCTCCGGGGGAGGCCCGATGAAGACGATGCCGGCCCTTTCACAGGCCGCGGGAAATTCCGGGTTTTCGGCGAGAAACCCGTATCCGGGGTGAATGGCGTCTGCACCGCTCTTGCGGGCCGCCCAGATCTGCCTTTCGATATCGAGATAGTCCCTTCGAGGCCCGTCACCGATCAGGATGGCTTCATCGGCCAGGCGGATGAAATAGGCTTCACTGTCCGGTTTTTCGTAAACGGCAACAGCCCCGATTCCCAGTTCTTTGGCCGTCCGCATGATCCGGACGGCAATCTCACCCCGGTTCGCGATGAGTATTTTCTTGATCGGCCTCTTTTTTTTCATGGGTATGGCTGAATTTTTCCTCTCTCCCGGCCCGGAACAGAACGCTCCTTTCACGGCCCGAAAATGCGTGGCAGGCTTTATACTGGGATCCATTGCCACTGTCAAGTGCAGAGTCTCCTTCCTGCGGTCGCCCCGGCCGGCCCGCACCCCGTTCGGTTTTGCAAGGGGCTGTTATCGCCACCCCCGGGGTTCATCCGGACCATTCCAAAAATGATCTTGACACCAAAAGATTAGTTGGTTAAACGATTTGCTTACAATTTTTGCACCCTTTCTGAAAGGAGCCACTATGGCAAAATACGACTCCACTTCGCTGCGAAATGTCGCCATCGTGGGGCATGGCAGCACGGGAAAAACCTCGCTCTGTGAGTCCCTGCTCTTCGTCTCGGGCAAGACCGACCGCCTCGGACGGGTCGACGACGGAACGTCTTCCATGGACTTCGAACCGGAAGAGCAAAAGAGGCGCATTTCCATCAGTGCGGCCCTGAACTTCGTTGAATGGGACAAGCACAAGATCAATCTCATCGACACGCCCGGCGATGCCAATTTTGCCATGGATACTCGAAGCGGCCTTCGTGTCGTGGATGCCGCCCTGGTCGTCATCGACGCCGTCGGCGGAGTGGAATTCCAGACGGAGAAGGTCTGGGAATCCGCCGACGAGTTCGGCCTGAGCCGGATGGTCTTTATCAACAAGATGGACCGTGAACGGGCCGACTTCGCGGGGGCCATTGCAAGCGTGAAATCCACCCTGGGCAGGAAGGCCACCCCGATCTACCTGCCGCTCGGGGCCGAGGATTCTTTCAGGGGGCTCATCGATCTCATCCAGATGAAGGCCCTGATCTTCGACGACCCCAAGGGAAAGTTCAAGAGTGAGAACGTCCCCGGTGAGATGATGGAGCAGGTCCGGAAGGCCAGGGAATCCATGGTGGAGGATATCGCGGAGTGCGATGACGCCCTGATGGACAAGTACCTGGAAAGCGGCGAACTCACCATAGAAGAGCTCTACAAGGGCCTCAGGAAAGGGGTCCTCTCGGGGGGCCTCGTCCCCGCCGCTTGCGGGTCCGCGGCGAAAAACATCGGCATGGCGCCGCTCGTGGACACGATCATCCGCTGTCTCCCCTCCCCCGTCGACCGGGGGGCCGTCACGGGCAAGGTCCCGGGTACGGACAAGGAAATCAAGCGGATGCCCGATGATAAGGAACCCTTCTCGGGGTTCGTATTCAAGACCATCACGGACCCCTATGCGGGAAGACTCACTCTTTTCCGGGTCTATTCGGGAACCCTTTCCCCGGATTCAAACTTCTACAACGCCTCCCGGAAGATGAGCGAGCGTTTCGGAAACATCTTTTTTCTCGAGGGGAAAAACCAGCGGACCGCCGACTCGATTCTGGTGCCGGGCGACATCGCCGCCATGGCCAAACTCAAGGAAACCGTGACCGGGGATACGATTTGCGATGAGAAGAACCCCATCGTCTATGACAAGGTACCCGTCATGCCGACGATCATCTCCTTCGCCGTCCAGCCGAAATCGCGGGGAGACGAGGAAAAAATCACCGCGTCTCTGAACCGTCTGATCGAGGAGGATCCGACCCTGACGGTGCACCGTGATGAACAGACCCGCGAGATCATTCTCTCCGGGATGGGTCAGGTCCATATCGAAGCCACCATCGAAAAACTGAGACGCAAGTTCGGTGTCGAAGTCAACCTGTCGACGCCCAAGGTGCCCTACAAGGAGACCATCAAGGGAAAGACCCAGGTGCAGGGGAAATACAAAAAGCAATCCGGCGGACGGGGCCAGTACGGTGACACCTGGCTTGAGATAGAACCCCTCCCCCGGGGGTCAGGGTTCCAATTTGAAGACCGGATTGTCGGCGGCGTGGTCCCCAGGCAGTACATCCCCGCCGTCGAAAAGGGCATTGTGGAGGCCATGGCGGAAGGTGTCCTCGCCGGATACCCGGTCGTGGATCTGAAGGTCGCCCTCTTCGACGGAACCTTCCACACGGTGGATTCCTCGGAAATGGCGTTTAAAATCGCGGCATCCATGGGCTTCAAGAAAGGCGTCCTTGCCTGTCAGCCGACGCTTCTGGAACCCATCGTCACCATTGAAATCGAGATACCCGAGGAATACCTGGGTGACGTCATCGGTGATTTGAATTCCCGCCGCGGCAGGGTTCTGGGCATGGACACGAAAGGTCACCACCAGGTCATCAAGGGGCAGGTGCCCCTGGCGGAAATTCTCCGGTATGCGCCTGATTTGCGATCCATCACGAGCGGCCGGGGGAGCTTCACCTACACCTTCTCCCACTACGAGGAAGTCCCGGCGCCGATCGCCGAGAAAATCATCGCCCAGTCCAGGAAAGAAAAAGAAGAATAAGGGCATTGTACAGAGCAGGCATCCTCACAGTCAGCGACCGCGGGGCCCGCGGTGAGCGGGAAGACGTAAGCGGCAAGGTGATCGCCGAGATGCTTGCCGGCGTCTCCATTGAAGTGGCCGCCTACGACATCGTCCCCGATGAGGAGGATCGCATCGCGGCCAAGATCCTGGAGTTCGTGGACCTTCGGAACCTCGATCTCGTCATCACGACCGGAGGCACCGGCGTGAGCCCCCGTGACGTCACCCCCGATGCGACCCGGAGGGTCATGGACCGTGAAATCACCGGCATGGCGGAGGCCATGCGGCAGGAAAGCGCCCGCAAGACACCTTATGCCATGCTGTCCCGGGCGGTGGCAGCCATCCGAAGGCAGTCCCTCATCATCAATCTCCCCGGGAGCCCGAACGGAGCCCGGGAAAACCTGCAGGCGGTCCTGCCGGCCCTCGAACACGCGCTGGAAAAAATCAAGGGAAGTGAACGGGAGTGCGCGTCCTGAGATAATGGAGGGCGCGGTCCCGGTGCGTGCCGGGCCAGAAGATCTTTCCGCAGTGGGGGCAGCGTTTGAAATCGCGGCCGTGCCTCAAGACATAGTCGGGAACAAAGCCCGCCACGTCTTCCGGTGCCACCGTCTCGAGACCTTCATTGCACAGGAGGCAACGCCCGAACATGGCGCCCGGATCGGGCTGGAGGGAAAGACGGTTTAAAACCTCCGCGATCTGGTTTTCGACGCGGTCTTCCCGGAGGAGGATCACCTGTCCCGGATGGCTCCGTCCCGCGAGGTCCCTCTTTTTCGTAAGGACCACGCGCCCTTCCCTTTCCGCCTTCCTCAGGAAGGTCCGATCCGCATCCCCCCTGTAGTAGACCGTGTCATAACCCAGGAGTCTCATCCATTTTGACAACCGGCCGAGGGAGCGGTCCGTGATGAACCTGACATCCATTCTGAAGAGCAAATGCCCCTAGAGCCCCTTGGTCTCTCCCGGGGCGGGGGCGCTTTTGAGCAGGCTCAAGTTTCTTCGCTCGAGGTCGTCGATCTTCCGGTACAGCCTGTTGATCGTCATCGTCAGCTTGAAGCGTTCCACGATCCCCATGAGGCCTATTACGACAATCCCGGCCAGGAATGAGATGAAGATGACCAGGTAAATCGCGACCTGATGGTCGAGGTATCCGTAGTACTTGAGATGAACGTCACCGGGATTCTGGAAAGCGAAGGTGACAAAGAATATGACGAAAGCCATGGTCATCAGAAAGTATAGGAATCTCATTTCCGGCCCCCCGTTCTTATTTTGTTCAGCTTTCTCCTGAGTTTTGCCTTGGTCTTGACCAGTTCTTCCGGGATCACCCTGACCTCCCCCAGGACACTCATGAAGTTCGTGTCACCGTTCCAGCGGGGAACCACATGCAGATGAAGGTGATCATCGACGCCGGCGCCGGCCGTCCTGCCGAGGTTCATGCCGATATTGAATCCATGAGGCCCACAGGCGCTCTTCAGCGTGCGGATGGCGAGATCCATCAGGTCGAACATCTCGAGCCTTTCAACCCGGCGCAGGTCCTCGATGTTCTGGACATGCCGGTAGGGCGCGATCATGATGTGGCCGCTGACGTAGGGATATCGATTCATGAGGATGAACGCCGTTTCCCCTTCATGCACCACAAGGGTTCTGTCGAGACCCGAGTCCCTGCAAAGGATGCATCCCTCGGGCTTCTTGCCCCTGATGTACTCGATGCGCCAGGGCGCGAACACATGCTCCATACTTTAACCTCAAATCTCATCCGGAAACGGCCGGAGCCTTTTTCGTCAAAGGCGAATGATCTCCCCTTCGATCCGTTCGCCGACGACCAGAATGCCGATGGTGTTCTGGGGGGTGAAAAAACGCCCCGTCGCGGAACCGGGATTGAAAAAGAGCACCCTGTCCCTGAGGTCGTTCACGGCCTGGTGGGTGTGGCCGTAAATCAGGCAGTCCACGTCTTCAAAAGCCTTGATGACCCGGTGCTCGATCCCAAAGGGAGACCCCCATCCATGGATCAACCCGATGCGGTGACCTGCGACTTCGAGAAGGCATTTGTCGGGCAGGCGATGGCGCACTTCCGGCGAATCCATGTTGCCGTGGACGGCCTTCACCTCTTTGCCCTCAAAAACATCGAGAACGCGAAGGTCGGTCAGGTCGCCGGCATGCACGATGAGGTCACAGTCACGCAGGTGCCGGCGGAAGATATCAGCCAGTCTCTCGCTGTAACCGCCGAGATGGGTATCTGAAATGACGCCGATTTTCAAAAGGGCCGCTCCTGCACAGGCCCGAAAATTATAGCTCGGCAGTTCAAAAAGACAAGTCTTTTTTGGCATTTCACCCGTTTCCCGGCTGAGGACCCCGAGGCGGTGCCCCGTCCGGTGGGGAGCTTTCGTTTGACTTTTTCTTTTCAGGCATATTATAGTAACCCCATGATTTTTCAGGGGTCATGAAATGCTGGAAACAACGCTGGGGAAGATGGCCGACAAGATCCTGGCGCTCGACGAGGCGTCGCTCACCAGCCTGTGGGAAAAGTACAAACTGAAGATGGAAAAGTTCGAACCGACCAAGGAATGGGAGCGTTCCGTCATCATTTTTTTCATGATCAACTCTGTTCGCGTCAAGAATCACATTTTCAATGAACGGATCCTCCAGGCCCAGCACACCAGGCCCGTGGACACCCCCCCGCCCAAGGGGAAGCCGTCTCTCAAGCGCGTCAAATAATGGAAAGAGCAAAAGCCCTCAAACGGATCCAGGAACTCCGGCGGCTCATCCACCATCATAACCTCCGCTATTATCAACTCGACGACCCTGAAATTTCCGATGCGCAATACGACCTCCTCATGAAGGAGCTTGTGGAGCTCGAAGAGCGTTTTCCCGATATCGACCGGACGGACTCCCCCACCCAGCGCGTCGGCGCACCCCCTCTCGACAGGTTCAATACGGTCAGCCACCTGAGCCCCATGCTCAGCCTCTCCAACGCCTTCACGGAGGGGGAAATTTCCGAATTCGACGAGAGGGTCAAGCGCTTCCTCCAGGCTCGGGAGGAAATCCGTTACGTCGCTGAGCCCAAGATCGACGGCGTGGCCGTCAATCTCGTCTACGAGAAGGGGAATTTCACCGTCGGGGCAACCCGCGGGGACGGGTTCACCGGTGAGGATGTCACGCAGAATTTAAGGACCGTCCGTGCCCTCCCCCTGAGGATGAACGCTCCGGAGGATCGTGTCCCCGGACGCATCGAGATCCGGGGAGAGGTCTATCTTGAAACGCGCGCCTTCAGGAAGCTCAATGAAAGAAGACTGGAGGACGGTGAGGCGCCCTTTGCCAATCCGCGCAACGCGGCGGCCGGGTCCCTTCGCCAGCTGGACTCGCGCGTCACGGCGCGAAGACCGCTCAATATTTTCTGCTACGGCATCGGGGACATAACCGGATGGACCTTCAGCGGCCAGTGGGAAATTCTTCGCTGCCTGTCCCGCTGGGGCTTCCGCGTGAACCCCGAGGCCAGGCAGGTCCGGGGCTGGCAGGGCTGCGCTGAATACCACCGGGACCTGACGGCGAAGCGCGAGAAGCTCCCCTATGAAATCGACGGCGTGGTCATCAAGGTCGATGATCTTGCGCTTCAGCAGCGGCTGGGCACAATCACGCGAAGCCCTCGATGGGCCCTCGCCGTCAAGTTCGCCCCCACGCAGGCCACGACAATCGTCAAGGAGATCCTCGTCAACGTGGGACGGACCGGTGTTCTCACCCCCGTGGCGGTTATGGAACCGGTGCAGGTGGGCGGCGTCACCGTCAGCCGGGCCACCCTGCACAATGAGGACGAGGTCCGGAAAAAAGATGTCCGCGTCGGGGACACGGTCGTCATCCAGCGGGCCGGGGACGTCATCCCCGAGGTCGTCAAGGTCATCGAATCGAAACGGACAGGAAAAGAAAAACCCTTCCGCATGCCTGAACGGTGTCCCGAATGCGGATCCCGCGTCGTCAGGCTTGAGGGGGAGACGGCCCACCGCTGCATCGACCTGGCCTGTCCGGCACAGATCCGGGAAAACATCAAGCACTTCGTCTCACGGGGGGCTATGGATATCGACGGGCTCGGCGACCGGATCGTGACCCAGTTGCTGGATGCCGGGGTCGTGGAAGACCCGGCGGACCTCTACCGGCTCTCGATGGAGAAACTGCTCAAGCTGGATCGTTTCGCTGAAAAATCGGCTTCCAATCTCGTGAAAGCCATCGCGCAGTCCAAGCGCCCGCCGCTGGACAGGTTTCTTTTCGCCCTTGGGATCCGTCACGTCGGGGAGCACGTCGCCAAGATTCTCGCGAAGACCTTCGGGACCCTGGAGGGCGTCTCCGGGGCCTCCGTCGATGAACTGTCGGCCGTGGAAGGCATCGGTCCCGTCATTGCCGAGAGTATCGCCGGTTTCTTTCTCGAGCCCCACAACAGGAAGATCATCGCCAAACTCCTGAAGGAGGGTGTCCGGCCCCAGGAGCGGACGGTAAAGGCGGGCACACGACTGGAGGGTAAAACGGTCGTCTTCACAGGCGGGCTGGAGAAGTTCAGCCGGGACCAGGCCAAAGACCTCGTGGAGTCCCTCGGGGGGAAGGTGTCCTCTTCGGTCACCGGGAAGACCGATTACGTGGTCGCCGGGAAGGATCCGGGGTCCAAGTACGAACGGGCCAGAACCCTCGGCCTCACCGTCCTCGACGAGGCGGCCTTTCTGAAGCTTGTCGGAAAGACGGGCGATCAATAACTTTTTTCACTGAGAGCCATAAGCCCTCAGACTTAAGCCTTTTGCCTGTCGAATGATGCGACGGTTGCACGTTTACATATCCGGGCAAGTCCAGGGTGTCGCCTTCCGTGCGAGGACCCGTCAGGAGGCCGCCCGTCTCGGCCTCGGCGGTTGGGTGCGCAATCTCCCGGACGGCCGCGTGGAGGCCGTCTTTGAAGGTCCCGACGAAAAAGTCGAGGAGATGCTCCGTTGGTGCCGGCAGGGGCCCGGTCTCGCCCGGGTCAAAGGCGTCGAGGCGTCGGAGGAGCCCTATGAGGGCGCTTTCAGGGATTTCCTGATCCGGTACTGACGGTCGCCGGACCGTGAACGCGCGCTTCCCTTCCGTGACGAGTCTCTATCGGCATTCCATCATGACCTCGCCGAAGCCCTTCATGGCACCCACGATCGTGGCATCCTCCACGCAGTAGGCAATCCGGAAATAACCGGGACTTCCGAAACCGCTGCCCGGAACGGCGAGGATGTTTCGCCCTTGCAGACGCCGGACGAACTCGACGTCATCGGCGATGGGCGTCTTCGGGAACAGGTAGAAAGCCCCTCCGGGTTTCACGAAATCGTATCCCCTCTCGGCGAGCCCGCGGCAGAGGAGATCCCGCTTCCTTTGATACTCCTCTACGTTCACCCTCGAGGCGAGCATCTTCGGCAGGACCCGTTGCATGAAGGCAGGCGCATTGACGAAACCGAGCATCCGGTTACACATGACCAGTCCGCCGACCAGGGTTTCGACGGCTTCCGTCGCGGGGTGGACGGCGATGAAACCGATCCGCTCCCCCGGCAGAGACAGGGTCTTGGAAAAGGAGTTCGCGATGATGCTGTTTTGGTAGATCCGAAGAAGGCTCGGAAGCTTCAGTCCGTCGTATACAATCTGATCGTAGGGCTCGTCCGAAATGAGGTGGATGGCCCGGCCGAGCTTTCTCCCCTTCTCGACCAGGATCCCCGCAAGCCTCCGCAGTTCCTCCTCGCCGTAGACCTGTCCCGTGGGATTGTTGGGCGAGTTGATCAGGACGGCCTTGGTCCTCTCCGTGATCGCGGCCTCGATGGCCTGCAGATCCAGGGAGAAGTCCGCCGTCGTCCTCACCGGTTTTGCCACCCCTCCGTGATTGTCCACATAGGCCAGGTACTCCACGAAATAGGGGACCATGACGAGGACCTCGTCCCCCGGATCGAGGATGGTCTTCAAGATGACGTTGAGTGCGCCGGCGGCACCGCAGGTCATGATGACATGATCGCCCGTCAGGGTCACCCCCTGCTGCCGGCCGACATGATCGGCGACGGCCGCCCGGGTTTCCGGGAAGCCGGCGTTGGGCATGTAGGCGTGGACGCCCGGTCTCTCGTCGGTGGCGACCTCCAGCAGAACCTTCTTGAGAACCGCCGGCGGTTCGACGTTCGGGTTTCCAAGGCTGAAATCGAAGACGTTCGCCGCCCCGATTTCCTTCTTCAGGCGCAGACCGTCTTCGAACATTTTCCGGATCCAGGATTGCCGTGTAATCGTCCCTGCGATCTTTTTCGATACCGCCATGAGGCCCTCCCTGAATAACTCCTGTTCAAGGGTCCCTGCTATCACAGACCCGGAGTCCCGTCAATAAAAGCCTTTCTCAGCCGGGCAATACTTCTTGACTTTTAAAAACCGCTTGACTAAACTTCACCCGCTTTGCGTCCGGCCGTTTATGTTCATCGGCCTGCCGTTTCTGATTTTCCTGCTGGAGCCTTCACATGATTCTCGAAACAAAGGGGCGAATCGCGGAGGGTCTCTTCTCGATCGGGGACAAGGACATACCCACCTGGCTTTTGATGAGCGGAACCCCGGCTCTTTTCGACGCGGGGATCACCTTCATGGGTCCCCGGTACCTGGCGGATCTCCGGGAACACCTGGGGGATGTCCAGCGCCTGGGTTGGCTCTTCCTCACCCACTCGCACTTCGATCACGCCGGGTCGGCCCCCTACCTGAAGCGGCACATCCCGAACCTGAAAGTCGCCGCGGGCGCATCTGCGGCTGAAACCTTCAAGAAGGAAAACGCCGTGCGCCTCATCCGGAGCCTGAGCCGTGACTACGAGGATAAATTCAGGGAGATCATCGGTTCGGAAAACGTCTTCTTCGATACCCTCACCGTTGACCGGATCCTTCAGGATGGAGAGGAAGTGGATCTCGGCGGCGGCTGGATCGCCCGGGTGATCGCGACCCCGGGACACACCCGGGACGGTCTTTCCTATTACATCCCGCGGATCAAGGGGCTGATCATCGGGGAAGCGGCCGGTGTGCCGGACCGAAACGGGGTCATACACCCCGAGTTTCTGGCAAGCTACCGGGACTACGCAACCTCTCTCAAGAAGCTGACGCAACTCGATGTCGACATTGTGATGATCGGTCACCACTTCGTCTTCACCGGTGAGGACGCCCGCGACTATCTCCGAATATCCCTGGACCGGACGGGTGTCTTCAGGCGACGCATCGAGGCGTACCTGAATGAGGCCGGCGGCGACCGGGAAGCCGTCGTCCGGCGGGTCTACCAGGAGGACTACGAGGGCACGGGCGCGATTCAGCAGGATGCCAGGGCCTTCCTCCTCAACCTGGCGGCCAAGGTCAAGGCCGTCGCGGAAAACCGGTAACCCACTGCGCGTTGACGGCGCGACGATGTAATAAGATACGATGAAAGGAGCTTGAACGTTATGAATATTCTTATTTTCGGACCCAACGGAAGTGGAAAGGGAACGCAGGGGGCTATCGTACAGAAGAAATACGGTGTCCCCCACATCGAGACGGGGGTGATTTTCAGGGACAACATCAAAAAGGGTACGGAGCTCGGGAAAAAGGCAAAGGCCTTCATCGACCGCGGCGATCTCGTTCCCGACGACATCACCATTCCCATGATCCTCAATCGTCTGAAGGAACCCGACTGCAAGTCCGGCTGGCTCCTCGACGGTTTTCCGCGTAACCTGGCCCAGGCGGAGGCCCTGTGGAAGGCGCTTCAGAACGAAAAGATGAAGCTCGATTACGTCATCGAGATCGTGCTCTCCCGCGACATTGCCAAGAAACGCATCATGGGCCGGAGGCTCTGCCCCGTGGACAACAATCACCCGAACAACATCTTCATCGATGCCATCAAGCCGGCGACAAAGGACGGCAAAATGGTCTGCCGGATCTGCGGCGCCGGCAACCTGGCCGCCCGTGCCGACGACCAGGACGAGGTGGCCATCGACAAGCGCCACGGCATCTATTACGACACCCAAACGGGCACCCTTGCCGCCGTCAACTATTACAGGGACCGCGTGAAAGTTCTGCGCGTCGACGGAACACCGGGCGTCAAGGAGGTTTCCGAAGATCTGCTCCGCAAGCTGGGCTGAGAGATTCTCTTGAAAGGGATGATGCCGAAAGCCCTCCTCTTTGAGAGGAGGGCTTTTTTCATGCGGTGTAAGACCGGATAGCCCGGCACCTCTGAGCGGGCTCAAAGGCCGGCCGGACGGAATATCCTTTTTAAAACGTCAGCTTTCCTCCAACGAAAAAAAGAAACCCCGCCCATGCCGGGCTCCCCGGGTTTCAGGCCGCGGGGGCTCGTTTTTTCAGAGCGAGGCCAGAAACCCATCGTGCTGGAAATGCCGCTGGATGTCTTCGAAATCTCTGTACCGAATGCAGGGAAGCCTCTTCTTCGAAAAGGCCTCGTAGAGGATTCCTTTGGCGAAGACGACGTCCGCCTTCTCGGCCGGGCAGACGTCGGAATAACCGTCTCCGATGTAAATGACGCGGTCGTAGGCGGGTTGAAGCCTTTGCAGGATCAGACTCTTGCAGGTCCCGCACCTGTCGCACTCCGGGTTCCACTCGGGGAACTCGATGGCAAATCCCCGCCCGTCGCGAAAACGGGCCACGTTTGAAAAGAACGGGATGTCTCCGAGCCCATCCTTTTGGAGCACGAGGTCGATGTAGAAGTCCAGCCCGTCCGAGAGGATCCGCAGGTCCATCCCCGTCTTCCGGCAGAAGGCGTAAAAGGAGACAAAATGAGGATCCACCCTCGCGTGGGCCCGGACGTGATCGCTCATCTCCTCGCGCGTCCCGCGGATGAGTGCCGCAATCCTCGAATAGGCCTCTTTCGAACCGATCTCGCCCGAACAGTAGGCCCGATCGATCTCCTCCCAGCCCCGGCCCGTGAAATTCTGAAGGACCTCGTAGCCGACATCCATGGGGCTTACCGTGCCGTCAAAGTCGGCGATGATCAGTATTTTCCTGTTCACGTGCACCGGCGATTCTCAGGACCCTTTCTTTTTTTTGAAATCCCTGTAAAGGAGATAACCCCCGAGGGCGATCAACGCCAGGGACGTCACAACATTCATGACAAGCTGGCTCATCTCCGTGTACCAGTTTCTCATGAAGAGAATAACGAGACCCGCTGCGCCGATGACCCAGCCGATGATGTCTTTCGGCTGCTGAATGAGAATCCCGACGGCCACGACGATCAGGAGAATGGGCCAGCTCTTGTCGAACTTGTACAGGCCGATCACATCGAGCAGAAAAAGCCCACCCAAGGCTACGAGAATCATCGCGCCGATGACGATACGAATCTTCTTGCTCTCTTCCACTTTTTGCCCTCCTTGTCCCGGACGGTCTGCAATCGAGATGGCCGCCTCACTCCTTCAGTTTCAGAAAAGGTTTGAAAAGGTCGATGGGTATCGGGAAAACCGTCGTGGTGTTGTTCTCGGTGCCGATCTGGACCAGCGTCTGCAGGAACCGGAGCTGCAGTGCGATGGGCTGAGTAGAGATCACGTGCGCGGCATCGGCCAGCCGCTGCGCCGCCTGGAACTCGCCCTCGGCGCTGATCACCTTTGCCCGTCGCTCTCGTTCCGCCTCGGCCTGTTTCGCCATGGCGCGCTTCATTTCCTCTGGCAGATCGATGTGCTTGACCTCCACGAGGGCGACCTTGATCCCCCAGGGGTCCGTACTCCGGTCCAGAATTTCCTGGATATGTTGATTCAATTTTTCCCGCGAGGCCAGGATCTCGTCGAGTTCCACCTGGCCGCAAACGCTCCTCAGCGTGGTCTGGGCGAGCTGGGACGTGGCGTAGAGATAATTTTCGACCTCGATGATCGCTCGGTTGGCGTCCATGACGCGGAAATAGACAACGGCGTTGACCTTGATGGAGATGTTGTCCCGCGTGATCACGTCCTGGGGCGGCACGTCCATGGCGATCACCCTCGTATCGACACGGACCATGCGATCAATGACGGGGATGAGAATGATCAGTCCGGGACCCTTCGTTGCCAGGACCCTCCCCAGACGGAAGATGACCGCTCTTTCATACTCATTGAGTATTCGAATGGCGGCCGCCAGAAACATGACGACAAGAACGATCAGCACAAGAATGGCATACATGACTTATCCTCCCTTCTTTTCTTCACCGGATGGTTCGACTTCCAGAACAAGCCCCCGGATAGCGACGACCCTCACCCGGCTGTCTTTCTTGATCGGCGATGAACTAAAGGCATTCCAATACTCCCCCTTGAGAAAGACCTTGCCCTCTTCCCCGACATCCGTCACGGCCTGAGCGTACTCGCCGATCATGCCCTGCTGACCCGTCAAGGGCTTCCGTAACTGTGCCTTGACAGCCAAGGCAATAACCCCCGCAAAGAACAGCGACGTCACCAGGACAGCCGGGATCAGAACACTCCACGAAACCCTGATGGCCGGGTCGGGTGACTCGAACAGCATGATCGATCCCAGGGCGAAAGAAACGACCCCCCCGATGGTCAGAACGCCGTGACTCATGACTTTGATCTCCGCAATAAAAAGGATGACGGCAAAAAGGATCAAGAGGATCCCTGCATAGTTGATCGGCAGCGTCTGGAAGGCAAAAAAGGCCAGGATGAGGGATATGCCGCCGACGATACCCGGCAGTACCACGCCCGGGTGGGCGAACTCGAAGTAAAGACCGGCAAGCCCGATGATGAAAAGGAGGTAGGCGATGTTGGGGTTGCTGATCGTGATCAGGATTCGCTCCCGGATACCCATGGATTGCATCTGGATTTCGGCGCCTCGGGCCCGCAGCTTCCTTTTGCCGGACGGGAGGTGGACCTCTCTTCCGTCGATTTTTTCGAGGAGTTCGTTCAGATCGCCGGCGACCGCGTCGATGACGCGGAGGCTCAGGGCCTCTTCGGCGGGGATGGAGGCGCTCTTCCGGACCGCCTTCTCCATCCAGTCGGCGTTGCGCCCCCGTTCCTTCGCGATGCTCCTGGCATAGGCAACGGCGTCGCTCTCCACTTTCTCCAGCATGGTTTCGTCCATCTTGCCCGCGCCTATCGCGACGGGATGTGCGGCGCCGATGTTGGTCCCGGGCGCCATGGCCGCAATGTGAGCCGCGACGGTGATGAAGGCGCCGGCCGACGCGGCCCGCGCACCTTTCGGCGCCACATAGACGATGACCGGGAGGGGCGCATTGAGCAGGGATTTGATGATATCCCGCATGGCCAGGTCCAGCCCGCCCGGCGTGTCCATCTGGATGATCAGCCCCTCCGAACCCGCTTTGGACGAAGCCGCAACGCTTGCAATGATGTACTCCGCCACGGGCGGGGTGATGGCCGAGTCGATGACGACGACGTCAAAACGGGGCCTTGCTTCCTCCGCGGCTGCGTGAACGTTCACTGCTGCGGCCAGAAGCAGGAGGGTCATGCCGAGCGACCGAACCCACTTTATTGCTCTCGCTCTATTCATCATCTTTTTCCCGCAGGGAACCTCCTCTTATTGAAGCGCCTTCATGATGAGCTGGACGTCTTCCCAGACCTGTTTTTTGGCTTCGGGATTCCGAAGGAGATAGGCCGGGTGGTAGGTGGGCATGACCCGCACCCCTCTGAATTCATGAAATTTCCCCCGCAGCGCGGTGATGGGGGCTTCGGTCTGAAGGATTCTCCGCGCCGCGAAGCTCCCCAGGGCACAGATGACCTTCGGCCCTATGGCGTCGATCTGTCCAATCAAAAAAGGTTCGCAGGTCTCCATCTCATCCTGTTTCGGATTGCGATTCCCGGGCGGACGACATTTCAAAATATTGCAGATGTAGACGTCACGCCGCTGAAACCCCATGGCCTCGATGATCCGTGTCAGAAGCTGGCCGGCCCGTCCGACGAAGGGTCTGCCCTGAAGGTCCTCTTCCTCGCCCGGCGCCTCGCCGATAAAAACCAGGCCGGCGGAGGGATTCCCTTCGCCGAAAACCAGGTTCCTGCGCGTAAGGTGGAGGGGGCATCTCTTGCAGTCTCCGAGCTCCCGGCGGACATCATCGAGGGTCCGGACGGAAGAAGGAGGCCTCGCACCCGCGCTTTCAAAATCCAGCCGTTCCTGAGGGGCTGCCCTTCCACCGGCTGCTTTTACCCCCTTCAGAACAAGATGGTCGTCCCGACCGCCGCCCCCCCCCTGGCCGATATGACCTTTGAGAGCGCGGACCAGGTCAAGCATTTCTTCTCTCAAATCATCTTCCCGTTCCGGCAAAAAGAACCTCCCGCCTTTCACTTTTCAGCCCCTTTTTTCCCTGAGGGCCTTTACGCGATCCAGGATCCGGTCGGCGACCTTTTTTTTGTCCATCATCGGGAGATCCTCCGTCCCGCCCTGCCGGTCGAGGATCTTGACGATATTGGTTTCCGTCTGAAAACCCGCCCCGGTCTGCGTGATGTCGTTGGCCACGATGAGGTCCATGTTTTTCTGCGTCATTTTCTGTCTGGCGTATTCCACGAGATGGTCCGTCTCCACGGCAAAACCGACGAGGATCCTTTTTCCTTTCTTCCTGCCGACCTCGGCGATGATATCGGGATTCCTGGACAGATTCAGAACGAGGGGGCCGGTTTTTTTCTTGATCTTCGACCCGGAGAAGGACTGGGGCCTGTAATCAGCCACGGCGGCCGCCTTGATGATGACCGTCGACTTCTTTATTTCCCTCATCACGGCGTCCCTCATCTCGATGGCGGAATCCACCCCGATGTATCGGACGCCCCGGGGTGCCGGAAGGGATGTCGGTCCGCTGATGAGCGTGACCTCCGCCCCCCGCCGTCTGGCCATCATCGCGGCGGCGTACCCCATTTTCCCCGAAGAGTAATTCGTTATGAAACGGACCGGATCGAGCGGTTCACGGGTCGGTCCCGCGGTAACGAGAATCCGCTCTCCCGCGAGATCCTTTGCCGTCAGTGCCGATTCCACCTCTTCCGCTATGTCCCCGAGCTCCGCCAGCCGTCCTACCCCTTCCGTTTTGCAGGCCAGCTCCCCGCAGCCCGGGTCGACAAAGGCATATCCCTTCGCCCTTAATTTTGCGATATTCTCCTGGACGATGGCATTGGCGTACATGTGGACGTTCATGGCGGGACAGATCAGAACGGGCGCCTGTGTGGCCATGATCATGGTCGTCAGGAGGTCGTCGGCGATCCCGGCAGCCACCTTGCCGATGAAATTTGCCGTCGCCGGAGCGACCACGACCGCATCGGCGCTGTCGGCGAGCGACACATGTCCGATTTCCCACTCACCGGTCAGGGTGAAGGTATCCGTGTAAACGGCGTTTCCGGAGAGGGTCTGCAGGGTCAGGGGTGTCAGGAACGCCGTGGCGTTTCTCGTCATGATAACGTGGACCGATGCTCCCCTCTTGACGAATTCCCGCGTCAGCTCCGCCGCCTTGTAGGCGGCAATCCCGCCGGTAATCCCGAGGACGATTTTTTTCTTCTCCAGCATGGGCCGATGCACTCCTTCTACAAAAGATAGTTGATGCCTGATGCGCTGAAGTAAAGCCCGAAGATCATGAGGACGACGGCGCAGGTTCTCACCATCCCCCGGTAGATCGGCAAACGAATGTACCGCCTTCCACGGGAAACGAGGAAAGATATGACGCTGTACCACAGGAGGTCCGCCAGGATGTGTCCGGCGAAAAACACCGCGATCCCGACGACCCCCCATTTCATCGAAACAAGGACATACCCGAGCCCGATCGTCGCCCACCACAGGATCCAGTAAGGATTCGATAAGCTCGTGACCACGCCCGCCGTCACGGGTCCGCCTGAGAATCCCCGCCCTGCCGACAGATCGAGACTCAGCCCGCGGACTTCTTTCAACATGCCCAGGGCCATCCAGATCAAGACCCCGCCGCCGATTAACCCGACGGGACCGAGAAAGAGCGGCTCGTTGATGAACCGGGCGAAGCCCGCGACGAGAAGAGCCAGCAGGACCCCTTCCAGAATACCGTGTCCCAGGACCACTTTCGGTCCCGCCCAGAATCCTCTTTTTGCGCTCTCGCTGATCGTCACCGTCAGCACGGGCCCGGGCATCAACGCACCGGACATGGCGATGGCAAAAGACGACAGAAAAATGGCCGGCAACGTCTCCAAGAGGCCGATTCTAAAACCTTTCTTTTTCAATAAATCTGCATATTTTGATATACCAAAAGGCCGGGGAGGTCAAGAGATTAAAGACCGGCCGGCCCTCGAGGCATCGACGGGAAAGCTTGAAATATTTTACAATCCGGGTATGATGTCACCGCTTTTCTACCTCAAGGAGGCGATGTATGAAGCAGTTGAAATGGATGCTCTGGGTGGCGGGTCTTCTGGTCATCGTGTTGGCGGTCTGGGTCGCGATGGTGTTCTTCGAAATGGAAAAGCCAGTGCTCACGCTGAAGGATGAACTGCAGTTTCTCGGTCCCCAGAAAAGCATCACCTTCATGGCCGTCGATCGAAAAAGCGGCCTCCGGGACGTCCAGGTCACCCTGACCCAGAACGACATGACGCATATGCTCCTTTCACGGACCTATCCGCAGAAAGGGGTCCAAGAGGAAATAATTCATGTGGAAACACCACTGAAGGGCATCGCCCTCAAAGAGGGAGAGGCCGTCCTCAGCATCGTACTGACGGATTATTCTCCTCTGAAAAATACGACGCGGACCAATGTTCACGTCCAGATCGACATGGCGCCGCCCCAGATCTTTCTTCTCAACACGGCCAACAACGTCAACCCCGGCGGTTCGGGCATCACCCTTTACAGCACTTCCGAAGAACTGGCCGGAAGCGGTGTCCTCGTGGGAGAGGACTTTTTCAGCAGCTTTCCCCTCACCGTCTCGGGAAAATCCTGCTATCTGAGCGTCTACGCCCTGCCCCTCGACGCCCACGACAAAAAGACCCGGATGGCCGTGATGGCGGAGGACAGGGCGGGCAACCGTACCTATGCGGGGCTTCCGGCCTTCATCCGGAACAAAAAGTTCCGTTCGGACCGCATCACGATCAGTCAAGGCTTCCTGGATCAAAAAATGCCGGAATTCGCCCAGCGTTACGCCCAGCAGCAGAAAACGCCCATCGAGGTCTTCTTCTTTGTCAACGGACCGCTCCGGGAGGAGAACTCGAAGCAGATCGCCGCCATCAGCAAAAATTCCACGGGGAAAAAACTCTGGGAAGGAACCTTCCTGCGGATGAAGAACGCGGCCCCCATGGCCTCCTTCGGCGATGATCGGACCTACCTCCATGAGGGCAAAGCGGTCACGAGAAGCCTCCACCTGGGCGTGGATCTGGCATCAACGGAGCGGGCGACGGTCGAGGCGGCCAACCACGGCACCGTGCTCTTCACGGGCTATCTGGGCATCTACGGCAACACCGTCATCCTCGACCACGGACTCGGGCTGACCAGCCTTTACGCCCACCTGTCCGAAATCTCGGTCAAAAAAGGTCAGGACGTCAGGAAGGGGGAACCTCTCGGGCTGAGCGGTTCCACGGGGTTCGCCGGTGGAGACCACCTGCACTTTTCAATCCTCGTAGGCGGGAAGTTCGTGAACCCCATCGAGTGGTGGGATCCTCACTGGCTGAAGGACAACGTGGATGGCAAAATGGCCGTGACTTTTTAACTCCGGTAGACGTCCCGGTGCTGGATGTTGACCAGGAAATTCCGCCCGGAAAAATAGCTCCCGAACTTGTTCGCCATGACGACGGAGCGGTGCTTGCCCCCCGTGCACCCCAGGGCAATGTTCAGACTGGACTTCCCTTCATTCTCATAGAGGGGAATGAGAAACTCCATGAGCTTGAACATCTCTTCAAGAAAAGTGACGCTCTCGCTCCAACCCATGACGTAGTCCTCAATCTTCTTGTCGTTGCCGTCGAAGTTCTTGAGATCTTCCACGAAATAGGGGTTCGGGAGAAAACGTACATCCAGGACGACGTCGGCATCGGCGGGCAACCCGTAACGATAACCGAAGGATGTGCAGTTGATGACGAGCCGTTTGTCCGCCGGCGAGGTCATGAAATATCGTTGAAAGACCTCCTTGAGTTGATGAACGTTGAAGGAAGAGGTATCGATGACCTTGTCGGCCATCTTTCTCAAATTCGCAAGCCGATCCCGTTCCAGCGTGATCCCCTCCATGACGGTGCCCTTCTCGCAGAGGGGATGAGCCCTGCGGGTTTCACTGAACCGCCGAAGCAGGGCCTCGTCGCTCGAGTCCAGAAAAACAACCTCGATCCTGTAACCTTTTGCCTTCAGCTCTTCGAAGGTCTTCATGTAGCGGTTCAGGAAGGACCTTTCCCGCAGATCCATCACGAAGGCGACCTTGGAAACTTCGCTGCCGGGTTCCGTCTGAATCTCAAGAAATTTTGGGAGCAGGACGACCGGCAGATTGTCCACGCAGAAGAACCCGATGTCTTCCAGGGCCCGCAGGGCCGTGCTCTTGCCTGAACCCGAAAGACCCGTTATGATCACAATTCTCAAGTTTTGCGGCATGACGGCCTCCCCTGCGTCCCTATAGGGCCTTTCCCTGCCGGCGGCTCTTCGCCAGCACGTCCTTCGCCAGAACCTCGATGATCGTCGCCCTATTGCTTCCGTGTCTCGCCGGCAACCGGATCAGCGGGACGGAGACACCCATGACCTGGCGTGCGGGAGCGCCGGACGATGCACCTTTCGTTCCACCGGCCTTTTCGGCCCACAGGAATTCCACCACGAGATCGATGGGCATCTCTTCACGTACGGCATGAGTGCCGAAGATGTCGCCGACGTCGATAATACCCAGCCCCTTGACTTCCATGAGATACTTGATCTCCTCCGGACACCGGCCGTAGATCCGTTCCCCTCTTTTTTCAATTTCGACCATGTCATCGGCAACCAGTTTGTGGCCCCTTGTCATGAGTTCCAGGGCGCATTCGCTCTTTCCGACACCGCTCTCACCGGTGAGCAAAATGCCCAGTCCCGAAACGTCCAGAAACACACCCTGAATCGTCCCGATGTGGTGCAGTCTCTCCCGGAGATGGCCGATCAGCCGGCTCTCGAGCAGAAAGGCTTCGAGGCTGGAGAGAAAAAGGGGGGTGCCGGTGTGGTCGGACCACCGCACGAGAAAATCGGCTGCCCGCCGCGTTGAAGGGACGATGACCGCAAGGAGATATTCGGAGGAGAGGCCGGAGAGTATTTCGACCCTCTCCCCCTCCGGTTGCCGCTCAAAATGCAGGACGTCCTCCGGTACCCACAAGAGAATGGTTTCTGCCTGCAGCCGGACAGGGTGCTTTTTAAAAGCTTGCCGGGATGTGCGGATGGCCGGGTTGTTGACGACTCTTGACAGCCCGGCATGCCCGGAGACCAGATGAAGATCCAGTCTTTCCTCCCCGCCTTCGAAGAGATCTTTGATGGAAAGCGACGTCATCCAAGACTCACATTCACGGTCTGCGGATGGGCATCAGGGCCGCCGGCCGGTTTGTCTCGAAGGGAGCTGCCTCCGGACGGCCGGTTGAGGTATGTCAGTAGGTCTCGTCTTTCTCGACGATGGCTTTATAGAGGTCCTCTGCGGATTGGGCCGACATGAGTTCCGATCGAAAATGCTCGTCTTTGAGCATCCTGGAAATTTTTGCCAGCGCTTTCAAGTGCTGCCCGGTGGAGCTTTCGGGGGCCATGAGGAGAAAGAAAAGATGAACGGGTTTGCCGTCGATGGACTCGAAATCGACCCCGTCACGGCTCCTGCCGAAGGACAGAAGCAGCGTGTCGAGCCCCTTGAGCTTCCCGTGCGGAATGGCGATGCCGTCACCGATACCGGTGCTGCCCAGTTTCTCGCGTTCCATCAGGACGTCGACCATGAGCTTCGGGTCCACCTTGACCGAGCCCGGCGAAAATATCCCCGAGAGTTCCGTGAGGACGCCTCGCTTGCTTCTGGCCTTCAAATCCTCGATGATATACTCCTTCCTGAAAATCTCCGCGATGTGCATGTCGCCGTCTCTCTTCTAACTGTTGGCCTCGATCAAGGCATAGTCCCCGTCGTCCCGCCTGTAAATCACGTGGATATTCTCCGAACCGGCATCCCGGTAGATGATGAAGCGGTTCTTCGAACCCTCGATCTCCATGATGGCTTCATCGAGGGACATGGGCCGCAGTACCATTTTCTTTGTCTCGACGATTCTCAGTCGGACCGGCTCCTCGTCCAATTCCTCGTCAGCACGTGAGCGGGTCATCACGCCGCCCTTGGCCGCGGTCGACTTGTGGCCTCTGAGTTTTTCCTTGTGCTTTTTCATCTGGCGCTCGATTTTATCGATCACCGTGTCCACGGCCAGCTGCATGTCTTTCGCTTCTTCCTTGCCGTTGATATTGACTCCCCGGGCGCTGACATTCACCTCGGCCACATTCCTGAACTTCTCCACGGAAAGCACGACATGGGCCTCGAGGGGTTTATCGATATATTTCTGGAGTTTCTTCAAACGCTCCGTGATGTAATCCTTGAACCAGTCTTCCGATTCAGTGTTTCTGAACGTCACGGAAATCTGCATCACCGACGCCTCCTCATTCTCGTAATGCCCTGCCTGTTTTTCGCGGGGAGAAGTCTTTCTCCGCGATGAAAGAAAGACCGTCTATAGTGAAGTCGAATCAAAATGTCAACGATTATTTGTCAATGCCGCGCCGCTGTATTTTTACTTTGAAATCAACGGATTGGCTGCAAAACCCTGCGGCGGAACGCGCGGCGCGGCGCGATAGGGCGCTGCGACGTTCTCCCTGTTTTTATCTTGTGGTTTTTAATTTTCCGGTGGGACATCAGGCCTTGGGCTTAAAGAAATATTTTTTCCTTTTGGAGGAAGGAAGTATCCCCATCATCTCGCGGTACTTGGCAACGGTTCGCCGCGCGATGGCGATGCCGTTCGCGCTCAGCTTTTCAACAATTTCACTGTCGCTCAGTGGTTTCCGGGCGTCCTCCAGGCTGATGATTTTCCGGATGTTTTCTTGAACGCTCTTGGAAGCGATGAAATCGCCGCTCGTCCTGCTGATACTGCTGTTGAAGAAATACTTGAGTTCGTATATGCCCCTGGGCGTGTGGACATATTTGTTGGTCGTGACGCGGCTGATCGTGGATTCGTGCATTTCCACGTCATCGGCCACATCTCTCAGCACCAGCGGTTTGAGGAAATTGATACCCTGGTCAAAAAACTCCCTCTGAAACTTGACGATGCTCTCGGTGACTTTATAGATCGTTCGCTGCCTCTGCTGGATGCTCTTGATCAGCCAGGTGGCCGACTGCAGGCGGTCCTTGATGTACTTCTTGCAGTCCTCGCCGCTCGAACCGCCGTCCCCGACGCCCCCGAGAATCTCCCGGTAGAAGTTACTGATCCGGAGCCTGGGAAGCCCCTCGTCATTCAGGATAATCTTGTATTCATCGGCCACCTTTAACACATAGACATCCGGAACGATATACTGCGGCCGTTCTTCGTTGTATTGCAGGCCGGGTTTCGGATCCATGTTGCTGATGAGGAGCACGGCATCCAGAACGGCCGAGAGGGGGACCTTCATTTTCCTCGCGATGGCATTGTAATTCTTCGTCTCCATTTCGTTGAGGTGATCCCGGATGACGGCTTCGACGACGGGGCTCATGCTGCCGAGATATTTCGACTGGATCAGGAGGCACTCCTTCAGGTCCCGTGCCGCAACACCGGGGGGATCGAATTCCTGTATCCTCTTCAGAACAGCCTCAACGGCTTCCGCATCGACCCCTTCCTGAAGGGCGATTTCCTCCGTCGTCGCCATGAGGTATCCGTTGTTATCGAGGTTTCCGATAATCTGCTCGCCGATTTTACGCTGCTGTTCTTCCATTCGTGACAGGCTCAGCTGCCATATGAGGTGGTCCGTCAGGGTCGTTTTCTTGGTGAGCATGTTTTCCCAGGAGGGTCCCTCATCGTCCTCGCGGTCGTAACTCACCCTCATGGGGCCGTAGTCCTCGATATAGCTGTCCCAGTCGAATTCCTCCTTGCCGTCCCCCTCGCCCGTCAGCTCCTCCGTTTTTTCGGCGACCTTGATCTCCTCGATTTCGGGCGTCATTTCCTCTTCGGCGTATTCCTCCGTTGCACTCTCCTCGAGGAGCGGATTTTCCTCCATTTCCTGCTGGATCATGTCGACGAGTTCGAGCCGCGAGAGTTGAAGCAGTTTGATCGCCTGCTGCAACTGAGGCGTCATGATCAGCTGCTGCGTCAACTTCAGACTCTGTTTGAGTTCGTAAGCCATCTTCCCTACCGAACAGACCCCGGCATCAGAATTTGAAATCTTCCCCCAGGTAAAACTTTTTCGCGATCTCGCTCCGGGCGATCTCGTCAGGGTAACCCTCCATGAGCAGTACCCCCTCGTTCAGGATGTAGGCCCGGTCACAGACGGAAAGGGTTTCCCGGACATTATGATCGGAAATGATAACGCCAATTCCCTTTGCTTTCAGTTTGAAAATGATCTTCTGGATATCCGCCACGGCCAGAGGATCGATGCCCGCGAAGGGTTCGTCCAGAAGAATAAACCGGGGGGAGGTCACGAGCGCCCGTGTGATTTCCACCCGTCTCCGCTCGCCCCCCGAGAGGGAGTAGGCCATGTGATCGGCCAGGTTTGACAGATCGAGTTCTCCCAGAAGATGCCTCAGCCGTTCTTCCTTTTCCTGGGGTTCCAGGCCGAGAGTTTCGACAATGGCCATGATATTGTCTTTCACCGTCAACTTCCGGAATACCGACGGCTCCTGGGGCAGATAGCTGATGCCCTTCCTGGCCCGGATATACATAGGATATCGGGTTATGTCCTCCGTATCAAGCAAAATGCTTCCGCTGTCCGGCGAAATAAGACCGACAATCATGTAAAACGTCGTCGTCTTCCCTGCACCGTTGGGACCCAGAAGGCCCACAACCTCGCCCTGATGAATTTCGAGATGAACGGCGTTGACCACGGGTCTTGAATGGTATGTTTTGGTCAACCCTGTCGCGGTCAGTCGCCCCGTCATTCCCGCTTTTTCTCTTCTTTCTTTTCTTCGGGATGGATCGTCGCCGACACCCGCTTGCCCCGGGTGCCTTCCACCACCCCGCGCTTCTCTTCCATGAAGACGATGACCCGGTCCCCCTCGATGATGTTTTCCCCTTCCCTGAGGACGGGGTTTCCGGTAACGATGGTCTTCTGTTCGCGCCGGTGGAAGACCGCCTTCTCCCCCGTCACGATCCGCTCCCCCTGCGTGATCCGGACGTTCCCCCGGGCTTCTATCCTCGAGACCTCAGTACCCCCTTCGCGGTTTCCGGGTCCGCCGCCGCCTGAACTTTCCGGCTTTTCAAAGTAAAAGGTCAGCGTGTCCGAATGAAGAACCCAGTCGTCCTGCTTGGCCACCACGTTGCCCGAAAAAACGGCCATTTCCTTCGCCCTGTATGCCTCCAGGTGATCGGCGGTGATATGGGTCGGTTTGCCCTCCCGACCGCTAAAGCTTCCGAAAACGTCTTTCTCGCGGCCCTCCTCCGCACCCGAAGACGCCGGAAGCAGGAACAACAAGACGGCGAGGACGACGATGGAAAAACGCCTCATTCTCTCACCCGTCATCACAACCGCTATCGTAAAACGGCATTCACCCTTGAGGATAACCGGACCTCCTCCGTGTTCAAATGGACGGACATACCGACACCCTGGATTTCCAGCGTCGATGATTGAAGCTTCACGTCCCGGTCCGCCCGGATCACATGGTCCGCGTCGGAGTATTTGAGCGCCGCCGTGTCGAATCGCCAGCCGGTGCTCGAGGTGACATTCACATCCCCCTGGAGCTCCGCGTTCCTGGTGTCCGTGTGAAGCAATCCTTTATCGCCCCTCATGACGTAACTCTGGCCGTCCTTCATCGTGAGCTTGATCCTGACCTTGTCGAAATAGGCGAGGTTATCCTTGCGGACAAAACGGACGGACTCCGCGTCGATCTCCCAGATGGTGCCGCTGTCCGTCACTTCGGTGTAATGGGCGTTTTGAATGTGTACATCCGCATCGTCCGTCAGGATTTTTAATGCATCCTCCTTCACGGTCTCCTGCTGCTCCAGCGCGCGGCCGATCATCCAGAAGGCGGCGAGTGCGATGCACAGCCCCCCCAGCAGCATCATCCTCTGTGTTCTGGAACGGTTCCGGAGGGCCTCCCGTAAAGACTTCAACAAGTTACGCGGCATATCTTTCTTTCAGCCGGTGGCGGAAACATACCACCCGATGATTCTTCTGTAAAGACCAAACATCTTTTTCCCTGAATACCTAAAGGCTTCCGTATCTCCTCCGGATGTCCGCCCACTTCCCCTGTCCCTTGAGGATGACCTCGCAAACCTCCCGGACGGCGCCCCGCCCCCCCTTTTTTTTCGTCACATAATGGGCGGCTTTCCTGGCCTCCGCGACGGCGTCGAGAACGGCCACCGAAAATCCGGCTTTTCTCATGACAGGCACATCGACGATGTCGTCGCCGGCGTAAGCCGCCTCCGATGCCTTGAGCCCTGCTCTTTCGAGAAGAGCCTCGAAGACTTCGGCCTTGTTCAGGGCGCCCTGGTAGACCTCCGTGACGCCCAGTTCCCTCGCCCGTTGCTCGACGACCCTCGATTTTCGACCTGTCAGAAAAACGACCTCGATGCCGGTGCGCATGAGCATTTTCAGCCCGTGACCGTCACGAACGTCAAAAAACTTCGTTTCCCGGCCGCGGTCGTCCATGACGATCCGCCCGTCGGTGAGGACACCGTCCACGTCTAGCACGAGCATCTTGATCTTCCGGACTCTCCGGGCTGTCGACAAATTCGGAGGTCTTTTCATGCCTTCATCCCTCCCTTGACAATACCGTCGATGGCCTTCAGAACCCTGAGCAGCTCGGGGAGTGCCCCCAGTTCCAGGGAATTCGGTCCGTCGCAGAGCGCTTCTTCAGGCCGGGGATGCACTTCCATGAAGAGGGCGTCCACACCCACGGCGACGGCCGCCCGGGAAAGCCCCGGAACCATCTCCCTCTCGCCGCCCGAAGCGTCCCCTGCCCCCCCCGGCAGCTGCACGCTGTGGGTGGCGTCGTAGGCGACGGGGTAGCCCAGGGAGCGGAGAATGGAAAGGGAACGGAAATCCGAGACGAGATTGTTGTACCCGAAAGTCGTTCCCCGCTCCGTGATCAGCAGGTTATCGTTTCCCGTTGAGACCACCTTTCGGATAATGTGGCTCATGTCCCAGGGTGCGAGAAACTGTCCTTTTTTGACGTTCACCACCTTTGCCTTTCTGGCCACTTCGATGATGAAGTCCGTCTGGCGGCAGAGGAAAGCCGGGACCTGGACGACATCGAGGACAGCGGCGGCCTCACCGATCTCCTCGAAACGATGCACATCGGACAGGACCGGAATGCCGATCCTTTCTTTGACCTTTTTCAGTATCTCGAGACCTTTCCCGAAACCAGGCCCCCGATAGGCGTCCAGGGAGGTCCGGTTCGCCTTGTCGTAGGACGCCTTGAAGATAAAGAATATGCCCAACTCGTCCGTCATTTTCTTCAGCTGACGGGCGATCTCCATCGTCCTGCCCTCGTCCTCGATGACGCAGGGACCCGCGATGAGGACAAAAGGCTCCCCGCCGCCCATGGCCGCTTTTCCGATCCTGATTTTCTTCATAGGCACTCCGCCGACCCCGTCACTCCTTGAGTTTTTTCTGAATCTCGCTGACTTTCATGCGCCTGATCCCGTCAGCCGCCTCACCGGAATCGGGGTTGATATTGTAGGCGCTCGTGTAGGCCTCCAGCGCTTCCCTGCTCTTGCCCTTTTTCTCGTAGGCCTTCGCCAGCTGCAGGTATGTCTGTTCATCCTTTTTGCCGTGCTGGAGGGCCGTCCTGTAATTCTCGATGGCCTGATCCGTCTGCCCCTTCAGCTCGGACACGCGGCCGAGACCCGAATAGCCCGCGGCCTTCCCACCCTCCATGCCGGTGAGTTTCTTGTAGGTTTTGATCGCCCCGTCGTAGTTCCTGGTCCTCACGTAATAATCCCCCAGGATCGTGAGGACCTCGATGCTGGGGCTCACGGCGGCGACTTTCTCGTACTCGCGGATGGCGTCCTTCTCCCTTCCCATTTTACGGAAGACGGTGGCAAGGTTGTAGCGCACCTGCGTGTCCTTGCTTCCGAGTTCGATGGCTTTCGCGTAATTCCAGGAGGCCTCCTTGTATTGTTTCAACTCCCCGTAGGCAAAGCCGGTGTGGGCATAGACCGCCGCGTTTTTCGGCGAAGATTTTTTCAGTTTGTTGAAAAACACCACCGCGTCGCGGTAGCGCTTTTCCTGAAAATAAATGTTCGAGAGCCGGTTCAGGGCATCCGCGTTATCCGGTCTGGCCGTCAGCACCTTTTCATACTCCGAAGCGGCTTCACGGTACATCTTTCCTTTTTCATAAGCCATCGCCAGGTGGTACCGCGTGTCGGGATCATCGGGTCTGGCCTTGAGGGATCTCTGATAGTCTTCAACCTCTTCCTTCCAGTTCCGCCTGGCGCTCTGGTCTCTGGCGGGGGCCGTCCGCGTCCCGGTATCTTTGGGCTTCTCCTGGATCACCTCGGAATAGAGTTTGATGGCCGCCTGGTGATCGCCCGCGCGCTTGTAAGCATCGGCCAGTGCCGCCTTGATCGCCTTGTCCTGCGGATTCTTCTCGAGGGCTTTACGGTACTGCTCGATGGCGCTTTGCGTCTTGCCGGTCATCTCGTAAGCCTCTCCGAGGTTCATGAGAACATTGACGTCATTGGGGTTCCATTTCAGGGATTCCTGGTAATTGGCGATAGCACGGTCCCACTTTTTCTGTTTCCCGTAGGCAAGGGCAATGGTGGCGTAGGCGCCGGCGTCTTTCGGGTTCACCTTGACGAGGTTCTTGGCCGTCTCCTGGGCCTGGAGATAATCCTTCTTCGCAAGGTAGCAGCGCGAGAGTTCCCTCAGGGCGACCTCATCGCCGGGTTTTGCCGCAAGAACCGTTCGGTACTCCCGGATGGCCCGGTCGATGTTTCCGGCCTTCACGTGGGCCGCTGCCAGGGTCTTCCGGAGATTCACATCGTCCTTGCTTGCGGCCACGGCCTGCTCCAAGTATCGGAGCTGTGACCGCTGGCTGTCCGAATCCTTCGCGAACCGCAGCCAATCCTGGGGGGAAACCTCCACCTGCACCGGGATCCTGGCAATCTCCTCCCCCTTGAATTTGACGGCGATGCCGTAGGCGTAAAGCCCGTCCTTTTTCGATGCCGCTCTTTCACCCACGACCCGGTCGACGAGTTCGACGCCCTTCAGAAGGACTCGGAGATCACTGTCGCCCCCCGCACCCTCCACATCCACCGTAATTCCCCTTCCGAAGGGCGAGCTTGTGGAGACCTCCTTGACAACAAACTCATCCCGGTACGTCAGAACAAATACGTTGTCCTCTCTGAGCTTCTCATCGGCACCGTTTCTCTCTATGACGAGATAATAAAAACGCGGTTTCCCGCCCAGAAAAGTGGATACGGCGTCCCTGGTCCTGGAAAACCACCCTTCGCCGCCTTTCGTCTTGCCCGACTGTTCGTCCAAAAGGGCAGCCGCCCCGGCGACGAGGAGTGATAAAAGGAAGACCGCCGCGAGGAAGAGAAGGACCCGCCTTGATTTTCCCGTTCTTCTGTTTTTCGGCTTCATAAAGGCTGAAACATCATCGTCTTTCATCAGAGATCCGATCTCCCCGGACCGTCTCAGGAGCCCCGGGGATGATACTTCCTGTGAATTTCCTTGAGCCTCTCGCGCGTGACATGCGTGTAGACCTGCGTCGTCGAGATGTCGGCATGGCCGAGCATGACCTGGACGGCGCGCAGGTCGGCCCCTCCCTCCAGAAGATGGGTCGCGAAGGAGTGCCGGAAGGTGTGCGGGTGTACCTTCTTCTGAAGTCCCGCGAGGGCGGCGTATTTCCTGATCGTCTTCCAGAGGGCCTGTCGGGTAAGCCCCCCGCCTCTTCGGTTCACGAAGAGGATATTGGTTTTTTCCCCCTTCAGCAAAAGAGGCCTCGATTCGTCCACGTAGCGGCGAAGAATGGCGATGGCCGCCTTCCCCACGGGGACGATCCGCTCCTTTCTCCCCTTGCCCGTGGCGGCGAGACAACCGACCTGCCAGTTCAGGTCATTCACTGTGAGCGTCAGAAGCTCCGAGACGCGAAGCCCCGTGGCGTAGAGGAGCTCCAGCATGGCCCTGTCCCGGAGCCCCTGTGGCGTTGCGTCATCGGGTTTCTGCAGGAGTTTCTCCATCTCCCGGAGGTTGAGTGTGTCCGGAAGTCGCACCCAGGATTTTGCCAGGCTCACCTTCGTCAGCACATTTTCCGCTATGTGTCCCGATCTCAAGAGATACCGGTAGAAGCCCCGGATGGCGGCGAGATTTCTGTTGATCGATGTGGCGGAGAGCCCCCCCTTCTTGAGCGTTCCGAGAAAGTCCACGAGATGCCCGGGGTCGACGGCACCGAGCGCGGTGATTTCTTCCTCTTTGAGGTAATCGGCGAAACGCCGCAGGTCCCGGCTGTAGGCCTCCAGGGTGTTCAATGACGACCCCTTCTCCACGGCCATGAAATTCATAAACTCGTCGATCCGCTCGTCCATCGCCTGAAGATAAATTTCAAGGTATTTCGCCGATATCTATCGCAAATCACTTCGGGAGGCAAAGTTTTTTTTACCGTCCTCAAAGATGGAACAACAAAGGATGAGAATAAGTTGCTCCATGACAGGATGGGGTTCCAGAAGAATTGGTTAAGGTATCCGGGGATATAAAAAAGAGGGCCGCTTTTCAAAGCGGCCCTCGATGAAAAAAATGCACGCTCGATTTTGTGAATGCTTAATTCGGAGCCAGCGAGTCGTGGGTTTCGCTGTCATCCAGATCGAGCATATAGCTTCCTGCGAGCTGTTGATGTTGTGTTGTAACATCGCCCCCAACACCAGCCACAGAAGGGGTGATAACTAAGGACACGCCAGGGCTGACGCGTACTGCCTGGTAAGGGGCGGGCAGTTGCATACCTGTAGCAGGTGCGAAACCACCGGAAGTACCACCGGGGGGGTCCTGACCGGGGTTGTCAGCCTGCCAGGCGACGACGGCCGTGTAGGCGTTCCTCGCGTCCGATCTGGCTGAAGCCATCCAGCCACGCGCCCTGTACTGGTTGAAGACCGGGATTGCGATGGCCACCAGGATGGCGATAATCGCGACGACGATCATCAGCTCGATGAGTGTAAAACCTTTCTGATTCTTCATTTTCGCAAGTTTCAAAATCATTTCAGACCTCCTAAATATGGTATGTTTGCTTTCCTTTTCTGCGTGCCTGACCAGGAATCAGCAAGGGCTGTGCCACAATTTTCTCCCCCTGGATCCCACGTGTGAATATTTTGTATCTTATTGTAATCACTTTGTATTTATTTGTGTGGTGCGTCGACGTCCCTTTCAGGGGGATGCCCCGGATAAAATAAATCTGCGTGACCCTCACCCGCCGGGGGTGATTTTCACGCAGATGTGAATTCGAGAATAGATTCTTCCTTATTCCCGGATGTCCAGCTTGTCGATCCGGTAATTCAGGGCGTCCCTCGTCATGTTCAGGAGCTGGGCCGCCTTGGTCTTGGTACCCTTCGCCTTGTGCAGGGCCTTTTCAATGAGCTGGCGTTCGAGCCTCGCCATCTCGGCGTCGAGATTGATCCCCTCGTCGGGCAGATCGAGGTCGATGGCTTTGTTCTGATCGTCTTTCGAACTTCCTGCGAGGACGAGATTTTCCGGCAGGATGATGTTCGACTGCTCCATGGCGACGCTTCTTTCGATGATGTTTTCCAACTCGCGGACATTCCCGGGGAACTGGTACTCCATCAGAAGCTCGAGGGCATAGGAGGAGATCTTCCGAATTTCCTTCCCGAACTGGCGGCTGTATTTCTCGATGAAATACCGGGCGAGGATCGGGATGTCCTCCTTTCGTTTACGAAGGGGGGGCATCTGGATCGGTATAACATTGAGTCGATAATAGAGGTCCTCGCGAAAGGCGCCGTCCTTTACCTTTTGGGAGAGGTCCTGATTCGTCGCAGAGATGATGCGCACGTCGACCTTGATATCTTCGGAACCCCCGACCCGGCGAAAGGTTTTTTCCTGGACCGCCCTTAAAAGCTTTACTTGAAGAATGACGGGCAACTCTCCTATTTCATCAAGAAATATCGTACCACCCCTGGCCACCTCGAAGAGGCCCGGCCGGTCTGCGTAGGCACCCGTGAAGGCGCCTTTCATGTATCCGAAAAGTTCGCTTTCGAGGAGCGTCTCGGGGATGCCGCCGCAGTTGATCGCCACGAAGGCCTTACCCTTTCTTTCGCTCATGTCATGGATGGCCCGCGCGACAAGCTCCTTCCCCGTTCCGCTCTCCCCCAGAATGAGGACGTTAGCAGGCGTGTTCGCAACCTTCCGGATGAGCGCGAAGACCCTGAGCATTTCCTTGCTCTTCGCGATCATCTTCCCGAAGCTCACGGCCCCGTCGAGAGATGCGTTGAAGGGAGTTTCGCTCCCCTGCTCGACGCCCTTTCTCTTGAGGGCGTCCCGCACGGTGAGTTTGAGCTCCTCGATGTCGAAGTTCTTCTCCAGATAATCGTAAGCCCCCTCCTGCATGGCGGCCACGGCCGTCTCCCCGGAGGCGTAGGCCGTGACGAGAATGACCATGGTATCGGGGGACATTTCCTTGATCCCCTTCAGGACATCGATGCCGTCGACGCGGGGCATCTTGAGATCCGTGATGACCACATCGAATTTGCTCTTCTGGCAGACGGCGAGCGCCTCGCGTCCCCCGGACGCGGAGGTGACCTGGTAGCCCTCCTTGGAGAGCATGATCTCGAGAACTTCCCTCATTCCTTTGTCATCGTCGACGACAAGAACCCTGGCCATAAAAACTCCTCACTTCTCTATCGTTGATCCCCATTCTTCATTGCTCCAGGACCTCGGCAGGAGGCCCTTCACTTTGCTCTTTTCGGAACGGAAAGGTAACGGAACACGTTGTGCCCCGATGGACTTCACTTTCAATGCTCACCCTCCCGCCGTGGCTCTCCACGATGCGGCTGACGATGGCAAGCCCCAGACCCGTCCCCCCTTCCTTCGTCGTGTAGAAAGGCTCAACGACCTTGTCGAGTATTTCCCCTTCGATTCCGCATCCGGTATCGGAGATCCGAACATGGACGAAGCCGTTGCCGTTCTGCCCGGGAAGGGCTGACGTCTCGATGGACAGACTGCCACCGTCGGGCATGGACTGGACGGCATTGACGAGGATATTCCAGAGCGTCTGCCGGATTTCGGTGCGGTTCCCGAAAACAGGGGGCACATTCTGGTAAGCCCTTCCGACCTCTATATTATCGTTCCAGTCGGGCACTTCCTTGAGGGCATCGAGGGTCTCGTCGAGAACCTCGTTCAACTGCATTTCTCCACGGTCCCTGGCGGTCGTGCGGGCGAAGATGAGGAAGTTCTTGATGAGGTTTTCCAACTGGTCCTTCGCCCTCAGGATGACTTTCATGAGCCGCTCGTCCGTTGAATCGAGCTTGAGGTCCCGCTGCAGCATCTGTATGGATCCGCTGATGGACAGCAGGGGGTTCCTGAGATCGTGCGCAAGCCCCGCGGCCATTTCCCCGATGAAGGCGAGCCGCTTGTTTTTCTCCGCCTGGGCCTCCATCTCCTTGATGGCCGTGAGATCCTGAAAAATCAGAATGTCGCCGATCCGCCTCTCCCGGTCGTAGAGCGAAGAGAATGAAAATCCCAGGATGATTTTCTGACCGGATTTCTGGGATACCGCCGTTTCGAAACGCTTCCTGGACGACTTTCCCCCTTCCGCGTTGACCTGCTCGAGAACCGTCATGAAACCCGGGAAAACCTCGTCGATTTTTTCCCCCTCGACTTCGCCGGCGGAAAAACCGGTCAGTTCCTCGGCGGCCCGGTTGAGCGACTTTATCCTCCCCGTGAGATCCACCGTCAGGATCCCTGTTTCCACCGACTCGATGATGCTCCGGTGAAACTGATCGAGTTTGTCCAGGGCGTTTTCCTTCTCCGCCAGGCGCATCCGCAGCTTTTTTTCCTGCTCGACGGCGAAACTCGTAAGCAGGGCGACAATGTAGAAGGAGGCGATGTGGATAACCGCCCGTGTCAAAACGAATTCAGGAGTCAACCCGGCGCTCTGTGTCTGGCCGGGATAGCTGGAAGGGATATACCCCTTCTGCGCGAGATAGAGCATGAGGCCGTAGACCAGACTGCAGGCCGATGCTACACTCAGGCCCCCGCGGCGCCCCATCAGGAGGGCGGAATAAATGATGACCAGGGGGTACAAAACGGAGTACATACTGCCGATAGATCCCGTGTAATAGATCAGCGCACTCACGATGAGCACGTCGAAAAAAGCCTGCAGTGTAATGTTGAATTCCCCGTGATGCAGGGAACGCAGCAGGGTCAGGTAGGCCGCGGAGAGGAGGTACGTTCCTCCGGCAAGAACGTAGATTAATCGAAGCGATGCATGCCAGAGCGACTGCGTTTCCCGGTACTGAACCCCTACGGAGAGAAAAAGCAGAAAGGTGATAATGAGCACCCGGAAGATAACAAGCCAGCGGATTCTCCTGGATGTCATCTCATCTTCTGTGAGTGGATCCGCAAACAGAAAATGTGCCCATTGACCCATCAGCTTTTCCCCGAAAACATCAGTCTCAGCGAATATGTAATGTTATTTGGGATTTATGCATAAATCATGCATAAATCCCTTTCGGCTGGACGGGTCCAATCGTTAAGGATATTTGCGGCGTCTTTTTCTCATAATGACATGAAATATCAATTAGTTATAAAAAGACCCCTTTTCCCGTTGCTTTTTTCGCACATGGCCGGCATTGCCCTGTCCGCTTTTATCCCTTTGCCGTTTGCGTGGCTGGTCATCCTCCTTGCGGCAATGCTCGCCCTGTTGATGTTTCTACTGACCCGGCCTCCCGGGGTGTCTGCGCTTCTTGCCTGCATGGCCGTCTTCCTCCTCTCCGGCCACATGAGCATGCAAAGTGTCCTCAAACCGTCTACCGACCCCGGTGACATTTCCCGCTATGACGGACAGGGAAAGGTCACGCTGGAGGGCGTGGTCATCGAAAGCCCGAATGTCACCTTCGACAGGACGGAAATGCTTCTTGAAGCGACCTCCGTCCGTGCCTTTCACGGGAAAGAGGCCGCCCGCGGGCGGATCCTCCTGGTCATGAAAGACCGGGTCGACACCTTCAAATACGGTGACTTGCTGAGGGTTCAGGCGAAACTCGGCATTACGAGGGGATACAAAAACCCCGGAGCCTTCGACTATGCGAGATATCTCCGATTGAAAGGGGTTAGCCTTCAGGGGTTTGTCCATCACCCTTCATCGATCGTCCTCATACGGGAAAGGCAGGGAAGCGCTTTCCGTCAGGGGATCGAGGCCTTCCGGGACCGGCTCAAGCGGGTCATCCGCCAGGCCGCCGAGGCGCCGGAAAGCGGGATCCTGGAAGCCCTGATCGTCGGGGAACGGAGCGGGATTCCGGCGGAAACCCAGGAACAGTTCAACCGCACGGGTACGGCTCACATCCTCTCCATATCGGGGCTTCACATCAGCATCATCGCCCTGGTCTCCGTCGGCCTGATCCGTTTCCTCCTGAAGCGCTCCGAATACCTTCTCCTGCGATTCAGCCTGATCAAAGTCGCCGCCTTTCTGTCCCTCGTACCGATTTTTTTCTACGGCTTCGTGGCGGGTATGAGCATCCCCACTGTCCGGTCCGTCATTATGGTCGTCTCCTTTCTCATCGCCGTCCTGATCGGAAGGCCGCGCGAACTTTTGAATGCCCTCGGCCTTGCGGCCTTTTTGATCCTCCTATTCTCCCCTGCTTCTCTTTTCGACATCTCCTTCCAACTCTCTTTCATGGCGGTTTTTTCCATCCTTTACCTGACACCGAAGCTCACCGCCTGTATCCCTCGCCCGGAACGTGAAGAAACCGAAGACCCGGTATGGCGGGCCTGGCCCAGGAAATGGCTCGTGAGTCTGATCCTTTTTCTGTCGGCATCGCTTGCAGCCACCCTGGGCACGGCACCGCTGGTCGCCCTGTACTTCAACCGTTTATCCCTCGTCGCCCTCCCGGCGAACCTCGTCATCGTCCCTCTTCTCGGATTTGTCGTCCTCATCACGGGGCTCGCGGCCATGGCCCTCTCCTTTGTTTCCGAGGCGGCGGCGTCCTCCATTTTTTACCTGGCCTCTCTCGTCGTCCGCCCGTCCCTGGAGATCCTCGATTGGATGGATCGCATTCCCGGTTCATCGGTTATCGTGACGACACCGGGCCTTCATGAGATCATCGCCTTCTACCTCCTCGTCGGCGTCCTGGCCGGCCTGCTTTCAAAGCGTCAGGAAACGGGATTCAAAAAACCTCTGGCCGATTTCCTGAGACTCCACAGGAGGTGCGTGGTTCTGGCGCTGTTCCTTGCCTTCTTTTTTATCGCCGACATGATTTTCCTTGCTGTCAGGGAACGGAACGAGGGGATGCTTCGCGTGACTTTTCTTGATGTGGGCCACGGCAACGCCACCCTGGTTGAGTTTCCGGGCGGTCGAAGAATGCTCGTCGACGGGGGCGGCTCCTTCGACGGCCGCTTCGACTTCGGACGGCATGTCGTCGCCCCTTTCCTGTGGAAAATGCGGATCAATAGAATCGATACGGTCATTCTCACCCACCCTCACCCGGACCATTTGAACGGGCTCTTGTTCATTCTGGATCATTTCGATGTCAGAGAGCTGTGGACAAACGGAGAAAGGTCCGATGATCCGATCTTCAAGTGTTTCATGAACACTGCGGGTGCGAAGAAAATCATCACAAAGACAGTCAACGCCCGGAGCGAACTCTGCCTGGAAAATGGCGTCTCCCTTGAAATATTAAATCCCCCGGGACTGATTTCCGGCCGGCGGCCTTTGCTCTCCGACCCGGAAAGCAACAACAGCTCCCTGGTCCTGAAGCTCTCCTTTCGTGAGCATGGAATTCTTCTTGGAGGGGACATCGCCGCCGAGGCGGAGGCGCGCCTGGTTCAGTCGGGTGCAGACCTCAGGAGCGACGTCCTTCTCGTGCCCCATCACGGCCTGCGCCGTTCCTGCGGCACACCCTTCCTGCGACGCGTGAACCCGGCCTATGCCGTTATCAGCGCCCGTGAAACGCCCTTCCTCAGGGCACCCCACCCGGAAGTTCTCGAAAGGCTCGAGCGCGCAGGCGCCACCGTCTATCGAACCGATCACCACGGCGCCGTAACGGTTGAGACCGAGGGCCGCAATCTCCTTGTCCGGCCTTACAAATCCGACTGAAACAATCATTTTGGTTGCCTTTAGTCCATGAATATGTTAGGGATTCCGGTCTTGTAAAACCCATTTATGCACCGGTGAATTCATGGAAACCATCAAAGCCGTCAGAGGATTCAAGGACATCCTTCCCGGCGAAACGGAGCGCTGGCAGTTTGTCGAGGACACAGCCCGGAAGGTCTTTTCCGATTTCGGGTTCAAAGAGATCAAGGTCCCCATCCTGGAGAAAACCGATCTCTTCCGTCGAAGCATCGGAGAGACGACGGACATCGTCGAAAAGGAGATGTACACCTTTGAGGATCGCGGGGGAGAGTCCCTGACGCTTCGACCCGAGGCCACGGCCAGCGTGATGCGCGCCTACCTCGAGCACAACCTGCACGCGAGCGACACCGTCTGCAAGCTCTTCACCTTCGGGCCCATGTTCAGGCGGGAACGCCCGCAGAAGGGGCGCTACCGTCAGTTCCACCAAATCAACGTGGAGCTGCTGGGCTCCGGAGACCCCCTCGTCGACGCGGAGGTGATCTACATGCTCATGCTGTTCCTGGGCCGCCTGCGACTCACGGACCTGGGCCTGGAGATCAATTCCCTGGGCTGCCCCGAATGCCGCCCCGCCTTCCGCAAGGTGCTGGGCGAGTACCTGGCTGACCGCAAGGAGACCCTCTGCGGTGATTGTCGGAGGCGACTGGATACGAACCCCCTCCGGGTCTTCGACTGCAAGGTCAAAGACTGCAGGGCGGCCGTGGCCGCGGCACCGTTTATCATCGATTATGTCTGCAGCAAGTGCGGGGAGCACTTCCGTGAGGTTCAGGAGGGCCTGAAGGCCCTCGAGACCGCATTCACCGTCAACCCCCGCATGGTGAGGGGTCTTGATTATTACACGAAGACGACCTTCGAGGTGACAACGAAATCACTCGGAGCGCAAAACGCCGTCGCCGGCGGCGGCCGCTACGACCGGCTGGTCGAGGACCTGGGCGGTCCGGCGGTCCCCGGCATCGGATTCGCCGCCGGCGTGGAGAGGCTCATCTCGCTTTTGCCGGCCGTGATGGAGGGCATCGTCAGGTCACCGGACCTTTACATCGCGGCCCTGGGCCCCGAAGCCAGAAAACTGGCCTTCCTCATATGCAACGGGCTGCGAAAGGAGGGGTTCCTGGCCGAAACGGATTATTCGAACCGCAGTCTCAAGAGCCAGATGAAACGCTCGGACAAGCTGGGCGCCCGGTACACGCTCCTCCTGGGCGAGAATGAAATCAGGGACGGAAAGGCCTTTTTGAGGAACATGAAGGGCGGTTCCCAGAACCCTGTCAGCCTGGACGACATGGAAAGGCAACTGGTGTCGTTGTTGAAAGAGAGGTAAAGCGTTTGTCGGATTTTATCACCCGGAAGAAAAGAACGCACTACTGCGGCGCCGTCGGCACCGGCGACATCGGAAAAGACGTCATCCTCATGGGCTGGGTCCATCGCAGGCGTGACCACGGCGGTGTCATATTTGTCGACTTGAGAGACAGGGAGGGTCTCGTCCAAGTTGTCTTCAACCCCGAAACCAGCCCCGAGACGCACCGGGATGCCCACCGGATCCGAAGCGAGTATGTCCTGGCCGTTCTGGGCAGGGTCCGCGCAAGGCCGGAGGGGATGGCAAACGCCGAACTAAAGACGGGCCGCGTCGAGGTGATGGTTCAGGAACTCGAAATCCTCAACGAGTCTAAAACGCCTCCCTTCCCCCTCGATGTGGAAACGGAGACTTCTGAAAACGTCCGGTTGAAATATCGCTACCTCGATCTTCGGCGTGCGCAGATCCAGCGCAACCTCATCCTGCGAAGTCGGGTCTCGGCGGAGGTGAGAAACTTTTTCCAGGCCCAGGGTTTTCTCGAGGTCGAGACGCCCTTCCTGACCAAGAGCACCCCGGAAGGGGCCCGTGATTACCTGGTTCCGAGCCGGATCAACCCAGGCCTCTTTTACGCCCTGCCCCAGTCCCCCCAGCTCTTCAAGCAGATCCTCATGATCTCGGGCTTTGACCGCTACTACCAGATCGTCAAATGCTTCCGCGACGAGGACCTCCGGGCGGACCGTCAGCCGGAGTTCACGCAGATCGATGTCGAGATGTCCTTCGTCAATGAGGAAGACATCATGGAGACCATGGAGGGGCTCATGGCCCACGTCTTCAAAAAAGCCCTCGATATCGACCTCACGCGGCCCTTTCCGAGGATCTCCTTCCACGACGCCGTGAGCCGCTTCGGCAGGGACAACCCCGACACCCGGTTTTCACTCGAACTCCGCGACCTGACGGACCTCCTCGGGTCCTGCGACTTCACGGTTTTCAGAGAGACGGCCGGCAGCGGCGGCGTCATCAAGGCCATCCGTGTGGAGGATGCAAGGCGGATCTCCCGGAAGGATCTCGACGGCCTGGCGGATTTCGTCGGGACCTTCGGGGCCCGCGGGCTCGCCTGGGCGAGGGTGAACCCCGACGGCTGGACATCGCCCGTTGCCAAATTTCTGAAGTCCGCGGAGATCGAATCGGTCAACGGGCGGATGGGGGCCCGGGAAGGGGACCTCCTCATATTTGTGGCCGACGCACCGCGGGTCGTTCACGACGCCCTGGGCAACCTGAGGATTCAACTTGCGAAGAAGCTCGACCTGATTCGGGCGGACTCTTTCGCCTTCAGCTGGATCACCGAATTCCCGCTCTTTGAATACAGCGACAAGGAAAAGCGGTACGTCTCGATGCACCACCCCTTCACCTCTCCCGTACCGGAGGACATCCCTCTCCTGAAGACCGATCCGGGAAAGGTCCGGGCGAGGGCCTATGACCTTGTCCTCAACGGATCCGAGATCGGCGGCGGCAGCATCCGGATTCACCAGAACAGGGTACAGCGGATGATTTTTGAAACCCTCGGGCTTTCCGCGGAGGAGGCACGCACGAAGTTCGGCTTTCTGCTCGACGCCCTGGAGTACGGCACGCCGCCCCACGGGGGCATCGCCTTCGGCCTGGACCGGATGATCATGCTCATGACCGGTGCGGAGTCCATCCGCGACGTCATCGCCTTCCCCAAGACCCAGAAGGCCTCCGACCTGATGACGGATGCCCCTTCCCCGGTGAGCATCGAACAGCTCATGGAACTGTCGCTCAAAATTGTATGATGACCTCAAAATCGGGTTGGATGACGACTTTTTTATTGACAAAAAGCCCTCCATGACTTATGGGTGGAACTCGATTTGCAGGTGCTTTGTCCTGATGAAGGAAGAAACCATGAAGAGAGCGATACCGCAGCCCCGCAAAGCAGCGCCCGGGAGGTGTACGCCTGTGTCCTCTTCGTGACATTCCGATTCAAAATATCAAAAAAGGGCACAGGGGGTCAGGTTGGCCCCTTCTTTTTTTATCCAAACGTGTGATCCGGAGCCTTATCGAGACTTGCGGAATGAGCCCAGGAGCACTGGAGACATCCGATGGCTAAATGGAACAAGGAAAGAAAAGTCCTCGACCACGAACACACGAAATTCTGGCAGTACGAGCTGAAAGACATCCGGGAACCGAACCTCCAGAAGGATGTTTTCCCATACGACGAAGTGTGCCGCATCGTCTTCGATCACAAGCTGACCGTGATGAACCCGGCCGAAGACATCTTCATCACCGACACGACCTTCAGGGACGGACAGCAGGCGAGAGCACCCTTCGCGGTGAAGCAGGTCGTGGATCTATACACGTTGATGGGCAGGCTGGGGGGCCCCAAGGGGGTCATCCGGCAAACCGAATTTTTCCTCTACAGCCGGCGGGACAAGGAGGCCGTCTCGAAGTGCCTCGAGCTGGGACTCCCCTACCCCGAAGTGACAGGCTGGATCCGGGCCCAGAAAGAAGACATTTCCCTGGTCAAGGAGATGGGGCTCAAAGAGACGGGCATCCTCACTTCCGTTTCAGACTACCACATCTTTCTGAAGCTCAACCAGGATCGCAGAACGGCCATGAACTGTTACCTCGAAACCGTCAAGGCCATCCTGGACGAGGGCATCCGGCCGCGCTGCCATTTCGAGGACATCACCCGTGCGGACATCTACGGATTCTGCATCCCCTTCGCCATCGAGTTGATGAAACTGCGAGAGCAGAGCGGCATCGACGTCAAGGTCCGGCTCTGCGACACCATGGGTTTCGGCGTGACTTACCCGGGTTCGGCCCTTCCCAGGAGCGTCGACAAGATGGTAAGGGCCTTCATCGAGGACGCCGGTGTTCCCGGGCACCTGCTCGAGTGGCACGGCCACAACGACTTTCACAAGGCGTTGATCAACGCCACGACGGCCTGGCTGTATGGCTGCAGCGCCGCCAACGGAACCCTCGTCGGGCTCGGCGAGAGGACCGGCAATCCGCCCATTGAGGGCCTGATCGTGGAGTACATGGGCCTCAGGGGCGACCCCTGCGGGATCGACACCACGGCGATCACGGACATCTCCCGGTATCTGGAGAAGGAGATGAGCGTCAAGATCCCGCACAATTATCCTTTTGTCGGGCAGGACTTCAACACGACACGGGCCGGCATTCACGCCGACGGTCTCATCAAGAATGAAGAAATCTACAACATCTTCAACACAACGAGGATCCTGAATCGGCCCATCACCCTGGAGGTGACGGACAAATCCGGCAAATCCGGCATCGCCCACTGGATCAACAGCCGGCTCGGTCTCAGGGGAAATAACGAAGAGGTCGACAAAAGGCACCCGAGCATCTCCCATATCTACAAGTGGGTGATGAAACAGTACGAGGGCGGGAGGGTGACGAGCATCTCCACGGAAGAGATGGAGAGAGTCGTCCGGAAATTCCTGCCGGAACTCTTCATGTCCGATCTCGAAAAGATCAAGTACAGGGCGGCCCAGGCCGCGGTCGAGGTGGTCAAGCAGGTCATCGAGCACCCCGTCATGAAGTCCATGGCCGCGGATCAGCAGGAACCGATCATGCAGCAATTCATCGACGAAAACCCGTCGATCCAGTTTGCCTATGTCGTCGACATGAACGGGAAGAAGACGACGAAAAACATCACGCATATCGCCGACCGGTCGCGCTATGAGAATTTCGGCGTGGGCACGGATTACTCGAACCGCGAATGGTTCCTGAAACCGCGGGAGTCGGGCAAGATCCACGTCACCGATTTCTACATTTCAAAGATGACGGGGGCCCTCTGCATCACCGCTTCCGGTCCCATCAACGACGATCACGACGAGATGGTCGGCATCTTCGGCGTGGACATCCGGTTCGAGGAATGGGCGAAAAACGTGGATCTCATCTCGGAAGCCACGGAACTCGCCCTCAAGGCCGAGTATGAGGCCAAAATGAAGTCCGACAAGTGGCTCTGAGACTCGAAGGAGACCCGAGGCACCGTTTCGGGATCACCGATGTCGTGGGGCTGAATTGGAACACCGCGGCTTCACGCCTCGTCGATGACCCATTCCTGGTAGGGCCGTTCCACGCGGCCGAGCCGTCTCGTTTCGAGCTCCTCGATGAAGCGGGATGTTTTCAAAACGCCGTACCCCATGCCTCGACTGTAGTCCGTGAGGGGGTAGCAGAGATACAGGTGGTCCTTTGCCCGCGTGGTTCCCACGTAGAAGAGCCGCCTTTCCTCCTCCTCGCCTCCCGGCTCCTGCAGGGCCCTGGCCAGAGGCATCATCCCCTCGGCGCACCAGATGATGAAGACGGCGGTCCATTCGAGGCCCTTGGCCTGGTGGATGGAGCTGAGAATCACCCGGTCTTCCTCTGTCCGGCGCGATGCGTACGGGTCGTAGTCTTCCGTCATGGTCGTCAGCAGCGCAAGCTCTCCGAGAAAAGACTCGAGATCCTCGAACCGGGTCGAGTATAGGGCCAACTGCATGAGGTCCTCCTCCCGGGTCGCGCTGTCCGAGTAGTGCTCCCTGAGGTAATCCCGGTAAAAGGCCTCCACGACCGTCTCGATGCATGTCCCGGGGTTCCTGCCGACGGGGGGACCGGAAAGCGTCTCCAGCGTCTTGACGAAACGCCCGTAGCCCGCCTGCGCGCCTTTCGAGACGATGCCGGCGGCCTGCCCCGACCGGGCGGCCGAAAGCGGATCGGGCCGTGCCGAAAGCCACCGCCAGATCTTCTCCGCCGTTGTCTTGCCGATCTTGTCGTAAAGCAGAAGGACCCTCTTCCACGCGGTTTCGTCGAATGGGTTGACGAGAAGCCTCAAGTACGCCGTCACATCCTTGATGTGGGCCTGCTCGAAAAAACGGATGCCGGAGCGGATTTCGAAGGGGATCCCCCGCCTGGTCATCTCCATCTGGAGCTCCATGGAGTGGTGATGCGCCCGGTAAAGAACGGCGATCTCGTGAAGCGGGACGCCTTCCATGATCAGTTCAATGACGCGCTGTGAAACGAAGTGGGCCTGCTGGGATGCGTTGCGCAGGGGGACGAGCACGGGCTTCACCCCCTCTTCCCGGACGGCCCTCAGCGCCTTCTGAAATTGCTCCCGGTTGTTGAGAATGCTCAAATTGGCCAACGCCAGGATCTCGGGGGTGCTCCTGTAGTTCGTTTCCAGCTTGAAGAGTTTTACGTCCGGGTAACGCTCGGGGAATTTGAGAATGTTGGTGAAGTTGGCTCCCCTGAAAGAATAGATGCTCTGGGAATCGTCCCCGACGACCATGAGGTTTCGGTGCCTGGACGAGAGCAGGTCCAGAATCTCCGCCTGCAGGGCGTTGGTGTCCTGGTACTCGTCCACCAGGAGATGAACGAATTTTTCGGCGTAAAAATCAAGAACCCGGGGGTGCTCCTTCAGCACCCGCAACCAGTTCACCAGGAGATCGTCGAAATCCATGAGATTCATCTTCCGCTTCTTCTCGCCATAGTGGGCTGAAACCCTGAGCATTTCATCCAGTCGATGGCTGAAGAAGGGGTATCTCCGGGCGACGACCCGCTCAAGGGATTCCCCCGTATTGGCATGGAAACTCAGGATGTCGGCGAGAACATCGCCTTTGGGGAATTTCTCCGTCTTGGCGTCGATACGGAGCTCTGAAATGGAGGCGTTGAGAAGCTGACGGGCATCGTCGGCATCGAGAATGGTGAAGTGGGGCCCGTATCCCAGCAGATGGCCCTGTCTTCGCAAAACCCGGTTGGCGATCCGGTGAAAGGTGCCTCCCCAGAGCCTGCTGATGTCGAGAGCCGTGAGCCCTTCCACACGGGATAGCATTTCCCGTGCGGCCTTGTTGGTGAAAGTGGCCAGGAGGATCCCCTCGGGTCTCTGGCCGATTTCGATCAACCGGGCGACGCGGTAGGTGAGTGTCCGGGTTTTTCCGCTGCCGGCCCCCGCAATGACCAGCATGGGCCCGCCCCCTCCCATGACTACGCCGTACTGCTCTTTATTCAGTTCTTTCTCGTAGTCAATGGCCAATCCAAAACACTCCGGATGAAGCGACAGCCGCTGCCGAGCGACGCCACACGAACTTTTTCACTGCCGGCCCGGCTTCAGTGCATGCTTGATCTCCTCCACCGTCTTCTGGCTGCTGATGGAAGAGAAATTCCTCAGGCGTCCTTCCTTTTCGTAGTAGCCGATGAGGGGCGCCGTCTTCCGGTTGTATGTGTCCAGTCGGACAAGAATCGCAGCCTCTGTCTCGTCCTCCCGCTGAACGACGGGGCTGCCGCACTTGGTGCATTTACCTTCGGCCGTGGGCGGCTTGCTCTTGATGTTGTATATTTCCTGGCACTGGGGGTTTGCGCAGGTCCTCCGGGTGGTCAAGCGGTCGAGGATGACATCCTTCGGCACGTCGAGATTCACGACGAGATCCAGTTCTATCGCGAGTTTCATGAGAAGCTTCTGCAGTTCCGCTGCCTGGGTGATCGTCCTCGGAAAACCGTCGAGAATGAAGCCTTTCCGGCAGTCGGGTTTCTGAAGCCTCTCCTCCATCATCTTCATGATGAGTGCGTCGGGTACCAGGTCCCCGCGGTCCATGTAATTCTTTGCTTCCTGCCCGAGGGGGCTTCGGGCCTTTACCTCGGCCCTGAGGATGTCGCCCGTTGAAATCTGAATGGATCCGTCGTAATCGGAAAGCAGTTTCGCCACGGTGCCCTTGCCGGCCCCCGGGGCGCCCAAAAGAATGATTTTCATCAGAAAACCTCCTGGAGGAAATCAGGTTTTTTACGAGTCCCGGAATCTTAGGGAAAATCATTTGACGGGTCAAGGAAATATTGCACGAACAGCCCTTTCCTCTCGACGCTTTTCCTTGACACAGGGTTGAACCATGATGTCTAATGCACAGGCACGGTTGCGCCTTTATTTTATTGAGACTCGGGAAGAACCGTCTGATGAAGACTCTGGATGACTGGAAGAAAACCTACCCTGAGAAGTTCGTCCCGGAGGAGGAGATCTTCCGTCACGTCCACCGGGGGGACACGATTTTTATCGGTTCGGCGTGCGCGGAGCCCCAATACCTGGTCCACGCCATGATCCGTTACGTCAAGTCTCATCCCAAGGCTTTTTTTGATGCCGAGGTGCTGCACGTCCGGAGCCTCGGGGTGGCCCCCTACGCCAGCGAGATGTTCAAACAGAACTTCCGGTACAATTCCTTCTTCATCGGCAACAGCACCCGGGAGGCCGTCAACAGGGGCGTGGCCGACTACACGCCGGTCTTTCTGTCCAAGGTGCCGGAGCTTTTCCGCCGGGGACTGGCGCGGGTGGATCTGGCCCTGATCCAGGTCTCCCCGCCGGACGACCACGGCTATTTGAGCCTGGGCATCAGCGTGGACATCGTGAAGGCGGCCACGGAGGCGGCTTCCGTGGTCGTGGCCCAGGTGAACGCCTTCATGCCCCGGGTGCTCGGCGACGCCTTCATCCACATTGACGACGTTGACTATTTGGTGCCCTACGATGAGCCGCTCCTGGAGTACAGCCCGGGGGCCGACACCGACATCGCCCAAAGGATCGGAAAATACGTGGCGCGCCTCGTCGAGGACGGCGATACCATCCAGGTGGGTTACGGCAGTATCCCGGACGCGGTCCTGTCCAACCTCGCAGGCAAAAAGCACCTGGGTGTTCACACAGAGCTTCTGAGCGACGGCATCGTCGAACTCATGAGGGTGGGGGTGATCGACAATTCCCGCAAGAGCATCGATCGCGGAAAGACCGTCGCCACCTTCTGCATGGGAAGGAAGGAGACCTACGACTACATCCACGACAATCCCGCCATCGAGTTCCAGACCATCGACTACACCAATAACCCCCTGACCATTGCCCGGCACGAGAATATGGTGGCCATCAACACCGCCCTCGAGATCGATCTCACGGGGCAGGCCACGGCGGAGTCCATCGGCAAATCGTTTTACAGCGGCGTGGGCGGCCAGGCGGACTTCATGCGGGGGGCCGTGCTCTCGAAAAGAGGCAAGACCATCCTGACCCTCCAGTCCACGGCGGCCGAGGAGGTCGTCTCCCGAATCGTGCCCTTTCTGAAGGAAGGGGCCGGCGCCACCCTGATCCGCGGCGATATCCAGTACGTCGTCACCGAGTACGGCATTGCCTACCTGCAGGGCAAGAACATCCGGGAGCGGGCCATGGAGCTCATCGCCATCGCCCACCCCAAATTCCGCCTCTGGCTCATCGAGGAGGCGAAAAAAGCAGGGCTCATCTATCGGGACCAGGCTTTCATCCCCGGCGAGCGCGGGCAGTACCCCGAGGATCTCGAAACCTACCGCACGACGAAAAAGGGACTCAATCTTTTCTTCCGCCCCATCAAAATAAGCGATGAACCCCTGCTGAAAGATTTTGTCTATTCCCTCTCCGACCAGAGCCTTTACCGGAGGTTTCTCTCCAGGCGCCAGTACATGCCGCACGAATATCTCCAGGAGCTGGTGGTCATCGATTACACCCGGGAGATGGCCATGTTCGCCTTCGTGGAAAAAGAGGACAGGGAAGAACTCGTCGGGGTGGGACGTTATTTTTCAGATCCGGACACGCACATGGCCGAAGTGGCCTTCGCCGTCCGGGACGACTACCAGGGCCAGGGGATCGGAGCGGAGTTGCTGTCCCTGCTCACCTACCTGGCCAGGCGACAGGGTCTCCTGGGGTTTACCGCCGAGGTTCTCGATGAAAACGCGACGATGCTCCACGTCTTCGAAAAGGGCGGCTTCGAAACGGAAAAGAGGACGGTTGCCGGCGTCTGTGAACTCAAGATGAAATTCCGGAACAGATAACGCGGCAGATGATCTCTAAAGGATCTCTCTCACGGAATAATTGTACCATTCCCTGGTATTGAAGGCTTCCGTGACGATACGCGTTGCGGCATCCAGACCGAAATTCTGCGTGTTGATCACCAGGTCATAATAAAGCGGATCCGTCAGTTCGGCGTGGAAGTATTTTCGAACAAAGGCCTTCCGATCGGATTCCGCCCGCATCACACGCTTCTTTGCTTCATCCTTGGAAATCTTGAACGCGGCAGCCACGTTGTTGACCCGAACCTCCATCGGCGCCACCACAAGGATCCGGAGGCTCACCTCGGGCGGGATGATGAAACTCGCCCCCCTCCCCACGATGATGGCGTGGCCATGGGCGCCGATGGTGCCCACGACTTTCGTCAGATGATCGACATACTCATCGGGCCATATCTGCCTGTCCCCGAGCAGGTTGACCCAGTCATCCAGAATGCTGCGATCCTGCTCGTCCAGCGTCGAAATCATTCTCTTGCTGACCTTCGCGCTTTTTGCCACCTCTTCGATGATCTCACGATCGAAATAATCGATCTTGAGTTCCTCGGCGAGACGACGGGCAAGGAACCAGGCGCCGCTCCCCGGGAGTCTCGACATGGTGATGACCGGCCGGATGGGCTTTTTATATTTCTTCTTCTGATCGACCTCCCATCTCTTCATCTGACCTTCGATCATCTGATGGATCGATGCCTTCGCAGGGGTTTTGAAATCCATGGGGGGCCTCCTCCCGGTCTTTTTCTTTACGTTCGTTGGAACTTCTCGGCGCAACCAGCGCCGTCGTAATTCATTGCGATGTTACCTATTACAGTTTCTGGAATCAAGTAAAAAAGGGCCGCCCCCGCGGTTACTCCGTTTTTCCTGTCAATCATCTGCGCCACGTTGTCTAATAAATTCGTTAGGTTGTGCCGGTCTTTCGACGGTTTCATTCCGGAATCAGCACCCGGAGAGCGTTGTTGAAAACGCGGCATCTGCAATTGACCGGTAGCTCCAGGGGCATTTCCGATATTGAGATAAACGCCCTGATGGTGTATGGATTAACAGGCTGTCGCCGTCGAGTGCGTCATTCCACCGACACCACGTGTCACCCGGCAACCGGGGACTTCAATCGCCGGGTTCCCGGAAAGGTCGTCGGCTCATTCCGAGAGGAGAACATATGAAAAAACTTATCGTTGCGTCGGTTCATGAAAACGCTGGAAAGACGAGTATCATCGTGGGGCTCTGCAAGGTTCTGAACAGGAAGTTCGGATACCTGAAACCCTTTGGCTATCGAATCCTCTACCGCAAAAAAAGGCTCTGGGATTACGACGCCGCCCTCATGACAAACCTCTTCGGACTCGACGAGAGCCCGTCGGATATGAGCATCGGTTTTCAACACTCGAAAATGAGCTTCATGCTCGACGAGGTGACCGCCCGGGAACGACTTCAAGAAATCATGCAACAGGCCGGCAAAGACAGAGACGTCCTTTTCCTGGAAGCGGGCAAGGACCTCGTCTACGGCGCCTCCGTCAACCTAGATGCCCTCTCCCTTCTACAATATGCCGACGCGGGCCTGATGATGTTGGTGGGTGGCGATGAGTACACCATCATGGACGAGATCGCCTTTATCCGGAAACACATGGACATTCGCGATCCCCGTTTCAAGGGAGTCATCATCAACAAAATCTCCAACCCGGATGACTTCAGGGATATCCACCTTCCACAGATTCAAAAAATGGGCATTCGGGTCCTGGGCAGCCTTCCCTATTGTCAAGAACTCTCTTTCCTGTCTCTTAACTACCTCGTGGAACAGATCTTCGCGAAAACCCTGGCCGGGGAGGACGATCTGGACCGCGAGGTGGGGGGGCTTTACGTTGAGACCGTCTGTTCGAGCGATGTCATGAAAGACCCCCTCTTCAAGGACAAGAACAAACTCGTCATCACGTCGGGCAACAGCGCCGACGTGATCGTGGCCGCACTGGAATCCGGATCTGCCGGGATCATCGTTGCGGACAACATCATACCGGCCGACAACCTCATCGCCATGGCCCAGGAACGCCACATACCGCTCCTTCTCGTTTCGTCGAGCGTTCACGCCCTGGCCAAACAGGTTGAAGGTTTTGACCCCCTGCTGACGCCGCGGGACAAAAATAAGATCGCCCTACTGACAGACCTGGTTAAAACGCACGTCGACATCGGCGCCCTGATGGGCTGACAGACGCCGTGTGCGCCGGAGGAAAAGTTGATGGATCCCCGTTTCATGAAATGGCTGGGCGATGCGCTCATCCAATATTCCCAGAATGTGCAGGCCATGGAACAGATGATGTCCTTCACGGGTGCGGACAGGACTTTTCTTTCAAAAATGTCCGAACTGATCCCGTCACTCACCCCCCAGCCCCTTTCTTCTGAAAAGATGGACGAGTTCTACAGGGAGTGGCTGGCCTTCTTTGACGCCGTGCCCCGGAAGGATCACGAGGAGCTCAAAAAGAAGGTCACGGCCCTTGAGAAAGAATGTGAACAATTACGTGGAACCCTGGAAAACCTTGTCCAGGGCATTGCCGGTCTCAAGGCCTTTCCCGAGGCCATGAACCCCTGGCTCGAACTGGCCCGGAAGGCCGTGACGGCCCACATGGAATGGCTCAGCGAATTCAGCAAAATCAAGAATGCGCAGGGAAAAGATAAGACGGAAAAATCATGAATGGCTCATCCGGCTTTTCATGAATGGATATTTTTTATAAAACAAGTGACATCGGTTCCGCGAAACCCGCCGTTGCACGGTCCGTCAAGTAGCACGGAAACCGTCATCTATGACGGCCTGTTCTTCCAATTCGCATCTCATCTTGTCATCCGCCTGCGAAGATAGTTCAAGCAGATCGATATGTTTTTCAAACATACTTCTTGGTTCTCTGATGGAAAATGTTGATATGGACACGGTTTGATCCGGGCAATGAGACTGAAGGGACCTTGCAAGTTCCCCCGGAAACAGAAAAGATGGAAAAATCACAAACGCTCAGCAGGCTTTTATATATTCTTATCAGAGAGGAGGAGGAGCTATGGTCGACGCGACGGACAAGCCGGGTGAATGGATGGGCCAGTGGCTGAAAATGCAGGAAAGCCTCATGAAGGAATGGGCTTCATCGCTTCAGAAGATGGTGAAGTCATCTGACGCGGCCGGGGAATGGACGAATATTCCACTGACGCCGGGGGGGCTGTACGAACAGTGGGCGAAGTCTCTTGACGACTTGGCCGCAAAACGGCAAGAGGAAGGTGTCGGCAGACTGGTCTACGATCGTATTGCCAGTTCGGCCAAGGTCTACATGGACCTTCTGAACTTCTGGGGAAAGGCCATGGGCACCCTGACGTCCGTTCCCGTGGGGAAAACCCTCACGGTGGAGGAACTCAGCGTGCTCCGGAACAACTGGATGAAGAACTACCAGGAGTTCATGAACACGCTCTGGGGCAGCACGCCGGCCGACGCGGAAAGCCTCGCCAAAACCCTGGACGGCACGACTGTGTCGGCATCGGACGTCACCTGGGGTCTGCTGGAACCCATCCTGAAAAATGTGGCCCAGATGCCCGATATCGTCCAGAAGATCGCGAGAGGGGACAGTTCCGCTGTCCTCGACCTGGGCGGTATCTTCGCGAAAAATTTTGAGGACACCGTCGGACCGGCCATGATCGCGCCCTCCTTCGGGTATTTCAAACAACTCAACGATAAAATAGGCCAGACGGCCCACGCCTACGTCCGTTTCAACACGGCCAAGAACGCCTTCAGCAGCATGATGTACAAGACGGGTCTCGAGGCGGCTGAGAAGGTCTATCAGCGGTCGACGGAATTTGTCGGCAAGGAGGCCACCCCGGAGACTTTCAAGGCTTTCTACCGCCTGTGGTGGACCGTCAACGAGGAAACCTATCACGATCTCCTCAGCTCCGAGGAGTTCACCTCGATGTCCAGGGAGATGATCACCCGGGGTCTTCTTTTCCGGAAATGGATCGACGATCTGACGGACCATCTCCTGAGATTCACGAATATCCCCGGTAAAAAGGACATGGACGAGATCTATAAAACCATCTGGGAGCTGAGGAGGGAGATCAAGGGCCAGAAACGCGTTATCCGGGATCTCGAAAAAAAGGTGGGAGCGAAAGTCAGGAAAAAGAAATCCGCCTGAGGACACACGATCGATAAAGTGCTCGACGACATGAGGAGGTAAGCATATGGCTGAGAACGTCATGGAAACGATTATGAAGGAAAATGCGAGGGTGCAGCAGAAGCTCCTCAAGGGCTTTGAAAACATGGTACACATCAAGGATCTGGAGGATGGTGTCACCCCGCGGGAGGTCGTATACAAAGAAGACAAGGTGGAGGTCTACCACTTCAAGCCGGAAGGCGAGAGCGTCTGTCCGGTCCCGCTCCTGATATGCTACGCGCTCGTCAACCGGCAGTACATGATGGACATCCAGGACAACCTCTCCCTCTTCCGCAAGCTCATCGGCCAGGGCCTCGACCTGTACGTCATCGACTGGGGGTATCCTTCCAAAATGGACAAGTACCAGACCATGGAGGACTACATCGACGGCTATCTCAACAACGCCGTCGATTTCATCCGGGAGACAACGGGCAGTGAAAAGATCAACCTCCTCGGCGTCTGCCAGGGCGGTGCCTTTTCCACCATCTACGCAGCCCTCTATCCCGAAAAAATCCAGAATCTCGTCGTGATGGTCGCCCCGATTGATCTCGACACGCAGGACGGGCTCCTCCAGGTCTGGTCGAAATCCTTCGACGTGGAGCTGATGGTGGACACGATCGGAAATGTCCCCGGCGAATTTCTGAACCTGGGGTTTCTCTGGCTCAAGCCCTTCCAGCTCGTTATCGACAAGTACATCGGCCTCATCGACAAGCTCGACAATCCCGAAATGGTCAAGTACTTCCTCCGCATGGAGAAGTGGATCTTCGACTCCCCCGATCAGGCCGGTGAGACCTTCAAGAAATTCGTCAAGGATCTATTTCAGCAGAATCTCCTCTGCAAGGGGGAGTTTACGCTGGGGGGCAGGAAGGTCGATCTCAAGAAGATCACCATGCCGGTCCTCAACCTCTTCGGGGAGCAGGATCACCTCGTGCCGCCCTACTGCTCGAAACCCCTGGCGGAACTCGTGGGAACAAAGGACGTGACGACGATTGAATACCCCGTCGGCCACATCGGCATGTATGTCAGCTCCAAGGCCCAGAAGGAGATGCCCCCGACGGTGGCCAACTGGCTGAAGGACAGATGTTCGGCAGAAAGGCTCAAGGGACCCGGCAAAGAAAAGTAGTGATTTGTCCCGGCCTCTCTTGCTTCTTCAAATCTAAAACCCGGTTTCTTTTCTTGAACCGGGTTTTTACTTTTGGTATGACAGCCGGGAATCTCCACATCGTCATGGAACCGGGGTATCGTGTTTGGTAAAATAAAACTTCACCGGCTGATCGGCATCCTCTTTATCCTGACCTTTGGCGTCCTCATGACACTTCGCCTGGGTGTGTTCAGAGACGATGTCCCGCCGGTGAATGTCGGGTCCCTTGAAGGGATTCCATCGCAGCGGGACCGCGAGACCTGGATGGGGGTTTTTCTGCAGGGGCAGCAAATCGGCTATGTCCACCGTCAGAGTTCCAAAACATCGACGGGCCATCATGTTCTGGAATCCGTCTTCCTCCGTCTCAACAGCATGGGCCTGGTTCAGGACGTGAGGTTCAAAACGGAGGGTGTCCTGCTGCCCGATTTCACCCCTGCCTCCTTTGATTTCGACCTCCAGTCGGGCCTGTTCCGTTTTCGGGTCCTCGGCATCCGGAGCGGGCGGATGATGAAGATCTTCACGGGCACGGGAGACCTTGATCGCAGAGCCCGGTTCACCCTCGAGCAGGACATTTATCTTCCCGTGGATCTCTTCGGTCCGATGACGGGCGCCGGACTCGAGCCCGGCGAGAGCAGGACGATCCCGCTCTTCGATCCCGTCACGGCTGTCCGGCGCACGGCGAAGATCACCCTGATGAACGACGAGGTCATCACGGTGATGGGCCGGAAGAAAAAGACCGTAAAATGGTCCGTCGATTTCATGGGCACCCCCCAGTACGCCTGGACCGACGAGGACGGCACCGTTCTGCGGGAAGAGGGCTTCCTGGGCCTGACCCTCCTGCAGCTCCCCAGAGAAGAGGCTCTCAAGCTCGCCCCTTCCGGCGAGTTGGTTGATCTGACCCGCATGGCCTCGATCCCGTCCAACCGTAAGTTCCCCCGACCGGAAGCGATTTCGCGTCTGACCCTGAGGGTGGAGGGACTTCCGTCGCAGTTCGGCTCTCTGGACGGCGGGCGGCAGACCTTCCGGGACGGCATCCTGACCATCGCAAAGGAACCGATTCCGTCTCCGGCCGTTGCGGGGGGGGCACGCGACGACCTGCTGAATCCCTACCTGGCGGCAGCCCGCTTCATACAGGCGGATCACCCGGAGATTCGGAAGAAGGTCGGCGAAATTGTCTCGTCCAGAGAGGACGCCGTCACAAAGGCCCGTAGACTTGTCGATTGGGTTTACAAAAATATCGAGAAGCGGCCCGTTCTGTCCGTACCGGACGCCCTCGAGACGCTGCGGCTGAAGAGAGGGGATTGCAACGAACACGCGGTGCTTCTCGCCGCCCTGGCCCGCGCCGCCGGCATCCCGGCTCAGGTCGAGGCCGGGATGGTCTATCAGAACGGTCAATTTTACTACCACGCCTGGAATGTGTTTTACCTGGGTTCCTGGATTACCGCCGACGCCGCGATGGGACAGTTCCCCGCGGACGCAACCCACGTGAGGCTGGTCCGCGGGACGGACCGCCAGATCGACCTCGCAGGCCTCATCGGCGCCATCAAGCTCGAGATCCTCGATGACAAACGTGATTGAACTCAAGAATCTGACCAAATGCTACGGTTCCCTCCGTGCGGTCCACCGGCTGAACCTGACGGTCGGTGAAGGCGAAATTTTCGGCTTCATCGGGCCGAACGGGGCGGGAAAAACGACCACCATTCGCATGATGGGCGGCATCATCCTCCCGACGCAGGGGGAAATTCACATCGACGGCATCTCCATGGCGGCGGACCCCGTCGAGGCGAAAAAGCGAATCGGTTTCATTCCGGACCGCCCTTTCCTGTACGAAAAGCTCACCGGCAGGGAGTTTCTCAGATTCACGGCGGATCTCTTTCGCGTCGATAGCAACCTCTTCGGGGAAAAATCGGAGGAGATCCTCAAGATGTTTTCCCTCGGGGAGCGGGCCGACGAGCTGATCGAGTCTTACTCTCACGGGATGAAACAGCGCCTCGTTATCGGTGCGGCCATTCTGCACGATCCCAGGGTCCTCATCGTCGACGAGCCCATGGTCGGCCTCGATCCGGCGGGGATCCGTCTCGTCAAGGGCCTGTTCAGCCGCCTGGCCGCCAGCGGCACCACCCTCTTTCTCTCGACCCACTCCCTCGAAATGGCGGAGGATCTCTGCCACCGCATCGGGATCATTCACCGGGGGGCGCTCATCGCCACGGGAAGCCTCGATGAACTGAGGCGTCTCGCCCGCGTCCAGGAAAGCGACCTGGAGGCCGCGTTCCTGAAACTCACGGAGGAGGAGGTTTTGTCGTGAGAGACGTCCTCACCCTCCTCCGTCCCCGGTTTCTCTCCATGAAAAACAGGATGGCCTCGGGTCCGGGAAAAGGCCGTCTGCTTGCGCGTCTCGTCTACGGGATGGCGGGTTTCATCTTCTGGGCAGGACTGTTCTCGCTTTTCTACCGGGTCCTCAGATATTTCAAAAACGTGGAGGTGTTCGGCGATCTCCTCGCTTTCAAGCTCCTCGCCATGTCCCTCATCACATTCTTCTCCCTGCTCATATTCAGCGGCCTCCTCACGGCACTTTCCAAATTCTATCTGAGCAGGGATCTGCCCCTCGTTCATTCCCTGCCCGTGACCCCGGAAAAGATATTTTTCGCCCGCTGGGTCGAGACCTCCGTCGACAGTTCCTGGATGGTCATTGCCTACAGCCTGCCGCTCTTCCTGTCCTACGGCATCGTTTACAAGGCCGGTGCCCTGTTCTACGCCACCCTGCTTCTGAACCTCCTTCCGTTCTGTCTCATCGCGACGACGTTCAGCACACTGCTGATCCTGTCCGCCGCGCCGATCCTTCCCGCCGGCCGTATGAGGAGCCTCTTCTTTGTGCTGGGCGTTCTGATCTTTCTTCTTCTCCTCGTCGCCTTCCGTCTCACGCGGCCCGAAAGGTTCGCCAACCCCGAATCCTTCGCTACCCTTCTCGTCTACTTCAAGGACATGGAAATGGCGAACAGCCCCTGCCTGCCCACCACCTGGTTTTTCGACGGCATCCGGTCCGCCCTTGCAGGCGTTGCAGGGAAGGCTCTTTTTCACACCGCGCTTACCTGGAGTTTCTGCGGCTCCCTCATCTGCCTCGCCTCGTGGGTCTCGGGGCCCCTCTATCTCAAGGGACTCTCCAGGGCCCAGGCCGTTCAGGGGAAACGCATAGGATTCAAGGTGCCGGGCGGGTTTCAATGGGCCGATCCGTTTCGTCGGCTTCCCGGCCCCGTGAGAGCCTTTGCCCTGAAAGAAATAAAGACCTTTCTCCGGGATCAGACACAGTGGCCACAGATATTTCTTCTGGGGGCGCTCATCGTTCTCTATCTCTACAATTTCTCCGTCCTCCCGCTGGAGAGGGCACCGGCCCAAATCGTCTTACTTCAGAACCTCTTTTCCTTCCTGAACATGGGTCTGGCCGCTTTCGTGCTGACGGCGATCTCGGCGCGATTCGTGTTTCCCGCCATCAGTATCGAGGGCGGTGCCTTCTGGATTGTAAAATCGGCCCCCCTGTCCGCCGGTCGCTACCTCTGGACCAAGTTTTTCATCTACTTTGTCCCCCTCTTTCTGCTGTCCGAACTTCTCATCATCGCGACCAATATCCTCCTGCGGGTCACTCCCTTCATGATGGCCCTTTCCGTCATCACTATGCTCTTCCTGGCACCCGGTGTCGTCGCGCTGGCACTTTGTCTCGGCACCCTCTACCCTGATTTCTCCTCCGAAAACCCGGCACAGTCGGTCACAAGCCTGGGCGGGCTCATCTATATGACCCTTTGCGCCGGTTTCATCGCTGCGGTCATCGCCCTGGAGGCCGGGCCCGTTTACACGATATTTATGGGGGCAATGCGCGGAGGGAGTCTCTCGATTGCGCAATGGATTTGGCTTGCGGGGTCGTTCTCAGCGGCTTTGATTCTCTGCGTCACGGCCTTCGCCGTGCCTATGAGAATGGCCGTCAGGAGCCTCGACGAAAAACTCGACGGGTAACGCAAGGGGGGTGAAGACCCCTCCCGTCCGAGCCGGCGAAGCGCGCCTGATGGAGGACAGAAGAAGCATGCCCCTCTAAAAGAAAAGAAGACACAACGGGGCGGAAGCAACGGACCGCATCAGGCGGCGGTTTTGGCGGCCTACTTTTTACCCCGCAGGATCAGGACGATAGCCACGACGATGATAATGCCGATGAGAAGATACAGGTAGATAGACATGCGGGACTCCTTTCACAGACGATTCGTGGATCCAACCAGACTTTTTCTATATCACAAATGACGGCGAAGGTTGATCAAAAATTCATGCCTGAAGCCCCGGGGTGTTTTTTTATTTCCCTTAAGGACCGATTTTTGGTTTAATAATACAGTCGCTTTGAACGTCCGCTCTTCAACCTCACGATTGAAGAGCGTAACGACATCATGGAGGAGCCGCCATGGTCAATTTTTCCCTTTCTCCCGAACAGTTGAAGATTCAGCAGGAGGCGCGGGCATTTGCCCTCCAAGAGGTCCTGCCCGTGGCATGGTGTTATGACGAAAAGGATGAGCTGCCGCTCTTCATTCTGAAAAAAGCATTCGAACGGGGCATCATGAACGTTACCATACCCAGGAAATACGGCGGTCCGGAATATGGCCTCATGGAATGCGCCCTGGTGGTGGAGGAGATATCCGCCGCCTGTGCCGGCCTTGCCACATCCATTTTCGACAACTCCCTGGGGGTCGAGCCGCTTCTTCTCACCCGGAACGAACAGGCCCGGGCGAAGTATCTCCCGGCTATCGTGAAAGACTTCAAACTCATCTCCTTCGCCACTTCCGAGACGACGGCCGGTTCCGACGTGGCCGGCATCCGCTGCCGGGCGCAAAAGGACGGGGAGGATTACATCCTCAACGGTACAAAATACTGGATGACAAACGGCGGTGTCGCTGATTATTACACCGTCTTTGCAACGGTCGACCCCACGGCGGGTTACAAGGGCATCTGCGCTTTTATCGTCGAGAAAGGCTGGGAAGGTGTTTCCACGGGACGGCACATCCCGAAGCTCGGGCAGCGCAGTTCGAACACCGTGGGGATTCACTTCAAAAATACCCGCGTCCCCCGGGAAAACGTGCTGGCGGAGCCGGGACAGGGTTTTTACATGGCCATGACGGCTTTCGCAAGAACGCGTCCGATTATCGGTTCTTTCGGTGTCGGCGCGGCCCGCACCGCCATGGAGCTCGCCATCGATTACGCCAAGCGTCGACGCGCCTTCGGATTGCCCATCAGGGATTTCCAGGCCGTGGCTTTCAAGATTGCCGAGATGTATCAGAAGGTCGAAACAGCGCGTCTGCTGACATGGAAAGCGGCCTGGGAAGCGGATTCCGGGAAGGACCCGACCATCACGGCCTCCATCACGAAGTTCTACGCCACGGAGGCCGCTTTCGAGGTTGTCGACGAAGCACTGCAAATCTTCGGCGGTTACGGTTACACGCGGATGTACCCGATTGAAAAACTCTTCAGGGACGTGCGACTTCTCCGGATCTACGAGGGGACCAGTGAAGTTCAGCGCGTCGTCGTGTCGAGATTCGCCTTCGACAACTACAAGCCCGTCATGCCCGACCTCGAGGATTTCCCCCAGCTTGAACACCTGGACGTCCATGAGACCCCGGGCGAGACCGCCTGGCGTTGTCCCATGTGCGGATACATCCACAGGGGTCCCGAAGCGCCGGAGGCATGCCCCTACTGTTTTTTCCCGAAAACGTCCTTCAAAAAGGTTTGGCCGAGACCGTAGAGGTTTCCCTCTCGAGAACCGGTGTCCAGGGGGCCCCGTGGTTCAAAGACACCGGAGCCCCTATTTTCATCGAGACTAGAAAAGCCCCACCTCTTTACCGATCGCCAGGAACGGCTTCGGAAACTGGGGTTCGAAGTTCAGGAAGAATGGAACGGGGTACTGGGCACCCACTTTGCTCCCGGCCTCTTTCATTCCTTCCAGGAAGACGCCCAGGCCCTTGCCGGGGAGCGAGAAAACCATCTCGTCATCCTGTGTCAGGGAAAAGACGCGGTCTCCCATCCCGGGCACAACCACCCTGGGAACACCCTCCTTGAAAGGAACCAGCAGGTACTCGGCACACTCCACCTTGCCGCCGAAATTGCCCTGGATTCTCCTGCCGTCCTGATAGACCCACGCCTGAATCGCCCTCATGACCTGGGCGGGATTGCCGTAGATCACGATGGTGTCAGGCTCAAAGGAGCTTCGCGCCAGCGGTGCGATGACCAGGGCCCCATAAGCCCCTTTGGGAAGTTTACCGATGGCGGACGCATCCCTTCCGGCCGCCTCCTCGTTTTTCGAGTAATTTCCGGTGCAGAAAAGCCGAACAATCGCCGCGTCCGGATCCGTCGTCTCGGCGAAACCGAAGGCCAGCGCCCCGGGAACGCAGATCAAATCGGCTTTGGTAATCCCCAGCATCCATCCGTAAAGCCGGGCCATGGTCACCGCCTGGCAGATGGCCACCTTCTTTCCCAAAAACGACGAAGGCTGTCTTGTCTTTTCGGGAAATTCAGAAGCATTTTTCAGAAACTTGACGGCCACGGGGAAGGTCCTCAACCGCAGATTCTGATAGATGAATTCCGCCGCTTCTTTCAAACTTTGGTTACTCATGTCCCAGTCCTCCCTTTTCCATTACAAGATATTTTCTTCCTGTCTCTGATCCTTTCATCGGCAATGGATGATGAACGATTTCGATTCCATCCCCGGCCTGCCCGTTGGTCCATTGACCGGCAAGCCGATTCTGCATCGATCGGTCCGGGTCTGAAAATCAATCTTGACCGGAAAGCGTTGATTATGTAAGAAAGACTATTGACGCCAAAAAGGATAGACGTACATCACCTTACCCGTATTCGGCTTCCGGAACACTTTTGGGAAATTCCAATATTGAAGGAGGGTTGAAAATGCCGACCTACGAGTATCGTTGCAGCGACTGCAGGCACAAATTTGCCCTGGTTCTGAGCCTCTCTGAACACGACAAGAAAAAAATTTCGTGTCCCAAGTGCGGCAAGAAAAACGTCAAACAACAGATTTCATCCTTTCTGACCAAAACCTCCAGAAAGAGTTAGCATCCTCCATAACGCGACAGCCGGGAAAGACCTTCCCATCGCCGTTACCGGCAGGGGGGTCTTTTCATTTTGACGCCGGACCTGAAGGGTCATGGCCCGTTGAGGCGAGCTCCGACCGTCCTGAACCGCTACGGCCTATCCGGCCCTTCATGGTAAGGGGGCATCCGGTGACGCTTGAGGTAATCCACCGCCAGGAGGATTCCGAGGGCTGTCTTGCTGTCGGTGATCCCGGCCGTTCGGACCATTTGAAGAACGGCCTCGAGGGGCATTTCCAACGCTTCTATGTCCTCATCCTCATCGGGAGGCAGTGGTTCGGGATAGAGCCCGACAGCCAGGTAGTAGTACATGTATTCGTTGCCGTAACCGGGAACCAGATAGCCCTCAAAAAGTTTCACCAGCTTCTCCGCCCTGTGACCGATTTCCTCGGCCATTTCACGCTGGGCACACGCTTCGCTGGACTCCGCGTCGTGATCCACCCGTCCCGCGGGGATCTCAAGAAGATAATGACCGACGGCCGGCCGGTACTGCCTGATCATGACGACGGAGCCGTTGTCCCTGACAGGAACGACAGACACCGTCCGCCTGTGGTCAATCCGGCTCACTTTTCCGGTGCCTCCCTTCGGCCGTTCGACCTCATCCTCGTACACACGGAATATGGGACTGCAATATACCATGGTTGATTGCAGGGGTTTTTGTCTTTCCATACTTCAACCCTCGCTTATCTCACGACCAAGACGGCTGTTTTGCCCTTTCCGTGCAGGACGCCGAAGGCGACGCTTCCCACCACGGCGCCGAACGCCCCCTTTCCCCTGGATCCCATGACAATGAGACCCGCCTTCGACCGCTTTGCCTCCTGCAGGATCTCTTCAGCGGGGTGTCCTGATCGGATGACATTTTTTGCTTTAATTCCCTTGCGTTTGAATTTTATCTTTATTCTTTGCATGAAGGTCTGAGCGGCCTGTCGCAGATAATCCTCTACAGGCTCCACCAGATGGGTCGGTGTTTCCGCCGCAGGCATCGCACGGCTGAGATAGGCGCTGGTGTCGATCACGTGCAGAATCGTCACGGCACCGCCCTGCGTCAGAGCCAGATTGATCGCAGAATCAACGGCTTTGCCGGACTCCTTCGATCCGTCGACAGCCACGAGAATCTTTTTGAACATGTCGTCCCCCTTGAATGCCCTCGATTTTAATGAACAAGATTATTGTCGTTGCTTCGCTTCCTCCGTTCGCTTGTAGGGGATCGGTATGTACTGAACGGAGGGTCTCCGCTGCATCGTCTGCGGGAAGAGGTCCATGAGTTCGTAAATTTCCTCGGGAAGACCGACGCGGACCGGGAGCCCCATGTCCCTCGCTTCCTCGAATGTGATGGGGTAATCGTGGGTCCAGTGCCCCCCGGTGAGGGTGCTCGCGATCCGCTCCGCCGTCTCCGGCTCGATGCGCGGCTCCATGATCTTTTTCGCAAAGGCCTTCATTTGACCTGTTGCCATCCTGGCCACATCGGCAAGAATGAGCGTCTTGTCCTCTATGTCTTTCGGATCCTTTTCCCTGATCATCCTGAGAATGGAGCCGGCCGGATACTCGCCGAGTTGCGGATCGATGGGGCCCAAAACCGCGTTTTCGTCCATGACCACCTCGTGGGACGCCAGGCACAGCAACGTGCCGCCCGACATGGCGTAATGCGGTACGAAAATGGTGACCTTGGCGTCGTGTCTCTTCATGGCCATGGCGATTTGCTCCGTGGAAAGCGCGAGCCCCCCGGGCGTGTGGATGATCATGTCAATCGGCATGTCGTCCGGCGTGAGGCGGATGGCCCGGAGGATGTCTTCGGAATCGTTGATGTCGATGTACCTCATGACGGGAAAACCGAGAAATTTCATCGTCTCCTGCCGGTGGATGAGGGTGATGACCCTGGAGTTTCTCTTTCGTTCCAGCGCTCGAATCACCGCCATCCTTCTCCCGTGCATCATCTTCTGCTGCACGAGGGGCATGAATAGGACAAAGAGCATGACGATCCAGAACAGGTTTCCGGTCAGGCTGGACATGTCTCTCACCCCCCCTGCTTCATTTTCAAGAGTTCTTCGTAAAGCCTTCGGCCGACTTCCAGGCCGCGGTCGATAAAATCCGGCCCGTAGACCTGACCGGTTGAAGACCGGAAGGTGGAACGGATCCTCTCGATTCCCTTCAGCCCCTCGAGATATCGGCCCATGACAGCGGGTATCGGCACGTTCCGTCTCTCCAGCATGGACCACAGCATTTCGGTGAAATTGTCAGGTCCCCACCTGAACTTGTCGGCGTCGTAGAGCGTATCCGAGATCAGGGAAGCCAGGGGATCCTCGAGCGTCTCGACCGGCTGGAACGCCTCGTGATTGCCGATAGCCTTTGTGACGGCCGTTACTTCCGCCTCATGAAGTCCGAAGGCCGACTTGAGAAGCGGTTCCGCCGTCTCTGCGCTTTTCTTGGCGTGCTGTTTTTCAAACCTCCTCACATCGTGAAAAACGGCGGCGAGGTGGGCCAGGAAAATGAGTCGGCCTACATCCTGCCCTTTGATACCGTTTTCTGACTCCGCCATCACGAGGGCTCCCGCATCGACGGCAACGCGCGCGGCGTGCAAAATGCCGTGTCCGAAATGGTCCTCCTGGCCGCGAAGGATGGAAACGGCGTGCCTCACGAGGGGATGGCTGCGAAAGAGGACGCGGGATCGCCGGACCTCCCGTCGCTTTTCAGAATAGAAGCGCGGCGGGCCTACGTCACCGGATATTCTTCTCGACAGCTGTCTCGCTTCACGATAATCCTGACGCAACCGGCGGTTCCCCCTCGGACGGCGTTCGCACAGCGACAGGGCCTGCGGATGGACCCAATGTACCACTATTGCCCTGCCTTTTCAGTTGTTTTTTGCGATGTTTCTGAACGGGGAAGAGACCGGGACCGGCCATGGTTCCGGAAGACGGGCCGAAACGCCCGGCTGAGGACTCTTCAGGTGAGGTTTCTTACAGGAGGGCGTGCATCACCTTTTCCAGATGGTTGAGCGTATTGCACTCCCGCGCGATGTGACAGAAGGGCAGGTATCTCTTCATTTCGGAATCCCCGGAGCCCCAGAGGGAAGGCGTTTCCGGGTTGAGCCAGATCAATCGCTTTGACCTTTCTTGCATCCTCTTGAGGATCCCGACTTCCGGCTCCCCGAAATTACTCCTCGCGTCCCCGAGGATGATGATCGTCGTCTTGTTTGTCAGGCTTCCGGACCAGCCCTCCCAGAAATCACGCAGGGACTGCCCGTAGTCCGTTCTCCCCATCCAGATATCGAGGTCTGCGCCCGTCTGGAGGCGGACCAGGGCTTCCTCGAGATCGTATTTTTCGAAGATCGAGCTGACCTCAACGAGGTTTGAGCAAAAAATGAATGTGTCGATCTTCTCGATCAATTCATTGAGGCTGTACAGGATAAGAAGGAAGAAGCGGACGATCGTCGAGACGGAGCGGCTGACATCACAGAGGACCATGATCTTCGGACGGTCTATTTTTTTCATCTTCCACCGGGTGTCGAAGGGGAGGCCCTGGTAGGCGATGTTGCTCCTCATGGTTTTCTTGAAATCCAGCTGTCCCCGTTTTGCTCCCTTTTTGCGTCGCGTGTGAAGGTCGCGCAGGTTCTTGACCATCTTCCGGATGATGACCCGGATCTGCTGGTAGTGGTGCTGCTCGATGTTGGTGAGCCTCGCGTTCCTCAGGTAGCTCTCCATCATCCCCTCTGTCGTGGACCCCGCGTACAGGTCATACTGGCGTTCGACAAAGTTCCGGGCCCGATCCGTGAGGTCCTCCCTCCCCTGCTCGAGCAGGCCCGCGCTGCGAGCGGAATCGTCGTCCCCCTCCGCCCGAAGCGATCGGATGTAGTCGTTTAATTCATCGAGACCCATCTGCTGCATCAGCCGCCTGATGAACAGCCCCTTTTGGGTGAAGAATTGGATTCCCGTAACGTCCACGGACAGGGCGGCCTGACTCATCGCCACGGCGAGGCCCGCCATGTTTCCGCTCAGGATCATCTGGGCGATCAGCGGGATTTCTTCATCGCATTCGGTCCCCATTCCCTCCTCGATGTCGTAGGCGTGATCAAAGGGGACATCCGCCGAAAAAAAACGGTCAAAAGTCAAATGAAAGACCTCTTTCTCCGCGAGGGTCTTCGCCAGCGCCGCCGACAGGGCGCTTTTCAGGGTACCCCGATCGCCATAACCGATCAGATCGGTGACATGCATGGCGTCGATACTCTCGGCGACCGAGACCCGCACGCCGGAGCCGCGGAGTGCCAGGATAAAGCTTTCGAGAGTCCTGTCCATAATCAGGCGACGTTCATGGCCTTTTCAGCCAGGCCGCGGAGCTGTTCCTTGATGAGTTTGACATCCTCCTCGAACTTGACGAAGGTGTTGAGGGTGTCATGGATGAGATCGACGTCCAGTTTGTCGACGTGGAGGATCATCAGAACCCTCGCCCAGTCGATGGATTCGCTGATCGACGGAACCTTTTTGATATCCAGTTTTCGCACTTCATGGATGAAGGCGACGAGCTGCGCCTCCAGCCTCTCGGATATGCCCGGCACCTTGATCCTGACAATCTCCCGTTCGAGTTTCTGATCGGGAAAGGGGATGTAGAGATGGAGGCATCTTCGCTTGAGGGCCTCGCTCAGCTCCCGCGTGTTGTTGCTCGTGAGGAAAACAAAGGGTTTCGACACCGCGGCGATGGTGCCGACCTCCGGTATGGATACCTGAAAGTCCGAGAGGACCTCCAGCAGAAAGGCTTCGAACTCGTCGTCGGATTTGTCCACCTCGTCGACGAGCAGAACGGCCCCCCGCTTCTCCTGGATGGCCTTCAATAGCGGCCGGGGTTCCAGGAAGTCCATGGAGAAGAAAATATCATCGTACTGGTGCAGTCGCTGGATGGACCGGTCCAGCCCGTTTTCACCCTTGATGATCTGGTCCAGTTTGTCGCGGAGCAGTTGGGTGTAGAGCAGCTGCTTTCCGTATTTCCACTCGTAAAGGGCCTTGGACTCGTCCAGGCCCTCGTAACACTGAAGCCGGATCAGCGGAACGCCGAGAAACAAAGCCGCCGTCTTCGCCAGTTCCGTCTTACCGACGCCGGCGGGCCCTTCAACGAGGATCGGCTTGCAGAGATGATAAGCGAGATAAACCGTCGTGGCAATCTGTCGGCTGCAAATGTACCCGGCCTGCTTGAACTCCAGCTGGACGGTTTCGATCGAGGTAAATTTCTCTTCGTGAAAATTCTTCATATTATCTCCCTCTGGAAAGGATAACATCTCCCCTGTGCTGCATTTTTATTTTCGACACCTGATCCGCCAGATGGATGGTCTTTCGCAGATCGTGGCCGATCCGGTCGAACGCCGGGTCCTCAACAATGCCCATTCCGGTTGCGATGGAACCGATAAGCGCCATGATGTTTTTCGACTGGATCTTCATGAACACCGTCAGGGCATCCATCGTCCCGGATGCCGGATCGCCGTCGCAGGTCCGCGCCGCCTCTCCCGCGATCACGTCCAGGGCCTCGAGGGAGACCAGAATCTCTCCGAGTTTCTCCTTGAGACCCTCCATGTTCCGGAGACCCGCATTCCGGATGAGGTCCAGGAGCATCTCCAGTTGTGCGTTCATGCCGCCCATGACGGGTCCCATCAGAAGGACATCCTCGACGCTGCGGAAGGGCTTCGACATTTTTTCGAAAGCCGCCCCGTTTTCGCCCAGTTCGTTCGAGAAAGGCACCCGGCAGTGATCGAACCGTACGCCGCAGTGGGGTGACGGTTTCAGAAAATCGATTTTCATCAGGGGTCCCGGCTGAACGCCCTCCGCATCACGCGGAACAATGACGAAGGTGAACTCTTTTCGGTCCCCCGAGAAACCCGTCACGCTGAAGACCATGTAGAAGTCGGCGAAGGTGCCGTTGGTCAAATAGGCTTTCTCACCCGTGACCTCATAGCTATCGCCTGTTCGACGTGCCGTCGTCTTCACGTGTTTCGGGTGGGCCCCGGTCCCGGGTTCCGATATGGCGATGGATCCGGTCAGTTCACCCCTTGCCATGGGTCTCAGGTACGCGTCGATCTGGTCCTCCCGGCCGAAGGAATAAATGAAAAAACGGCCGACGAGCATGTGGATCATCCAGGAGAGCGCCATGCCCATGTTACGCCCCACCTGAACAAAAATTTTCAGCGCGGCCGTCATGGACCGGTAATCTTCTCCCGTTCCCCCGTGGTCCGCCGGCAGACCCATTCCCAGGAGGCCCGCCTCGGCCATTTTTTTCCACAGATCCAATGGGAAGACGTCGGAATCAGACAGGACCGACCGTCCGGCGACCTCCTGCTCGGCAAACCGCGCTATCTTTCCCTCGAGGTTCATCCGCCTCCCCTTCACATCCGGTACCCGGCCCGTCATCCTTCTGCGTTTTTGCCGAACTTCACCGTGAAATGCTGAAGGACCCTCTTGAAGGACTCTATCTCCTGTTCCGAGAAGCCCGTCTTGATCTCCTCGTTGACCCGCCGGATGACGGCCTTGGCTTTCTCCAGTTCCCTGACGCCGGAGTCGGTGATGTCGATATTCAGGGTTCTCCGGTCATCGGGATTGGAATTTCGCCGGACAAAACCCGCCCTTTCCAGGCGGTCCACCAGACCCGTGAGGGTCGAATTGTCTATGGACAAAAGCTGACTCATCTCGCTCATGGACTGCCCGCTTTTTTGCCTGAGGAGAAAGAGGATACCGGCTTGAGCGACGGTCACCTGGACATTCTCCTTCATCAGGACGTTCTTCATGTACGTCCTGAGTTTCTGCTGGGCCGTGAAGAGGAGATAAATCAGCCGATCGTTTCTATTCATCTGAAAGGCTCCCGCACAATTTATTTGGCATACAAAATATTATTTGTCAAAGGGTTTTACAGGGATGACACGACCCGGGGCCCGCTATCCGTTGAAAACGCAAATGAATTTCCGGATCCCGGCGCTCCAAATGGATGAAGCCCGCCTGAAGCGGGCTTCACATGTGTTCTGATCCTTCTTTTTGAATATAAACAGCAAAAACGGTGATCTATTCGATTTATTTCATCCCTTCGAGCAGTCCCTGGAAGGTGTCATGATGTTCTTCCTCGTCCTGGAGGATCTTCTTGAAGATCTGCGCCGTCGTGATATCCCCTTCCCTCTCGGCCAGCGCAACGACCTGTCTGTAGAGCTTCACGGCTCCTTCCTCGTCCTTCAGGTCTCTCTTCAGCATTTCCTTCAACGTCTTTCCGACAAAAATGGGTTCGGGCTTCGTGGTGGGGATCCCCCCCAGGTAGAAAAGCCTTTCTGCAATTTCCTCGGCGTGCTTCATTTCCGCGATGGCAATCTTCTTGAGCTCGTCCTTGACGGCGTAATGCGTCACGCCGGACCACTGGACGTGCTGCCACATGTACTGGATAGACACCTGTATTTCCCTCGCGATCGACTGGTTCATCATATCCAACAACTTCTTGCTAGCCATAAAAACCTCCTTTATGCATTTTCTTTATTGTTGTTTTAGCCCTTTGAAGGAAATCCTCCCGGATTTCATTGCACGTCCTTAAGGTCCAAAAATTCAAAACCGATATTGCAGGGAACCACTCACGAACGCCCCGACGAAATTTCGATTGATTTTTATAAGCCAATCAAAACAAATAGTCAATGCTTTTCAATGGGGAACATTGAGACATTTTCCCCGCCGGGCTCCATGAAAAAGGCTCTCGTGGCATCTTTTCCCTCGAGAACGAGTGGCTCTAATGGATCCGGGCCCGCCGAGCCTCTAAAGGGTCACGGGAAAGGGTACCGGTGAACCGGCCCTGATTCACCGTTGATAGAACATCATTCAACAAAAGGGCCCCGAATCGACGCAAGATCGGGGCCCTCAACACTATGAACAGCGCATTCAATTATTCGTTCTTCAGTGCAGCATCATTTTTTCTTCTTTGCTACTTTTTTCTTTGCGACTTTTTTCTTCGCTACTGTCTTTTTCACGACCTTCTTCTTGACTGCTTTTTTCGCCGGTTTTTTCTTCGCGACCTTCTTTGCACCCGCCTTTTTCTTCGCTTTCATTGCCGCCTTTCCTTTCTTCATTGGAATGTCGCAACAGATGATCTCCCCGACCGCGCAGTCGCACATCTCGTCCACCGCGACCACAAGGCCGCAAACGTCGCAGGTGAATGTACCACCTCTTCTTGCTTTAGCCATACGGTCCTCCTTATGTCCCGTGATTGCCTGATAAAAAAATTTTTAGCTGATATGAGATCACATTTCAAGCATTTTCTGCAAAAAATAATCTTTTTCGTTTTTCTCCCCGCGTTTCTTTTCGAGCGAAATATCTAACCGTCGTTTTGGGTCCGTCCATCCACACGCTGCGAAACGCAGTGCCGCGGCTGTTTCCGTGCATCTATTTTTTGAAAAGAGACTCCAGTTTGCTTCGGGGATCGGATCGCACGACCGGCCCGGGCGGGTCGTGAGAGAAATCCCTGAACAGGAAATAACCGCAAAAGTTGCTGCGCTCTTTTTCAACGACCCTTTCGGCCTGCGGCTCCCGGCACTGGTTGTATGACCCGGGATCGTAAAACGAGCAGTTCCTGCAGCACCTGAGGTCGGCACCGCAGGAGGGGCATGTCTCCGCGCGACCAACCCTGTCCGTGATTCCCGGCTCTTTCCGGCAGCGATAACACCTTTTCATTTGGCACCTGCTCCAGCGACACCGATGGGATGGCGTCCCGTTCAACGCGCTTTTTTCACGGGTGTTTTCAGGAGGAAGTCGTATAAGAAATTTCTCATGGCCTCCCAGGAACGCCTGTCGGCCTTTTCATCATAGGCGGTCCCCCTGGTCTTGTCGTTTCCGGCGCCGGGGTTCGCAAAGCGGTGCACCGCACCCCGCCGACTTCACGACCTGTCCGGCAATCCTCCTTCGAGACAGACTGCCGTCCTTCAACACTCCGAACCTTCGGGTTCCGGGACCTACGGAGGGAAAATAAAGTTCCCCTGTCCGTCTTGTCAATAAAAAATTTTCAATTTTGCCCTTTTGTTGTCCCGTGCGATTGTAGTAGATTGAACCATCGTTTCTGTGAGAAATCTTTCCGCATGTCGGATAAAGAAGGGGGTTCGCGAAATGCGTATCGGCCTGCCCAGGGAGATCAAAGACAATGAATACCGGGTCGCCATGACGCCCGGAGGCGTCCGCCAGCTTGTCGAATACGGCCACGGCGTTGTCGTCCAGTCCGGCGCGGGGCTGGGCAGTGGCTTTTCAGACGATCAGTACCGGTCTGCGGGGGCCGAGATCGTTCAGACGGCCGACGAAGCCTGGAAGACCGAATTGGTCGTCAAGGTGAAGGAACCGCAGCCGCAGGAATACGGGTTTCTCCACTCGGCCCTGATACTATTTACTTATCTTCATCTTGCGGCGGAGAAGAACCTGACCCTGGAGATGATGAAGCGCGGGTCTACGGGTATCGCTTACGAAACGGTGGAACAGCCCAACGGGCAGCTGCCCCTGCTGAAGCCCATGAGTGAGGTCGCCGGCCGGCTCGCCGTTCAGATCGGCGCTCACTATCTCGAAAGGGTCAACGGGGGAGCGGGCAAATTGATGGGGGGGGTGCCCGGCGTCGAGCCCGCGGCGGTCGCCATTATCGGCGCGGGGACGGTCGCCGCCAACGCGGCCCGTATCGCCCTGGGTATGGAAGCGGAGGTCGTGGTCCTGGACGTGAACATCGATCGACTCGTTCATCTGGAAGAAACCCTCGAGGGTCGTCTGAAAACGCTGAGCTCCAATCCCCTGAACATCGCCGAGGCCGTGAGCCAGGCGGATCTCCTGATTGGGGCCGTCCTGCTCAAGGGGGCCCGGACCCCCCGGCTCGTGACACGCCCCATGATTAAGAGCATGAAACCCGGCAGCGTTGTCATCGATGTCTCGGTGGACCAGGGGGGGTGCGTGGAGACGATCCGGCCGACCACTCACTCGAACCCCGTCTATCTCGTCGACGGCATCATCCACTACGGCGTCACCAACATGCCCGGCGCCGTTCCCCGGACCAGCACCTATGCCCTCTCCAATGCCACACTGCCCTACATCGTCAGGCTCGCCAACGGGGGTCTCCGCAAGGCCGTCCAAGAAGATCACGCACTGGCTATGGGCGTGAATATCCACGCGGGCAAAATCACCTATGGAGCCGTCGCGGACGCCTTCGATTTCCCTTTCACGCCGCTAGACAGTCTTATTTAGCCGGCGGGAACTCCCGGCATGGGTTCACGGATGAGTCACCTCGGATCTTCCTCGCGGAGCGAACTGAGCATTCCCATTTTTCTCGCATCGATCTTCTACTTCAACTTTTTGTCGAGGATCGTCCTGGGTCCGCTCATGCCTTCCATCGAGGAGGATCTCGGCATCCGCCACGCCGAAGCCGGTTCGATCTTTTTCTCCATTTCCTTCGGGTACTGCGTGACGCTTCTGGGCTCAGGCTTTCTATCGAAACGACTCACGCACAAACAGTTGATTGTGGCATCGGCCCTGGCCGTGGGTCTGTCCCTCACGGCCGTCGCCTGCAGCAGGACCCTGGAGGAAATGCACCTGGCCCTTTTGTGCCTCGGCCTGTCAGCGGGTTTATACCTCCCTTCAGGCATGGCGGCCCTGACGCATTCAGTGCAGGCGAAAAACTGGGGGAAGGCCATCGCTATCCACGAGCTTGCCCCGAACCTGGGTTTTATCACGGCACCCCTTATTGCCGAATTCATGATCACATCCTGCACCTGGAGAGATGTTCTCTCGAGGATCGGGCTCGTCTCAATTGTCGCAGGGGTGATCTTCGCCTTTTTCTGTAAAGGCGGCAGGTTTCGGGGGGAAAGCCCCCGTTTCAATCATTTTCGCAGTATTCTTTCAGGTTCGCACTTCTGGCTCATGGCGGCTCTCTTCAGCCTCGCAATCGGTTCCAGCATGGGGATTTTCAAGATGCTTCCCCTCTATCTGGTTGCAGAAAAAGGGGTGGACCGGAACTGGGCCAACACGCTGATCAGCCTGTCTAGGATTTCCACCGTCTTCATGGTCGTCGTGGCCGGCTGGGTCGCCGATCGTCTCGGGGCGAGAAAAGCCCTGGTCTTCGTGGTCTTCTTCAGCGGGGCGGCCACGGCCCTCATCGGTGTGGCCTCTCCGGTCTGGCTCGCGCCCGCCATTTTTTTCCAATCGGCCATGATTGTCTGTTTCTTTCCCGTCGGATTCGCCGTCCTTTCAAGGCTGAGCCCGCCGTCCCTCAGAAACGTGACGATTTCCGTGACGATCCTCATCGCCTACCTGTTGGGCGCGGGCGTTGTTCCCGCCGTGATCGGCCTGGCGGGGGAATACGGGTCCTTCTCCCCCGCCGTGTCACTGCTCGGGCTCTCCATGATGTTTTGCGTTATTTTTGTCCGCCGCCTGAAGCCCGATGCCTGACGTTTCGTCAACAGTTGCCGATGCATAAAAAAAGCGGGACATCTCTCGTCCCGCTTTCTTGTCCGATGCCGGTCGAAGTACCGTCAATGCAGCTGCTGCCTCGGGAGCTCTCCAATCGGCACCCAATCGAACCAGCCGGAAAACTGGAAGTACCTCGCCCACAGATTGATGACCAGAACATCGCCTTCGTGACTGTCCACCTCCACCGGCCCCACCAGGGAAATCAGTTCTTCCCCCCTGGCAAAGTACTTTGTGAATCTGTAGGGCTCCACATAATTGAGGCCGAACGTCTTTCCCATGGCCGTGAAATAGACATAGTTCATGATGTTGCAGGCGTCGTAGATCCGCCCGGGCATCGTGTTTCGGATTTCGACGGCGAGCGTGGCGACGGCTCTGTCGTTCTGCGCCCCGATGGACCTCAACTGGATCGGCAACAGTTCCTGATATTCCCGGTGAAGCCACTTTTCAATCATGATGTCCGAAGGCATCTTGGTGAGCTGGTAGAGCACGCTTTCGTACCAGAACATGACCAGGTTCATCAATTTTTCCGGTGGATACATTTGATAAAGCCGCCTGATGTCGGCCTCCATTTCGCCGGTATAACATCCCAGGGTTTTCTGGTTGGCCACGGGGATGAGTCTTTTCTCCTCCGGCGCGTTATAAAGCCGCAGAACGTGCCCGCATTCGTTGGCGATGACATGGTTAACCGATTCATCGTGATCCCTTTTGAAAAAGAGACGGTGACGAGGCGTGTCCGCTCCGGCCATGGTAAGCATGGCAGGGACGGGCAGTTCCTCCTTTTCGACGAAATCGATGCCTTTTCCCGTCAATTCCGTCACGCGCCCCAGGATGGTCCGCACCCCCTGTACCAGTTGAAGTGTCATCACACGCCCTGGATGATGTAGAATGTGCTATCGCCGTCTTTCACTGTAGTGCGAACAGTTCTCTAATTCAAGCGATTATTCATCAGCGGGCATGCCGGGGCGGTCTTTTGGCGTCTCTCGACAGAGCTTTTTTCTTGAATATTACCGCCGGGATCATTTATCCTTTGGCCGGTCCGGAAAAACGCCGTAATGGCCCCATCGTGACTTTTTAGAAGGAGACAGGCATTGCATCCCAAAATCAGTCCCCTTTTGACAGATCTCTATCAGTTCACCATGCTTCAGGGCTACCTGGATCGGCAGATGCACGAGACCGCCGTATTCGAATTGTTCATTCGCACCCTGCCGGTTCAGCGGGGATTCTTCATGGCGGCGGGACTCGAATCGGTCATCGAATTTCTCGAAGACCTGAAATTTTCCGAAGAGGAGCTGAAATACCTCGCGTCGAGCGGCAGATTTTCACAAAACGTCATCGGCTACCTCGCGAAACTCCGTTTCACGGGGGATCTGGATGCCATGCCCGAGGGCACCGTTTTCTTTCCCAACGAACCCATCCTCCGCATCGCGGCTCCCATGCCGGTGGCACAGCTCATCGAAAGCCGGATCATCAACCTTCTGCATGTGCAGACGCTCCTGGCGAGCAAGGCCGCCCGTTGCTTTCTTGCCGCCGACGGCCGCGTCGGGCTCGTCGATTTCGGACTCCGGCGCGCTCACGGTGCGGAAGCCGGCCTCTACGCCGCCCGATCCTCCTATATCGCCGGGTTCGACGGCACCTCCACGGTGCTCGCGGAGCACCTCTACGGCATTCCCGCTTTCGGCACCATGGCCCACTCCTTCATCGAGGCTCATCAAGACGAGAAGGAGGCCTTTATCCATTTCGCGGAATCCAATCCGCAGATCGTCACCCTCCTGATCGACACCTACGACACCATCGCCGGCGCCGGAAAAGTCGTCGAAATCAAGAAACGGCTGGACCAGAAAGGAATCACCATCCGGGGAGTAAGGCTCGACAGCGGGGACCTGCTCGAACTGTCCGGAAAGGTCCGGGCCATCTTCGACCGGTCGGGCCTCGGGAATGTCCGCATCTTCGTCAGCGGCAATATCGACGAGTACGCGATACGCGATCTTCTCTCTGCCGGAGCGCCCATCAACGCTTTCGGCGTGGGGACAAAACTCGACACCTCGGCCGACATCCCCTATTTCGACTGCGCCTACAAACTCATGGAATACGCCGGGCAGCCCCGGCTCAAGAAATCAGAAGGAAAAGCCACCTGGCCCGGCCGTAAACAGGTCTACAGGCACTGCCGGGACGGCGAAATGGTCAGGGATATCCTGACCTTGGAAGGCGACCGCCAGGACGGTACGCCTCTGATCAAACCCTTCATGAGGGGTGGACGGAGGATCGGAAGACCCGAGGGCTTGAAGGACATCCGGGGGCACGCTCTTCGTCAGATAGCCGCCCTCCCCGGGTACCTCAAGGCTCTTGAGCACACGCCCCCCTACTCCGTGGAGATTTCCCCCGGCCTCGAACAGCTGCGGGCGGAGGTTGAAAAAAAACTGGGCTGAAGTTCGAAACGAATCCTCCAGCCCCCTTGTCCCCGGCGGACCCCCGGCTACATCATGTCCTTTTCGGTCTGGTCGACGGCCCGGTCAATCTCCGCTTTCAACCCCGCAGGCAGCCCCGGGATATCCACGGTAAGAAACCCCCTTACAATGGTCGCCGTCGCCGCGTCTTCGGAGAGCCCCCGGGACATGAGGTAGAGGATCTCCTCCTGGGCGATCTTTCCCACCGCCGCCTCGTGGGACATCTCCACACCATCGATGGTGCCCCTCAGTTCGGGAATGGCGTGGATCACTCCGCCCTTGAGGATGAGCCCCCGGCACTCCAGGTGGGCCTTGACGCCCGGAACCTCCCCGACGAGGTCCCCGCGGGAAATGATGGTGCCGCCGTTGCTGATGGCCCGGGCAATGATCTCCGCCCTCGTATCCTCGGCCTTCAGAAACACGCGGCCCCCGACGTCCAGTTCCGTCCCGGGATTGCCCACGAGGAGACTGTAGAACCTCGAAACGGCACCTTTGCCCACCAGGTGAGTGGTGGGATACATCTGGAGTGACTTCACGGGTTTCATGCAGATGTAGTTGTTGAGAAAAAGTCCCCCTTCCTCGACCATTCCCACGGACCTCGGACGGACCATCATCTCCTCGGCCCATTGGTGGATCATCGTGAAACTCAGTTTGGCGTTCTTCTTGACGAAAAACTCGGAAATCCCGACATGAAGCCCCCGCCGCAGATGCGGCGCCGTGGCACAGCCGGTGATGACGTGCAGTTCGGAACCCTCCTCGGCGATGATGAGATTGTGCACGTACTGGCTCAGATTTTCTTTATCCAGATACAGGCAGGCCTGGACGGGATAGATAACCCTGCTCCCCGGCAAGGCCCGAATAACGTATCCGTCGTGCAGCTCGAGCTGCGCTTTGGCCGTGTACTTGTCGGCATCCACCGAGACCAGCTTCCAGTAATAATCGTTGATCCAGTTGCATTCCTTCAGGGCCCTTTTGATGGGGATGACCTCCAGCCCCTCCTGCTTCGAACGGGAAAAAACAGCCGCCGTGTCCATCTGGATGTAACTGCCCGACCGTTCGGCTTCCCCGGCATCGATGCCCGCCTTGATCATCTGCCGGCGATCCTCGTCGGACAGCTCGTTGAGGCTGTTCAGCACGGCATGCTTCACCGGCTCCGCCGTGAACGTGGACAGGTCGACATCCGGCCCCAGGGCCGCTTTCTTTTCCCTTGCTTTCAGGGCTCTCTCGTCTACATCGCGCATTTTACACACTCCTCGTAGCCCGCTTCTTTAATGCACCGGAAGATTTCCGTCGGGTTGATACTGCAGGTCAAGACCCCTTCGAAGAGAACCTGCCCTTTGTCTGCCGAAACGTAATCCAGGATGAAACCCGTGTGGGTGATGATCAGACCCATCTTTTTTCTTTCCATCTTTTTATTTTTGATGGATTTTCCGGGATCGTGCCGCGTGTCTCTTTGGAGAAGGCTGCTGATCAGGGTCCCGATGAGCGATATGTTTTCCAGATCCACGCCCGACTCCGGTTCGTCAAAGAGGATCAGATCCGGATCCTGTGCCATGAGCTGCAGAAGCTCCGACCGCTTGATCTCCCCTCCCGAGAAACCCGCGTTGATGTCCCTCTCCAGAAAATCACCGAAGTTAACCCTTCGGGCCAGATCATCCACGTCGACCTTCTCCCCGGCTGCGCAGATCTCCACCATTTTGCGGGTCTTGAGGCCGTTGATCGTGGGCGGCCGCTGGTAGGACATCCCGATCCCCAGCCGGGCCCGCTCATTGACGGGCAGGCGGGTGATGTCAACGCCCTTGAACCAGATTTTCCCGGACACGACTTCGTACTGAGGGTATCCCATGATCGTCATCAGGAGCGAGGTCTTGCCCGAACCGTTCGGACCGAAGAGGATGTGGGTTTCCCCGGGTTTGATTTCCAGGTCGATGTCTTTCAGGACCTCTTTTTGACCGATCCGGACTTGAAGATCTTCAATCCGCAGCATCATGCACTCCTTTCAAATGTTCTTCCCTTCACGGGTCTCAACGACTTTCCTGTATTTTTCATGTATCATTTTCCGGTCGAACTCCCAGAATTCCCCGAGCATGATGTCCTGCTCTTCCTTGCTGAAATAGCCGAGGCAGGGCAAAAAGAAGTGTTTGTCCTCCTTTTCGATGTGGACGGGGTAAAATTTCATCAGTGTCTCGAGACCATTGAGAACCGCCTCCAGGGCCGTGGCGTCACCCTTGACGTACCGGATCCCGGCTTCATCCAGTTTCCCTACGACGCTCCGCGCGTAGAGATGTTCCTCAACGAGTTCGTCCATGACTTTCCTGTGCTCGGAAGACATCTTTTTGCGGTCGAGATCCCTGAAGAGGATGTCTTCCTCTTTACCGTGATGAGTCCGGTCCGCATAGGTCCTGAAGAAATCCACGCAGGTGTCTATGAAAACCGTATCGACCCTTCCCGCCTCGGTCATCTTGCGAATCTCGCCGTCCATGACGCGAATCATCCGTTCGATGAGCCTGTGTTCGATCATCAGTGGACCAATCGGTTTCATCGCCTTCACTCCTTTCGATACCGTCCCAACGCCTGAATGTTCGAGCTTGCTGAAATAACGGCGGGACCCATGCGGGCTTTCATTGAAATCGCGTGCCGGTTGCGGAAAGAATTCGCCCTCTTTCGGTGCCCCGATCACAAGAGCGAAAAACCTTTTTTCTATACCACCTGTATTCTAGATAAGCATCGCCCCGGTGCTTGTCAAGCCATTTCTAACGTTTGACTTTCCCGGGATGTCTCTTCAGGCGGATTAAACTGTCGTAGTATTATTCCTTTTTTCTTTCGCCAACTGCCAGATGATCGTTGTCATCGCGAGCAGAAGGAATATGTTCAACCACGGCGGACCGGACAAAATGTCACCAAAGAAACCACCAATCAGCGTCCCGACCAGGGCGGACAAAAGACACGAACCCCAGCCGCCCAGATCCGTGTCTTTCGTTTGAATGACGAAGATTTGAATTTGAAGCGTCTTGATGATAAGAAACGCAAAGAGAGCCATGCCGACAATTCCCAGCCGAACCAGGATATCGAAGAAAAAACTATGAGGCGATGAAGCGGGCTTGAGTTGATTAAGCTGCCACTCTGTAGGGATTTTCGGATGGTATGTTTTCCACAGGCGTTTGAATGTTTGACCGCCATACCCCACACCGGTCAAGGGGTAGTCTTTAAAGATTTCCAAAGAGGTGAGATAGATACCGATTCTCAGATTCTTCTGCAGGAATCTCTCGGGCAGAATGCGGCTTTTTTGCTTATGTTGCGACGGGATATAATAAATCAATGCAACGACGATGGCGGACAACACCATGAGGGCGATCAATTTTCTCCTTTGTTGCGCCATGCAGAGAAGCATCGTTAAGGAGGAGGCAATCAATGCGAGCATCGCCGCACGGGAATAGGACAAGATAATGGTTGCAAGAGTGACGAGCAGGCAGAAGGTTAACAGGACCTTCACCGTTTTTTTTGGGGCTCTCATGAGAAAATGAAGTGCCAGAAGAAAAGCAAAGAGATTCACAATCGCACTTGCATTGATGGGTGCATCGGGTATCAGACGGCTACCCCAGGGCTTTCCCATAACGATAAAGTGAAAGAACATCCCTTGAACGGCAAAAATCGATACGGACAAAATGACGATCCATGCCAGCAGGGCCAGCTTTTTTTCAGTATTGAACAAGTTGATGACGACAAAATAAATAACGGCCTGTTTCAGGAGATGCGCATAAATGTCATGAAGGGTGTTCGGCCTGTCGACAGCCCACAGGACACTGGCGGCCGACCATAAAATAAAAAGTGCGAGGGGAACGGTGAAAGGCGAGTCGAATCTGAATTGGATCTTCTTCAATAGGAGCAACGGCACCACCAAGAGGATGATCAGATAGAAACAGATTTCCTTGATGGCCGTCGTGTGGGGAATGGGATTCAAGAACACAAAGATCCCCGATAGCAGCAAAACAGAGCCTTCGAGGTAATAGACATTCTTCCTTACGGGTACATCTTTGGCAGCGAGGGATTCCATGAGGTGATTCGGTTCTTCAAAAACAGAGTTGATCGAGGTTTTGAGTCGATAACTCGAACAGTCTGATCCAAGGCTGAGCCGCATCCCGTCCCTTCATGTCATTCTTGATAGTTGCTTTATTCAAAAAATGCAGAGGAAAGATGAGCCGCCCGAGGGACATGTCAAACCCTGTTTTTCGACAGTATTCGTCCACGGTGCCATGGACAAGCTGCGACAGCCAGCCGCGACCCATGTAAATCGAAAGAACCCGGTCCCATCGATTATTCGGGTATATTTTCATGTTGTGAATGTATTTTGACATGAAATAGAAAAGATCCCAGAAAGGAAGCCCCTCTTCCCTGACCGTCTCCCAGTCGATGATTTTCACACGGCCGTCGGATTCAATAAAAATGTTTGTGGCTGAATAGTCCCCGTGAATCGGGGTGACCCAAAAAGCACCATCCATTTGGGCAACCAGCCGCTCGGTCAGCTCGGTAAACCGCATCTTCTTCTCTTTGGAATCTTCGTATTGATCGTAGAAAAGCTTCAGCGGATCCACGATCGATTCTCGGAATTCCGCTTCGGTGAGACGTTTCCTTTGGCGCGTGTTGAGCGTCTCGACGAATTCCAGTGCTCGTCTGAAATTCATCGATAAAATGGTCTTTTGAAACTGAAGGAAAGGACTTCCGCTCAAGAGTGAAATCATTCTCTTCCCGTGACAGACCCTTTGCAGGAGCATGTCGCGGCCAGAGATGTTAACGAGGTGTACCGGTACCGGCAGGTAAGGCGACAGGGCTTCATCTTCTGCCAGTCGCTTCATGATGGTATATTCCCTCCGAATGGCGGGGTTACTGGTGCTGTCCCTCACGATCTTGACGAACAGCAAAGGCTCCGACTGACCTACGTCGAAGACAAGAAAGTTGATTCTGCCTTCCTCCCAGGGATTCCCACCCACCTTGAAAAAACTCAGATTGGGACTTCGGTCCCCGGGAAATCCGAGTTCGGCCCAGTGCTGTTTCAAATACTGAGATATCTCGCCGACCATTTCTCAACCCATGCGTTCTGATTCAAATCTTTGAAAAAGTTCCGACTTACTTTTGCGCCATGATGATGAAATGCGGTACGAAATGTTTTTCTACCCCTCTACCGGCAGCCCACCTGTAAAAGAGATATTCCAATCTACTGGACTGGTGTTTGATAAAGTTCTCGAGATAATACTTGAAAATGTTTTTATCCCTTTCGGGGAAAATATACTTCGGATTTCGATAGTCGGGCCAGACGTAGTAAAATTCAACCCGTTGAAACCCTTCGTTCTTCATCAGGCTGTTGTATCGATTATACGAATACGTGTAGGTTCGATAGGTTTTTCGCCGTAAAAGAAGAGTCAATAGACTGGCCAGGAACCTGGGCATCAGACTGGTCAAATAGAGTTTGCTGTGGTCCCGTTCCTTGTAAAAAAAATCGTAACCATAACGGTTCTCTATGGCGATGAAAAGGTACCCCTTTTCTTTCAGTAATCCATATATGTCTTTCAGCACACCCTTCTGGAGCTCTTCCGGGTTCCCACCGCTTCCCCACTCGCCAACATACTCCAACACGCCATTCATCAGCACGTAATCGAAAGAGGGACCGTTGAACGGCATTTTCAAGGCGCTGGCATGGATGGGGGTGATATTGGTGAGTCCCCCGTTTTTCCTTCTCGCCTCGAGAAATCTGAGCCTGGGCAAGGTGGCATCGAGAGCATAAACCTCTCGACATGCCCGGGACAGGGGGATCGTCAGAGACCCCGGCCCGCAACCGATGTCGAGAATGACGTCCTCAGAACTTATCGGTAAAAATGAAAATCCGTCGGCCTTGTTGTGTCTGAAAGATTCGATATAAGCCCACCGCCCCTTGAATTTTTGAGATAGGAGATACTCCTGGATCTCTTTGTTGCTCTTCCCTTCGATGGCCCGGAAGATCTCCTCCCATCGGGCCTGCGGAATATTCCCGTATGAATAAACATCGTCGATGAATGATACGATACCGTGCTTTTTCACGTAAGTGGATGAGCAGCTCCGGCAAAAGAGACCCTCCTGGACCGTATCCAGCGCCCATTTACATTTCGGGCAGACAAGTTTCATATTTCATGTTCCCCTGCCATGCGTCATTCGCCGCGAAGCTATAATAAATGATCTCTTTAATCAATCATTAAATAGGTCCGGACGCCTCTCCGTGATACCCTGAAATCGGAAAGAAGGACGGTCCTTCAAAACAGGCGCTTGTCGCTAGCATCCCCTTGAACAAATACCGGCAGCGCATAACGATTCCTTGTCAGGCATAAATCGCCAAAGATTTATGCCTGATGGGATGACTTGTCCACCGGTTGGCAATGATGTTCAAGATATCGATATTATTATATATTATTTCTATCATTTTTTTGTCGATAACAAAACCTGTGACTAATCTAAAATTTTTTGTTTTTTTAAAAAAAAATATTGACTTTTTTTCCTTTGAATATAATCAATAACGGGCTTTCGGAGTCTTGTCGGCCCTCCAATTTTTATATTAAGAAGACTCATAGGCCATCAAGGGGATAACCATGAGAGTGCGGGTGGATGAAGAACTGTGCATCGGATGTGAGGCTTGCATTGAAATCTGTCCTGAGGTCTTCGAAATGCAGGGAGACGCAGCCGTAGCAAAAATCGAAGACGACATTCCGGATGATCTCGAAGACACTTGCCGGGAAGCCGCTGAAAGTTGTCCCGTCGAGGCGATTCTCGTCGAGGATTAAGTATCGCCCGGCTGCCTTACGCAGCCCCATGAAGGTCGGACGCCGGAATTCCCCGGCCGTCCTTGCGGCTCCTCCGGACGTCGCCGGGTCCGCGTCGCTACCGCTCCGGGACGAGCGCCTCTCGGCGCCTTATACCGGCACTCGCCCTAATACTTGAAAACACCCTCATCGTAGATGACGATCCTGCCGCCGCCGACGAGGTGCGCCGTCACACGCTTCCGGTCGGTGTTGACCAGATCCCAGTGCAGCGCCGAGTCATTGAATCCCAGTTTTTTCTTCTGTGCCCCCGTCAGTTTAGCGGGGTTGCCGGCATAGCTGTCCGCATAAGAGGATCCGACGGCCAGGTGACAGTTACCGTATCTCCCCCCGTAATTTTCATCGAAGAGGGTGTTGGCCATGAAACGGTTGATCCGTGAGAATCGTCTGTCCGTGAGCGAAAACTCCCCGACCTTTCGGGCTCCGTCATCCATGGCCAGTTGCTTGACGGCGAAGTTTTCCCCCACCTCGGCTTTGGCCTCGACCACCTTGCCCTTCCTGAAGGTCAGACGGATGCCTCTTACAAAATTACCGGTCCGATAGGAGGGCTGATCGGCGTAATAGGTCCCCTCGGTGCCCCGCCAGTCGGGCGAGATGAAGATCTCGAAACTCGGGATGTTGTGACCCGAGACGCCGACCCATCGCCTGCGCTGGCCGGGTGCAATCTTCAGATCGATGTTTTCGGACTCCACGTGATAATATGCGACGCTCATGCCGTTGAGCCATTTCTTGATTCTCCCTATCTCCCGATGAACGGTTTCCCATTGACGGACGGGGTTCTCAACATCCAGGTAGCAGGCCCTGACGACCTGTTCCGTGTAGTCCCGGAGCGACATCTGGGCATACCGGGCCAGTTCATCCGTCGGGAACATGCAGAGCGTCCATCCGTACAGGCCTCTCTGGTCCCGTTTCTCCAGGATGTCCCGCAGGGGTTTCCGGGCGACAATGGCCTTCGCGATTTTGCGGGGATCCGCATCGGAGAGATGGGTCAGTGATTCAGGGGCATACAGATAAATGCTGCCGTGGAGTTTTTCGCAGAGTTCGCGGTCGCCCGGCACCGTGAAAGTGAGCTGTTTTTCATTCGATTTCTTGTAAAAATGAACCTCCATCCGGGGTGTAAGACCCGTCCGCAAAACCGGCTGAAGTCCCGCCTCGAGCAGACTTGCCTGCACGACCTCCGCCAGGGGCGTTGCCGGCTGATCGTAGCGAATCAGCACAATATCGTTTTTCCTGTAATCGCGTTCCCTCGCTGTTGCGAGTCCCCAGATGAGCACACGGGCATATCGTTCGAGCTGCTGATCCGTGAAAAACATAATCCGTCCTGAACCTCCTTTCCGGTGAAATAAAAAAATCAAAAATGGGCCGGTTTACAGATGATCTCCCTGACCTTCAAATCAAAAAAAGAAAAGCTGTTCGCCGGTTTGATCACCAGCGCGGTATCCGCTCCCTCGCAGGTTCCACCCACGGAGATGATGTCCTCATCGGTTCGAACGAGTCCTGCATCCGTCGCCATGAGGGCGATCTCGATGGCGACCTTGGTTCCCTGGCCGAAGGTCCTCAGGGTATAAGCCATGATCTCGTCGACCTGATAGGACTTCAGCTTGTTTCGTACAGCACGACCCACGCCGCCGAAGGCGTGCTGGCAGGTCAGGACCTGAACCCCCCTGTCCTGAAGCTCCCGGCGCCTGGATTCCTCCATCTCCTGAGTGTCGGGCCTGTCGAACCCCGTCACATGCGTAACCGCGATCAAACGGATCCCCGGATGGAACACCTCTATAGCCTTGAAAGCCGTGTCCCCACCGCAGGTCGCCACGAGAACATGACGGATGCCCAGCATTCTTGCCCGCTCGTCCACCGCTTTCAGGACATGGCTGGTGTTGTCGGGGCCGGGTTTTCGAAAATAACGACAGGTTTTTTCCTCGTAGGCCGCTTTCTTCGACATGGTCTCCTTTCCCCCGCCTTCACGATCCCTTCAACCGTTCAGCGCCATCCCCAGCGAAACCTTCGGCCGATGCCCGCAATCGGCCTCTTGCGCTGACTGGGGCGGACAAAAATTTCCCTGGAAACGGATTCGTCGAAGGCAACCGTATTTTCATCCACTTTCAGAATGTAGGACGGTTTTTTCTGGATCAGTTCGATGGGGCGACCGGTCATGACCCCGAGGGACGACAGATAGGACAGGCGCGCATGATCGGTCGTCCCGATATACGCGACCGTTCCCGTCTCTCCCGCCTCCAGCTCGGAGAGGGGAACCACGAGGGGACGAAGAGAGGTTTCCCCGGACACGCAGCATTCCCCGGGCGGGATGAGATTTCCGTGGGGACAGGTTCTCGGGTGACCGAGAAGAATACAAATGGATTCGGCGGCATCGGTGTCGAGCATATGCTCGTACCGGCAGGCGCTTTTTTCGGCTTCCTCCATTTCGAGGTTTAAAACGTCGGAAAGAAGCCGTTCGGAAAGCCTCTGGTTCCTGATGAATCTCCGGGCCTCGGCGAAACCCGTTTCCGTCAGTCTGACCTCGTCGCCCTCCGCCTTGATGTAGCCGTCCCGGATGAGCTCATCCAGACCTTCCCTGTGTTTCATCCTCCTCAGCGGGGCACTGGTGCCCGCCTGCGGAATTTCTTTCCTGTTCTCAATCCGCATCCAGATCTCACTGAGGGCCTCCTCCTGTTCCTCCGTCAAGGGCGTTTTCCCGTTCTCCATGCCGCGGCTCCTTTAAAAATGAATGTTCAGGCGTCTTAAAAAGAAATTCAAAACCGTGCCGGCCATGATGGCGTAAGCAAAAACGAAACTGACCAGCAGGAAGGCCACTCGATACCCTCTCTCCTTGAAAATGATGAAAACATTGGCGATGCAGGGGACAAACAGCGTCATGACGGACAGGCTGACGAAAGCCTGGAGGCCGTCCATGAGCCCCTGATCGAAAAGGTCGAAAAGACCCGCGGCCCCGTAGTCCCGCCTCAGGAAACCGAGAATGAAGGCCTGTGACGACTTCTTCGGCAGGTCGAAAAGGCCGACGACCACGGGCGAAAAAAGATCCATGAGGCGGTCGAGCACGCCCGTCACATCGGCGAAGAAAAGAACGGCCGTCCCCAGTAGAAAATATGGGATCGCTTCCCGGATGAACCACTTGGTGCGAAAGTAGGTCTTGCTCAGGACGTTATCCAGCCGGGGTATCCTGTACGGCGGCAGTTCCGTGATAAAGAAGGGCGTGTCGCCCGGAAGGACCTTCGCAGCGAGGTAGCCGACCACGAGCATCTGGAGCATGATAAAACAAAGAAAGAGAAAGATGGCGCCGCCCCCGATTTTGGAAGACATTCCAAGGATGACACCGAGCTGGGCGGAGCAGGGTATGCCCAGCGCGAGCAGCAGTGTGGCGATGATCCTTTCCCGGCGCGTTTCGAGGATACGCGTCACCAGCGTTGCCATCGTACCGCAGCCGAGCCCGAGAACGACGGGGATAACCGCCCTGCCGTTCAGGCCGACCCGTGTGAAGGCCTTGTTCAGCATGACGGCAAGCCTCGGCAGATACCCCGTATCCTCCAGGAAGGAAAAGGCGACGAAGAATGCCGCGACGATGGGAAAAACGATGGCCAGCGCATAGGTGAGGCCCATCGTGATCTGACCGTATTCGCCGATGAAAAAGTTCCTCACATGCGGCTCAGGGATGTGAGACAGGAGCTGTATCACGGGAGGCAGAATCAGTCCTCTGAACACGACGTCTTCAAAGAAATCCACGATGTAACCCGCTGCGAGAACACCGACAAACTCATAGAGGCCGAAGAGGACGAGGCCCAGAACCAGGAAGCCCCAGAGAGGATGCGTCGAGACATCCTCCAGCGTCCGCAGGGATCGGGCGGCCAGGGCTTGCCCCTCACGTTTCGTCAGACTTTTCTTGACGATCCGTTCCACGTGAGCCGCCCGCTTTTCCATGATGACCTGGGAAAGGGGTTCACCGAACTGCGCCTGGGCCCTGGACACAATGTCCCTGATTTTGCGCTTCACCCCTTCATCCCGGTCCTTCAAGAGGTCATCCGCGAGTCCGGGATCCCCCGAGAGGAGGATGAGGGCCAGAAACCGCCTCGAAGGGAAGGCGCGGGGGAGCGCGTCGACGATGAGCCCCGCCGCCTCCTCGATACGGGGCCCGTAGGTGACCCGTATGGAAGGCCTCGAGGGACGCCGGATCGCGTCCAGAAGGGCTTCTTTGCCCCTTTTTTCCGTCGCCACCGTCAGTACAACGGGGATTCCGAGATTTTCCGCGAGGGATTTTGTGTCGATGACATAGCCGCTCTTTTCCGCTTCGTCGGCCATATTCAAATCGAGAACAAGCGGAAGCCCCGTCTCCGCCAGCGCCAGTGTGAGCATGAGGGTGCGTCTCAGGTTTTTCGCATCACCGACCTGCAGGATGGACTTTCTCTCATCGGACAGGATGGTACGGAGCGTGACGACCTCATCCTCGCTCCGCGGGACGATACCGCCGATACCCGGCGTATCGATCACGTAGCGATCCAGTTCCAAGGCTTTCCCGGACAATACCTCGACGGTCGTCCCGGGGTAATTGGAGACGACGACATAGCGCCCCGTGAGGATGGAAAAGATCACGCTCTTGCCGATGTTGGGCTGTCCGACAAGAATCAGCTTTTCGCTCTCTGGAGATTCTCTGCCGTCCGTCAATAAAGCGTTATTTTCCTGTGCCATATTTTGTTCAGCTTCCCAAACCCGCACACTTCGCCGGTCATCAGTGAGACATTTACACTGAAGAGACCATCAGAACATCGGGACAACGGGGGGTCAAGGGGGCCTTCTCATCCCCGGGGCATACGCGGCGGTTTCCCCGCACTCCATCTGATGACACGACCCGGCTCTCATCAGACGTCCGCCGCAGTTCCCGTCACCACCTAACCCGGGAATAAGTCCTTCAGGAGCGTATCGACGGAGCGGCAGGTGTAACAGATCACTCGCCCTTCCCTGTCCAGCAAAACGAGCGTCGGCACACCCTTCACATCGAAAAGTTCCGCCACGTGCCCGTCAGTGTCCAGGGCGACCCGGTAGGGCAGCGCGTACTTGTCCGCGAAGGCGGCCACTTTACCGGCGGGTTCCTGGACAAAAATATTGATGATTACAAGGTCTTTTTTCCCGTAATTTGAATACAGACTCTTGATATGGGGCACCTCCTCGCGGCAGTACTTGCACCACGTCGTACTGAAAACAAGAAGAACGGGCTTATTCTTATGGTCCGAAAGCCTGACATCGTCCCCCTTCAAATCCTTGAGAACAAAGTCAGGGGGCTTGTTTTCTACGCTTTTGTCCCGGATATTATATTTCTTGGTTTTCTGCGCATCGGGCTGAGGCGACGAGCAGTTGAGCACGCTGAGCGCCAGGACCACGCTGATGAGGAACCGGATCATCATCTTCTTCTTCTCACTTTCATGTCATGAGTGAACCCGCCGTAACCAGCAGGTATTCGCCGATCAGCAGCATCAGCCAGCCGAATATATGTTTGATCCTGACCATCCATAGTCCCGCCCTGGGCAGGCTGGCCAGCAGACCGGCAAAGGTCCCCAGAAGGATGAGGAGGGTGCCCATGCCGAGTGCAAAGACGAATAGCAGGCTCATGCCGTAGAGCAGGTGCTGTTTCGCCGCCACGTAACCCAGAACAACGCAAAGAACCGGTGCGGAACAGGGCCCGAGAATGAATCCGGAAGTCAGGCCGACGAGAAAGCTTCCGACATAGCCCTGTCCCTGCTGCTTCGTTTGAAGCCCGGACAGGAATTGCGGGACGGAAATCTCGAAGACATCCAGCATGGACAATCCGAGGAGAATAACGACATTGGCGACCACGATGTGTACCCAAGGATTGCTCTGGACCTGACCGAACAGACGGCCCGTCAGTGCCGCGAAACCGCCGATGGCCGTGTAGGTCACAGCCATCCCCAGGACGTAAACCAGGGAGAGCAGAAATCCCTTCGATCTGGAACCGCCGCTCCTGCCTCCGACATAAGCAACCGTCAGGGGTATCACGGGATAGACGCAGGGCGTGAAGCTCACCAAAACGCCTCCCAGGTAGACCGCCAGAAGCGCGAAGAGCATGGACGTCTGAAGATAAACCTCTATATTCGCTGTCAGATTTTCAATCATCGAAGCGTCACGGCGTCTGTAAATTATCGATTTTATATACCACTTTCTACGGTCCTTCAAGTCGCAATTTCCCATAGAGCCGCCCGCGTCGAACACTGATGGACAACAAATCTGTGCAATTTTATATTTGCAACTATGTTGCGTTTGTGTTATCCAGAACAAATGAAACCTGTGAAGAACCAATGCGAGGCTTCGAACACGCTGAAAAAGGCGGGATTGAACCAGACCTCCCATAGGAAGAGAATTCTGCAGATCCTGATTCAAGCGGATACACCTTTGAGCGTGAGCGACATCCTGAAACATCTGGAACCGGAAAGAAAAATGAACAAGGTGACGGCCTACCGCATTCTAACATCCTTCAAATCTGAGGGGATCGTGAGGGAAATACCGACGGATCACGGCGTCAATCACTATGAGATGGCCTGCCAGCACAATCCCGTACACCCCCACATCTACTGCAGAATCTGCCGGACCATGACCTGCATGCCGCCGATCACGCTTTCACAGGTGTGGGAGCTGTTCGCCACCCCTTCGGATTTCAGAATCGATAATATCAATGTCAGCATCACGGGCCTTTGCCGGTCCTGTCAGAGAAAGTGATTGTGCAACTTGGTTGCGTAACCGTTTCCCCCTTTTTTTCGAAGACCATCCATGAGAACCCTTCAAAAGACACGCTGCATGCTTCTGGCCTTGTCGCTCCTGTTCCTGGCGGGATCAGCCTGCTCGCCGGAAACCGGGCAACTGGACAGGGATGCGAAAATCCTCACCGTCACGACCCTTTTTCCGCTTTACGACTTCGCAAAAAACGTCGGCGGCGATCAGGCCGAGGTGGTCCTGCTGCTCCCCCCGGGGATGGAGCCGCACAGCTTCGAACCCCGGCCTTCCGACATCGTGAAATTGAACCGCGCCGGTCTCTTCATCTACACCAGTGCCGCCATGGAACCTTGGGCGACGGACCTTCTGAAAGGGCTCCAGAACAAGGGTCTGGTGATCGTAGAAAGCGGCCGGGGCATCCCCGGAACAATGCCCCCCGGGGAAAGGGCGGACCGTCACCGTCACGATGACCGTCCTGAGTCCACGGACCCTCATGTCTGGCTCGATTTTTCCAATGCCGTTAAAATGGTCGAAAACATCCGCGACGGATTCGTCACGAGGGATCCGGGGCGCAAAGGGATCTATGAGAAGAACGCGGCGGTCTACATCGACGAATTGAAAAAACTAGACGACCGGTACCGGAGGAATCTCCGAAATTGCCGGAAGAGCATCATCATCAGCGGGGGCCATTTCGCCTTCTGGCAGATGGCGAATCGTTACGGATTTCGCTACGTTTCCGCCTACGGCATCTCCCCCAACGCGGAGCCGACGGCCGCAGAGTTGGCAAGGCTCATCAAGCTGATTAGAGAAAACGACATCCGACACGTCTTCTACGAGGAACTGGTCAGCCCCCGGGTGTCGGAGACCCTGTCAAGGGAAGCGGGTGTCACCCTCCTCAAACTCCATGATGCCAGTAACCTCACAAAAGACGATTTCGACCGGGGCGAAAGCTTCCTGTCCCTCATGGAAAAGAACCTTGAAAACCTGAAAAAAGGACTGCAGTGCCCGTGAAAATCATTGAAGTCGAGCATCTCCGAGCGAGGTACAACGGAATCCGCGTACTGGACGACATTACGTTCAGCATCTCCGGCGGAGACTACATCGGCCTGGTCGGTCCGAACGGCTCGGGGAAAACCACGCTCATCAAGAACATCCTAGGCATCCTCAGGCCGGAGAGCGGCCGGATTGTACTTTTCGGCCAGGACCGGTCGGAATTCCGGGACTGGTTTCGCGTGGGTTACCTCCCCCAGCGCCTGTCGTCCTTCAATCCCGGCTTCCCCTCCACGGTCGAGGAGATCGTGGCCCTGGGGCTGATCTCCAGGCGGCGGATGCCCGGCTTCGACGGCGATGCGCATCGCATCGCCGTCGAAAAGGCGCTGACCCTTCTGAACATAGCGGATATCCGCAGGAAGAAAATCGGGGAACTCTCGGGCGGCCAGCAGCAGCGGGTGCTCATTGCCCGGGCGGTCATCCACGAACCGGATCTGATCATCCTTGATGAACCCGCCACGGCGCTCGACCCGGAAACGAGGGAGCAATTCTATGGCATGCTCACGCAGCTCAACCGGCAAAAAAACGGCACCATCATTCTCGTCACCCATGATATCGGGAGTATCGGGCAATACGCGAACAAACTCCTCCTGGTGGACCGCAGGGTCGTTTTTTACGGGAGCTTCACCGACTTCTGCGCGTCGGCCGACATGACGGACCTCTTCGGGATGCACTCCCAGCACGTGATATGCCACCGTCACGAATGACAGGGAGAGACAGGCATTGGGCTTTACGGATTATCTTCAATACGGCTTCATTCAAAGGGCTTTGATTTCCGGCGTCTTTATCGCCCTGCTTTGCTCCGTCCTCGGCGTCCTGATTGTATTGCGAAGGCTTTCCCTCATCGGTGACGGCCTTGCCCATGTCACTTTCGGGGGCGTCGCGCTGGGGCTGGCCCTGAGAATCTACCCGCTCTACGTCACCCTGCCGATCGTACTGGTGAGTTCGCTCGGCATACTGAAACTGACGGAGAAGGCAAGAATGATGGGCGATGCGGCGATTGGCGTCGTCTCATCGGTCGGCATCGCGGGCGGCGTCATCCTGGCGAGCCTGGCCGGCGGCTTCAACGTGGATCTCTTCAGCTACCTCTTCGGAAACATCCTGGCCATCAGCCGGGAAGAGACGATCCTGTCCGTCATCCTCTCCGCGTTCGTCCTCGGGGTGCTTCTGTTCTACTATGATGAAATTTTATCCATCACCTTCGACGAAGAATTTGCCCGCGTTTCGGGCATCCCCACGGACAGGATCAACAAGATACTGGTCATCCTGACCGCCGTCACGGTTGTCCTGACCATGAATGTCGTCGGGATCCTGCTTATCTCCGCACTGCTGATCCTGCCGGCCGTCACCGCCTTTCAGCTCGCGAGGGGTTTCAGAGGCAGTCTGGCGATTTCCGCCCTGACGGCCGTGGCCTCCGTCATCGCCGGGATTTTCATTTCCATCGCCCTGAATCTGCCGACGGGAGCAACGATCGTACTGACCAATTTCTTTCTCTTCGTCCTTGCTTTTCTGTACCGGTTTGCGAAAGACCGCGCAGGGGCACAACCCCGTCAGCAGGTGAGACGATGAGCGAACGTAAAAGGCAGCAGGACCGGGGACACCGGCAGCGCCTCAAGAAGCGGTACAGTCAATCCGGGATTGACACCCTCCACGATTACGAAGTCCTGGAACTGCTCCTCTTTTATGTCATTCCCAGAAAAGACACCAAAGTCCTGGCCAAGAACATGCTCGGACGGTTCGGAAGTCTGAAGAAACTCATGGACGCGGACCCAAAAGAGATCGAAGCCCTCCCCGGGATCGGCGCGCAGACCGCCCTGCTGATCGGGCTGGTCAGGGACCTGGGTGCCCTGTATCTTCGGGAAAAGGCGATGGAGACGCCTCAGATATCGTCGACCGGGGCGCTTCTGGATTATTGCATGGCATCGATGGGCGGGCTGAAGGACGAGCGGTTCAGCGTGATCTATCTCAACGCCCAGAATCGCATCATCCGGACGGAGGTGATTCAGGAGGGAATCGTCAACCAGGCCGTCGTCTATCCCAGAAAGATACTTGAAAAGGCGCTCAAGCACAGGGCATCGGCCGTCATTCTCGTCCACAACCACCCTTCGGGCCATATCAGACCCTCCGAGGCCGATATCCGTCTCACGAGGACCCTGCAGGATACGGCCCGCGTTCTCGACATTCTTATCCATGACCACATCATCGTAGGCGAGAACAGGTACTTCAGCTTCCGTGAAGAAGGACTGCTTTAGAAAAAGGGCAGACGGGCGTTTTTCATCCACCGATCGATGAAGGCGGATCAAAAATGTCCGGATGCAAGGCCTCCGATTCCTGAGGATCGAGGCGTACTGTAAAGCGTACGCCGCAGCGACGAAGGATGAGGAAAACGCGGCAGACGGGCGTTTTTCATCCGCCTTTCAGAAAGGGGTGGGGGTGAAGGTCATCAGAAACAGTACCAGCGTCAACCATCCGATGACCCTTCTCCGGCCGTCCAGCGGTATCCAGTCATAGACAACGGGGGGATGGTTGATTCCCATCACCAGGAGAATGGCCCCCCAGAATAGCCAGCCGCTCCAGCTGAAAACGCCGAGAAAAAAAAGCGCGACCATGACGGCCTTCGCCACGTCCTGCTGCCTTCTGCCGAAGACGGCGTAGGTTACGTGACCGCCGTCGAGCTGTCCCACCGGAAGCAGGTTCAGCGAGGTGACGAGCAGGCCGATCCACCCCGCAAAGGCGACGGGGTGAAGAACGAGATTGACATCGGCGGGCATTGCACCGTGAACGACTCGACTGACAAGTGAAAAAAGGACCGAGGTCCCGAGCGAAATGCCTTCCTCCGGAACGGATGGGACAACCTCGGACATTGAAAGACCGACGAAAAGGGCCGGAATGGAAACGACGATTCCCGCCAGAGGCCCTGCGACACCGATATCGAGAAGGGTCCTCCGGTCCATGATGGGAGATTTCATCCTGATGACGGCGCCGAAGGTACCGATGAAGGTCGGCGCCGGGATGAAAAAGGGAAACGTGGCTTCCACCCCGTGATGCCTGGAGACGAAGTAGTGTCCGAACTCATGGGATCCCAGGATGAGCAGAAGGGTGAAGGCAAAGGGGATCCCCTTCCAGAGGTTCAGCGGATCCTTGAGTGGGTTCACGCCCTGTTGAATGGCCCCGGCAACCAGAGTCGTGCAAAGCGTCACGATAAAGAGCGCCAGCGGGATGAAGGGCCTCAAACGGTCTCCGAGTCTTCTTTGGGGAAGTCCCGTGTGGGATAAATCTTCCATAGCTGCTGTTGGACCCTACGAAAAAAGGGGTCATCAAAATGACCCCCGCAAGAAAAAGCCTCTGTAAAAACAATCAATAAAATGCGAATCAGGTCTTGTTAAGAGAATTCACCATTTCCCGCAACTCTTTGCCTACCTTGAAAAAAGGCAGCCTCTTCGGGGAGACATCGATGCTGCTTCCCGTCTTGGGGTTTCTGCCTCTGTAGGCCGTGTAGTTCCTCACGATAAGGCTCCCGAAGCCCCGGATTTCAATTCGCCCGCCCTTTTTCAATTCATCTGTAAAACCTTTGAAAATAAGATTGACTACGTCTGTCGCCTTCTTCTCCGTGAGATTTTCCTTCTTGGCCAGCGCCTCAATCAGACCGGATTTATTCATGATAACCCCCTGAAATAACTGGTATTCTAAGATGTTTCAGGCTTTAAAAAGGAACACAGACGAGATAAATACTTAATAACATTTTGAAATAGGGTTTTTCTATTAAGCCGTTTTGCCGGGATTGTCAAGTTAATTTTTCTCCTTTTTCTTCCGCCCCCGATGCAGAAGTCCTTCTATTTCCCGCTTCATCAAAGGTCTGTACTCGCCGGACGCGAGATCGCCAAGCATCAGATTTCCCACGGCAATCCGGACCAGTCGCTGAACGGGGTGCCCCAGAGCGTCGAAGGCCCGTCTGACCACCCGGTTTCTACCTTCTGAAACGGTGATTTGGAGCCAGGAGCTTTTGGGATTTGTCTTCTCCAGGCGGACGACACCGGGCGTAAAAACCCCGTCCTCGAGGTCCACGCCCTCCTCAAGATGACGAAGCGCCTGAGGTGCCAGGCTCCCCCTGATCTTGACGAAGTACGTCTTCGGAATATCGTGCCTGGGATGCTGGATGCGCTGGGCGAAATCCCCGTCGTTTGTCAGGATGAGAAGCCCTTCCGAGTCGTAGTCCAGTCTCCCCACCGGATAAACCCTTTGCCTCACATTGCGCAGCAGGTCCGTGACGATCGGCCGGCCTTCCGGATCTTTCAGGGTCGTCACATAACCGGTGGGTTTGTAAAGCATGAGGTAGAGCTTTTCAACCTTCGCCGGGATGAGTCTCCCGTCGACCCGGATTTCATCCCTCCCGGGATCGGCCTTCGCGCCGAGTTGGGTGACGACTTTACGGTTGACGGTGACCCTGCCCTCCCGGATGTACGCCTCAGCCGCCCGCCGTGACACGATGCCCGCCCGGGCGATAATTTTCTGAAGTCGATCCTGCAAAGACCCGCTCACTCCTGCAATTCCTGGAACTCCCGCAGCGTTGGAAGCTCCGAGAGGTCCTTCAAATTGAAAACCTCCAGAAATCGCTTTGTCGTTCCATAGATGATGGGCTTGCCGGGCACATTCTTTCGCCCCAGCATCCGTAACAGCCTCTTATCCAGAAGCCCCCTCAGGGCACCGCTGACGTCCACACCCCTGACCTTCTCGATTTCATGTCTCGTGACGGGTTGCCGGTAGGCCACAACCGCCAGCGTCTCGAGCGCGGCCTGTGAGAGCCCCGGCGGTCTGATCCCCTTGAGTTTCCTGAGCCATGAAGCCATGTCGGCCCGTGTCCGAAACTGATATCCCCCGGCGACCTCCGCGAGATGAAAGCCGCCGTTGCGACCGGCGTATTCCTCGTCGAGCGTCTTGATGACGGCGATGACCGCCGCGCGATCTTCCACACCGACGATTTCCGCGATTTTGTCAACGCTGAGCGGTGCCTCTGACGCAAAGATCAGCGCTTCAACAATCGAACGAAGGTCTTCCATGGTTCTCATTCCTCCACCGCGAGAAATATTCGAATCGGTCCGAAGGTATGGGTTTGACAGGCCCTCACAATCCGCATTTTCATGAGCTCCAGGATGGCCAGAAGCGTGTAGATCATCATCCGGCGATCGCGGACATCGGCCAGCAGGTCCCTGAACTGCATGCTCTTTTCCACGGACAGCTTTTCCATGATTTCATTGATCCGATCCGACAGGGACATCTTTTCGGTACTGATCTCCAGCAGGTCCTCGTCCTTGAGGCCGGCCACGATTTCACGGAAGGCCTCGACGAGTTTGAACAGATCGACCTCGATCAGCTCTTCCTCGGGGTCGGTTTTGACTTCCGGCATTGGCCCCCGCTTGAAAACATCCCTCTCCAGGAGCGTCCTTCGCCCCAGGTCCAGGGCGGCCTCCTTGAACGTCTGGTACTCCAGGAGCTGACGGACAAGCTCTGCCCGCGGATCGGGCTGCTCTTCCTCGCCCTCCTCTGTCTCCTCGGGAGGCAGGAGCATTTTCGATTTGATGTTCAGAAGTGTGGCGGCCAGGACGAGGTATTCGCCCGCGAGATCGAGATTCATCGATCTCATGAGCTCCAGGTGATTCAGGTATTGTTCCGTGATGACCGCGATGGGGATATTGTAGATATCCACCTCGTTTTTCTTGATGAGGTAGAGGAGCAGATCGAGGGGACCCTCGAAGATGTCTAATTTGATCGCATAACTCATGCCGTCAGATCTTGACCGCCTCCCGGACTTCCTCCATCGTTTGCCGGGCAACCTCCGTAGCCCGCCGGCACCCGTCCGTGATGATATCCCGGACTTCCTCCTGATGAGACCGGTAATAATCCTGCCGGTCATGGATCGTCTTCATGCCCTCGATAATCCACCGGACAAGCCGCTTCTTGCAGTCCACACAACCGATGCCGGCCTTCCGGCATTCACGGTCGATCTCCTCCAGATCCGCATGGGGCGCATAAATGCTGTGAAAGGTAAAAACGTTGCAGATCTCCGGCCTCCCGGCGTCCCCTTTTCGCATCCGCTGGGGATCGGTGAACATGGACTCCACCTTGGTTTTCAGCACGCTGTCCCGGTCACTGAGATAGATGGAATTTTCGTAGGACTTGCTCATCTTTCTCCCGTCAATGCCGAGCAGCTTGGGCACTTCCGTCAGCAGGGCATCCGGTATGGGGAATATTTCCCGATAGAGAAAATTGAATCTGCGGGCGATCTCACGGGTGAGTTCGACGTGGGGCAGCTGATCCACCCCCACGGGAACGCCGTGGGCCTTGTACATGATGATGTCGGCGGCCTGCAGGACGGGGTATCCCAGGAAACCGAAGGTGGACAAGTCCTTGTCCGCGAGTTCCTGCTTCATCTCTTTGTAGGTGGGGTTTCTCTCGAGCCAGGGCAGCGGCGTGACCATGGAAAGAATCAGGAATAGCTCTGCGTGCTCCTTCACCCTCGACTGGATGAACAGCGTGCTCCGCCGGGGGTCCAGACCGACGCTCAGCCAGTCAACCACCATATCCTGGATGTAGCCCTGGATCGGGTCGGTGTTGTTGTACTCGCTGGTCAGGGCGTGCCAATCGGCGACGAAGTAAAAGCACTCATAGTCTCCGCCATTCTGCAGGTTCACCCAGTTCTGCAGGGCCCCGTGCAGATTACCCAGGTGCAACTTGCCCGTGGGCCGCATCCCGCTCAAGATTCTCTTCTTCAATGATCGTCCTCGCTCCTCTTCTCTCCTTCGGGGCATCCGCCCCTTTCTCATCAGGCAACGCACGCTCATTGCCCGACGGCGTCGATGGCACGAAACACCGTTCCGACAAGCGACAAAATTGCAGTTCTCGATGCCGACATCCGCAGGCGGCGCAGATATAACAGAAAGCCCCCCGCCCTGTCAACTCGGCGCCTCCGGATTCGGGCAACCCGGGTGATGAACGCTGTCAGCGATCGTCAGCGATTTTTGTGACTTCATTCAGGACCTTGCGCAGGATCCGGTTGCTCCGCGCACGGGTCCTGACCGGTACGAGTGCCCCCAGTGACTCGAGCCTTCGAATCACCGGACGGGGGTTTTGTTCCTGCAGGATCAGCCTGAGTTCCGTCGCGATCCGGTAATCCTGCAGCCTCTCCAGCATGCCGGACGCCAAAGCTTCCCGCACCAGACGCTGTGTCGATTCGTCCAGGTGAAACCCCAGACGACCCTCGAAACGCAGGGCCCTGAAGATCCTCGTGGGGTCGTCGACAAAGCTTCTTTCATGAAGGACCCGAATTTTCTTGTCCCGGATGTCGACTCTCCCGCCAAAGGGATCCATGACCTGCCCGACGGCGGGAGGCGACAGGGCAATCGCCATGGCATTGATTGTGAAGTCCCGGCGGTAGAGGTCGTCCTCGATACGCCCCGGCCGTACCGTGGGCAGGGCGGCCGGACGGTCATAGCTCTCCACGCGGGCCGTTGCCACATCGATCTTGAATCCCGCCGGGAAAACGATCGTCGCCGTGCCGAAGCGCACGTAACAGCGCAGTTTCGCCCCGTATCGCGGGGCGAAGGACTTCGCGAATTCGATGCCGTCCCCCTCGATGACGAGATCGACATCGGCGTTGTCTTTTCCCAGACACAGATCCCGGACCAGGCCGCCCACGAGAAAGGCCTTGAAACCCAGACGCTCGGCCTCGCGTCCGGCCGCCTCCAGGACTTCCACAAGAGGAACGCCCAGCTTCTCCACCAGGGATCTCTTGATGCTCTCGCAAAGGGCCGGCATGAATCACCGCAGAAAGGTCAGCTCTGAGGGTCAGGACAATGCTGATGAGACCCGCTTCCCCGCTCGGAAAGAATCATGGAAACTTCTTCTTCATGACCAGGAAGTAGAGTTCCCCCTCCTCTTTCATGTATCCCGCGACGGCTCCCGCTTCGCTTCCGGTTCCGAAGAAGAGATCGACCCTCCCCGGTCCGACAATCGCCCCGCCGGTGTCCTGATTCAAGACGAACCGGGAAAAGGACGTCCAGGCGCTGACCTGACCGCGGTTGTCCACGAGGGGTTTCCGGGTCCTGATAAAAGCCAGGGCGCCTCTCGGAAAGAGGGTCTGATCCGTCGCAATGGACCGTCCGGCCGTCACGGGGATATCGAGACTGCCCACGGGGCCCTCCTTCACCGTCCTGAAAAAGACGTAACTTTCGTTGTAATTGAGAATCTCGCTCAGTTCATCGGGGTTTTCACGCAGGTGCTCTTTGATCGCCTGGGCGGACATGCCCCCCGGGGGGACCTTGCCCTGTTCCATGAGATACTTCCCGATGCTCCGATAGGGTCTTCCGTTGGCCAGGGCATAGCTCACCTGGAAGCAGTTTCCGTCCACGGGGCAAACCTTCCCGGACCCCTGGATGTGGAGGAAGAAGATGTCAACGGGATCCGCAAACCAGGCGATCTCGAGCCCCCTCCCCTTCAGCGCGCCTTCCCCGTCAATCTCCTCGCGGCTGTAATAGGGAACGATTTCGCCCTTGCCGATCCTGGCGACGAGCCTCTCGCCCTTGTAGCGTTCCCTGAATTTTTCGAGGTTGATGAAAAGAAGGTCCTTCGGGGCCCGGTAAATCGGATAGCGGTATTGAGCCGTCTCCACCATCGATGCTTTCAAAACAGGCTCGTAATAACCCGTGAACAAAACCGCCCCCTTGATCCCCGATCCCGAAGCGCGGTAGATGTCGAAGGAGGCGGCGATTCTGCGTTCCTTCGAGGCCCGGGGTTCCGGGCTCCTCAGGATAGCAAGAAACAATTTGAGCGTCTCTTTCATCTCGCCTGTCGTGTACCGGGCAGGCCCGATCCGGAACATCCTTCCCTCCGGCAGCCTTTCGTAGTACTTCAGACTCCTCGTGACGGCGAGTTCCAGAGATTCAACGGTCAGATCGTCGGAAAAGGCGGGCAAGGCCTCCTCGTTGACGAGCGCCAGCGGCTCCGGCAACGGGATGACGGGCCTCTCCACGGGGGCCGAGCAGGCCACGAGCATTCCGGCGCAGATGATGACGAAAGAATAAGCCTTTTTCATGAGACCGATGACGCGTTCCTTCCGACCGGGGGGCTGTCTCAAAGCTCGACGATCATGGCTGCTTCGTCGCAGTAGTCCGGGTATTTGGGACACTTAAAACAGTCGGACCATATTTTTTCCGGGAGGGTTACGCGGTCCGTTTCGTGAAAGCCGAGCTTTTCGAAAAAAAGCTTCTGATAGGTGAGCGTGAAAATTCTGTAGAGTCCAAGCGTGATGGCCTCTGAGATACAGGCCTCCGCGAGTTTTTTCCCGATCCCCCGCCTCCGGTATCTCGGGTCCACGTAAAGGGATCGAATCTCCGCCAGATTTTCCCAGATGATGTGCATGGCGCAGATGCCCGCGATCTCGCCGTTTTCATCGTCGATGTAGACATAAAAATCCCGAAGGGAACTGTAGATATCCACGAGAGACCGCGGGAGGATCTCCCCTTCCCCGGAAGAAATATTGATCATGCGGTGGATCGTCTTGACGTCGTCTGTCTTCGCTTTCCTCAGCATTTTTTCTACCCCCGGACCCTCCACCCGTCAGCCCATGATTATTTTTTAGCGACCCGGAGCATCTCCCTCGCATGTTCTCTCGTCTTGTCCGTCACCATGACACCGCCCAGCATCCGTGCGATTTCATCCAATCGCTCTCGGTCGTTGAGTCTGCGCACATAGGCCTTCGTCCTGGCGCCCGAAACGCCCTTGGAAACCAGGTAATGGCCGTCCGCGAAGCAGGCGATCTGGGGAAGATGGGTAATGCAGATGACCTGATGGTGCCTGGAAACGTCCTTCAGCTTGCGCCCCACGACCTCCGCCGTGGCCCCGCCGATGCCGCTGTCCACCTCGTCGAATATGACCGTCCCGACGGAGCCCGTACGGGCCAATACCTTTTTCATGGCCAGGACGATTCTGGAGAGCTCCCCCCCGGAGGCGATCCGATTCAACGGTTTGAGCTCCTCGCCCACGTTGGTGGAAAGATAAAACTCTACTTCATCCACCCCTTTCTCCCGCAGCGGGGTATCGGTACCCCCGCCGGGGGCGGAGGGATTGATCGTGACCTTGAATCTCGCCCGTTCCATTTTCAAAGACCGGGTCTCGGCATTGACGGCCTTTTCAAGGACGGCGGCCGCCTTTTCACGATCCCGGGAAAGGATGGCGGACAGCTCCCGGAGCTGTGCTTCCCGGACGTTGACGAGATCGGCGATCTTTTCGATATCCCCGCTGACGGTCTCGAGGCCTCTCAGTTCCTCCTCGACGCTTTCCTTCGTCTGCAGGACAGCCTCCAGAGACCCGCCGTACTTGCGTTTCAGTTTGCTCAACAGTTCAAGGCGTTCCTCTATTTCGTCCAGACGAGCGGGGTCCCGGGGGAGTTTTTTGACAAAATCACGCAGGGCGAGTGCGGTGTCTTCAAGCTGGATGGCGACGGAATCAAGTTCCCCGGGCGAGATCCTGAATTCGGGATCAACGCTGCGAATCTCTCTGACGTGTTCTATGATTTTGCCGAGTTCCGCGAGCACCGATCCCTGACGGTCGTAAAGAACCTCGTGGGCGCCTTCGGCCAGTTCCAGAAGACGCCCGGCATGGGCCAGGAGTTTCTTTTCGTCTGAAAGGGCCTCGTCTTCGCGCGCTTTTACTCCGGCGTTGTCGATCTCTTTCAGCTGAAACCTCAGGAAATCCTCCCGTTCGGCCCGACGCTTCTGAATCTCACGGAGTTCCCCCAACCGTGCCCGGAGATTCTGGTAGTCCCCGTAAAGCCGGGCGTATTCCGATCTCGATGGAAGGAGACCCCCGAACTCATCGAGAATGTCGATGTGGCTGTCGGCGTTCAGGAGAACCTGGTGTTCATGCTGGCCGCAGATGTTGATCAGCCGCTCGCTGAGTGTCGCAAGAGAAGCAAGAGTCGTCATGCCCCCGTTGACGTAGATACGGTTCCGGCCCGACCGGGACACAATCCGCCGGATGACAAGTTCCTCTTCAACGGGCAGGTCCAGCGCATCGAGCCTCGCCTTGACATCCTGACGGTCACGGACGTCAAAAACCGCCTCCACCGTTGCGGAATCCTCGGAGGATCGGATCAGGTCCGCCGTCGCCCGTTCGCCGAGCAAAAGACCGATGGCGCCGATGATGATGGATTTCCCCGCGCCGGTTTCCCCGGAGAGAACGGTCAGGCCCTCCGGAAAGGCGATCTTCAATTCATCGATGATGGCGAAGTTCCGGATGCTGAGGTCCGTGAGCATTCTATTGCCTCTTGCCTCCCGTCGGGGAGCCTCCCCATCCGAGTTTCGAGCGCAGGATCTGAAGATAATCCCGCCGGGGTGACGTCACGAGATTGGTCACATACTTCGACTTTCGTATCACAATGGAATCCCCCGACCGGAGATCGTAGGAGAGTTGACCGTCCAGCGTCGCCGTCGCCCCCATCCCCTTCGACCAGAGCACGACACGGATACCGGCGTTCTCGGGCAGCATCACGGGCCGGTTGGTCAGCGTGTGGGGGCAGATGGGGTTGATGATGATGGAATGGAGCATCGGAAAGACGATGGGGCCGCCCGCCGAGAGGGAATAAGCCGTGGAGCCCGTCGGTGTCGAGACGATCAGGCCGTCGGCCTTGTAGGTCGTCAGGTAGCGGTCGTCCACGATGACCTCCAGATCCACCATCCTGGAGAGATTCCCGCGGTTGATGACGACATCGTTGAGGACGGAACCGTCTTCGATGGTCCGGTCGCCGCTGTGGACTTCCACGTCCAGCATCATCCTTTTCTCCGTCCGGTAATCCCCCCGGTAGATCATCTCCAGGGCGTCGATCATCTCGTTGAGATTGAAGACGGTGAGGTAACCGAAGGCCCCGAGATTGATGCCGAGAATCGGCACATTGAACTTCCGGACGGACCGCGCTGCCATGAGCAGTGTCCCGTCGCCGCCGAAGGCGACGATCATGTCGACCCGCGACCCGATGTCCTCGCGGTCCACGCCCCCCGGTTCAGCCATCCTTTTAGCGATTTCGCGCTCGAGGACCACCTCCACGCCCCGGCCCTTGGCCCATTCCTTCAGCCGGATGATGAGTTCCGGCGCCTTCTCCTTCCGGATGTTTGCGATGATCCCGATTCTGCGTATTTCCACTGGAATTCCCCTTCAAAAACCGGTCGAAAGGTAACACAAAAATACCGGGGTTGTCCACGCGGATTTGCACGGCCCGCCTCCGATGAACGGATTTCAGCAGGGGTGCCTTTGAGGCCTTGACAGCCCCGGGCGGCCTGCGGTACTTTCGCCCGGTTGAAAGGAGGGCGCCATGGGGTTTCTAAAAGGGACGATGACATTTTCACACTACCGTGTCGCGGGGGAGCCCCAGGGCTCCTTTTCCGATTTTTTCGACCGGCAGCTCAAGAAATACGCCTTCCAGGAACTCGGGGCGGGAACAGACGAAAAATCCCTCGGCTGGACCTCCCTCGAGAACATCCTCGATACGCAGTTTCAAATGGCCAACTACGCCGTGGGAGCCTACCTCCTTTTCTGCCTCCGTATCGATCGCAAGTCAGTCCCGCCGGCTCTGCTCAAGGTCAGGATGCTCGAGGGCGAACAGAAGACCCTCCGGGAGACAGAGAAGACAAGACTCTCGAAGGACAGCCGCCAGAGACTGAAGGACAGGCTTCAGGAGGATCTCCTGAGAAAGGCTTCCCCTGTCCCTTCCTTCCATGAAATTCTCTGGGCCCCGTCCCAGGGGCGGCTCCTTTTCGGATCGGTCTCCCAGAAGGTTTTCCAGGACTTCGAGGACCTCTTCAAGATCGCTTTCAGACACTCCCTGAGGCCCTTCCTCCCCTGGGACCCCTCATTCCTCGATTCGGCAACGGCAAGGAAGATCGCGTCCCTCTCGAAGGGTTTCATGCTCGAGGCGGAACATCCGCCGGAGTGGCAGACGGACGCCTCTTTTCTCGGCAGGGAGTTCCTGACCTGGCTGTGGTTCAAGAGTGAAGAGCGAAACGGGCGGATCGCCGTCCCGGGCAGGGATGACGTGGAAGTCCATTTCCTTCGCCGGGTCGTGCTCGAGTCCGGTGCCGGCGAATACTCGGAAACCGTCGTGTGCCAGGGCCTTCACGCGGACCTCCGGGAGGGCAAGGCCGCCCTGCGGGAGGGGAAAAGGGTCCGGGAGGCCCGGATCGAACTGAAGCGAGACAGCCACGACTGGGAATTTACCTTCAAGGCCGACCCCTTCCAGTTCCAATCCATGCGGCTCCCCGCATCAGCCGGCAAGGATGAGGATGCATCGGAGCGTGACGGCCGGATCCTCGAGAGGATTTACATGATCGAGGGGGCGATGAAGACCATGGATGAACTTTTCGACTTTTTCCTCAAGAGGCGACTCTCCCCCCAGTGGATCTCCGAGGAGATCCCGAGGCTCAAGAAGTGGCTGAGCCTGTGAAAGGCCTCCGGGGCTTCCCGCGTCACAATGATCCGGGCGTCAGGTCACCGGCGGCACGACGTAACGCATGACGGCAAAGTAATGGCAGGTGCTCCCGGCCAGCACAAAGACGTGCCAGACAGCGTGATTGAAGGGCATCTTTTTGAGGAGATAGAAGACGGCCCCCAGCGTGTAGGCGAGCCCGCCCGCCGTGACGAGTACGAGACCGCCGGCAGGCATGGTGTCTATGAGGGGTTTGATGGCGAAAATGACAAGCCACCCCATCCCGATGTAGGCCAGAGTCGCCAGGAGCTTGAAGCGATGAACGAAAAAAATCTGAAAGACGATACCGACCGTGGCCAAGGCCCAGACGATACCGAAGAGGGACCACCCCACGGGTCCTTCCAGCGTCACCAGCGTGAAGGGCGTGTAGGTCCCCGCGATGAGCAGATAAATGCAGGAGTGGTCTATGACCCTGAAGATGCGCTTCAGTCGGGCCGAGCGCAAGCCGTGATAGAGGGTGGACGAGGTGTAGAGGCAGACCAACGCCGCCCCGAAGACGGCGGCCCCGACAATATGCTTGGCCGAACCGTATCGAGACGCGTAAATGACGAGGGCCGTAAGCCCCGCCACACTCAGGACAGCGCCGAAACCGTGTAAGATGCTGCTTGCGATCTCTTCCTTCAGGGGGTAACGCTGTTGCATCGATCCTTCTTTTAAACCCTGCTCCTCCCCGCCGTTTACCGGATCAGTTTTTTGAGGGCGTCGAGAAGGGTTCCGTTCTCCTCCTCCGTGCCGACAGTGATGCGAACCTTGTCGCTGAGTCCCGGGCGGTCCCAGTATCGCACCAGGATCCCCCGATCCTTGAGGGCCCTGTACAGGCGCCCCGCTTTTTTGTCAGCCGGTCGGGCGAGGAGGAAATTCGCCTGGGACGGCCAGACCCGGAACCCGAGACGCTCAAGGTTCTTCGAAAGCTTTGTGCGGGACTTGATAATCCGGCGAGCGTTCCTGTCCTTCCAGGCCTGATCGGAAAGCGCCGCTATCCCCACCCGGCTCGTGACGGCATCGACGTTGTAGCTGTCTTTGATCTTGATGAGCCCCTCCAGAACCTCCGGATGCGCAACGGCAAACCCCAGACGCAGGCCCGCGAGCGAATACCCCTTCGAGACCGTCCGGAGGACCATCACGTTCCTGAATTTCTTCACGAGCGACATCGCGTTTTCGTCGGCGAAATCCGTGTACGCCTCATCGACCACGAGAATCCCCTTCACCCTGGAGGCGAGCCTCTCCAGATCCTTTACCGGGGCCACCGTGGCCGAAGGGTTGTTGGGCGAACAGATGAAGGTGACAACGGCGGCTGCACGGATCAGTTTCTCGACAGGAAGACCATAATTATCGTCATAGGGAATCTCGACGAGTCCGGCATCCTGCATCCGGGCGAGGGTCCGATAGAGCGAGTAGGTGGGCACCGGACAGGCTGCCTTTCGTCCCGGCTCCAGATAGGCGCGGACGATCAGCGCCAGATGCTCGTCGCTTCCATTGCCCGCGAGAACCCAGTTTGCGGGGACGCCGTAGAGCTTCGCCGCCCGTTCACAGAGGGCTCTGGACATCGGGTCGGGATAGCGCCGCAAAGACTCTCCCCGGAAGCTCTTCAGCGACCGGAGGACCTTCGGTGATGGCGGATAACAGTTTTCGTTGGTGTTCAGCTTGACGACCCTGGACCCCGGCGGCGGCTGTTCTCCCGGTGTGTAGGCCTCAAGCCTTTCGATGTTCCTTCTCAGATAACCCATTTGCCCCTTCCCTTCCGATCAAGGGTTATTTTTCTTCTCAATCCCTCGCCTCGTATTTCTTCCCCTGGTAAGAATCCCTCCGCTCGAGCTCGCGGTCGATGCCGTTCAGGACATCGAGTTTCTTTCTGCCCCACTCAGGCGCCAGAAAAATGTCCCGGTATCCGTCCGCTGTCAGTCTTTGGATGACCAGTCCCGGCGGAAGCGCCTCGAGGATATCACAGACGGTGGTAATGTACTCATCTTTTTCCATCATCCGGATCTGCCCCGCCTTGTAGAGATCCCCGATGACCGTCCCGTCCAGGGCCAAAAGCAGATGGATCTTGACCCCCTGGATCGGGAGCGACGCCACAAATCTTGCCGTTTCCAGCATCTGCGCGCGGGTCTCACCGGGAAGCCCCGCGATGACGTGAGCGCAAATGTAAATACCCCGTCCGGCCGTGTGAAGAACAGCGCGGCGGAAGGCATTCGCGTCGTGCCCCCGATTGATCCGCCGGAGGGTTGCGTCGTGCATGGACTGAAGTCCATATTCCACCCAGACATGATATTTTTTCGCGTAGTCTTCCAGGAGCCCGACAACGTTTCCGTCGACGCAGTCCGGTCGCGTCCCCACGGCGATTCCGATGACGTCCTCCTGCGACAAGGCCTCATCGTAGAGGACCTTCAGTTTCTCGACGGGTGCGTAGGTGTTCGTGAAGGTCTGAAAGTAGGCGATGAACTTGACCGCGCCCCTCAGTTTCCGGTATAGGGCCTTGCCCATGCCTATCTGATCAGCCACCGCGGGCAGCGGGCCTGACTGCCGCAATTTCGATCCCCGGCCGTCGCAGTAGATACAACCGCCCGAACCGAGCGACCCGTCCCGGTTCGGGCATGTGAAGCCGGCGTCGATCTGAAGCTTGTAGACATTACACCCGAAACGGTTCCGAAGGTAGCTCTTGAAATCGTAATAGCGTTTTTTGTTTTTCCAGAAATCCGGCTTCGACATAAAAAAGAAACAACCCGGAGACATCCGGGGATTAATTCCTGTTGTATTTTTCGGGTGATATTATTAAATTAGAAAAACATTTGCAAGTTTAACGCGAAGGCGCCAGGCGCCCAGGCTCATTTCTTGAGCCCGAAGCCCCGGCCTTCAGCCTTTCATCTCGAGCCATGAAAAGAATCGATGTCATCGTCGTGGGTGCCGGACATGCCGGCTGTGAAGCGGCACTCTCGGCTTCCCGCATGGGATGCGAAACGCTCCTTTTCAACATCAACCTCGATTCGATCGCCCTCATGTCCTGCAATCCGGCCATTGGGGGCCTTGCCAAGGGACAGCTCGTCAAGGAGATCGACGCCCTGGGCGGGCAGATGGGCAAAATCGCCGATGAGACAGCCGTCCACTTCCGTGTCCTCAACGCTTCCAAGGGGCCGGCCGTCCAGTCCACCCGCGTCCAATGCGACAAGCAGCTCTACCGGCTGGCCATGAAGGCTGTCGTCGAGAAGCAGAAGAACCTCCACCTTCGCCAGGCCGTTGTCGACGGCATCATCGTTGAAGACGGACGTGTCTCCGGCGTCGTCGACAGCACGGGTTTTTTCTACGGCGGCAGAACCGTCGTCGTCACCACGGGGACCTTCCTGCATGGACTCATCCACATCGGTACCTACCAGACCCCGGCGGGGAGGGCCGGCGAGATCGCCTCGATCAAGCTTGCCGATTGTCTCAAGTCCCTCGGTTTCGAGATCGGCAGAATGAAAACAGGCACGCCGCCGAGGCTGCGGTCCTCGACCATCGATTTTTCACGCCTGGAGCGGCAGGACAGCGTCCCGGATCCGAGGCCCTTCTCCTACACGACACCGAAGCTCCGTGAAGAGCGGCTTCCGTCCTTTTTCAGCCGCACCACGGAGGAAACCCATCGGCTGATCCGTGAAAACATCGGGCTCTCCCCGCTGTACTCCGGCGTCATCAAGGGTGTGAGCGCCCGCTATTGCCCTTCCCTGGAAGACAAGGTGATGCGTTTTTCGGAAAAAGGTCACCATCCCGTCACCCTCGAGTTCGAAGGCCTGGACACGGAAGAGGTTTACGCCAAGGGTCTCGGCAACTGCCTCCCCCTGGAACTCCAGGAAAGGATCGTCCGCAGCGTCCTCGGTCTCGAGCAGGCGGAGATCATGCGATCGGCCTACGCCATCGAGTACGACTTCGTGCAACCCACTCAGCTCAAGCCAACACTGGAAACGAAACCGGTCAGGGGTCTTTTTCTCGCCGGGCAAATCAACGGCACCTCGGGTTATGAGGAGGCTGCAGCCCAGGGGCTCTGGGCGGGGATCAATGCGGCCCTCCAGGTCCAGGGCCGCGAACCTTTCACCCTGGGCCGGTCCCAGGCGTACATGGGCGTCATGGTGGACGACCTCATCACGCGCGGCGTCGACGAGCCCTACCGGATGTTCACCTCGCGGGCGGAATACCGCCTGATTCTGCGTGAGGACAACGCCGTCTTCCGTCTGATGGACAAAGGTCACGAATTCGGCCTTATTCCCGATCAAGATTACAGAGGCATGATGGAAAGAACGCGCCAGATCGATCAGGGTATCGGCCGGCTCTCCTCCCTCACGTTGAAACCCACGGCGGAGGTGAACGGGATCCTCTCCGGGATGGGGTCCCTGCCCATAAGAAAGCCCATGACCCTCTTTCAGCTCCTCAAGCGGCCCGAGATGGTCTACGACAGCCTGAGGGTCTTCGAAGGCTGGTCACCCATCGCCGACGATGATGTCAAAAGGCAGATCGAGATTGAGGCGAAATACGAGGATTATATCCGGCGCCAGAGAGAATCCGTCGAAAAATTCATGGAACTGGAACACAAAAAGATCCCGCCGGACATGGACTATGGAGTTGTTCCGGGTCTCTCGAATGAACTGAAACACAAACTTCAGAAGATACAGCCGTCCTCCATCGGCCAGGCCCGGAGAATTTCCGGAATGACACAGGCCGCCCTTGCCGCTATCCTGATCTTTCTTAAGAAAATGGAACTCGAGCGAGAAACGGGGTGAAAAACAAAACGGCGGGTTCGAAAGGGAAAAACTTTTCTTACATTTTATTGAAGTACAACACTCACGCCCGATGAGGCATAAAGTGCTCTCCCTTAGGAAAGATCAGGGAGAAAGGCCAATCCTGATCATGACGTTGGTCCCGCGTGCTGATAACACGTCATGACATCTCCGCGGCGCTCACGACGCGGTGTAACAGACGAGCTTCTGTTTGATCACGTCCGAAACAAGCCTTAGGTCCTTATCCTTCACGTCATAGACCTTCACCACATCTTCGAAACGGCTGTCCTGCGGCAGAAGTTCAGCCAGCCTGTTCGGGAGGCTCTCCAGCCAGCGGCTGTTGAAGAAGACCTTTTCTTTCTCGGGATAGATGGCCATGTAGAAAATGTCCATCTCGACGAGATCCTGGAAGAAGTGGGTCCCGAAGGAGAGATCCGGGATGAGGCTTCCATCCCTGTAGGCGATTTCAGCCACCACCGTGATCTTGTTGATCTCCGAAAAGGTAATGGGAACGCCCATGGCCGGCGTGGTGGTCCCCCAGCGGCCGGGGCCGAGGAGGGCCGTCGGCATGTCCTCGCGGCGATCAATAAGTTTGTTCAGGCGTCCCACGAGGCGCGCCACGTCGTACTTTTCAGACATGGACAATTTCGTATACCCCTGGGGGTCGATGTAGATGATGCGATACAGGTTCTGGGAGACGTTCCCGCCCATGAAGTTACCGTCCTGCTGGAGCAGCACACGCTTGCGGGGGATTTTGTCCGGGATCGCGATACGGAGGCTCTGGCCCTTCGTCTGGAAAGGGCGGCACTGCAGAAGATTGACCTGAAGGCGCCCCTCGGCGTTGAAGTTTGCCGTGAACTCAATGTCGATGGGATACTGGTAGACCTCTTCAAGATCCTTGAGCATCCGCGACATGATCGTCGCGAAGTCCGTCCCGGACAGGAGTTCATCGAAGGTGAGAATCCAGACATCCTGCGCGGAGCGGCCCGTGGCCCGCATACGCTCCGAGGCCTCTGCATCCCGCACACCGATCAGGTCCAGGCGGGCCTCCAGCCCCTCATGGATGACCTGCTGGAGAGAGAGCGAGTGAAAGCGATTGTCCTCCAGGTTCAGCAGGTCCACGTCATGCTGCGAAAAACGGCGGGCGTCCGCGATCCCCGCATGAGGTTTTAAAAGGGTGTCGTCGAGGGCCACGATGCGGGGGTAGTCGTTCTCCACCCGGTTGACGGCCCGGGTTCCCAAGCCGAAGACGATGCGAAGCATCCCCGCGTGGGGGTCCATCCCCTGTTTCCAGACGAAGGGGTTGTACGAAAGCCCGACACCGGCTACCTCGGGGAAAAAATAGTGTTTGCGGTAGGAGCCGGATACCCGCTGGACCAGCAACGCCATCTGCTCGTCCTGCTGATCGAGACCGTGCTGCAGACGGTAAGACAGGGCATCCTCGTTCATGGTGCTCGCGAAGATTCTACGGACACATTCCTCGAAGATTTCGTACCTCCCCTCCGGTGTCCCCTGGTTGGCGCAGAAAAAGCTCTCGTATTTACCGGCGAAGGCATTCCCGAAGGCATCCTCCAGAAGGCTGCTGGAACGAACGATAATGGGGGACTGGCCGAAGTACTCCAGCATCAGAAGAAACTGTTCCTTCACCTCCTGGGGAAACATGCCGGTGAGCATCTTGGCCTTCAACTCCCGAGCGTTTTCGAAGTACCCCTCTCGGGTTTTATGGGCCATGAGGTTTTTCCACCAACCGTTCTGAACGAGGTAGGAGTAAAAGACATCGGACCCGATGAAATAGGAATCGTGAAGTTCCAGGCGCTGCGGCCAGTCGAAGGAGGTATCGCATCGCAGGATGTTTCTCGCCAGGAGCATGCCCACCGATTTGCCGCCGATGAACCCCGTTCCGATGAGCCTGTCCTTGATTTCGATGAGATCCTCCAGCGTGAAGTATTCCTTGACGAGAGCCAGCATACGCTTTTCCCTGCCGATGAGGACCCGGGAGAGCTGTCCGACCAGGTCCTTTTTTTCCTCGGCGGCCGAATCATGGCCCATGAGCTCCCGCGCCCGGAGAAAGATCCGGTCCCAGTAATCGAGGTGCCGCTCCGGGTCCACGGAGCTCCTGTCGGCCAGGAGAGAGAAGAGCTGTGCGGCATCCACGCTGTTCATGATGGGGATGAACTTCTCCCCCTCCATGATGTGAGGCAGGAACATGGTCGGTGAATATCGCTGCCAGACCTTCAGCGGGTGAACGATGGTCTTGCCCTGCAGGCTGTAGACGTCGAGGAGGACCTGGGTCGTTTCCCGGATCCGTGCGACGGTCTTGAAGGAGTGACGTCCCCGGAGAATGGCGAAATAGGCCACCGTCTTGAGTTCAAAGAGGTAGGGGCAGGTGATGACGAAGAAATTGCCGATCATGAGGTCCGTGGCCCAGGACAGGAGCAAATCGGAGAGCGAATCGAAGACATAGCAAACGTCCCTCCCCTCCTGGCGGATGATATTGTGCGCCTGGGTGGAAAAAGATTCGAAGCCTGACTCGGGGTTGAGTTTGTATACGGCGACCTTCCGCGTCGCATCAAGAAGGGGCGCGTGGCGGGCAAAACGCATGTAGATGACCCTCTCGTTGTTTTCCAGGGCTTTCTGCACAAAAGGGTTGATGAATTGCTTGTAGTCTTCGATGTGATCCACCTGGAGGACGACATTGTCCCCTGCCTGCAGAGAATTGAGGGTCTCGTCGAGCCCCCGGATGCCGGTGCTCACGCGGGATAAGGATTTCATGGATGACCTCTTCGTAATATAATGATATTTTTTATCATATCAGAATAAATCTCTTTGGCCTACAGATTTTTGTGATAAAAATGTATTAATTGACAAGTCGAACAAAAAAGGTTACATTTTTGTACTAAATGAGTGATCACACCTACGAAGAACTTGCGGCCCTTCACGCCATCGCCAAGATCCTGGCCCAGCCCTGGGATCTAAGGGATCAGCTCGAACATGTCTTCAGCGAGATGAGCGCCCGACTCGGCATGCAGCGGGGGATGATCTCGCTCCTCGACCGTGACACCGGTGAGGCCTGGCTGGAGGTGGCGCACGGCATCAACCTAGAGGGGGTGGAGGTTACTTACCAGTCCGGTGAGGGGATCACCGGGAGGGTGGCCCAGACGGGCCGACCCATGGCCATCCCAAGTCTGGGTCGAGAGGCCCTCTTTCTCGACCGTACCGGTGCCCGGCGAAACGTGAACCGGGACGAGCTTGCCTTCCTTTGTGTCCCCATTGTCTACGATGCCCGGGTCGTCGGCATCCTGTCAGCCGACAAGGTCGCCAGAGACGTCGAAAACCTTGACCGGGAGCTTGCCATGCTTTCGTCCGTGGCTGAGCTCATCGCCAAGGCTGTCCACATCCTTGCCCTGGAAGAGGAGAACCGGCGGCTGCGCCGAATAGTCAACGAGGGCAAGTCCCCCTCCGCCGACATCATTGGTCACTCCAAGGGGATGGAGGACGTCTTCGGACTCATCCGCCACGTGGCCGATTCCACGACGACCGTCCTCATCCTCGGTGAAACGGGTACCGGCAAGGAACTGGTCGCCCAGGCCGTCCACGCAAACAGCGGCCGCAGTAAAGGGCCCCTCATCAAAGTCAACTGCGCGGCCATCCCCGACACCCTCATCGAGAGCGAGCTCTTCGGTCATGAAAAGGGTGCCTTCACCGGGGCCCTGCGCCAGCGACGTGGCCGGTTCGAAGAGGCCATGAACGGATCGATATTCCTCGATGAGGTGTCGGAACTTTCAGCCGCGGCGCAGGCTAAGCTCCTGCGGGTTCTCCAGGAAAAACAGTTTCAGCCCCTCGGTTCTTCCCGGTTCGTCACGACCAACGCCCGCATCATCGCTGCCACCAACCGCCGTCTGGAAGACTGCGTGACGGCCGGTCAGTTCAGGACGGACCTCTACTACCGCGTCAGTGTTTTCCCGATCTACCTGCCGCCCCTGAGAGAGCGGGGGAATGACATCATTTTACTGGCCGACCATTTTGTTCTAAAATACGCCCGGCGGTTGAAGAAACCCGTCAGGCGGATCTCCAGTGCCGTCATTGAGGCCTTCCTGTCCCACCCCTGGCCGGGGAATGTCCGGGAGCTGGAAAACTGCATCGAAAGAGCCATACTGCTGGCGAAGGACGATTCGATAGAGATGATTCACCTTCCCCCTTCCCTGCAGACGACGAGCCAGGGAGACAACGAAAAGGAGGCGGGTAGGCTCAATGCCGTCATCGGAGCCCAGGAGCGTTCCATGATCATCGACGCCCTGAAAGAAACACGCGGGAATCAAAGCCAAGCGGCCAGGCTTCTCGGGACGACCAAACGGATTATTCAGTACAAGATTCACAAACTGGGTATTGACCCGTGGAAATTCCGTCCGGGGTAGCACAGCGGATCAGTTCCTGTCTCTTTAGGATTTTCCATAATTTCTACTCGCGATTAGAGATGACATTTCTACAAATTCACATACCAAAACAAAAAAGCCCCGACAGGCCCGGATACCAATCTCGTATCTGGCCATGCTCCCCTCGCTCTATTTAAATCCATCTCGTCTTTGTTTTGTGTCGATTTGAACACCAAAAGCAACATACTAGATAACAGAATCAATTCACATTTCTCGACTTGCGCACGCAGGAAATAATTTTCGAGCATCAACCGCCTGACGGAAGGAAGCCAGCCAATCCGGGTGTTAGGTTCGACATCAAAGTCACACATTCACAGAATCTATTCATTCTTAAATAAAGAACATTTTTGTATCTCTTTACCTGTCCTTTACATACCTGTATCTTAAACTGGAACCGTTTTTTTAGAGCATTTATATTCATTTTACACAATAATAACAATATATTAAATTAAATCTTCGTCCCCTCTTCGCCCTCTTGAGAAGGCGTGGCACATTAATTGGACTTCAATCATCCATCTGCTTTTACGTTATTTTAGGAAAATCTCGATGATCGATCATTACGGAGGTAGATATGATGAAGTCTAATCCGTTCGACAAGGAACCGAAGTCTCTGCCCGACCTGATCGATGATTACGAGCGCGCACTTATTATCGACGCCCTTGTGAACACGAGCGGAAATCAAAGCCAGGCTGCGAAATTACTGGGCATTACGAAGCGAGTTATCCATTACAAGGTCCACAAATATGGCATCGACCCGAGGCGATTCCGCATGAACGGCTCATGGGGTACATAAGCCCACTCTTCCCCGTGTATGCAGGCAACCGCCTGGCTTCGTTACCGGTGTAAAAGACCTGAAAAGGCTCTCTTTGAAGACTACAATTTTGTCATATCGGGAGAGGTTAAAATAACAATTTTGTTCCAAATGAATCGGCCCTGTAAAAACAGCCTAAATAGAGAACCCGTTTTTTTAATAATAATTATAGTAATATCAATTAATTATACAATTTAAAACTGCGTCTAAGACGGGCTCTTAATGGCATGCTAATTGGAAAATAGATGGTTAAAAGAATTTCATCGTATCAGAGGATAACTGATTATGTGCCGTCTCATATCGATAACAAGTGAAAACCCCATCTCCCCGATGATACTTCTGCATTCCCTTGACATGATGAAGGAAGGGCATGACGAATCCGGTGTAGGCCTGTACCTCACCGATCTGGGCGGGGAGTTCGAGCCCTACAAGGAGTTCCCCATCCTCTCGGGCATATTCAGCAACGCAGGGATGAAAAAGCTCGACGACTACATGCTGGCGCGGGGGTACAGGCCCAAATTCGAGCGTGCGATCCGGCCCTCCAAGCCGGTCCCGGCGGGAACACCGAAAAGGGACGTTTACCTGATCAGTTGCTACGATTACCCCGATGACTGGAAATATCTGCCGAAGGCTGAGATACGCCTCCGCCTCATGTTGACCCGCGTGCAGCTCCGGCAGTTGGGGATCGAGGACGGGTCCATGATGGTCTACAGCTTCTGGCCCGATGTGATCATGCTCAAGGAAGTCGGTGACCCCCTGGCGATCGCCGACTATCTGGATTTGGCCGACAAGAACATTTACGCCCGCAGCATGCTCGCCCAGGGCCGGCAGAACACCAACTACTCCATTACCCTCTATGCCTGCCACCCTTTCTTTGTCCAGGGTGTGGCCACCATGACAAACGGCGAGAACACGGCTTTTGTCCCCATCCGCGAATTCCTCATGTCCAGGAATTTCCCGGGTTACGTGGGGTACCAGTCGGACTCCAAAGTGTTTACGCACATCCTCCACTACACTCACTACACGCTCGGGATGGGGCTCGAGGCCTACAAACACATCATCACCCCTCTCAAGGACGAGGAACTGTCAAGACACCCTGACGGGGCGCGACTGAGACTTCTGAAGCATACCTGCCGACCCCTCATCATCGACGGACCCAACTGTGTAATCGGCTTTACACCGGACCAGAGCATGTTCCTGGTCCAGGACAGCAAGAAACTCCGCCCCGGGATCATTGGCGGAAAGCCCGGCATCTACTGCTGCTCCTCCGAACTCTGCGGCCTCGATGCCGCCATTCCCGACCGGGACCGGGACAAGGACTTTCAGCCCATGAGATATGACCTCGCGTTCGTGGACAGCAGACGCGGGGAGATTAAAATATGGAATCAATGGGAAACCTTCACCCATCCACATTGAGCACCAAGGACCTCCACTGGCGGATCCTCTGGAGCAAGGAAAAGTGCACGCTCTGCGGGCGATGCACGGCCGTGTGCCCTGTGCAGGCCATCGAGCCCGGTGTCCACCGAAAGCGCGCCCTCAACGTCCCCATGGGACTGACCGAAACGCCGAGCAACGTTTTTTCCGTCTATCACGGGATCGATCAGAGGACCGATCCGGCCTATGCCTGCGTGGGATGCGCCATGTGCAATCTTGTATGTCCCAATGACGCGATTATCCCCGTTTTAAACGAAGAAATCGACAAGCAGCGCTTCCACGTCAACACGGGCGGCGTCCCCCGCAGGCGCGGGGGGAGACGCAACGTCCCGGGGAGCCTCCTCGACCAGATCAAATTCGTCCGCATCTCGATGCTGACGGACCCCGCCCTCGACGCGGGACGGCACGAATTCGAGATGAGGACGCTCCTGGGCCGGATCCTGCCCCCCGAGGACGCCCTGAAGTTCAGCCGGGAGCAGGGCTGGATCCCGCCCGTTCGCGAGATCTACCCCCTGATCATCGGGAGCATGTCCTTCGGCGCCCTTTCCCCCACCATGTGGGAGGGGCTGCAGATGGGCGTGGCCTACCTGAACGAACAGGCGGGTATGCCCGTTCGGATGTGCACCGGAGAGGGGGGGTGTCCGCCGAGACTTCTCCGTTCCCGGTTCCTGAAATATGTCATTCTCCAGATTGCCAGCGGTTACTTCGGCTGGGACGAGATCATCCACGCCCTCCCCGAGATGAAGGAGGATCCCTGTGCCGTGGAGATCAAGTACGGCCAGGGCGCGAAGCCCGGCGATGGAGGGCTTCTCATGTGGTACAAGGTGAACAGCCTCATCGCCGCTGTCCGTGGCGTGCCGCCCGGCGTGAGCCTTCCCAGCCCGCCGACGCATCAGACGAAGTATTCCATCGAGGAGTCTGTGGCCAAGATGATCCAGTCCATGTATATGGCCTGGGGATTTCGGGTCCCCGTCTACCCGAAGATCTCGGGGACCAGCACGGCGTTGGCGGTGCTCAACAACCTGGCGAGAAACCCCTATGCCGGCGGGCTTGCTATCGACGGCGAAGACGGCGGCACGGGAGCTGCCTACGCGGTTTCTATGGACCACATGGGCCATCCCATCGCAAGCAGCATTCGCGACGCCTACCTGAACCTCGTGAAGATCGGCATGCAGAACGAGATCCCCCTCTTTGCGGGAGGCGGTATTGGAAAGACCGGGAACCTGGCGGCGAACGCGGCGGCGCTCATCATGCTGGGCGCGAGCGGCGTGCAGATCGGCAAGTACATCATGCAGGCGGCAGCCGGGTGCCTGGGTTCCGAGACGGACCGCTGCAATATATGCAACATCGGCCTCTGCCCGAAGGGGATCACCTCCCAGGATCCCCGCCTGTACCGGCGACTCGATCCCGAACACGTGGCCCAGCGCGTCGTGGACGTGTTCCTCAGCTTTGACATCGAACTGAAGAAGATCGTAGCCCCGCTGGGGCGCTCGACATCGCTTCCCATCGGGATGTCAGACGCCCTGGGCATCGCGGACAAAAACGCGGCGGAGAGACTGCAGATCAAATACGTTGTATGAGAAGGTAAACGTCGTGGCGACGAGAAAAGCGACTGCCAAAAAGAAAGCAGCCCCCCACCAACCCCATGTGGTCATCCAGGGCATTGAGAGCGGCCACCGTGTCGACTCCCGTGTCCTGGAAGAACGCATTCAGGAAGTTGTCGCTGAAGGCCACCGGCTGATCGAGGTTCAGGCCTTCGGCCAGCACGGGATCGGCGGCCGTCTGTGGAGAGCCGATGACGGACTGGTGACGGTGCGAATCACCGGATCGCCGGGTCAGCGGCTCGGATCCATGGGATTCCCGAACACTTTCATCGAGGTGATGGGTCCCGCCTCGGACGACGTGGGCTGGCTCAATGGCGGCGCCCGCATCGTGGTTCACGGCCAGGCAACAAACGGCGTAGGCAATGCCATGGCCCAGGGGAAGATTTACGTGGCCGGCGATATCGGCGCGCGCGGCATGACCATGACGAAGCACAATCCCCGCTTCTCGCCGCCCGAGCTTTGGGTGCTGGGAGGTGCGGGGGATTCCTTCGCCGAATTCATGGCCGGCGGCATCGCCGTGATCTGCGGACACAGCGCCCATCATTCCGACAACATCCTCGGTCATCGCCCCTGTATCGGGATGGTCGGCGGAAAGATCTTCTTCCGGGGGCCCCACCGGGGTTACAGCGAAGAGGACGCGAGGCTCACCACCCTATCCGACACGGACTGGAAATGGCTCACCACAAACATGCGGGAGTTTCTATCCGCCATCGGCTGTCCCGAGCTCTTCCGCGAACTCACGGCCCAGCGCGGGGAGTGGCAGCTCCTCGTGTCCCTGAAACCCCAGGAGAAGAAGGGCAAAGACCTCCTCGACATGCATGCCTTCCGGACCGACGTGTGGGACAAGGAGCTCGGTGCGGGAGGTCTCATCGGGGACCTCACCACGATCGACCGGAGCCCCCTTCCCGTTATCACCACGGGGGTTCTGCGGCGTTATATCCCTGCCTGGGAAAACCACAAGTACCTCCCCCCCTGCCAGGCGAACTGCCCGACGGGGATCCCGGTGCAGCGCCGCTGGGAGCTCATCCGCAAGGGTCTCGTTGACGAAGCGGTGGACATGGCGCTCGCTTACACGCCTTTCCCAGCCACCGTCTGCGGGTATCTCTGCCCGAATATCTGCATGCAGAACTGCACCCGTCAGATCGAAAGTATGAAACCCCTGGACATCACCGTTCTGGGAAAAGCGAGCCTCAAGGCCAGGCCCCCCGCGCCGGCCGCCGCGTCGGGGAAAAAGATCGCCGTGCTGGGCGGCGGCCCCGCCGGGCTTTCCATGGCCTGGCAGCTTTACCTCAAAGGCCATGAGCCTGTGATTTTTGAAAAGGGAGAAACACTGGGCGGAAAGATCTCCAGCATGATCCCGAGAGAGAGGATCCCCGATGAGATCGTCGAGCACGAACTCAAGCGCATCGAAGGCCTCATCCCCCATGTCCGTCTCGGGCGTGACCTCACCAAAGAGGACTACATCCGGATCCGCGCGGAGCATGACTTTGTCGCCATCGCCACCGGCGCCGGCCGTCCCCGGATGCTCCCCATCCCGGGCGTGGAAGGAGCCGTCTCTGCACTCGAGTTTCTGAAAGCGAGCAAGCGCGACGCCGTGACCGTCGGACACAAGGTCGTTGTCATCGGTGCGGGCAATGTCGGCTGCGATGCCGCGGCGGAGGCGGCAAGACTCGGCGCGAAGGACATCACCCTCATCGACGTCCAGGAACCCGCATCGTATGGCAAGGAACGCGCCGCGGCCGAGGCTGCCGGGGCGAAGTTCGTCTGGCCCCGTTTCACGAAGGCCATTCGTGAAAAAGGCGTGGAGCTCAAAGACGGTGAGACGCTGCCGGCCGACACGGTCATTGTCGCTGTCGGCGACCTCCCCGATCTCTCCTTCCTGCCGGAAAACATCCGGACGGACCGGGGCTTCATCGCCGTCGATGAACGCTACCAGACGAGCGACCCGGCAGTATTCGCCATCGGTGATGCCGTGAAACTCGGGATTCTCACCGAGGCCATTGGCGCGGGCAGGAAGGCCGCCGAGATCATCGATGCCCGGATCAAGGGAAAAGAAGAAATCCTCGACCAGCTTCCGCCCATCAAATTCGAGCGTGTGAAGCTTGAATACTACGACCCCCGCGTCAAGGGGTTCGAGGACACGAAGGAGTGCGCCGATCAGTGCGCTTCCTGCGGCGCCTGCCGCGACTGCGGCCTCTGTGTGACCCTCTGCCCGCAGAGTGCCATATCGAGAAGGCCTCTTCCGGGGGATGCCTACGAATACGCCGTTGACCCTGATCTCTGCATCGGCTGCGGCTTCTGCGCGGGAGGCTGCCCCTGCGGGATATGGCAACTTATAGAGAACAAGCCCCTGGAAGATATCGTGAATGGCAACGGGGTACCTAATGCGAGAGCGGACGCTTCCGTCGAGTGATGTGCCTCACACCCCAAGAAGGCTTCGCAGGGACCACGAAGGGGTGGATGAAAGGCAGGAAGCGATTGTCAGGAAGTTACAAATATGTTACTCAAGCTGGTGAAATCCAGCCCGTCCTGGAATTCCCATCAGGTCTGGAACCAGCCAAAATAAAAGAAGAAGGAGGCAGTAATGTATCAGTGCAAGACAGCCAAAGATGTTCTTAAAATCGTGAAAGAGAAGAATGTCAGCTTCATCCAATTCTGGTTCACAGATGTCCTGGGAAAGCTCAAGACCTTCAGCGTGACGCCATCGGAGCTCGAAGAGGGTCTTATCGAAGGGATGGGTTTCGACGGATCGTCGATCGAGGGGTTCGCCCGCATCGAGGAAAGCGACATGATAGCCAAACCGGACCCGACGACCTTTCAGTTGATCCCCTGGCGCCCCAGCGATCGGCCCGTGGCAAGAATGTTCTGCGACATTCTCAACCCCGACGGCACCCCGTACGAGGGCGATTCCCGGTATGTCCTGAAGCGCATGCTCGACAAGGCTGCCAGGGATGGGTACACCTTCTACGTAGGCCCCGAACTCGAGTATTTCTATTTCGCCAACGAGCGCACACCCGAGATCCTCGATTCGGGTGGTTACTTCGACGGTCTCCCCATCGACCGGGGAACGGATCTGCGGCGCCAGACCATCTTCGCCCTCCAGCAGATGGGGATTCGCGTCGAGTACAGCCATCACGAGGTGGCGCCGAGCCAGCACGAGATCGATTTGCGTTACCTGGACGCCCTGAAAATGGCCGACACAGTTATGACCTACCGCGTGGCCGTCAAAGAGATCGCCCGCCAGAACGGGGTTTACGCCACCTTCATGCCCAAGCCCATCTTCGGTCAGAACGGAAGCGGCATGCACGTTCACCAGTCGCTCTTCAAGGGTGATAAAAACGCCTTCTTCGATGGCAAGGACAAGTATCATCTGTCCGGTATCGCCAAGCATTACATCGCCGGGATCATGCGACACGCCCGCGAGCTGACGGCCGTCACCAACCAATGGGTAAACTCCTACAAGCGACTGGTGCCGGGCTACGAGGCGCCCGTCTACGTCGCCTGGGCCCGCCGCAACCGATCCACGATGGTCCGGGTTCCCATGTACAAACCCGGCAAGGAAAATGCCACAAGAATCGAATACCGCTCACCCGACCCGGCGTGCAACCCCTACCTGGCCTTCACCGTCATGCTGGCCGCTGGACTGAAAGGCATCGCGGGCAAGTATCCCCTGCCCGAGCCGGTTGAGCATGACGTTTTCGAGATGGACGAGAAGGCCCGTGCCAAGGCGGGGATTGCCTCCCTTCCGGGAAACCTCTTCGAAGCCCTCCAGGAGGTCCAGAAGAGCTTGATGGTCAAAGAGGCATTGGGCGACCACATCTTCAGTAAATTCATCGAGAACAAGGTGAAGGAGTGGGATCTGTATCGAATTTACGTCACGGACTTCGAACTGAAACGCTATCTGCCCATGTTGTAACGGGAACCGTTCTCCAGATGAAGCGTCCTGCACGGGGGGTTCGTCCCCCTCTGCCGGACGCCCGCCGCCTACTTGCCGCCCATCCATAGAAGAGGAACCGGACTTGAGTCTGCTCAAAACAAAACCGCCTGCCGTTCTCGTCCTGGAAGACGGCAGCGTCTTCCGGGGCTTCGCCTTCGCCGGAGAGGGCGAAACCGTGGGCGAGGTCGTCTTCAACACCGGCATGACGGGCTACCAGGAGATCCTCACCGACCCCTCCTACAAAGAGCAGATCGTGACGATGACCTACCCCCTCATCGGCAACTACGGCATCAACCCGGAGGACATGGAATCCGCCGGTATTCATCTGGAAGGTTTCATCGTCAAGGAGTACCAGCCCTTCCCGAGCAACTGGCGAAGCCGAATGACCCTGCAGGCGTTCCTGGAAAAGTTCGGCAAGATCGGGCTTGAGGGTGTGGACACCCGTGCCATCACCCGAAAGCTTCGCACCGAAGGCTCCATGCGGGGGATCCTGTCGACGGAGACCAGGGACACAGGAAGGCTCCTGGACCGCGTCCGGTCTTACCCGGGGCTTGTGGGCCGGGATCTCATCGGCTCCGTCGCATGCCGGGAGCCCTATCTCTGGAAGAACGGCACCCCCGCCCCCATCAAAAAACTCAGGCAACGAAAACAGAAAGGACGGTTCCGCGTCGTTGTCCTCGACTGCGGCGTGAAATACAACATCCTGCGGAGCCTTGAAAAGGAGGGCTGCGAAATCGTTGTCGTACCGGCGGCCACGAAGGCGGCGGACATCAACGCCTATCGCCCCGACGGGCTTTTGCTCACGAACGGTCCCGGCGATCCGGCGCCCCTGACCTACATCATCGAAACGGCCCGGGAACTCGTAGGTAAAATCCCTATCTTCGGTATCTGCCTCGGCCACCAGATCCTCGGTCAGGCCATGGGCGGCCGGACCGCGAAGATCAAGTTCGGCCATCACGGCGTGAACCAACCGGCCAAGAACCTGAGAAGCGGGCACGTGGAGATCACCTCGCAGAACCACGGCTTCGTCGTGGTGCCGGAGACGCTCACCGGCAACCTGGAAAAGACGCACCTGAACTTGAACGATTCGACGCTCGAGGGGCTCTATCTCCCGGATCTCCAGGCCTTCAGCGTGCAGTACCATCCCGAGGCGGCGCCGGGGCCCCACGACGCGGCTTACCTCTTCAAGGAATTCATAGAGCTGATGGCCGGGGCAAAAGGGAAATCGAAGGCGAGAGGTCGTAAAGCCCATGCCTAAGCGCACGGACCTCAAGAAAATCCTCATCATCGGATCGGGCCCCATCATCATCAGCCAGGCCTGCGAGTTCGACTACTCCGGTACTCAGGCCTGCAAGGCCCTGAAGGAGGAGGGTTACGAGGTCGTCCTCGTCAACTCGAACCCGGCCACGATCATGACGGATCCCGAAACGGCCGATCGTACTTACCTGGAGCCCATCACGCCCGAGGCCGTGGAGAAAATCATCGAAAGAGAAAGACCCGACGCCATTCTGCCCACCCTCGGCGGACAGACAGGCCTCAACACGGCCGTGGCCGTGGCTGAGCGGGGTGTGCTCCAAAAATACGGCGTAGAACTCATCGGGGCGTCCCTCGAGGTCATTCATAAGGCCGAGGACCGGGAAAAATTTCGCAACGCCATGGAGCGAATCGGCCTGAGGGTCCCGCGGAGCGGTTTCGCCAGAACCGTGGATGAGGCGATGAAGGCGGCTGACTTCATCGGGTTCCCCGTCATTGTCCGGCCCTCCTTCACGCTCGGCGGAACGGGCGGCGGAGTGGCATACAACCGAGAGGATCTCGTTGACCTCTCAAAGGCCGGCCTCGACGCCAGCATGATCAATGAAATCATGCTCGAGGAGTCTGTTCTGGGGTGGAAGGAATTCGAGCTCGAGGTGATGCGCGATCGAGCCGACAACGTCGTCATCATCTGCTCCATCGAAAACGTGGACCCCATGGGCGTCCACACGGGCGAATCCATCACGGTGGCCCCGGCCCAGACGCTCACGGACATGGAATACCAGCGCATGCGCGACGCCGCCATCGCCATTATGAAGGAGATCGGCGTCGAGACCGGCGGATCCAACGTGCAGTTTGCGATCCACCCGGGGACGGGGGAGATGGTGGTCATCGAGATGAACCCTCGGGTGTCGCGTTCATCGGCCCTGGCTTCCAAGGCGACGGGTTTCCCCATCGCGAAGATCGCGGCGAAGCTCGCCGTGGGCTATACCCTCGACGAGATCCCCAACGACATCACCCGCGAGACCATGGCCTCCTTCGAGCCCACCATCGATTACTGCGTCGTGAAGATCCCGCGCTGGACCTTCGAGAAGTTCCCCGAGACGGAAGATTTTCTGACGACGTCCATGAAGTCCGTGGGCGAGACCATGGCCATCGGCCGGACTTTCAAAGAGGCCCTCCAGAAAGCGGTGCGCTCGCTTGAGATCGGCCGCTTCGGCCTTCTCCAGACGCTGCCTGTGGACATCGGAAACCCCGCGGAGTTTCTGATCCCGAAGCTGACAACACCGAATTCGCTTCGGCTCTTCTACGTGGCCACGGCCTTCCAGTGCGGCATGACCATCGACGAAATCCATCGTCTGACGGCCATCGATCCCTGGTTCTTGTACCACATCAAGGAGATCGTCGAGTCGGAAAATGTCCTTCGTATCCTGACCCCCTCCGGTGACGCCCTGCGGGAAGCCAAGGCCCTGGGCTTTTCAGACCGCTACCTGGCGAGGCTCTGGAACACGACGGAGGGAGACATCCGGGCGCTTCGTCTGCGAAGTGATGTCAAACCGGTCTACAAACTCGTGGACACCTGCGCGGCGGAGTTCGAGGCCTACACCCCCTACTACTACTCCACCTACGAGACGGAAGACGAGGCGAGGCGATCGCCGGGGAGGAAGGTCATCATCCTCGGCGGCGGCCCCAACCGCATCGGCCAGGGGATTGAGTTCGACTACTGCTGCGTTCACGCCTCCTTCGCCCTGCGGGAGGAAGGCTATGAAAGCATCATGGTGAACTCCAACCCCGAGACGGTGTCAACCGACTACGACACGTCGGACAAGCTCTATTTCGAGCCGCTCACCCTCGAGGACGTCCTGCACATCATCCGGACGGAGGATCCCCAGGGTGTCATCGTCCAGTTCGGCGGCCAGACGCCGCTCAACCTCGCCCGGGATCTTGCCGCCGCGGGCGCGCCCATCATCGGCACCTCCCCCGACGCCATCGACCGGGCCGAGGACCGCGAGCGCTTCACGGAAATCCTCCGGAAGCTGAACCTGAACCAGGCGGACAACGACACGGTGACAAATGCGGATCAGGCTCTCGATGCCGCCGAACGGATCGGCTACCCCGTGCTCGTGAGACCTTCCTACGTCCTGGGCGGGCGCGCCATGGAGATCGTATACGAACCGAAGACGCTCGTCGCCTTCATGGAGAAGGCGCTCGCCGTGACACCGGATCACCCCGTCCTCATTGACAAGTTCCTGGAGGACGCCGTTGAGCTCGATGTGGACGCCGTCAGTGACGGGAAAATCACGGTGATAGGCGGGATCATGGAACACATTGAGGAAGCCGGTATCCACTCCGGCGACAGCGCCTGTATCCTGCCCCCTCTTTCTCTTTCAAATGAGATGCTCAAGCAGATCGAGGAGACCACCGAACAGCTTTCGCGGGAGATCGGCGTCATCGGGCTCATGAACATCCAGTATGCCATCAAGAACGGGACGCTCTATGTGCTCGAGGTCAACCCCCGGGCCTCCCGGACAGTCCCCTTCGTGAGCAAGGCCATCGGCGTTCCCCTCGCGAAGATAGCCACCAAGGTGATGATCGGCAAGACGCTCGAGGAGCTCGGTTTTACGAAGCCCGTCCGGCCGGGCCACATCTCCGTGAAGGAGTCCGTATTCCCCTTCAACCGCTTCCCCAACGCGGACCTCATCCTCGGGCCGGAGATGAAGTCCACCGGCGAGGTCATGGGCATCGATGCCTCCTTCGGCATCGCTTTCGCCAAGTCCCAGATGGCTGCGGGTTTTGACCTTCCCCTGAAGGGCAATGTATTCATCAGTGTTCACGACCAGCACAAGGAGCGGATGCTCCCTATCGCGAAGACCCTGCGTGACATGGGTTTCCGCATCCTCGCAACAGGTAGGACGGCCGCTCATCTCCGGAAAAACGGCGTGGATTGCCAGCCGATCAAAAAGGTGAGCGAGGGGCGGCCCCATGTGGTCGACTACATCAAAAACGGCGACATCCAGATCGTCATCAACACTGGCGTCGGCAGGCGTTCATCCCTTGACGGCTACCACATCCGCCGGGGCGCCCTGACCTACAACATCCCCTACACGACGACGATCGCCGGGGCACGGGCGGTGACGGAGGCCATCACGGCCCTGCAGAACGCGCCATGGGGTGTCCGCCCGCTGCAGGAATACTATAAGAGACAGTGAAGAGTGATCAGTGGCGAGTGGTGAGACAGGGCTGAAGGATCGGGTAAAGGGTTGAGGGCAAAGGGTACCGGGTTTCTAGATCAGGCCTGCGGCAACGAGACATAGGTCTAGGTTGTCAACTGTGATAGGGATGGTTATATTAATGATAGCAAGAGAAACAACTTCAGGTTTTCGGTATAATTACATGAAAACAAAAAATTATTTATCTAACTCACCACTCACCACTCACCACTCGCCACTACCCGATAGGGATGGGCCCCGTGAGGCGTGCGGGGTTGTCGCCGTTTACGGCCACGAGCAGGCCGCGAGGCTCGCCTTCTTCGGCCTCTTCGCCCTCCAGCACCGCGGACAGGAGAGCGCGGGTATCACCACCGCCGACGGAAGCCGGGTCTATGAGTACAAGGGGATGGGGCTTGCCTCGGAGGTCTTCTCCGAAGAGCGCCTCTCGCGCCTCAGGGGCTACATGGCCATCGGTCACGTCCGTTACTCCACCACCGGCTCCTCGATCCTGTCGAACGCTCAGCCCTTCCTCGTCCACCACGCCGGCGAACACTACGCCCTGGGTCACAACGGCAACCTGATCAACGCTCACGCCCTTCGCGCCCAGCTGGAGGAAAAAGGCTCCATCTTCCAGTCCACCATGGACAGCGAGGTTATCGTTCACCTGCTGGCCCACCACCTCCGGGAAGGTTTTGAAAAAGCCCTGGTCAAGGCGCTCGGCCGAGTAAAGGGCGCGTACAGTATCGTCCTTCTCACGAAGGACAAAGTCGTCGCCGCGCGCGACCCCCGGGGGTTCCGCCCCTTGTGCCTGGGGCGCCTCAAGGACGCCTGGATCGTCGCCTCTGAAACCTGCGCCCTGGACCTGCTCGGCGCGGCGTATGTGCGGGACGTGGATCCCGGCGAAATTGTCATTATCGACAGGAAAGGCCTCAAGAGTATCAAACCATACCGGAAGGTGAAGACATCCCACTGTGTCTTCGAACTCATCTACTTCGCGAGGCCTGACAGCCAGGTCTTCGGTCAGAACGTCTACCTGTGCAGAAAACGCCTCGGGCACCGGCTTGCCCGCGAGTACCGGCCCGACGCGGATCTCGTCATGCCCTTCCCCGACTCCGGAAATTACGCGGCTCTGGGTTACGCCGAAGAAAGCGGCATCCCCTTCGAGATGGGGATGATCCGCAATCACTACGTGGGCCGGACCTTCATACAGCCCACGCAGGCAATCCGGGACTTCAGCGTGCGCGTGAAACTGAATCCCGTAAAGCCCCTGCTGAAGGGCAAGCGGGTTCTCATCGTCGAGGATTCCATTATCCGAGGCACTACAAGCCGCAACAGGATCCGCAACCTCCGGCAGATCGGCGTCAAGGAGGTCCACATGGCCGTGAGTTGTCCGCCGACCCGCTACCCCTGCCCTTACGGGATTGACTTTTCCTCCAGGGGGGAACTCATCGCCGCGGAAAAGGGAAGGGTCGAAGACATCGCCCGCTTCATCGGCCTCGACTCCCTGCACTACCTGAGCCTCAAGGGAATGGTCGACGCCACAAAGACGAACTCAAAAGGCTACTGCCTTGCCTGCTATTCCGGGGATTATCCCCTTCCCCTGCCCGCCGAGCTCAATAAATTCTGCCTGGAAGAACATCTCTACTGCAGATGATGTTCAGCCGGCACCCCGCCCTCCGACGGCATGTTTGTCTCAAAAATCCCTTTTTGTGGAGGATGCAGAGTGAAAACCTTGACGGGCCTCGGTATGGTGAGACTTCTTGACGAGTGCCGGGACAGGAACGTCGCGGAGAATCGGGTTCCGGAATAGGCGAAAGACCGGCCCGTAACGGGAAAGCAAGTGGTCCCGGCCGGCCACAGGAGGCCGGCCGGTGTGTCGCATTAATTTATTTCACCGTAAAGGCGGTTTGGATGGTATCCGAGAGATTGTCGGATTGAATCGTGCTGACAACGACGTAAAGACCCTTTTTGGCCGACGTCGGCAGTGTCAGCGGGATGCTCGAGGTGTAGGTCCCTCCTTTGTGTACGTCGTCAAATGGTTTTGGACAGAAGGGGTCTAAAATTAAGAGAAGGTTTTGGTTCTCATATAAACCACTCCAGCCGTTTCGGTAACTTTCAACCTGCCGTTTTGTTTCCTTCGTAATCGCATCGTCTTTTGTTTGATCTGCTCGCGTCTCTCAAGGATTTCATGGTCACGTCCATAATAGACATCCGCAGGGGTGACGTTGTTCAGCGCCTCGTGATACCGGTTGTGGTTGTAATACTCCACGAAGGCGCCGATCTGCTCCTCCAGCTCCGGCGGACTGTAATAATGCTCCAGGAGAATGAGATTTTTCATGGAACGGTGATACCGCTCGATCTTCCCCTGCGTCATCGGGTGATACGGTTTGCCGCGTGTGTGGCCGATTCCCTCCCCTGCGAGATACTCACCGAGGGCTTTTGAGATATAGCAGGGGCCGTTGTCGGACAAGAGCCGGGGCCGACTGACCACCGTGACATGCCGAACGCCGGAAAACCGGATCGCAGCCTCCAGGGTTTGCTTGACATCCTCGGCCGACATGCCCCGGCACAACCGCCAGGCCAGGATAAAGCGGCTGTAGTCATCCAGGATGGTGGACAGGTAATACCACCCCCAGTGCACCACCTTGAAAAAGGTGAAATCCGTCTGCCACAACTCGTTGACCGTCTTGGTCGGCTGAGGGAACTTCTCAAGGGCGCTGACCACCGTATAGACGGGACTGGTGACCAGACCGTGGGCCTTTAAAATCCGGTACACCGTGGATTCCGAGATGTAATAACCCTGTTTGTCCGTGATGTACCACGCAAGCTCGCGGGGGGACTTCTCCGGATGCTCCAGAGCCGTTTCCACGACACGCGCCTTCTCCCTTGGAGGGATCTCGTTCCAGAACTGCTCCGGCGAGCGGGATTGGTCTTCCAGGGCATCGGGGCCGCCCTGCTCGTAGCGCTGGTACCAGTTGTAAAACGTGCTGCGGTTGATGCCCAGCTCCGAAAGGGTCTGCCGGACACTCAGGGGAGAACCCTCCACCAGCCGGATGATCTCCATCTTCTCTGCCTGACCGTACCGCATATACCGCTCCGCCCTCATTCCAGACCACTCAAGCTTTTTTTCAGGACGCGGTTCTTCAGGCTCAGCTCTGCCACCAGTTGCTTTAACTGCTCGTTTTCCCTGCGCAAATCTGACACCTCGTCGCGGTTGGCCTCCCGGACGGTGTCACCGCTCAACTGCCGCTTGCCGGCCTCCAAAAAGGCCTTGCTCCACTTGTAGTAAATGCTCGGCGCAATCCCCTCCTTCCGGCAGAGATTGGCAATGCTGTCCTCCCCTCGCAGGCCTTCCAGGATGATCCGGATTTTCTCCTCGGAATTGAATTGACGGCGGGTCTGTCTCTTGATCTGGCGCACCACAGATTCAGGGCTCTTCCGGGCTTTAGGTTCCATCTGTCCTCTCCTTCCTCAGAATTGATTATAACCTAAAACCGTCTCTTGTTTTATCCCATCATCTGTCCACTTTCCTTTGAAACGCTACAGGTACGCTATCGTAGAACCCGAAATCAAAGGAGGTGTTTTATGGCGGAAAAGAAAGTTGGTAGTCCCAGCATTGCGGACATCAAGGCTCGGATGAAGAGGGGGAAAGTCGTATCGGCTGAAGAAGCCGTTCGTGTCATCAGGGACGGGGATACGATAGCGACCGACGGGTTCGTCGGTTGTGGTTTTGCGGAAGAGCTCGCCGTCGAGCTTGAAAAGCGTTTTCTCGAAACCGGGACACCAAAAAACCTGACACTGATTTACGCGGCAGGCCAGGGTGACGGCAAGGATAGAGGGCTCAATCATCTGGCCCATGAAGGACTGGTCAAGAGAGTGATCGGCGGCCACTGGGGACTCGCGCCGAAACTACAGAAAATGGCCTTTGCCAGCCAGATCGAGGCCTACAATCTTCCCCAGGGCGTCATCGCCCATATGTTCCGGGATATTGCCGCCAAAAGGCCCCGGACCATTACGAGGGTCGGCCTCGGCACCTTTGTCGATCCAAGGCTCGGCGGCGGTAAAATCAATCCCATCACGAAAGAGGATATCGTCGAGATTGTCAAATTCGACGGCAATGAGTATCTTGCCTACAAAACCATACCGATTAACGTTGTCCTGTTGAGAGGAACGACAGCCGATATGGACGGGAATATCACCATGGAAAAGGAAGCCCTCACTCTCGAGTGCCTCGCCCTTGCCATGGCGGCCAAGAACTCTGGCGGTTTCACCATTGTCCAGGTCGAAAGAATAGCCGACCGGGGCGCCCTGAACGGTAGAAATGTCAAGATACCGGGCATCCTCGTGGACTGCGTCGTCGTCTCCAAACCGGAAAACCACTGGCAGACATTTGCAACCCAGTATAACCCGTCGTTCAGCTGTGAGGTCAGGGTGCCTCTGACCCTGATTGATCCCCTGAAGATGGATGAGAGAAAAATCATCGCACGCAGGGCTGCAACGGAGCTTCGGCCCAACATGGTCGTCAACCTCGGCATCGGCATGCCGGAGGGCGTTGCCATCGTGGCCAGCGAGGAGGGTATCTTCGAATACCTGAACCTGACGACAGAGCCCGGTACCATCGGCGGTATTCCCGCGGGCGGTTTGAATTTCGGAGCTGCCACGAACATGGACTGCTGCGTCGATCAGCCCTACCAGTTCGACTTTTACGACGGCGGCGGTCTTGATCTCACCTGTCTGGGGATGGCCCAGATGGATAAATTCGGCAACGTGAACGTCAGCAAATTCGGGCCCAGGCTTGCCGGCGCCGGAGGTTTTATCAACATCAGTCAAAATGCGAAGAAATGCGTTTTCGTCGGCACCTTCACCGCCGGTGACACGCGTATCTCCGTTGAAGACGGAAAGCTCAACATCGTGAAGGAAGGCGGCCTGAAGAAATTCATCAACCAGGTGGAACACGTGACCTTCAGCGGAAAGACGGCCCAGATGCTCAACCAGCCCGTCCTCTACGTGACGGAAAGGTGCGTCCTCACCTTGACGCAGGAAGGGGTGGAATTGACCGAGATCGCGCCGGGTATTGATATCGAGAAAGACATCCTCGCTTATATGGATTTCAAACCCATCATCAAAAATCCGCGATTGATGGATGAGAGAATCTTCAAGATGCCACCCATGGGCCTCAAGGATGATCTCCTGAGCATCCCGATTAACGACCGCATCACCTATGATCCCCATACGAACGTTCTTTTTGTCAACTTTGAGGGGCTTGCCGTCAGGAGCCAGAAGGACATCGACGCTATCAAAAAACGGGTCGAAGATGTGTGCCGTCCGTTGGGCAAGAGAGTTCAGACCATCGTCAATTATGACAATTTCTCCATCGTGCCCGAACTCGAGGACAGCTACAGCAGCATGGTCAAGTACGTCGTCTCAGAATTTTATATGAGCGTCACACGTTACACCACGAGCGCATTTCTGCGAATGAAACTGGGTGATGCGCTAAAGAAAAGAGATCTGGCGCCTCACATTTACGAAACCCGGGATGAGGCGAAGCTGGCCCTGGATAATCTTGGGAAAAAATAAGAATCCCAAAGGGCCAGTGAATGCCGTTTTAAAAATACAGGACTGGGGATTTAGGCAGGAGGCCGCGGCATGGTCAAAAAATTAAATATTGTGACGATCGGTCTCCTGCTGATCCTGGGTCTGCGGGTCGTCGCCCATATCGAGCCCGCCCTGTCTCTGCAATTCGCAGGCCTTTTATCCTTACTCCTCTATGGGATTCCCCTGGTCGGCGTGATCCAGCGTAAGCGCTGGGGTCCGATCATGAGCGGCGTGGTCGGCCTTCTGGACCTCGTGATGACCCTTTTTTATTTCCGGGGGTCAGGCCTGTTCACCGCGGCCATAGCAGACGGCGCCCTGATCGTCCTCTCTTACCTGGACCACAAGCAGATTGCAACGAAAGTCAGTCCGGCTGATACCGTCCACTCCAGCCCGGAAAATTGAACCACAGCTTGCTCGATCAAAAAAAGGCCGGACTGTGACCGGCCTTTTTTTGATCCAAGTGGCGATTTTGAATCTCTATTTCCTGTCCTTTTCCCTTCGATCCCGGATCCGTGGCGCATAGTGCATGACCAGAAAGACGATGAAAACGAAAACGGCCGCCGCCGTGATCATGAAATCCCGGTAAACAACAATCACGGCGATCAGGATAATCCCGTAGACGATAAATCCGAGTATGGCCTTTCGCTCCTCGGTTTTTTCACTTTGATCCGGCATGCCCTCTCCTCAATGAAAGCCGTCCATTCGATCACCACAGCCGTCGCACCTTCACGCCATTGCCGCCCAGATACTCCTTCAGGTCCCGTATCGTATAGGTTCCGTAATGGACGATCGACGCGATGAGGGCCGCGTCGGCCATCCCCCGCGTGAGTACGTCCAGAAGATGTTCCTGCTTTCCCGCGCCGCCGGAAGCGATGACGGGAATCCTGACATTCGTAGAGATGAGTCGCGTCAGTTCCAGCTCATAGCCGTCCAGCGTACCATCGGCATCGATTGAATTCAGACAGATCTCCCCCGCGCCGAGGCTCTCCGCCTCCTTCGCCCATCGGAAGGCATCTATCCCCGTGTACTTCCGGCCTCCCTGGATGACAATCTCGTAACCCGAAGGAATTGTTGCGCTCTTGTCCACTTTCTTCACGTCCATACCGAGGACGATGCACTGGCTCCCGAAAGCCTTTGCCCCCTCGCTGATAACCCGGGGGTTTTCGACGGCACCCGAGTTGACGCTCACCTTCTCGGCACCGGCGAGGATGACCGCACGCATCTGCTCGACCGTGCGAATCCCGCCGCCGACGGAGAACGGGATAAAGATCGTCTCCGCAACACGACGGACGACGTCGATCATGATCTCCCGCCCCTCGGCCGAGGCCGTGATGTCGTAGAAGACGATTTCATCGGCCCCCTGCTCGTAGTAGGTCTTCGCCGCCTCGACAGGATCGCCGATATCGATATTGCCCTTGAATTTGATCCCCTTGGTCAGCCGTCCATCCCGGACGTCCAGGCAGGGAATGATCCGCTTACTGAGCATCTCTTCCCTCCCAGCGGCAGAAGTTCTTCAGGATCTGAAGCCCGAAGCGTCCGCTTTTTTCGGCGTGGAACTGGACGGCCACGAGGTTTTGATACGCCACAACGGCGCAGAACCGTATGCCGTAGTCCGACCATCCCGCTACAAGTTTTTCATCGGCGGGTACGGGATAAAAGGAGTGGACGAAATAGAACTCCGAACCTGACGGTAAAGCCCTGAAGACCGGGTGATGCCCCGTGAAGTCCACACGGTTCCAGCCCATGTGGGGTATCTTGATAGGTCTTCCGTCTTGCCGGAGCCCCTCTGGAAAGCGCTTCACCCTTCCCGGCACCAGGCCGAGACATGTTGCATTATCCTCCTCGCTGTATTCAAAGATGACCTGGGTTCCGAGGCATATGCCAAGGATAGGTTTTCCCGCCTGGAATACATCCCGGATACATGCATTGAGCCCCGCGGATCGCAGGTGTGTCATGGCCTCACCGGCTGCACCCACGCCGGGGAAGATGATACGCTCCGCCCTTTGAATTTTACGGGGGTCACCGGTGATCTCACAGGACTCGCCCAGATGTTGAAGGGCCCTGGCCACGCTGGTCAGGTTCCCCGCACGATAGTCTATGATGGATATCACGCCCGCACCTTCTGACTTGTATGCAGCGGATGGATACTAACTTAAAAATAAAGTGAAATCAACGATTACAGTCTTGTAACCCCTGCGGGTTTGACACCGGCAGCCTCTTTGTGTTAGTAGAAGTTCTCCCGATTTTTATGCGGGCGGTGATGGGGTTCACCGGGGACTGCCCTCAGGGCTGATAACTCCTACGAAGGAAATCCTACAGCGGACCGAATTTTCCGGTAGGAGTTCTCAGGTGAATCCCGAAGAAGCTCCTGCCGGAAAGACGTGCGGGAGTTTTTTATGGTGCCTGCTAAAGCAACCACGGCCCTTCCTCTTCAGATCCATGCTGCCCAAATCCTTGGCGATATCAAAAACATCATCGCCGATTTTGACATCGCGTCACTCAACCGCCAAGTCCAGGCCTGCGAGAACCTGCTCACCGAAAATCCACCTATCGACGTCGCCGTGCTCGGCCAGTTCAAGTCCGGCAAGAGTTCTTTCATCAACAGCCTCATGGGCAGGGCGATTCTCCCTGTCGGTGTCATTCCAGTCACGACGGTCATTACACGCCTTCAGTACGGTCAGAGAGAAAGGGCCGTGATTCGGACGTATGATGGGAAGGAATTCGAGATTGATCTCAACAATCTCGACCAGTACACATCAGAAGCCAGGAACCCCTCCAATGAAAAAAACGTGGAGATGGTGGATATCGAGCATCCCGCGCTTGAAGATTATGCCGGCCTCCGGATCGTCGATACACCCGGCCTCGGCAGTGTCTTCAAATATCACATGCAGACGTCGGAACAATGGCTCCCGGAAGTCGGCGCCGCACTGCTGGCCATCAGCGCCGATCGACCCTTGTCTGAAAACGACCTGCAGTTGATCCGGGAACTGATGCAGCACACCCCGAGGATCATCCTTCTGCTAACAAAGGCGGATCTTCTGACGGCGGAGCAGCAGATCGAGGTTACCCGGTTTTTCGAAGAAACCCTGAAGAAAGAGCTCAATCGCGAATTTCCCACCTACCTCTATTCTACAAAGGTCGACACGAAAAAGTTCCGGCATCGACTGGAGGCTGAACTTCTATTCAAGCTTGCTGCAAATCGCGACTTTGAATTCAGAAAAATCCTGCAATACAAGACTCAGTCTTTGATCCGGGCCTGCCTTGGATATCTCGAGATAGCCCTGAAGACGGCCATGCAGGCCGATATCGACCGTGAGGCATTGCGAAAGCAGATTCTCGACGAGAAAGTCAACTATGATCACATCCGTGAAGAACTCTTTATCTTGTCAAGGGAGAATCAGAAACAGACCCGCATCCTGATCATGAATTACCTCGAAAGCCTGGAAAAACCGCTTCGAAAAAAAACAAGAGAAAAACTATCGAAAGAAATGGCCACCTGGAAGGGCAACCTCTGGAAACTCACCCGGAGGTTTGAAGGGTGGCTGGCGGATGCCCTGACGGCAGAAATAAAGGAAATCTCAAGGAAAGAACACCGGCATTTTTACGGTACCCTGAAAAAAGCCCATGTCAGCCTCATGCGATCCCTCGAAACCTTCCGGACGCTTCTCGGAAACAATGTCGAGCGAGTACTGGGTGTAAAGCTCGCAGAGGCGGATTGGAAGATTGATGTCTCGGAACCGGAACATCCCGATATTAAAACGGTCCGGACCTTCGATTACCATTTCGACCTCATATGGTTTTTCATCCCCATGTTCATCTTCAGGGGTCTTTTTGAGAAACACTTCATGAACAAGATCCCCTACGAGGTGACAGCTAACCTGTCACGCATGGCCGCCCAGTGGGAGGACCGGATAAACAGGACCATCGATGAGATGCGCAAGCAGGCATTGAAATACGTGCAGGACGAACTTTCAACGATCGAATCGCTCCTGTGGAGATCTCACGACCGATCAGACGACATCAGAGAGATGATCCGGTCTCTGCAGGATGCATCCGAAAAGCTGTCAGGGTAATGTTCACTGCCGATTCAGATCACGTTACGGACACCCTCAATGAGAAGGCGGCCCGTTATATCCTGGAACGTCATCTGAAGGAAGGCGGCTTCTGCTTCTATCGCATGAATGAACCAAGCGGCGCGGACACTTACTGGGCCGTGGCGGCGCTCGAGACACTCGGGGTACCTTTCAAGGACAAAAAAACAATCCGTTATCTGCAAGGATTTCAGCACCCCGACGGTTCATACGAGAGTGTTTACCATGCATACTATGCGATCAAAAGCCTGCAGCTTCTTGATGAAGAACCGGACAGTAACCCCGTCCCCTATATCCTGAAAAAAGCCAAAATCCATGACGTGAATCGTATGCCCGCCGGTGGAGCATCTATCTTCAAGGGGCTCTACCATGTCATAGACCTTGCCTATTCCCTGGATATGGACCTGGGCAGAAAGTTGAGACAGGAAATCGTTCGCTTCGTTCTGCGTTACCAGATAGATTCCACCGGTTTCGGGCATCCACATGCCACACTGGTCGATACCTTTCACGCACTCAAGATTTTGGCATGGCTCGGGTACCCGCTGGACAGGCTCGGCACGGAAAACTTTGTCAAAAAATGTGAAACCCCGGTCTTCGGCTTCGTGAATGTCCCCCGGACAGCCCCGGCATTCATTGAACACATTTTTGCGGGAACTTCATCCTCTGTTGTTCTTTCACGGAAATCGCGATATAGAGGGCGCTGCATCGATTTTATATCGGGCTGCCAGCGCAGGAATGGCGGATTCTCGAGAACGACGCACGGCGGCATCGCGACACTGGAGTATACATTTCTCGCTGTTCACACCTTGAAGAGCCTGAGTGCTCCGGAATGACATTTTTTCAGGAGGGGATATGGTTGAGGCTCATAAAAACTGCATTTTCTGCGAGATCATCAACGGGGGCGGCAAGGCCTACCGGGTCTATGAAAACGATCACGCCCTCGCCATTCTCGACATCCACCCTTACACGGAAGGTCACTGCCTGGTCCTCTCGAAGCGTCACGTCCCCTGGTGGCACCAGCTGACAGAGAAGGAGACGTCAAGCCTTTTCAAGGCCGCGAACATCGTGGCGAACCGGATGATGAAGACCTACAACCCCGACTTCGTCTTCCTCTACGCCCGGGGAAGAAGAATCCCCCACACGCACCTTTTCCTGATCCCCACATACGGCGGCGACGTGCTGGATCGCTTCTTCAACGCCCTAGAGAATTTTCAGGAGTCACCCGAAAAGCTCGTGAGGCTGAAAGAGCCCCTGTCCATGGAAGAGGCCGCCCGACGGCTGGGCGAACAGGAATGAACCCCTGGAGACAGATGCCTACTTTTTTGCAATGGGTGTTTGCTCTTCCTGGGCTGAAATCAAGAAACTTTTGACCTGCCGGACACCCGAGACACTGAAGGCATGGTCGACGGCCCTTCCGATGTGCTTCTGGGAACCGACGACGCCCAGAAGAACGACATTGCACTGGACGGATTTGACTTCGACGCTTGTCGACCAGATGTTGCCGTCCCGGAGGATCTTTGACTTCACCTCGGAGTTGATCCTCGCGTTGTCGGATGGCGAGCAGCGTCCATCCTTCGTCCTCGGAAGAAGATAGGCCGTCACCGACTTCACCCCGCCGACGCTTCCCGCCAGCATGACGGCATTGTCCCTCTGCTGGGGCCAGTCATACTCACCGACGAGATAAGCCTGTCCGCCATAGACATAGATGGAGACATCCGTGGTCTTGACGCTCGGGTCCTCGATAAATTTCGCTTTTATCTTGGATTCTTTGACCTCATCCCTGGCGTGGGTCTCTGCGTTTCGGTCACGGATGACGGTGTCATAGACAGTGCAACCGGTGAACAGGACAAGGAAAAAGAAAAGCACTCCATAAAAGGCATATCTTTTCACGGCCTCACCTCGCAGAAGTTCATGTTTTAATTTGATTTTTATGCAATCTGCGGGCCAATGTGACGTGACGCGAAGTCGGTCTCAATTTTTTCCGCGCTTACCCCTCAGGCCGGATGGCCCTCTCCCGATGCCGGCGCAGGCAGCGTCATCTTAAAAAATTGATCATTTTTACCGGATCGGATAAGGTGGTGAAAAAATGGAAAGGTTCCGGGGAAACCGGAACTTCAGGCGTGAAATATCAGAAACCTCTCATACTGGGCATGGTGGTCGGTCTCGTATCAGGACCCTTCATCATGAGTTTCCTGGCGTTTCTTTACGTGGCCGCAACGGACTACGGGAGTCTCAAGGGAGAGGACTGGCCCTGGGCCATCACCAGCATCATGTCGGCGGTCTTTGTGAGCACCCCGATGCATTTGCTGGTGGGCGGGGTCATGGGTCTTCTCTCGCAGCGTCTCAACCGCCTTTTTTGCGTGCTGATCGGAGGAGCCTGCGGGGCAACGACGGGCTACTTCACATCTCCTTGGGTCGACGTTGAACGGTTCAGCCACGGCGAGAGCGCTTATATTGTGCTGCTGCTCCTCACGGCCATTGCCATTGCCGTTATCGTCAAACGCATCGCTTCGTCCAAGATCCCCATCGACTGGGACATGGATCTCTCGGGCGAGACGAGAAGCAAGTACCTACCGGACAGACCGCAAGAATGATTTGATCCCCCTCACCCCTTTCACGCCCTTGGCGTGCGAGACGGCCTTGTCGATCTCTTTCTGCGATCCGACAACCCCGAGGAGGACGACGTTGCACTGAACCGTCTTGACATCCACATTCTTCGACCAGATATCCCTGTCTCCGATCAGCTTCTCTTTGACCGACGAGGTGATGGAAATGTTATCCGTCGACCCGCAGCCCTTCACCTCTCTCTTGGGAAGCATATAGGGTGTCACCGACGCCACGCCCTTCACATCCCTTGCAATCGAAATGGCCCGCTCCTTCTGCCTGTCCGCCTCATATTCGCCGACGAGGTAGACATTGCCGGTATAACAGAACGCGGAGACATCCAGGAACTTCGCCGTTTCGTCGGCAATCAATTTCGAGGCGATTTCCGCTTCTATCGTTTCATCCTTTGCATAGGTCTCCACCTTCCGGTCCGTAACTGCGGCATCATAGGCCATACAGCCGGCAATGGCAAAAAGGGCGAAAAGACAAAAACCGAAAATCAGGATTCTTTTCACGACGGCCCCATTCCGGTTTGTATTTCTCAAATGTTCCACAATATATACGTCTTTTTTATACGGCAGTTATGGGTCTTACATCATGTTTTACTTTAAAATATTCGCCGCACGGACCGATATGCTCCAGCCCACCGGGTCATTAGAAGGCCGGTCCTATTCCACCTTCTTGAAAGCCTGCTTCTTGGCCTTGCACACGGGACATTCGTCGGGTGCGTGGTTCTCCGCCGTGTAACCGCACACCTGGCAGACGTAGTAGGTCACATCGGGGTTCTTCCCCAGGTTGTCCAGGGCCTTTTGATAGAGACCGGCGTGAATCTTCTCGACGGCGTTGGCGAATTCGAAGGACCGAAGCGCCCCTTTCTGTCCCTCGGTCTTGGCATCCTCGATCATCACGGGGTACATTTTCTGGAACTCGTAGGATTCCCCCGCGATCGCCTCCTCGAGATTCTCCTTCGTGCTTCTGATTCCGGCGAGTTCCCTGAGGTGCGCATGGGCGTGGACCGTCTCGGCCTCGGCCGCCGCCCGGAAGAGCTTTGCTACCTGCGGATGGCCCTCCTGCTCCGCTTTTTTCGCGAAGGCCAGGTACTTCCTGTTTGCCTGGGATTCCCCCGCGAAGGCTTCCTTCAGATTTTTTTCCGTCTTCGACATAAAACCTCCTATCGGTGTTGAATTTTCCCGGATTTCAGAAAAGGCTCACCCTGCGATCAACCGGACCCCGAAATATCATTGAGCACGCTCGGACATGAGCCGGGGCGAGCTGAATGTATAATTATACATGAGAAGTACTTGCGTGACAAACATAAAAGATGCCGACCTTGAATGTCGGAATCACCATCATCGTATTTTTCTGATTCATCGCGCTGTTAGGGCACCCTCGTTGTCTTTTCCATCGCCAGCCGGTAGAGACCCTCGTACTTCCGGGCCGACTCTTCCCAGGTGAATCGTTTTTCCATGGCACGGCGGATCAAGACCCCCATGGCCTGTCCATTGTTGTAATAAGTGTGAACCGCCCACCCTATCGTGTTGAAAAGGGCCTCCGCCGTGAGATCGTAAAACTTGAACCCCGTTCCCCCGAGCGTCGCCTCGTTGAAATTCTCCACGGTGTCATTCAATCCCCCCGTGGCGCGCACGATGGGCAGTGTCCCGTAACACAGGCTGTACATCTGCGTGAGCCCGCAGGGCTCGAACCGGGAAGGGAGAAGAAAAAAATCGGCCCCCGCCATAATCTTGTGAGCCATGGCGTTGTCGAAACCGATCCTGCAGGCGAACTTCATCGGATGGCTCCGCGCGAGCTCCTCGAAAAAGGAGTGAGACCAGGGCTCACCGGAACCCAGAAGCACGATCTGAACGTCGAGGTTGAGGATGCGATGAGAGGCTTCAGCCAGAATGTCGATGCCTTTCTGTTTGACCAGGCGGGAGACCAGTCCGAACAGCGGGACATCGGGCCGCTCCGGCAGACCGATGGCCCGCTGGAGATCCCTTTTACAGAGACGCTTTCCCAAAAGATCGTCCCTCGAGTAGTTCGCAGCGATCAGGGGATCCTCTTCAGGATTCCACTCGTCGTAGTCAACACCGTTTAGAATGCCGTAGAGATCAAGGAAGCGGTCGCGCAATACCCCGTCGATTCCGTAGGCAAACTCCGGGTACTGAATCTCCCCGACATAGGTGGGGCTCACCGTGTTTATGAGCGTGGCATGATAGATGCCCCCCTTCAGAAGGTTCACGCGGTCGAAGAATTCAAGCTCGCGGTAGTGAAAGTGCTCCCAGCCGATTTCAAGGATGTCCATCAGACTTTTTTCGAAGACCCCCTGGTGCAGCATGTTGTGGATGGTGAGGAGGCTTGCCGAATTTGTTATGGACGGGTCTTCCCGATAAAGGGTGTTCAGGAACACCGGGATGACGGCTGTCTGCCAGTCATGCACGTGAATGATGTCGGGTGTCAGCCCGAGGGCCCGCACAAGCTCCAGGGCGGCCCTGGAGAGCATCGCGTAACGTCGATCATTGTCGGTAAACCCTTCCCCGTCGTACCCGTAGAGGTGCCGCCGTGCATAGTAGGGATCGTAGCGGATGAAATAGGCCATGGCATCCGACCCGGGGATAGACCCCTCAAGCACCTGGCAGGGGAGCCTTCCCAGGACACCCATGGGTATGTCCATCGTTACCAGCGGCCGGAGGCCGTGCCGTTCCCGATCGATAATATCGTAACAGGGTAGAACGACCCGGACATCGTGACCCCATGCGGACAGGGTTCTGGACAACGCATAGATGACAGCCCCCAGCCCCCCCTCCCTGGCAAAAGGCGACATTTCCGACGCCGTCATGACGATTGCTAAAGGTTTTTGTTCTATCGTGCTGCTCCTTTATGCCATGCTTGCAACAATGAATACACCCGTGAGGCGTACCGCAGGGCCCGGGAGGGCCGTGACAGATGCGATCCGTGAAGTGATTTTTAAAACGGAGCCCATGAAGATGACTCCCGTCAACAAGGCGGCGGAGAAACCTATCATGCCCGATTTTCCCTCTCTATCGATTCGCTCATTCTTTCCATGAAGTCGGGGATGGCGGCGTTCACCCGCACCCAGGCCGACAGCATTGGAATCCCGATGGGGTCCTCCATGAATTCAGTCTGTGCCGACCGCAAAGATTCAACAAAAACTTCCACTGCTTCGATCTCCCCGTGACGGTCATAGACCAGCCCGTTGATCAGCGACAACCCGTGATACTTTTCGATGGCCAGGCGGGCTTCCTGGATGTAGGCCGTCAGCATGGTGCGAAAGAAGGCCTCACTCAGGACGGTCCCATCCTGGCTCAGGAACCGCAGGAGCGCTTTGGCAATGTCCCGCGCCATGCGGTTCAGTCCCTCGTTCGGCCTGCTCTTCTCGATGACCTGGTGTTTGTGTTCATAAGTCTCCATGATCTCGACCTGACAGATGCGGTTAATCGATGCCTTCTGATAGATTTCGCTCAGAAGCGAAACCTCGAGACCCCAGGTCGGCGATATCCGTATGCCGCGGGCGAGGTTTGCAATCAGTGCAAACTCGCCGGAAAGTGCGTACCGGAAATTGTCCAGGTAAGACAGAAAGGCGTTGGACCCTATGATGCGCCTGAGCGTCCGAATCAGCGGGGTGTAAAAAAGACGCGTGACCCGGCCGTAAAGTCTGTCGGTCACCCGGGCGTAATACCCTTTGCTGAATTCGAAATCCGTTGCGGGGTGAATGACGGGGTAAACGAGCCTGGCGAGAAGTTCACGTTTATAATTGATGATGTCGCAGTCGTGAAGCGCGATGGCGTATACTTCTCTATCGGAGAGGATATACCCCAAGGTCATCCAGACGGATTGTCCCTTTCCAGGATTGTCCAGGTTGAAGTCGGACCAGCGAAGCTCATCATAAAAGGACTGCATGGCCGGGCCGTCATGCCACACGACCCGGACGTCCGTTGAAACTTGAGACATCCACTGTTTAGCCTTTTTGAATTCCTCCTCTGTCGCCCGGTCCAGTGAAAGAACGATGCGATGGAGGTATCCGACCTCCTTGAGCTCTTCGATGATGCGGGGCATGGCGGGTGTTTCGAACTCCGAGAAAAGGGCGGGCAGAAGTAGAACGATCTTTCGCCCCCTCGATATCCCCTTCAGTTCGTTTTCGAGCTCCTCGACGGGGTAATCCCTCAGCTTTTGCAGAGTCGTAATCATCCCGTGCTGCCAGAAATCAGCCATCGTGCGCCTCCTTTTCCCAGATTTTGATCAGGTAGTCTTTCATCCTCTCAAATTCGAGCGCGTGCTGTTCGAAAGAGCGTTCCGCACTTTCGGGATCCAGATCTTTCAGCTCATTGATCAGGCTTGCCACCCTCGCGTTGTAGAGAGGAACCAGGGTGTCGAGGACCTTGAAGCGCTGCCTGGGTGTCGAATGAAACTGACGTGCGTACCGATACACGATACGAACCCATGTTTGGACGGGGAGATAAAAATCTTCCTTTTTCCTGACCGCCACAAGATCTTTGACCACCTCGAGGTCGCGTGCCTCGATGAAACGGTCCCACACACCCGCGAAATTATTGTAGCCCACCCTGAAATACTCGATGAGACTGTCCTGATCGATGTCGAAGGCGGAAGGTTCGGTCTTCACCTCCTCTCCCAGGACAGGTATGTCACGGGACCCTTTGATCTTCTTCCAAAAATCCAAATTCTGCTCCATGAGCTGGAAAACGGTGCCGACGACCTGCCGGAACATCGGACCGAGATCCGCGGCTGGATCTTTCTCCCCATGCACCTTGATCCCCAGACGGGCCTGACAGATCTTGAACCCGCCTACAATCGCCGTCGTCGTCATCCAGATGTCGATCCCAAACCGAGCCACATCGGTTTCCCAGACATCCTGGTCGTAATAATACTTCACAAGCCTCTGGGACATTCCGAAATCATCTCCGATGGGTTGTCGAATGCGGCATCCATACAGAGCCCGCGTGAGGTTGTAAGCGATGGTGTTGGTGATCGTACCGTCGAGTTTGTACCGGCGATAATAGGGCGCAACGAAGTCATAACCCGCATGAACGGGCTCCAGAACGTTGCGGATCCAATCGGGTGTGATGGATATGAGGTCCGAGTCGAACACGGCGACCGCCTTGGCTTTGAAAAAATTGGCGACTTCGAAAACAGACCGCAGGCCGGAACCCTTGCCCGGTAACCCTCTGTAGATGGTAACGATTTTCTGAATGTTGTATGATGGAATCTGGACCAGGTTGGCGATTTCGCGCGTGTCGTCCGTCGACCCTCCGTCGGAAACCATGATTACCGCCTTGGAGTCCGGATAGTACTTTTCCAGCCCGGTGGCGATGGTCTGGATGACGTGAACGATGGATGACCCGCTGAAATAGGCGGGGACTCCGATGACGATGTCCGCGTGTCCCAGACGCTCGATTTGTTTTCTGACATGCTCACGGAGGGTTGTTGAAAAACGCATGGTTTGATCCGTCATTTTCCTTCCCCGACGTATAAAATACTGATGTCCATTACATTCGTACCTGTATCGCCCGTATAAAGGAGACCCCCGGTTTGTTTGAAGAAGTTGTGGGAATCATTATTCTTCAGGTAGTCGTCAACACGGAGGTTCAGGTGCATCGCTTTTTGATAACTCCTGGAGTCGACGACGGCGCCGGCGGCGTCAGAGTTTCCGTCTATGCCGTCACTCCCGGCACTCAGGAACGTCATCTCCTTCCTGGTACCGATTTCCCTCAACGCGGCCAGACACATCTCCTGGTTCCTGCCCCCCCTCCCGGTTCCTTTCACATCGACCGTGGTTTCACCGCCGAAGATCAAAGCGACGGGACCCTTGAATGGGCGGCCCTTTTTCATCACCTCCTCCCCGATGGCGATGATGGCCCGGGCCGCTTCTTTGGCCTCGCCTCTCAGGCCGGAGGTCATGATGCGGGAGCGGATCCCGAGGGATTCGAAAATCCTCTTCGCCTCCTCCAGCAGGATGGAATTGCTTCCGATGACGAGGTGACGAATGTTGGGATTCTCTTGTTCGGGTGTGTCTTCCATCTCCGCCTTCAGACCCCTGATGATAACCCGCTTCACCGATGCGGGAAGCCGGTTCCAGAGATCGTGTTTTTGCAGGATGTCACGGGTGTCGGCATAACTCGAACGATCCCGATAGAGCGGAGCCGAACCGATGGCCTCGAGGTCATCGCCGATGACGTCGGAGATCACGAGGACAACCCCTCTCGCCCGGCTCATCCGCCCGAGACGCCCGCCCTTGACGGCAGAGAGATGTTTTCTCACGACGTTGATGTCGCCGATCGGTACGGAGTGCCGCAGGAGAAGCTCCGTTGTTTTCCGCATGTCGGAGAGACGAATCGGCGTCAGGGGCTTTTCCAGCAGAGCGGAACTCCCGCCGGACAGCAGATAGATGAAGAAATCCTCCTCGGTCAGACCGGACAATCTGGCCGTCAAAATCTCCGCCGCGCGAACGCTCTTCTCTGTCGGCACGGGATGGGAACTTTCGAAAACATCGATATCTTCCAGAGAGACGTTTCGTTCGTTCGAAATGACAAACCCGCCCGCCAGACGACCGCGAAGCACCCTTCTGACCTCCCTGGCCATCCCCACGGACGCCTTGCCGCTGCCGAAGACATAAATGCCACCGTCTTCATGGAGATGGTATCGCCTGCCCCCGATCCAAAGCTTCCCGCTTTTGATCCTGACGGTTTTTTGCATCAGGGTTCGAGGCTGCACTGCGGCCAGAGCTTTTTGAAAGATCTCAGCCAGTATTTTTCTGCAGTTCATCGAGCACCCTTTCGACGGATTCGTTCCAGCCCCGGCTTCCCGGTTTCCCGGCTTTCCTGAGCCGGGGCAAACTGACCTCCTGGTATTGGCCGCCGCTTTGCGGAATCAGAATCGGAATGTCCACGCTTTCGAGCATCATCAGATCATTGGGACTGTCCCCCAGTGCGACGGTTACAACACCCCCGGGGCAATGGGCCGCTAAAATCTCTTTTAATTTCACTACCGCCAGACCTTTGTCCTGATTGGCGCTTATGAGGTGATGGAAACGCCCTCCTGCTGTCACTTTCAGACCTTCCCGTTTGGCCCATTCATCAATTTCATCGAGACGGTCAAGGTCTTCGAGTACGAAGGGCTCCGTGTACTCACGCTGCCTGGCCCATTGGGCTTTTTCCTCCGGCAGACCCGTCAGCCGGGCCACATCGTCCGTCGAAAGATCCCCGAAGCCCTTCACAGGAAATCGGCGTTTCAGGGTATCCAGAAAACGACGTATCTCGCTGTAGGGTCGTCCCAGCACAATAACGAGATAAGGGGGCCTCACCGCAACCCCGTCCTCAATCAGAAAGTCGCTGTAGGACGCCGGAAAGTATATAGCGGCCCCGTTCTCGGCGATGAAAGGGTCCCGAATACCCAATTCCGTCTGCAGAGCCTCGATTTCAACCCTTGTTTTACTGGTTGTCAGGACAAGGGTCACGTCCGATTCCTTTATCCTGGCCAGCGCGGGGAGTGCCCCTTCGAAGGAATAGCTGTCGTGGTCCAGCAGGCTCCCGTCGAGATCGGTAAAAATGAGGACCCTCCTTTTCATGGTCCTCCTTCGAATTTCGCTCCGGCCTCCCGCTGATGCCATCCGAAATTGAAACACTCCTTCAACGGTGAGATCGTCGAACGATTCATTTCATATCACGATCGTGTGCTTGCCTTCCGCCCGCATGATCCAGGTGAACAGCGTCAGGTATTCACGGAGGTTCCGGGTGAGGAGAAAGTTGGCACGCACGAACTCCCGGGCCGTTTTCCCCATGTCGATCATCGTCTCCCGGTGGTGGAGGAGGAAGCGGATCCGGTGTGCAGCCCCCTCCGGTGTGTTGACGAGATAACCCGTGTGATGGTTATAAACCTGCAGTTGTATCCCCCCCACGTCACCGCCGACGACGGGTTTCCCCTTCCACAGACCCTCCGTGACGGTGAGCCCGAACCCCTCGCGCGTCGACTTCTGGATGATAATGTCGGCCAGGCGCTGCAGGGCGTTGACCGTCCGGTGCGAGTTGGGCGGGAGAAGCAGGACGTGGATATCGGGGTCGTCCCCGGCGGCCTCCTTCACCTCGTCGAGTATCTCCTTCCCCTCCGGGTCATCGGTCGCCCCGCCGCCTGCCAGGACAAGTTGCACCGGCAGGACCTTCCGGAGAAGATGATAGGCCTGTATGACGCCCACAGGGTCTTTGAAACGGTCGAAACGCGATATCTGCACCAGCAGGGGGCGGCCGGGATCCAACCCGAAGAGATTTCTGACCTTTTCCAGTTCAGCCTCATCCAGATCGATGTTTTTGTCGCTCAAGGGATCGATGCTCGGCGCGATGACGAACTGGGGATGGGGAAGCAGCTGTGCGAAGGGACCCATGGAGAAGATGCTGGCGTCGTATTTCTCCACGTAGGGTCGAAGCGACTTCCAGACGGCGCGCACCGGGTGGCTGATGTCGATGTGGGCCCTCCATATCCACTTTCCCTTTCGGCCGGCGCACATGTCGAGAAGGGGGGCCGGCTGGGGGTCGTGGATCACGACGAAGTCCGCAATTTCAAGGTCATTCTTCATCTCGGCGTAGTTCTGGGCGTTGACTTCAATATAGTTTTCCCAGTCCTTCTGCGTCAGGTTTGCGCCCCTTCCCTGCAGGCCGTTGTGGATCGCCTTTGTGGTACTGAAAAAAGGCGCCGTCCCCATGATGACGCGCCAGCTGGCGTCCAAGCCGAGGTCCCTCATCAGGGGAACCATCCAGTTCAGGATTTCCGCGACACCCCCCCCCTCCGCCGTGGAGTTGACATGAAGAACCCGCAACCCCTTCAGTTTCTCGCTGAGGTTTCTCAGCTGGCCAATGACGGGCGCACCCACAACAGGGATGTAATCGTCCAGGGAATGATTCATCTTTTTCGCCTCTTTGCCTTGGGTGCAAGATTACGCTTGCTCGCAAAAGCCTCAATCAGTTCCTGTCTGATTTCGGGAAGCGTGTGAAACGTGACATCGATGGCCTGAACGGCCCTGATGTAGTGTTCCCAGTTTCCCTCGCAGCCTTTCAGCCACCCGGTGAAATCGTCCATCCCGCCGGGGAGCCGCCTCCGGGCCTCCAGCACGTGGAAATAGATGCTGCCCTTCGTCATGCGCGGGATGGCGGCCGACAGTTCGTCGGGGTGACGGATGCGCTGCCCCGTGTCAAAGACCACCGTTACGGCCTGCATGAAATAAAACGCCTGTCCGGGTCTCGCCCAGGGAATCATGGTGACTTCGCTGAGTCTCTCCTCGATGATCTCCAGCGTGGCGGACCGCAGTTCCTCCACGGACGTGTAAAGGTAGGGATCGATCATCCCGAGACGTTCCGACAGGACTTGGTCCCCGAGCCTCCATCTCGCCCAGACGGCGAAATCGTTCCGGTAGTCTGGGTAGTCGAAAGACGGGACGAGCACCGTCTCGCAAAAATGGTGATAGAGCACGTCCGGATGGCACGACACGATCCGGTCTCTCAACTCCCGCAGGTTCATGGCCGGCGGAATACCGCTCATCCTCGTCAGAAGAGCACAGTCCTTTATTTCAAAGACATCCATCATTCCCCCCTTGGGTGTGACCGGATTCCGGCCATTTCCCGGATTTCCTCCACAAGCGCGGCAGGCGATGCCACCGCTCTGGCGCCGGGGACGAGGGGGTTGCGGCCGATGGAAAGCGCTGCCCCTCCCTCGCGGATTACCCAGCCCATGGCTGTGGCGTCATTCTCGTCGTCACCGGCATAAACCAGCAGCCCCCCGTCAGGCTGGAAGGAAACCAGTTTGCAGAGATTTTTTACGCCGAAGAGCTTGTCGATTTCGGAAAGAAGCTGCACCTCTCCCCGGCCTCCGGCAGAATTTGCGCCGCCGAACGCTCGGGCACCAGATTCGACAGCGTTCCGTCGAAATCGAAAACCCGGAGCCTTGGCCTATCTTTTGCCCGCCGTTTCATCCGCTGCGCTCTTGAGGGGCAGGATCTTTTCCAGCTCCTCGAAAATCTTCCCGCACCAGTCGTAAACGGTGTTCATCTGAACCTGTTTCCTCAGGCGCTTCATCCGTTCTTCCCGCTCTTCCCGGCTCATGTTGTAGGCCTTGTGCATGACGTCGGCAAGCTGGTCGATATCGTACGGGTTTACCAGCAGTGCGTCCGGCAGTTCCGTTGCCGCACCGGTGTATTGCGAGAGAATGAGAATGCCGTCACCATCTGTTTTCGCCAAAATGAACTCTTTGGCCACCAGGTTCATGCCGTCGTGGAGCGATGTAACCATTAGCACGTCGGCCATCCGGTACGAAGCAAGAATGGAGTGATAATCGTGGTGCGCCCGAAAGTAGCACACGGGGATCCAGTCTTCCGTTTGATGACGCCAGTTGATTTCGTCAACGAGGTCGTCGAGTTCGTCGGTGATGTCCCTGTAGGCCTCGATATGGACCCGGCTGGGGGCCGCCAGCTGCAGCAGGGTGACTTTTCCGCGGATTTCCGGATGCAGCCGCAGCATGAGGTCGAATGCCTTCATCCGCTCCGGAATACCCTTTGTGTAGTCCAGGCGGTCCGCACCGACGAATATTTTTGTTTCCAGGATTTTTCCGTCGATCTCTCTGATAAAATTCTGCCGTTTATCCTCCACCAGGGAGGCGACCGCGTCTCTGCCGATCTGTTCAAAATCCACGCTGATCGGGAAGGGTCGGACATAGGTCGGGCGCCCTCCCCTGAAAATCCGGTAGTTTTCCGAGTCGACCTTTGCCTCGATGCCCCGGTCCACTGTTTCCATGAAGTTGATGCAGTGACTCTGAATGTGAAAGCCCAGGAGGTCGTTGGCGAGGAGCCCGTCCAAAAGCTCTTCCCCCCACGGGAAAATCCTGAAGGCCTCGCGGTTGGGCCAGGGGATGTGCCAGAAGTGGAAGAGGATCAGATCTTCCCTCTCATTCCTCAGCATCCGGGGCAGCAACGCGAGATGGAAGTCCTGTATGAACACAAAAGCTGGGCTGCCTCCGATCTCTTCCAGAACGGCGTCACAAAAGCGCTTGTTAACGCTTTCGTAAATCTCCCAGCCCGACCTCGAGAACCGGGGCCGCTCGTAGACGATGTGACAGAGGGGCCAGAGGGCCTGATTGGAAATGCCGTAATAGTAACCCTCTTCTTCCTTCTTGGTGAGCCAGAGGCGTCTCAGGGTGTATTTAGGATCCTCGGGGGGTATGGCAATCTTTCCGTGCTCGTCCGTGACGAGGCGGTCTGCCGTGCCCGACCCGTGCGCCACCCAGGTTCCCTTCGTCGCCTTGACAATCGGTTCAAGGGCGGCGGCCATCCCGCTCGCGGGCCGGACGACCCGGATGCCCCCCGTGTCCCTCTCGTGCAACCAGGGTTCCCGATTCGACACGACGATGACCTTTGCCCCTTTCGTGGTCCGGGACACGAGCCCGCCTAGATATGCAGCGTCCATAACCCCTCCCGTCTTGCCATGAACCCTTATTGCCATTCCGTCTTCAGCGACATCGTCAATGAGACATCTCTCGAGATCACGGCGAAAAACAAAAAAATGAACCTTCTTGTTCCTGAGGCCTTACCGCCCCGGCAGACCTGATCGAGAGATAGTTGCTCTTCAAGCAAATATCTTTTTTGACAAGGCTTCCTGCTGAAGCGGTCCCGATTTCTTTACGGTACTAAAGTACGCAGCTTTAAGAGGAATGAGTCCAGGCAGGTGGCTTAACGTTTAACGCACTATGTAATAAAAAATTATTATGTATTATAACGTCTTTATGCTGATTTTCAAAACTTATTTTCTCTTGTTGTTCCCGGTTTCTGACCACATCCCCAATGCTGTTGAGGATTTTCTTCAGATTTTCTGCTATCATGGATTTATCTAAATAAGGGTGGATCGCGTAAATGCGGGGTAAACTGATCGAGGAATCGGTCCTGTTCGTGAGCGTTCTGAAATGGGTGTTCCTTGCATCCGTTGTGGGACTCATCGTCGGCATATCGACCGCGGTTTTCCTGAAATTGCTCGACTGGGCTATCACCCGGGCAACTTCCTTCTCCCTCTATTTTCTGATTCTTCCGGCGGCCCTGTTTGTCAGTGCTTTACTCGTCCGTTTATGGGAACCGGAAAGCGGAGGGTACGGGCCTGAAAAAGTCATCGAGGCTGTTCATAAAAAATCGGGGAAAATCAATATTGCCGTTGTTCCTTCAAAGCTGACCGCCACGATACTGACCGCCGCCGCGGGGGGCTCCGTCGGTCAAGTCGGGCCCTGTGCTCAAATCGGGGCGGCTTTGGCATCCGCCTCGGCCGGCCTCATTCGTTTTGACGATACCGACAGGAAAAAACTGGTCATCTGCGGAATCAGCGCAGGATTCGCTTCCGTTCTGGGGGCGCCCATTGCCGGAGCGATCTTCGGCGTCGAGGTCCTTTCGGTGGGCAGCATCATGTACGAGGTCCTTCTCCCGTCATTCGTCGCGGGGATTACCAGTTATCATGTGTCCTCGCTTCTCGGGATTACCTATCTTCACCTTCCGTTGAAATCCGTTCCATCTTTCTCGGAGTCCTTCTTCCTCGTCTCTGCTCTCGCGGGCCTTTTTTTCGGTCTCTGTTCGGTTCTCTTCATTGAAGCGATGAGGCTGGGGAAAAAGTTCGCTGCCATCTTCCAATGGTGGGACCCTTTGAAGGGGCTGGCGGGAGGGATCATCCTCATTCCCCTGGCCTTTTTATTTTCGACGGATTACATGGGCCTGGGCGTAAAAACCATTCATGAGGCCCTCCAGGGTGATGTCATCCCCTGGTATGCTTTTCCTCTCAAGGCGATTACAACCAGTGTGACCTTCGCATTCGGCGGGACGGGTGGAATCATCGCCCCCATTATCTTTTCGGGCACCATGGCCGGTAATTTGTTCGGGGGCCTCCTCGGTCTCGACCGCGGCATCTTCGCTGCCATGGGTTTTGTGGGAATGCTGGCTGGCGCGGCCAACACACCGATTGCCATGAGCATCCTCGCCGTGGAGCTTTTCGGGTCGTCGATCGCCCCTTATGCCGCTGTGGTATGCGTCATCAGTTTTCTGATGACGGGGCACCGCGGCATTTTTGCAACCCAGCGATTGACCCTGAGAAAGTCCGCCTCCATGGACGTGGAGATGGGAAAAGAAATCGGGGAGGTACGGACGGAATTCAGGCCCAGAAGAAAAAGCGTCATCGGTATCGCTGCGAACTGGGCAAAAAAGACAGACAAGAAAGATTCTTGAGCGTCGACGAACTGCCATGCCGAACAGCAGTCCAATAAGAGTTGCGCATGGGATTGACGAACAGAAGGGGGTGCAGTAGTATTTAAGAACTTTCTATCTCCTCAAGATTTCTGACGAGATTTTTGAGTTCCTCGGCCTTTTCTTTCTTCATGATTTTCTTTTTCTGCCGGCGGCTTTGTTTCTCAGTGCTCTGTTCGTCCGGTTGTTGGAGCCGGAAGGCGGAGAGTACGGAACGGAAGATCCTGCAGCACTCCAGTACAAGGAAAGGTTAAGATTTGCGGTTAAAATTCAAGGAATCCCATGCGCTCACACGTTGCATCTAGATAAATTCTTATTGCTAAATCTTTCAAAATATGACAGAAAAAAGAAACATTAAAACTTAAACCACAATGGGGTCCAGAATTAATCATAATTCTGGAGGGAGTTGCAAGCGAGGTCGGGCCGCCAGCTAAACTTTACGTTTGGCTGGCGGCTTTTATTATAATTGCGGGTTTTGTAAAAGTTATTAGTAAGAGACGCAACTACAATTATTAGACGTTTTTAGGGTTCAGAATCGGTATGTACTGATTCTGGAGGAAATAAGCTAGGTCGGGCCGCCAGCTGAACTTTACGTTTGTCTGGCGGCTTTGAATTTAGAAGTGAATGTGTCTAGCTATACAAAATCTTGGGGTTGACCATGGAATTGAAATATTTGATTGCCATAGTGGGTCTTTTATTTTTCGTATCTTTTCCCTTTATAGGAACAGCCATTGTCAAATATTTTAAGAAATTAAAAAAATGAATTCTATTTGTTGGCTGTCGTTGTTATCGTTGTTCCTTGGATTATGCAAATGAGTAAATCCAGGAAGAGCTGAGCTAGCGACCCTGATCCTATCTTTCCACATGAGATGTCACGAGTGGCGAAATACGATGAAAACTTTACTGTTGCAGGTCATTGTCATAATTTGCGCCATTGCTGCAATTGGTGGCGTCAAAATGATGGATTTGGAGGCATGGCTCACTTATCCACTTTTGGCTATCGTGACGTTACTGACGATATTGGGCTTAGCTCTCGCTCATTATGGCCGCAAATCTACTTAAAAGCAAACCAAGACAGGGAAGGCGTGCATAAAGAAATGAGGTTGGTTATGGGATTTTTCGATAAGATTATGGGACGCAAGGTAGAGCAACTCGACAAGGATTGACAGGCCTTTGAAATGGCGGAACTGGGGTTTCGGTTCTCCTGCCCGCCCACCGACATCGAAGGGGGAGTCGAGCTATCCCCTCCAGGCGCCGCCCGCATCCCGGATCCAGCCCGGGGAAATTTAATATCGAGCCCCGGGGTTAACATCAGTGCATCCGACCTGTCGGATCCCGGTCCTGCAGCGGTGAAGGACACACGAAGGCACACTCGACCGAATTTCCCGGTTACCGCTTTGTCAAACACATCGAAAGCAGTGTGTGAAACGCGGACAAGGCCGCTGTCTATGCATTTCAATACGGCACAGGGGAAAATGCTTACTCGGAGATCTCGGCCATCGCTTTTGCGAAGGACAAGCTCTTCATCCTGACGGCCAGCGGGACGCAAAAGAACTTTAATCAAAGCCTAGGCACACTAGAAAAAATTGCTACATGGTTCCAGTTGATCTGACGATGGGGACACAATTGTACGATGATATCAATGAAGAGGAAGAAAATTCTGGCTCGTAAGTGCATTCGTAACGATGGACGTGAGAAGTCAGAGTCAATCGACTCTGACTTTTTTCTTTTTAACGAATGTCGATTGTAATCTTCTACTCAACGATGGAACACAACTTCAACAATTTCAAAAAGTAATTCTTGGAATTCCCGCATTGAGAACCGTAAATAATCCGAGTGTCACTGTGATTAGACAGATGGTGCGTGGGCAGGTCGCTAGACATGAAATCCAAAGGTCTAATGTGATAAATTTGTGCTAGGAACCATATGGAAATGAAAGATTTCTCGCAGAATAAACGGGAACAAATGGAATTGCTCTTTTTGAATGCGGGGCAAACTGATTGAGGAATCGGTCCTGCTCAAGTGCTTTCTTTCTCTTCAAGAACCCGGACGAGATGTTTGAGTTCCTCGGCCTTTTCTTTCTTCATGATGAGCGTCTTCTTCCCGGCCCGGACGATGACGAGATTCCTGAGGCCGATCATCATGACCTCCTCGCCGGTGTCCTCGCAGAAGACAAGGTTTCCGCACGCATCCAGTGTGAATATCTCTCCTCGGGCGGCGTTCCCCTCCCTGTCTTTCGACAAAAAAGCCTCAAGGGAAAGCCAGCCTCCGACGTCGGACCACGTAAACCGGGCGGCCACGGCCCTGACGCGGGCGGCTTTCTCCATCACGCCGTAGTCGATGGATATGGCGGAGACCTCATGAAAGGCATCCTCCAGTGCTTTCTGCCACGACGGGCTCCCGTCGCTTGCGGCTGCCCGGGTCATGCACCGGTGATGGTGCGGGAGGCTTGCCCTCATTTCCCGCAGGATCGTTTCGGCCGTCCAGACGAACATCCCGGAGTTCCAGTAAAATCGCCTCAGGGACAGGTAACTTTTCGCCGTTTCCAGATCGGGTTTTTCCTTGAACCTGAGGAGTTCGAAATGCTCGATGCCATCGTCCGCAAACACCCGTCTGCCGAACTCGAGGTATCCGTACCCGGTGGCCGGGTGTTCCGGTTTGATGCCGAAGGTGTAGAGCACAGGCTCTTCCGCGGCCTTCCTTGCCGCCGAAAGGAGGGTCTTCTGAAAAAGGTCGACGGGCTCGATCAGGTGATCGGCCGTGAGGGTCAGGATGACGGGATTCCCGAAGCGCTTGCGGCAGAGCGCGGCCGCAAGCCCGACGGCTGCCGCAGTGTCGCGTTTGAGCGGCTCCCCGATGACGTTCCCGGCGGGGAGTTCAGGCAGCTGCTCAATCACCATCCGCACATGGGCTGCGTTGGTCAGGACGATGATGCGGTCGACCGGCAGGAGATCACGGATCCGGTCATAGCTTTTCTGCAGGAGACTCCGGTTGCCAAAGAGCTTCAGAAACTGCTTGGGCCGCTCCTTCGTGCTCATCGGCCAGAATCTCGTCCCCGTGCCGCCGGCCATGATCGTGGCAACCAGGTTAAGTTCGCTCGACTCCATAGGCAGGTCCTTCTCTATGCCCGGCCGAAATCGTCTTCCACGCGCTCGATGTCGTCTTCGCCGAAATAATCACCGGTCTGCACTTCGATGATCACCGTTTCTTCCTTCCCCGGATTCAACACGCGGTGCAGGGCCCCTCTCGGGATGTCGATGGACTCCCCTGCCACGAGCGGGATCTCATCGCTTCCCCGGGTCACCAAGGCCTCCCCGGAAAGAATGAACCAGTGTTCCGCGCGAAGGCGATGCCTCTGCAGGCTCAACCGTTTGCCGGGATAAATGACGATCCTCTTGATCTTGTGATCGGGCTCATCGCTGATCACGAGGAAATAACCCCAGGGACGATGATCCCCGGTCTTCCGGTCGGCCATGTCGATCTCCCGCTGACGGAACGCGCCTTTCGACGCCAGAAAAGTGCAGCTTTTTTCGTTTATTGCGAAGTTTATGCCAGCCTGATTCAATATTTCAAGGACAATTTCTGCACATCCCGGACTTCCGGCTTTCGAAATTTTCTGTGGACAATCCTGAAAGTGTATGAAAAGTTTTTCGGCGTAAAAAAAAGAGGGTGCCGGGAGGAGATGCAGAACCAGCCGATCAGCCGCAACATGTACTTCGACACCTTCAGGCTCCATTACCTCGAGTGGGAAAGCTCGGCCGATAGAGCCATCGTCCTTGTTCACGGCATCGGCGACAACGCTTACATCTGGGACGACTTCGCCCGTCGGTCCCTCCCCTTTCTCCGCGTTTTCGCACCGGATCAGAGGGGTCACGGCAAAAGCACCTGGCCCGGGCCGCCGGCTTACACCTGCGACGACTATGTGTCCGATCTCGAGCGCTTCGTCGAAAGGCTGGGGCTTCAGGGTTTCATCCTCATGGGCCATTCCATGGGCGCTCTTCACGCCACCCGCCTGGCCGCCCTGCACCCGGAACGGGTCGTCAGCCTGATCCATGTCGATATCGAGGCCTTTCCGCCGCCGTGGAACAAAAAATACCTCATGGGGCTCTATCGGGACCTGCCTCAATCGTATGAGACGATCGAAGACTATGTCGACTGGATGAAGGTGAACAGTCCCTACGCCGACCGGGGTCTCCTCAGGACCTTCGCCGCCAGGGCCCTTTCCCGCGACAGCGAAGGCAGGTGGCGCTGTCTTTACGACCGGGAACTCCTCCGCCACTTCGACCCCCGGTACGATCTGCGGCCCTCTCTTCCGGACATACGCTGTCCCGCCCTTGTCGTCCGGGGCGAGGAGAGCCGTGTTCTTCCCGCGGAGGCTGCCCGGGAGATGAGCCGGGCCATCCCCGGGGGCCGTTTTGCGGAGATCCGGAAGGCCGCCCACCCTGTTCACACGGATAACCCCGATGGCTTTGCCCGCCTGGTGCTGTCTTTTCTGGAGGAAGCGGGGCTGATCGGAAATTAGCCGGGACATCCCGTCGGGAAGGGTGCGGCCGCGACGCCCCGATTTCCATTTCGCAAGATTTTCCTGGTCTGCTATAATGATCCGAAAGACCGACGACGAAAGGAGGGGCTCATGAGACTGCTGGATGGAAAAACAGTCGGCGGCATCGCCGAAGCGGCCCTTTTCCTGGCATCGGATGAGAGTTCCTGGATCACGGGGGTCATCCTGCCCGTGGACGGCGGACGGCACCTGAGCACAAACCGGCCCGTTGTTTCGGCATAGCACGGCCGTTTCATGAATTGAAAGAAAGGGGAAAGAATCAGTCATGAGAATCGGTATCGTTGGTATCGGGGGCGTCGGCGGGTACTTCGGCGGAAAACTCGCATTGAAATATGGTCCTTCGCGGGAGCACGAAATCATTTTCATCGCCCGGGGGGATCACCTGAAGGCCATCCGCGAAAAAGGATTGAAACTCATCACCGTCGACGGCGAATACCTGGCCAAACCCACTCTGGCCACGGACAACCCCGCCGAGATCGGGAAGCTGGACCTTGTCTTCTTCTGCGTCAAGAGCTACGGCCTTGAAAACGCCGCCAAGACGCTCTCGGGCAACATCCATGGAAAAACCGTCGTCATCCCCCTCCTGAACGGGGTGAATATCACCGAGCGGCTGAAGGCGGCGCTCCGGCACGGCACGGTGATCAGGGGCACCGTCTACATCGGTTCCAGCATCATCGCGCCCGGCGAAGTCCGTCAGGCCGGGGGGTCCTGCCAGCTCATCTTCGGGCCCGACGACAACGCCGAGGTCGAAAAGTACCGGCCCATCGAGGACCTGCTCAAAAAGGCCGGCATCAAGGCCGAACTCACGACCGACATCGCCGTGCCGATCTGGACGAAGTACATCTTCGTAAGCCCCCTGGCGGGACTGACGTCCATGCTGGGAAAGACCTTCGGGGAAATCCTCGAAGACCCCGAGAGTCTGAAGATGCTCGAGGGGCTCCTGCGGGAGACCGAGGCTGTGGCGAGGGCCAGGGGCGTGAACCTCCCCCCGGACATCGTCAAGGGCTCCATCGGGAAGGTGTCCAGCTTCCCCTTTGCCACGAAGACCTCCATGCAGCGAGACTATGAAAAAGGAAACCCCCTGGAGCTGGACATCTTCATGGAATACATCACGAGGTCCGGTAAAGAGCTGGGCATCCCGACCCCGCTCCACGACAGGGTTTTAAGCGCCCTCATGAAAAAAAAGGGGTAGAGGGCTGTTCAATAGCTTGATCGCCGGGCAAGATTCACAGGCAAATGGTGAACGCGATCACGGCCGAACGCCGGACGGTGACTTGCCTTCCTACACCTTCAGTTGAGCGAGCAGCGCTTTATCTCTGATAAAGCGTCACGGCTTTTTCTGATGTTTCCGCGGTCCTGGATGCTTTTCGCGCATGCCTTCTCCCGTCTCCCGCTTTTCAGGCTTTGTCATCGAGGCCAGCCGCACGGGCAACGAGTTGAGCGATGTCGATGGCCTGGATCTTCTCGGAGAGATTGAGTTCCTTGATACCGTCCGAGAGCATCGTATAGCAGAAGGGACACGCGGTGCATACGGTCTTGGCGCCGGCTGCCTCGACTTCCCTGGTTCGCTTGTGGTTGATTCTCGAGCCGATGTGCTCTTCCATCCACATCCTGCCGCCGCCGGCTCCGCAGCAGAAACTCTTGGCGTGGTTGCCGGCCATCTCGACCATGGGACCCGACGTGAAAGCCTTGAGGATGTTTCTCGGCTGGTCGTAGATCTTGTTGTACCGGCCAAGGTAGCAGGAATCGTGGTAGGCGATGGCGCCGAGATCCGGGATGGCTGTTTTCAGCTTGATCCTGCCCTCACGGACGAGCCGGTCCAGGATCTCGGTGTAATGGAACACCTCATAGTTTCCGCCAAGCTCCCTGTAGTCATGTTTGAGGGTGTTGTACCCGTGGGGGCACAGGGTGATGATGCGACTCACGTTGTATGCCTTGAAGGTCGCGATGTTTGCCGTCGCGAGGGCCTGGTAGACGTACTCGTTGCCGATCTTCCTGGCCGAGTCTCCGCAGCAGCCTTCCTCCGTGCCCAGGATGGCGAAATCCAGGCCCGCAGCCCTGAAGATCTTTGCCAGGGACAGCGCGACCTTCCTGTTGAGGTTGTCGAAGGAACCGGCGCAGCCGACATAGAAGAGGTATTCAGCGCCGCCCTTCTCGGACATGAGCGGGATATCCTGGCCCTTGGCCCAGTCGGCCCTCATATGGGCGCCGATGCTCCAGGGGTTGGAGTTGTTCTCCATGCCCTTGAACAGCTCCTGGACCTCTCCGGGAAAGTCGGACTCCATCATGACCATGTATCGCCGGAGCTCGATGAGCTTGGGAAACTGAAGGATGTAGGCAGGACAGGCCTCCACGCAGGCCATGCAGGTGGTGCAGGACCAGATGGTGTCCTTCTCTATGGTGTCTCCGATGAGTGCCGGGCCGGTGTAGGCTTCGTCCGGAATGAGCTTGTACTTCCCTTTTTCATCGATGACGAATTTTGCCTTCTGCTCCAGATGGGTGCGAAGATTCTGGATCACGTCCCTGGGCTTCAGGGGTTTGTCGGTATTGAAGGCCGGGCAGACCTCGACGCAGCGGCCGCAACGCATGCACGCCTCCGTGTCGAACAGATCCTTCCAGGAATATTCTTCCGCCTTGTGAATGCCGAAGGTCTCCGCCTTTTCAAACATCTCGGGCGGCATGGGTTTGAGGGGAGGAGTCTGCACGTCGGGCTTCAGGAAGATGTTCACCGGGGTCATGATCATGTGCAGCAGCTTCGAATTGCCGAGAATGACGATGAATGTCATGGCGCTCAGGACATGGATCCACCACATGGTCACGTGGGCCACCTTGAGATCGGTCAAGCCCATCCCCGCGAAGAGAAATGCGAACATGCGGCCGCCTGGCGAGTACCAGATGTAGGGATACATGGGGCTTGTCGGGTTCGCCTCGGTTGCCTGTATGCGCATCCCCTCGACGAGGAAGCCGGTCAAAAGAATAACCAGAATGAACCACAGGATGGGCTTGTCCTCCCCTTTTTCGTCCAGCCAGTCGGGCTTCGTGACATAACGCCGTGCCAGCGCCATGAGGGTGCCCGCGACGGCAATCAGGCCGAAGACGTCGGCAAAGAGCGAAAGGCCCAGATAGAACTGATCCTTGAAGAAATACCAGTTGAAGATCGGCCAGAAGACGTCGGCCTGCAGGGCCACAATGGTCGTGGTGATCGCCAGGGCCAGGAAACCGTAAAAGACGCACAGGTGGAAAAGACCCTGGTAGGGTTCCCGGAGGATTCTGCGATGGCCGAGGATCTCCGCCAGGGTAAACGCGAGCCTGGCGCCGGGGTTGTCGGTGCGAGCCACGTCCGCGCCCTGACCCAGCTTCCACGTTTTTTTGCGGGCCATGAATCCCGATTTGTACAGGCCCAGGATGAATAGCCCGACGGCAACGATGGCGAGGACGTAGAGCGCCACCTGGGTCATGTTCAGTCCTTCACCGCTGTAAACATTCCAGAATATTTGTCTGGTGATTTCCGAGCCTTCGGGTACGCGCATAGGTTCCTCCTCAATGTCTTTCAGCCCTTCGTCGTGTTGCTTTTACTTTGTCTGATCAGAAAAGGCCGAAGGGTCGGGCAGAGTATAAGGAATACAGGCTTGCATGTCAAAAAATAAACTTCAGAAGAAAGAGAGGTCCGCCGGCCCGGATCGAGAAAAAGACGCATTGAAGCACCCTCGCGTTTTATGGCCCGTTTCACGCTTGACATTTATGAATTTTTTGTCTAGCCTCGAAACGCTGCGGGGCGTATCAATTTTGTTACCCAGTCGAACAGCCGCGGGATATTGGGATATTGTTGATGAACTGGAAAGACTTCCTCAGCCTGCCCCCGAAGAAACTCCTGTCCATCGGCATCATTGCCGGCGCAGTCCTCGTAGCCGTCGCGGTCGGCAAATATCACGCCTCGGGCAGCCCCCTGGTCTGCGGCGCCTGCCACAGCATGGACCACGTCCACAGCCGCTGGCAAATGTCCAACCACAAGCAGTTTGCCTGCGTCGAATGCCATCTGACCGACACCCACATTCTCGGTAAAGTCGCCTACAAAGTCAAAGCCGGACTCAACGACCTCTACCATGAAACCATGAAAACATATCCCGCCGCCATTTCCATTTCGGCAGAGGGCAGGGAAATCGCGAACGGCAACTGCCTGAGGTGTCATTTTTCGACGGTACAGAACACGCCCATGGGGGCAGGCGGAGCCGATTGCCTCAAGTGTCATCGTTTCTCCGTCCACCAGCGGGGGCTTGAAAAGGGAGGAGGGATTATCGTTGGACAGCAATAAGAAAATCTGGATGACGCTCGCGGGAATCGCGCTGGTCGTGCTCTTCATCATCGTCCTGCAGGTCTTTGTCAGAACGCCCTACGCGACGATGAAGGTCGCGAGCATTCCCGAAGGGGAGTACGACCCCGCCGTCTGGGGTAAGCATTACCCGCTGGAGTACAACAGTTACCTGCGTAACAAGGAAATGGCCGTTTCACCCACGGGTTTCGGCGGGAGCGAAAAGGTCCAGAAGTCGGTCAAGGAACCCGCAATTCTCGTCAACTTCAAGGGGATGCCCTTCAGCGTCGATTACTCGGAGGAACGGGGGCACGTGTATGCCCTCCAGGATCTCAAGGAGACAAAGCGCATCAACCAGACCACGCCGGGCGCCTGCATGACCTGCAAGACGGCCCAGCTTGCTGATTTGTTCAAAGAGAAGGGTTGGGATTACGCGAAGACGCCCCTCTTTGATCTCCTTCCCCAGTTGAAGCATCCCATCGTCTGCGCAAACTGTCATGACCCGAAGACGATGAACCTGCGCGTCATCAACCCGGCCTTCATCGAGGCCATGGAGCAGCGCGGCATCGACGTGAAGAAAGCCACCCGCGAGGAGATGCGAAGCTACGTCTGCGGGCAGTGCCATGTGGAGTACTACTTCGTTCCCGCGAACAAGAAAGTCGTTTTCCCCTGGGCCAACGGCCTTCACCCCGAGAAGATTTACGAATACTACTCTGACGTTCCCAACGGCTTTGCAATGGACTGGAAGCATCCCGACTCGGAGGCCAAGATGCTCAAGGCCCAGCACCCCGAGTTCGAGGTTTGGAGCGGGGGCGTCCACGCAAACTCCAGCGTGTCCTGTGCCGATTGCCACATGCCCTACATGAAGGTGGGCGGGCAGAAGTACACATCCCACTGGGTCACAAGCCCCATGAAACACGGCAGGGAAGCCTGCAGGACCTGCCATACGCAGAGCGACGAGTGGCTCCTCGACCGGGTGAAGACCACCCAGGCCAGCGTCTGGGACATGCAGAAGACGGCGGGGCAGACCGTGGCGAAGGCCCACGAGATCATCGGGAAGGCCTCGAAGACCGGCAGGGCGAACAAGGCGGAACTCAACAGGGCCCGCGAACTCGTCAGAAAGGCACAGTGGTACTGGGACTTCGTATCGGCTGAGAACAGCATGGGCTTCCACAACCCGACCATGATACTGAACACCCTGGGGCGCTCCGTCGATCTGGCCCACCAGGCCATCTCCACGGCCGAACAGGCTGCGGGGGTGCGGTAATAACGACGTTTTTCATATCCGCGACAGCGCGCACGCCGCTTGCCGCGGCGCTGCCGGCCTGCAACCGGAACCGAAAAAATAACAAGCTGATATGTCTAAAAAAGAGGCCGTCCCATAAAGACGGCCTCTTTTTCGTCCCGTCCGGATAGTGGTCTAAGGCGCAAAACCCGGCATCTTGACGAACTCCGCCTGCCTTGAAAACCGCCTCGAGAACCTTCGTGATCCTTGCGACCAAGGCGGTGCCGAAGACAGATAACGAACCCAGAACAAGCCATGACAAGCCGCAACAAATAAAAGGGTGAAGGCCGCATATGGAGTGAATGAACCGTATGAAAATATGTCATAATCTACAGTGACAATCTGATTCTTGCTAAGTGGTCAACAATATGCAAATATAAGTGCAAAACTTGATATGAGTCAGGGTCCAGAAAATTTTTATTTCTGGAGGAATTGCGAGCTCGGTCGGGCCGCCAGCTGAACTTAACGATTGGCTGGCGGTTTTCATTTAAAAAAATGTGTCACCGGCATCTTGATGACGCACTTAAAGCACGGCAGACGACACATGAAGTCCCTTACTCATAGAGCTGCATTTTGGACTACACCTGCTGCCGCTTCGCTGGGTGGCTGCACAAGGATAGGAGGCTGGTTATGGGATTTTTCGACAAGGTTTTGGGACGGAAGGAAGAGGTCCTCGACAAGGGCTGGCAGGCCTGCGAAAAGGCAGCGTTTGGATTTCGCTTCTCCTGCCCGTCACAGTGGGTCGTCACCGATATCGATGGGGGAATCGAGCTGTCCCCTCCTGCCGCTGCCCGCGTACCGGATGTGGTCCGGGGAAAGGAAACATCGAGTCCCGGGGTGACCATCAACGTGTCCGACCTGCGGGATCCGGGTCCTACCGCGGTGAAGGACACGGTGAAGACGCGCTCAACCGAATTCCCCGAGTATCGATTCGTCAAACACATCTCGAGTAGTGTCAGAAACGCGGACAAAGCCGCTGTCTATGAATTTCAATACGGTTCGGGGGAAAATGCCTTTTCGGCGATCTCGGCCATTGCATTTGCGAAGAACAAGCTCTTCATCCTGACGGCCTGCGGAAGGCGAAAGGACTTCGACCAGAGCCGGGACACACTGGAAAAGATCGTTGCAGGCTTCCAGATGATCTGATAAAAAACTCTGGAAACTGAACATTCCGGCTCTTTTGTATGTCCCGGTGATGTCACTTTGGCACAAAGGAAGTCAGGCGCCCAAACAAACGCCATTTTTTTGCGCTCTACGATGAGGTCTGGACATGGCAAATGTCGACATACGTGTAATTGATTTCGCGCTGCAAGCGGAAAAGGATGGGATAACCTTCTACACAAAAGCGGCAGATATGTTCGAGGACAGGGATCTGCGGGCACTGTTCTTGAAGCTTGCAAAAGAGGAGGCGCGACATCTCGAAGAGTTTATCGGTCTCAAGGAAAAGACCCTGAAAAAAGGGATTGAAGAGTGCTTCAAGTCCGTTGATGTCGACGACTATCTCAATGCCGTTGCCCGGGAGGGAGTCTTTCCGAAAGGCGAGGACATGACCAGGAAGCTGGAAACGGTAAAAACCGTGGAAGAAGCCTGCAAGATCGCCTTACAGGCCGAGCGTAATGCTATCCTCCTCTACACGGAGCTCGTCAAGCTGTCGAAGGACAAAGCTCAGAGGAAGATCCTGGAGAAAATGCTCAACGAAGAGAAATCCCACCTGGTCAGGATAACGAGCCTGAGGGCGGACCATGACCCGCTCTACATGTTCTCGAAGTTCGGCAGGGATTAGCTGTCCTGAACGTCACAGCATAAATCAGGATGATGGCATTTCAGGCGAGACCCGGCTTCTAGACAAACTCCACTGACAGATCGGGAAACTCCAACTTAAAGGCCGCCTCGAGATCCTTCGTGATCCTCGCAACCACACCGGCGGCGATGAAGCGGCAGGTGCTGCATTTCGGCACATGTTCGTTGAGATTCGTGAAGATGTACATTTTTTTCTTCTCTTCGTTGTAGCGGACCCGCTGGACGAGCCCCAGCTGCGCCACGGGGAGGTCGCTTTCGGGGTCCTTGACCCTTTCGAGAATCGAGTCAATCTTTCTTATCATTTCCGGCTGCATGGCCATATTTGAATCCTCAGGGTATCGGGTCTATTCCGTCTATTCGGTCTATCCGGTCTATTCGGTCTTGCTAGCCACCCATCACCAACCACAAATCACTATTTTTATGCTCACCACTCTTCACTCGCCACAAGTCACAGGCGGGCTGTTCAAAGATGGTTAGATGCAAGGCCCGTTCTGTACCCTGTACCCTGTACCCTGACCCCTGTGCCCGCGGCAAAGCCGCTATGCGCGTTCGCCCGCCTTGCGCAGCAGCATCTCCCAGTCCTCATTCACCATTTCCTGGATCTGAGCCAGATCCTTGTCCGTGAGGTGGCTGAAACGCCCCTGGAGTTTGAAATATTCCCTGACGGGGTATTCCTTGGGTTTGTAATTGATCGTGTATTTGATCCCGCCCTCCACCTCGTAGAGGGGAAAAATGTTGGTCTGTACGGCCATCCGGGCGATCTTGATGGCCATCTCCGAGGGGATCTTCCAGCCCGTGGGACAGCTGGCGTAGATGTGAAGGAACCTGGACCCCTTTGTCTCCTTGGCCTTCTTCGCCTTCCGGGTCAGATCCTCGGGAAAAGCGATGTTGGCCGTGGCGGCATAGGGGATCCGATGGGCCACCAGGGCTTCGACGATGTTTTTCTTCCGCATCTTCTTCCACTCCGTCCCGGGCGTCGTCGTGGTCCATGCCCCGTAAGGTGTGGAGGAACTGCGCTGGATCCCCGTGTTCATGTAGGCCTCGTTGTCGTAACAGACGTAGATGAAATCCTCGTTTCTCTCCACGGCGCCGCTCAGGGCCTGGAAACCGATATCGAAGGTCCCGCCGTCCCCCGCCCAGGTGACAACGGTCGTTTCCTTGTCCCCCTTCATGTCCAGGGCCGCCCGCACGCCGCTTGCCACGGCGCCGCCGGTCTCGAAGGCACTGTGAATGACGGGGATGCGGAGCGTCGACTGCGGATAGGGGCCCGCGATGACGGACCAGCAGCAGGCCGGCAGCACCATGATGACCTTGTCGCCCAGGGCCTTCAGGAGAAATCGCATGGCAACGGCCGCCCCGCATCCGGGACAGCCCACGTGCCCAGAATACATGTATTCACGATCACTGACGTCGAGCTGCATCGCTGACCTCCTTGAGCCCCATCCAGACGCTCTCTTTCTCCGGCAGTTTGTTCTTCCTGGTCTTCCAGTAGACCTCCTCGATGAGCGCCGGCGTGACGTCCCGGCCGCCGATACCGGCCACATACCCGAAGACGGCCGGGTGCTTCGGCAGGTTGCAGAGCGCCGCCCTGACCTCCTGTGCAAAGATGCCGCTTGCACCGAAGGAGAAGTTCCGGTCGATGACGGCGACCTTCTTTGCGCCCTTCAATACCTCGCGCAACTCCACGACCGGAAAGGGACGCAGGAGCCTCATCTTCAGAACCCCGACCTTCTCGCCCTTTTTTCGCAGGTCTTTCACGACCAGGCGGGTGGTGCTGGTCACCGTCCCCGAAGTAAGTAAAATGATATCCGCGTCCCTGCACATTACGGGCTCCATCGCCCCGTAGCGCCGCCCGAAAAGCCGGGCGTATTCATCTTCCACTTCGGGAAACCTCTCCAGGGCGTCGTCCATGGCACGGGCGATGTCGTAGCGCATCTCCATGTAGTTGTCCGGCGCCACGAGAGGCCCGAAGGCGCAAGGGTTTTTCGTATCCGCCTGGAACTTGGGCACATAGGACGGCAGGAACCGGTCCACCTTCTTCTGGTCCGGGACGTCCACCGGTTCATAGGTGTGGGAGAGGAAGAAGGCGTCGAGGACGACCATGACGGGCAGGTTCACGAGTTCCGCCAGCCGGTAGGCCATGAGGGTGGTGTCGAGGGTCTCCTGGGAGTTTTCACAGTACAGTTGGATCCAGCCCGTGTCCCGCTGCGCCAGGCTGTCCGTCTGGTCGACCCAGATGTTCCACCCCGGGGCCAGCGCCCGGTTTACCTCGGCCATGACGATGGGAAGCCTTGCACCGGAGGCCCAGTGCAAAAGCTCGTGCATGAGGGCGAGCCCCTGCCCCGAGGTGGCGGTGAAGGTCCGGATGCCGCTCGACGCCGAGCCGATGAGGGCCGCCATGGCCGAGTGCTCGCTCTCCACTCGCAGGAACTTGGCGTTCATCGTCCCGTCGGCGCAATACCGGGAAAGTTCCTCCACAATGTGCGTCTGCGGCGTGATCGGGTAGGCCGAGATGACACCCACACCGGCAAGGCGGACAGCCTCCGCCACGGCCTGGCTCCCTTCCAGGACTTTCTTCATACCTTCTCCTCCTCGAGGGCCATGGCATTGCGGGGGCATTCAACCACGCAGACCCCGCAGCCCTTGCAGTAGTCGTAGTTGATCCGGCGTTTGTGAATCCCGTCGTCGCGGAGAACGGCGAGATCGGGGCAGAAGAGATAACAGTTGTCGCACTGATCGCACAGGCCGCAGTGGAAGCAGCGTTCGGCCTCCCGGATGGCGATGTTGGCCGAAACCCTCAGTTCCACCTCTTCAAAGGTTCGACGGCGCTCCTCGATGAGAAGCCTCGGCTGGCTGAGACGCCGGGCCAGTTCGAAGTAGTCCTTGTTGATCTCCGGATAGGCCACCACGTGGGGGCTTCTCTCGGCTCGGGGGCCCTTCAGGTAGGCCTCCATGGAGAGGGACGGGCCGCCGCCGACCCTGAACTTCCTTAGAGCGCTCTCGACGGCTTTCGGTCCTTCACGCAGCAGAATGTCGAGGGCCATGGCCGCTTCCTTCCCGGAGGCGACGGCGTTAACGACACTCTTGATGGAGGCCGTGAGGTCCCCTCCGTAGATCACGACGGGATTCTTACCGCGCGGCAGCAAAAGGCAATTTTCGAGTGCGATGGCGGTCTTGTCCCCCTGCGGGGGCTCAAGCCAGGGATCTTCGGGACCCTCACCGATGGCGCTGAAGATCCGGCGCACGCGGATCTTGTCTGTCTTTTTCCCGTCCGGGGCGACGATCCCCCTGCCCTTCCCGTCCTCGCCCGTCACCTTCAGCCGCCGGACGTGCAGGACGAGATCCTTACCGTCTTGCTCCACCTTCGCCGGGGCGAGAAGCTCCATCAGCTCCACACCTTCTTCCAGTGCGCTTGCGACTTCACCCGGAAAGGCAGGCATGTCCTGACGCCGACGACGGTAGACGATGATCGCCCTGCTTCCGAGCCTGAGGGCCGAGCGGGCGACGTCAACGGCCGAGTTGCCACCGCCGATGACGGCCACGGGGCTTTCGAGTTTCAACCCGTCGCCCCTGCGCATTTTCTGGAGAAACTTCAGTCCGTCCTCGACACCCTCGAGATCTTCACCGGGGACCCCCATGTCCCCCGATCGATAATGTCCGCTGCCCATGAAGACTGCATCGTACCGTCCCTTCGCCTCATCGATAAAGCCCTTCGAAAGCGTCTTCTCCGTGAAGATACGGACGCCTGCATCCTGTATCTGAGCAACCTCCTTCCTCAGCGCCGCCAGCGGCAGACGGTAGAGGGGGATCCCCCAGCGCAGTATCCCGCCCGGCTCCTCCGACGCTTCGAAGACATCGCACCCGTACCCGAGGAGGGCAAGAAAGTAGGCCGCTGACAGGCCCGACGGTCCGGCCCCGACAACGGCGATCTTCTGCTTTTTCGACGTCAGGCGCTCCAGGGAAGGTTTCATCTCATTGCGGCCCGCTGTGTCGGCGAGAAACCGCTCGATGCTGTGGATGGCGATGGCCTCGTCGAATTCGCCCCGGTTGCATCGGCTCTCGCAGGGGTGGTAGCAGACACGGCCGCAGACGGCCGGGAAAGGGTTTTCCCGCAGGATGGTCTCCCAGGCTTCCTTGAACATCCCCTGCGTGGTGAGGATCTCGACCCGTGCGATGTCCTCGCCGGCGGGGCATGCGGCACTGCAGGGGGCGGTCTTCTCCTCGTAACGGGGCTTGAGGAAACGCCAGGAGCCCGTCTTGTTGGCCTCGGTGGACAGGTAGGAACGGGGGAAAAAACGAAGACTCTCCGCTGTGACTGCTTTTTTTCTCGGCATGTTACGCTCTCATCTCTTCTTTGCCCGGACCATTCCGGTGCCTTTGGCGTCTATGAGCCCCACGCGCTGGACTTCTTTGTAAGCATCCTGGGCAGCCCGGACGTTTTTCTCCGCCTCTCTCGGGACCTCCTCGTGAATGGCTGCGGCGATGGCCTTCACGGGCGGCATGCCCAGCACGCGGGAAAAGGCCCCGATCATGGCAGTGTTGACAATGGGGTGGGTGCGTGTGCCCAACTGATGTTTGAGGGCGATGCGGTTGGCATCGATGCAGGCGAGGCGAAATCCCGTGAAGGGACCCGTGTCCGCCGGCACGGCGGGCGCGTTGATCAAAATCCAGCCTCCCGGCTTCAGACCCCTCGTCACGTTGATGGTCAGAAGAAGGGTGTGGTCCTGCACGACGACGTGGTCCGGCGTGTAGACGTTGGTCCTCATGAGGATCTCTTTTTTATCCAGCCGCAGATAGGCCTCGACGGGGGCACCGCGTCTTTCGACGCCGAAGAAGGGGAAGCTCTGGACCTGGTACCCGGCCTCGAAAAAGGCCTTGGCGAGAAGCACCGTGGCCACCACCGTCCCCTGCCCGCCCCGGCCGTGAAATCGAATCTCCAGCATGGTCTCTAACCTTTCATCAGGGCCGGCTCCAGACGCAGGCAACGACCTTCGCAGGCTTGCCTTCGAGGGACCGGAAGCTGTGGTTGATCTCCGATTCGAAATAGAGGGAGTCCCCCGGGCAGAGGACCTCAACGCGGTCATCGGTGCGGAATTCCACTTTTCCCTCCAGGACGTAGTGAAACTCCTCGCCCTCGTGACTCATGAAGACCATGTCCCCCGTCTCCAGGGGGAGAAACTCGACCAGGAAGGGCTCCATGTGCTTGTTGGGGTTCCGGGACTCCAGGGACTCGTAGATGTAGTCCACCTCCCCCTCCTGGTGGTGGGGCCTTCGCTTGACGCGGACACGCTCGCCGCCTCGGGTGACCGAAATCCGCTCCAGTTCCACCTCGTCCTCGAAGAAATAGGCCATACTGATGTCGAGGGCTTTCGACAGTTTCAGGAGCGTGCCCAGGGGCGGGACCGTTTCCTCTTTTTCGATCTTCGTGAGGACGGACTTCTCGAGGCCCGTCTTGGCTGCGAGGTCCTCCAGCGTCAGGCGCTTCTTCTGCCGGCGCTCCTTGATCTTTGCGCCGATCCTCAACCGTTCATCGGCCTGCGTCTTCTTCCTGCTTCCTGCCATGGTTCACCTCGGTTTATGAACTTAATTAAGTGTTTAGTTTGAATGACGATTCGACGCGCATCGACCAGCGGCTTGCCGTAATGTGACAGAAAATTGACGGGTTAACCTGCCTGATATCAAAAGAAATTTATGCATTTAAAATACTCCAAAAACCCGCTTTGTCAAGCGACAAACCATTTGACTTTACTGAGCAAGAGGCGTAATTAAATACGTCGGATATACGGTTTCCTGACGTTTTCTTTCAACCGTTATATAACATGTTCCCAAATCTTTGAAAGGAGGAGATCTAGATGACTACCACTGTTGTTATTATCATCGCTTTCGTAATTTACATGGGACTCTACTGGGTCTACGGTAAGAAGATCGAGCGTGACGTCGTCCGGGCATCGGATTCCATTGATGCCCCGTCCAAGCGCCTCTACGACGGTATCGACTATGTTCCCGCCAACAAATACGTCCTCTTCGGGCATCACTTTGCGTCCATCGCCGGCGCGGGACCCATCATCGGCCCGGCCATGGCCATGTGCTGGGGCTGGCTCCCGGGACTGCTCTGGGTGTGGTTCGGAAACGTCTTCATCGGCGCCGTCCATGACTACCTGGCCCTCATGGCTTCGATCCGCTATGACGGCAAGTCCGTCCAGTTCGTCGCCTCGGACCTCTTCACGAAGCGCTCCGGTACGGCCTTCTACTGGCTCGTCTTCTTCCTGCTCATCCTCGTCGTGGCCGCCTTCGCCGACGTCGTCTCTACCATGTTCGCTAAGACCGGCGAGATCGCCTCGGCATCCGTTTACATGACCATCGTGGCCCTCCTTCTCGGCCAGATGATCTATAGGTGGAAGATCAACCTGCCCACGGCCACCGTTATCGGTGTCGTGCTCCTGGCCGCCGCGATCTACGCGGGCACGCTGACACCTCTTTTGATCAGCCACGATATCTGGCTTCTGGTCCTCTTTGCCTACATCATCATCGCCGCCTCCATCCCCGTAAACATCCTCCTGCAGCCGCGGGACTATTTGAACTCCTTCCTCCTCTACTTCGGCCTCGCCCTGGGCTTCGCGGCCGCCGTCTTCACCTTCAAGGGTTTCGAGGCGCCAATGGTATCCAGCTTCGCCCCCATCCTTGTGGGCGGCAAGGCGACTCCCTTCTGGCCGGCCATCCCGCTCATCATCGCCTGCGGGTCCCTGTCCGGTTTTCACTCCCTCGTAGCCTCGGGAACCTCATCCAAACAGCTCGAGAAGGAGTCTGACGCCCTCTTCGTGGGATACGGCTCCATGTTCACCGAGGGGTTTCTCTCCACATTGATCATCTGCGCCATCGGCGGTTTCGGCTACACGGCCCTGCAGAACGCCGCGGCGGCGGCCAACCAGCCCCTGGCCCTCACGGCCGGGAACTGGGGTGAGATGTACACGAAAGTGACGACAGCCTTCAAGCTCGTGCCCGCCAACATGGTCGTCCAGTCTTACGCGGATATGGTGGGAGCAAGCTTCCTCTCCTTCATCCCCGTGCTCCTCGTGAAGGTCATCGCGGGGCTGTGGCTCTCGGCCTTCGCCCTCACGACCCTCGACACGACGAACCGCTTGGCCCGCTACTGCCTCGTCGAGATGTGCGAACCCTTCAGGACGTCAGCCGAAGGCCTTTACAAGGCCATCACTTTCCGCTGGACGGCTTCACTGCTCCCGGCAGGCCTGGGCATCTATCTCGCATGGAGCAAGAACTTCACCATCGTTTGGCCTGCCTTCGGCGCGGCGAATCAGTTGATCGCGTCCCTTGCCCTCATGACGGGCGCGGCCTACGTGGCGAAGCGGCTGAAATCGAAGTTCGCCGTCATGGCCACCATCCCGGCTATGCTCCTCTGGGTCACCGTCACCGCGGCCATCATCTGGTTCATGTATGTCGTCATGCCCGACAACATCGCCAAGAATCCGGGACAGGGCTGGACGGTCCAGATCATCATGGGGGTCATGCTCGTTCTGAACACCATTTTCATCTGGGACTTCCTCAAACTGCGGAAAACGGAGTAACAAGATTGATTCCTTGACAGTGTAAACGGGGAGACCTTTGGATGTGACTTTCGAAGTCCTATTCCAAAGGTCTCCTCTGTATTTGGAATACGTAAAGGGCCCCGGAGAGCTACATGGGCGAAGAAGAAAAGAAAAAATCATTCTTGAAGACCTTCAAAGAGGTCCTGGACGGCTTCAGCGAGGGTCGCAGGGAAAGCGTCATCGCGCTCACCTGCAAGGAAGTGCAGGAGTTGGAAAACATCTTCAGCCTTTTGCTCCTGGGCGCCTTCGTAGGGTTCCCCGCCCCGCCGACCTTTCTCGCCGTAGAGCTTCTGCCTTACATGGAAAGGGAGATGCGGGTCCTCCACTACCGGGCCGAGACGAGCGGCGACATGCTGGCGGAGCTCTGCGGCACCCTGGGGATCGACTGATGAAAGTTATTTTCTACACCGGAAAAGGAGGCGTCGGAAAGTCCACGATGGCCGCAGCAACGGCCGTCCAACTCTCGAAGAATCACCGCGTCCTCATCACGTCCCTCGACCCGGCCCACAATTTGGGGGACATCTTCGGCGTCACCCTCAAGGACAAGCAGACGAAATTCGCCTCCAACCTCTTTCTCTCCGAGGTGGATCTCCAGAAGCGTTCCCGCGAATACCTCGAGCGCGAGGTCGATGTCCTCACTCGCACCTACAGCTATCTTCACGCCCTCAACCTCACCAACTATTTCAACGTCCTGAAATACTCCCCCGGGATCGAGGAGTACGCGCTTCTCACCTGCATCGAGGAGACGATTCGGAAAGGCAACGATTTCGACTACCTCATCTTCGACACCCCCCCGACGGGGCTCACACTAAGATTTATGGCCCTCCCCCGCGTGACGATCACCTGGATCGAGCGCCTCATGCAGATCCGGCGGCAGATCCTCGACAAGCGCTACACCATCCAGAAAGTCAGAGGTGCGCCGAAAGAGGGGGAAAACAACCCGGAGATCAAGCTCAAATACGACGAGAAAGACGATGACGTTTTGAACCGCCTCAAGGCCCTCGATGAAAACTACCAGTCCCTGAATCGGCTCCTCCAGGGTGAGGATTGCTCCGTTGTCCTCGTCTTCAACCCCGATCTTCTCGCCCTGCGCGAGTCCGAACGGCTCATCGAAGGGCTTCGGGACCTCGGGCTCCCTCTTCGTCTTCTCATCGACAACAAGGTCACGAAAGACAACGAGGATACAGCCGGGCAGGTGGAAAAGATGCTGGTCCGGTACTTCGGGAAAGACATTCCTGTCCGAAGAGTGGAGCTGGCGGTCAACATCGCCTGCCAGCTCGGCCGGTGTCTTTATGAGATCCCCGAGGATCTCGTTTCCGCCCTTTAAGAGGCGAGCAAGAAATGTTTGAACACGAATATCTTTTGAAGCAGCCCCTGTTCTTCCTCTTCATCGCCTTCAGCCTTTTCCTCTCACTCGGGTATTACTGGGGGAGACGCCGGAACAAGAACATCTTTCTTTCCGCCTTCAACGAACTCGTCGAGATCGTGAAGCCCGATGAACAGAAGTTCACGAATATCGGCGGGACCATCGGCTACCATGCCAACCTCTTCATCAAGAAGAAGGGTCCTGTCTCCCAGGTGGACGCGACGATCACCATGCTCCCGAGGCAGTCCCTTCTCTACATGCCCATCTCGAAGCTCATCATGAGGCACGACCGCCTCTTTGTGACGCTCTACCTCACGAGGACACCCTCGGGAGAGGGGCACCTCATCGAAAAAAAATACGCGGCTTTCCGCGGACCGAAGATCATCAACGCCGACATGTTGAACAGGGAGGAAATCCGCTGGGGGGACCTCGATTTTATCCTCTACCACGAAAACCTGAAAATCCGCGACCAGCTCGCGAAGCTCATGAAAGACCTCCCCGCCCCCGGCAACCTGAGGCACATCGCCCTCATCCCCCGCGAGAAGAAGGGGTTTATCTTCGCCATCCCGAAAATGAAAGAAGTCGGCAAGGATTTCGGGCCCGTCTACCGGTGGCTCCAGAAAATCCTTACCGTCTGAGTCATCTCTCAAGCCTATTGTTAAATGCAGGGAACTGAGGAGTATCCCATGTCAAAGCCGAAAGTCTTTGTTGCGAGACATATCCCCGAAGAGGGCATCAAAATCATCCGGGCCCTTTGCGACGCCGACATCTGGCCCGGTGAGTATCCGCCCCCCCGCGCCGATCTTCTCGAGAGAGTGAGGGGCGTAGCCGGTGTCCTGAGCCTCCTTACCGACCGGATGGACGGGGAACTCATGGAAGCCGCCGGACCGCAGCTCAAGATCATCAGTAACTACGCCGTCGGTTTCGACAATGTCGACGTGAAGGAAGCGACCCGTCGGGGAATCCTCGTGGGAAATACGCCGGGGGTCCTCACGGAAACGACGGCTGATCTCGCCTTTGCCCTTCTCATGGCGACGGCCCGCCGGATCGGCGAGGGCTACGACTTCGTGCGAGCCGGCAAGTGGGACACTTTCAAGCCCATGGAGCTTCTCGGCATGGACGTCCACGGCGCGACCCTCGGGATCGTCGGCATGGGGCGTATCGGCAGTGCCGTTGCGAAAAGAGCAAAAGGCTTCGACATGAAGGTTATCTACTACGACCATCGAAAAAGGCCGGAGCTGGGTCGCTCGGTTAATGCCCGAATGTGCGAAAGTATGGATGAGCTCCTCGCGGAGGCGGATTTCGTGAGCCTCCACACGCCCCTCACCCCGCAGACACGCCATTTGATCAACGCGGAAGCCCTCGTAAAGATGAAAAAAACGGCCATTCTCGTCAACACCACCCGCGGGCCCGTCGTCGATTCCGACGCCCTCTACGAGGCCCTGAAGAAAGGCCGGATCGCCTATGCGGGGCTAGACGTGACGGACCCGGAACCCCTGCCGAAGCATCACCCACTCCTGACGCTCCCGAACTGCCTCGTCGTCCCCCATACGGGAAGCGCCAGCGTGGCGACACGGACAAAGATGTCCGTCATGGCGGCGGAAAATCTGGTAGCGGGGGTCACGGGGCAAAGACCGCCGCATCTTGTCAACCCGGAGGTCCTGGGAAAACGCTGATTTCGAGATTTCAAATTGAAAAGCCGACGCGGATGGTGTAATTTTCATGGTCATGAAGAACGAGGGAAGAACAAAGACAGAACTGACGGGGGAGATCAAAGCCCTCAGGCGCCGCCTGACTCTGCTTGAAAAATCCGAAGCCCGGCGAAAAGAGGCCGAGGAGCGTATCAAGGAGAACGAGGAGAGGCTATACAGGACCCTGCGTCAATCGCCCATACCCATGTTTGTCATCGGAAAGGATCGGCGGGTTATCTACTGGAACCGGGCCCTGGAGGAGTTGAGCGGTATTCGCGCCAAGGAGATCATCGGCACGCGGGATCACTGGCGGGCTTTCTACAAGAAAAAAAGGCCCTGCATGGCCGATCTGCTCATCGAGGGTAAGGTTGACAGGATCCCGGAGTGGTACGCCGGAAAATACAGCAAGTCGAAACTGATCGATGAGGCCTTCGAGGCCACGGATTTCTTCCCCGAGCTGGGCGAGAATGGGAAGTGTCTTCGATTCACGGCGGCCATCATCCGGGACTCCGCAAAAAACCTCGTAGGGGTCCTGGAGACGCTTGAGGATATCACGGAGAAAAGGCGGGCCGAGGAGGAGCTCAAGGAGAGCGAACAGAGGCTATACAGCATCCTCCAGAACTCGCCGATCCCGGCCTTCGTCATCGGCAATGATCACCGGGTCATCTTCTGGAACCGCGCCCTCGAGGAACTGAGCAAGATCCCGGCCGATGAGATTCTTGGCACGACCCAGCACTGGCGGGCTTTCTACAAGAAGGAAAGGCCCTGCATGGCCGACCTTCTCGTCGACAGCGAGATCGGCCGGATCCCGAAATGGTACGTGGACAAATACACGAAATCAGGTCTTCTGGAAGAAGCTTTCGAGGCCACGGACTTTTTCCCCGACCTGGGTGAAGAGGGGAAGTGGCTTCGATTCACCGCCGCAGCGATCAGGGATTCGTCGCGAAATCGCGTCGGGGCCTTGGAGACCCTGGAGGACATCACCGAACGGATGAAGGCCGAGGAGGAGCTGAACAAGATCCGGAGGCTCGAATCCCTGGGAACCCTGGCGAGCGGAGTCGCCCAGGACTTCGACCTGTTGCTTTCCGCCATGCTCCGGAACATTTTTCTCGCGAAGATCTCGATCGACGAGGAGGACACGATCCTGGAAGAGGGTCTCGCCATCGCGGAAAAGGCGGGGCTCCAGGCGAAGGAGCTCATGCATCAGCTTATCACCTTCGCGAAGGGGGGCTACCCCGTCCGGAAGGTCTCCTCACTTTCGCCCATTATCCTGGACGCGGCGGCCGCTACCCTGAGCGAGTCGGTTGTGCGGTGCAATTTTCTCATCCCCGACACGCTCTGGCCCGCCGACATCGACGAGGGACAGATTCGGCAGGTCTTTCACAATGTTATTCAAAACGCCCGCGAGGCCATGTCGGACGTGGGCACCATGGATATCCGGGCTGAAAACATCACATTGGAAAAGGATGAGGAGATACCGTTGAGGGCGGGGCATTACGTGAGGATTCTCATCCAGGATCGGGGGATCGGCATTCCGAAAGAGAATCTCACGAGGATCTTCGACCCCTATTTCACGACGAAAAAAGTCAGGACGCACAAGGGCCTCGGCCTGGGCCTTGCGGTCTGCTACTCCATCATCAAGAATCACAATGGCCTGATCACTGTTGAATCGGAGGTCCGGAAGGGAACGACGGTTCAGATCTATCTCCCCGCCACCCCGCCTTAAAAGACCCCCGATGACTTGAAATCACGCCTTCGGGGCGCTCACGAGGGCCTCACCGTCCAGGACGACCTTTCCCTCCTGGTTCCGGCATGTCGTCTTCAGTCGGACCCTGTTCTTCTCCGTGTTCACCTCGATGACTTCCGCCCGAGCGGTAATCGTGTCACCAAAGTACACCGGGGCCATAAAGCTCAGCTCCTGCCGCATATAAACGGTCCCCGGGCCCGGGAGTTTGGTTCCGAGAATATTCGAAATGAACCCCGCTGTCAGCATGCCGTGAGCCATTCTCTTCTTGAAGAAGGTGTTTTTCGCATACTCCTCGTTCACGTGGGCGGGGTTGAGATCGCCCGTGACGCCGGCGTAGAGATAGACATCCGTCTCGGAAATCGTCTTCGTGAATTCGGCCGCATCTCCAACATTGATTTCTCTGATGGTCTTTCCGATCATGGCAAACTCCTTTGCAATAGGGTTTTCCTGTTGAGGGATCGAAGGTGCGAGGATTCTTTTTGTTACGCACCTTCCCAGCGGGTTTTGATACTCAGCGGGCATTCCGACGACCTGCCATGAAACAGCCTTTCACAGGCGGCTTCCGCCGGAAGCGTATCGGATTTCGAAGCGCCTGCCGCGGAGAGCGTACCTGTGAAGACCCTTTCCTACTGGATGAATGTTTCTACTTTTTTGAAACTTTCGTCAACGTTTTTCTTGAAATCGGTGCAGCCTTTCTTGTAGACAGCGATCCACTCCTCGATCACCTTTCTGCCCTCCACTGGAAAACCCGGAACCTGCTCTACATACATCCGGAAGGACTTTTCCATCTGCTCCTGGAGCGCCAGCATGACATTAAAGGCGTTGTCGAAGGCCGTCTTGTTGAACGTGATCATCTGTGAGAGTATTTCTTTCTGAAGCATTTTCTCCACCTCCTTGCGGATAATATCCCTCTCGAAAAAAATTCAAGAGATCCGTCTAGGCGTTTTTCTGGACGGTGCTGAAGTAGGACTCGAATTTCGCGAAACCGTCATCCACGACCTTCTTGAAATCCTCGCAGCCCCTGCGGTATGCTTTCATCCACTCGTTGACGATCTGCTTGCCCTCGGCGGGGAGACCGGCCGTCTGCTCCAGCTGGCTGGAGATCAACTGCTGCGTCTGGGCCTGGAGCGTCATCAGCGTGCTGTAGGTGTTGTCAAAGGTTGTTTTGTAAAAATCCATCGTTTGCTTTGCAATTTTAGCGTGTTCCATGTTAATTTACCTCCTGTTGGTTTGGTTTTGTCGTGCCTGATGGGAAGTAGTATAAGCTTTTTTGCCTGATTGTCAAGAAAAATGTTGCAATGCAATATATATGTGTGTTATGCCTAAACCGGTTTTAATATTATATATATATTTGATATTACTGAGTAATACATAATATAATTTTTTTGCAATAGAATAAAATAAAATATTTTTTCTAAATATTATTGCACTGTGTCAAAAAGCTCAGCCTGAGAACGGGGGTTTGTAGTCATGCCGGAAAGAATTCTTCTCAAGAAATACGCAAACAGGCGTCTCTACGACACGGAGAAGAATACCTACATCACGCTCGGCCAGGTTGCCGATATGATAAGGGAAGGGCGACAGGTGAAGGTGGAGGACGCGAAGACGCACGAGGACGTTACCGCCTATATCCTGACACAGGTCGTCCTCGAGGAGGCGAAAAGCAAGAACATCCTTTTACCCGTGCCGCTTCTTCATCTCTTCATCCAGTACGGGGACACCGTTCTGAGCGAGTTCTTCGATAAATACCTGCAGCAGATCATCCGGAATTATCTTTCCTACAAAACGTCCGTGGACAGCCAGTTCAGCAAGTGGCTGGATGTCGGGATGAACCTCACGGGGGCAACCAAGAAGGCCATGACCGACCTCCAGCCCTACCGATCGATTTTCGACATCTTCTCGCCCCCGGTCGAAGATCCGACGAAAAAAGAAAAGAAATAGAAAAAACTAGAATTGTTCCTTGGCCCACCGGATGATGGACCCTATGAGGGGCGCGCGCTCGAAGACCACGCTGGTGTCCCAGCAGTCGGCGTGGAAGATGACCTTCCCGTCGGGGCCGAAGCGGACGTGGGACATGCCGATCTGCTCGATCGGGTTTTCCCTGTCGCGTTTGAGGGTCAGCTTCATGACCCACCGGAAATAATAGTTCCCTTCGTGGACGCCCACGTCGGTGATCTCGAAGGTGCACGACACGATGGCCTTCGTCGTGGCGGTGAAATAGGCCTCGATGGCATCGACCCCTTTGACCTCCTTGTAGCCGTCCTTGAAAAAGGCGTCTTTCGCGTAGAGCTTTTTCGTGTCACGCCGGATAACATCCCCGGAGAAGACCCTGTAGTAATCCTTGAAGTTATTAACTCCGGCCTTCTCCTCGGCAGAGCCGGACTTGACGAGCGCCGTCCTTGCCGGGTCCGTCGCCGCAAGTTCCTTGGTGTAATTTTCGAGCGTCATGGGCTTCCCTCCTGCGCACCCCGTAAGGGCGATCATCGAAACCAACAGCAAACCGATGCTTACCTTGCCTTTCATGATAGGGTCTCCTTCAGCGGGGTATAGGGTATTGGGTATCGGGTACAGGGTAAGAATAGAAGTTAAGAAGATAGGAAGTTAAGAAAATCAGAATGTATGAAGAGTATTGGAAGACCGTCTCAACTCCTCAACTTCTCAGCTTCTCTCCGGCGAAGCCCCTGGCCCCTCAACGCGATAACCTTTCTGGGTAGCAGTGGGTCACGATGTTCGCTGTCCTTCCGCCGAGCTTGTTTTCCGTGACCATGTTAAGAAGGATCCGTTTCAATCGGGCCAAGAAAGTCTCGAAGCGCTGTAACGGCCGAAGAGGGCGTCACTATTGCGAATGAATGATAACGTGCCCGAGAATAACTTGCAGCCCTTCATGGTCATCTCGGCACACCGGGGTTTGTGGCATGCCTATCGATAAAATTTCACCCTGGGCGGTTGCAGGACTCATGCGACCTTTTCAGCATGAGCCGAGAAACAGAATAAATTGACAATGATTTTTATCATGGATCCTGCGGCCGTGCAATCCCCCGCGCAGGGAAAGCGCGGGGCTTCGAAGTACACCGCCTTCCGGGCGGGGTCTTCGGCTTGACAAAGGCGTCCGGGGACCTTACACTCGGTTGTCCCGGAGTGCCGGCACAGAAGAGGCCTCCGTGAAATATCTACCCCGAAGTCGGGAAGAAAACCATGCACTGGACTTTCGATCTGTTCCGCTTTTTTTTCCGGCGAAAAATCCTGGGCCATGGCATCCCGCTTCTGGCCAGCGTCAAGCTGACCTACCGGTGCAACTTGAGCTGCCGGCCCTGCCCTTTTCACAGGCGCTCGAGCGAAGAAAACGCATCCATGAGCCGGCCGCAGGCGATTCGCGCCCTCGAGGAGCTCGACAGGCGGGGCTGCCGGTTTGTCGTCTTCGAAGGCGGCGAGCCCCTGCTCTGGAAAGACGGGGCCTTCGATTTCCGCGATCTGGTGAGTGTCGCAAAGGGGCATTTTCTCAGGGTTGCCGCGACAACGAACGGGACCATTCCCCTCGACGCGCCCGTCGATGTGCTGTGGGTGTCCGTTGACGGCCTCCGGGACACCCACAACCGCCTGCGGAGCGGCTCCTTCGACCGTCTCTGGTCGAATCTGGAAGCAGCTCAACACCCGAACATCATCGTTCATTTCACTTTAAACCGCGAGAACTGGAGGGATTTGCAGGGTCTTCTCGAAAGGCTCGAGGCCCTGCCCTCCGTCCGGGGTTTGACGGTCCAGCTCTTTTACCCCTACGGCCGTGGTGAAGAAGATCTTTCGCTGGCCCCCGCGGAAAGAAAACGGGCTCTCGAAGAGGTGATCCGCCTGAAAGAAAGGGGTTACCCGATTTTCAATTCCGCGGGGCGACTCAGGAGCATGATCGATAACAGATGGGCCTGCCGGGACAGCATTCTTGCCAATGTCGACCCCGACGGGACGATCACCCAGGGATGCTACGCCAGGAAACGCGGGGACACGCGTTGCGGGGATTGCGGGTTCACCCCCGTGGCCGAGGCTTCGGGCGCCCTCGACCTGATGCCCGGGGCTATCGTGGCCGGTTGGCAGACGTTTCTCCGGCGTTGACTGTCCTCAGGGAACGTCACGGGAACGTGCGGCGGGCTGCTTCGTCTCTTCGAGAGAGAGCTTCAGGGAGAGAAACTGCAGCAGATCCTTGAGGGCGATGATCCCGACAAGCCGGTCGCCCTCCACGACCATGAGCCTGCTGCTCCCCGTCCGGTTCATGACGGAAAGGGCCCGCAGGGCGTCGGTATCGGACGGGATGGTCATTTCCGGCAACAAGGGCATGGCTACCTCGCCAACCGTGACCCGGTCCCACCGGTCGTGGGGCACCTCCTTCAACTGCCGCACGGTGACATAACCGAGCAGTCGCCCCTCTTCCACGATGGGGTACATTTTGAAATGATGCCTGTAGATGTAGTGATCGACGAGCTGCTGCAGTGAGATGCCCGGCGGGACCGTCACGGGGTCCGTCACCATGAACCGGCTCACCCTCTCCCCTTCCAGGGCCTTTCGGGTGAGAAGCTGCTGATAGGAAGTCTGGGCCGCGCTCCTCACGAACATGCCGATCAGGAACCACCAGATGCCGCCGATGAACTGGCCCTGGATGACGGAGTAAAGACCGAGGGCGATCAGAAGGATGCCGAACCCCGACCCGAGTCTTGAAGTGACCCGGGTGGCCCACTGGATGTTTTCCCTGGCCCCCCATAGCACGGCCCGCAGCAGGCGGCCGCCGTCGAGGGGAAAGGCGGGAATCAGGTTGAAGACCGCAAGGGCGACATTGATCCAGGCGAGGTAGAAAAGGACGCCGACGACAGGCAGGGACCACCCCGCGCCCTCGCCGTAACGCGAGATCACGAAGAATATCGCGCTCAGGAAAAGACTGGATGCAGGACCGACGAGTGCCATCCAGAACTCGGCTTTCGCGTCGGGGGCTTCTTCCGTCATCTCGGCGACACCGCCGAAGATGAAGAGCGTGATCCCCTTCATGGGGATGCCGAATTTCCGGGCAATCAGGGAATGGGAGAGCTCGTGAAAAATGATGGAGAGAAAAAGCCCCAGGGCGCCCGCGGCGCCCATGAACCAGTACGTCCGCTCGGGTAAATTCTCGAAGTAATCGGGGAAGACCCCTCTGGCCAGGGACCAGGTGACCAGGACGGCCAGGACGATCCAGCTCAGGTCTGCACGGACTTCGAAGCCCAGCAAAGTGAAAATCTTGATCCGTTGTCCGAACACCGGGTGGCTACCCCTTCTTTGACACGACGTCCTTGTATTTCTTTTCCAGGGCCTCCAGTGAAGCGTCCATCTTGTTTTTCATGTTGTCCCAGGCCTGTCCCGTGGAATTCTTCATCTCGGCAAGCTTCCTCTTGGCGTCGTCGAGCATCCCGTCCAGGTCTCCCAGCGCGTCTTCGAGTTTCGCCCAGGTCTTTTTCCCGGCTTTCCTTGTGTCCGCCTTCAGGCGCTCGAGCCTCGATTCGAAATCCTTCAGGGATTCATCCACCCGTTTCTGGTAGGTTTCCCTGTGCAGGTCCTCCGCCTTCTGCTTGATGTCCGGCGCGTCTTTCGACACCCCCTGCGGGGACTTCACGGCATAATCCCTCCCCGTCCCGGTCGAATCCTTCTGGCTGTCCGAAAACACAAAAAAATAAAACACGAATGCCACGATGACCGTCAGGGCAATAAATACAAGAACCCTTTTCATCGGATCGCTCCTCCCTCCCGGTTCCGGCGGGGAAGCAAACCGACCCCGCCACGACCGCATTCACTCATGTGAAACGGATAACACAATGACCGTGGGCCGTCAATGCATGTGGGGGTTTCAAGGGCGTCTTGTGGCGGGCATCCTGCGGTTCCCCTGAGGCGGGGCAGTCCGGTATCAGGCGTAGCCGGTCACGGAGTAGGGGTCATAGTTCGACTGGAGCAGCTTGACGATGTCGTGGGGATCGGCAAGTTTGAAAACGATTTCTTTCCCCGCCGGCATGAACTTGCGGAGTTCCTCCTGGATCAGGACGGACGGTTCCGAAAGAACAACTTCCATCTTCCGGCCGTCATCGTTCAGGACAATGATTTTATTCCTGAGGGCGTATTCCTCCCCGATCTCTTGCTGAAAGGCTTTCCTCAACTTGAAGTATTTCAGATGCACGATGGGCATGTTGAAATGCCTGGAGAGAACATCGAGGTAGGTCCTGTAATTGACGAAGCCGAGATCCACCAGCATCATACCCAGCGGTTTGTAACTGAGCAGTTTGGACATCATCGATTTCTGCTTGTCGAGCGCCTCCCGGAGCTGCGCCGGAGTGATGACGCCCAGGTCCACCAGGATCTGGCCGACGGGCGTCCTCTTGTTGTAATAAAAGAGGACTTTGTTGATCTGGTCCTGCGGAACACCCATATCGAGGAGGATTTCACCCAGAAATTTCCCTTTTTCTCTCTTCTGCCTCTCCAGGGCCTTTTCCAGCTGTTCGTCCGTGATGATGTTTTTCCGGACCAGGATCTCGCCCATGTGCTGGCCTGACATTTTTTTCACCCCCTTTCATCCGGTTGATCTGATCATCGGCTATCCGTCCACTTTTCTTGAGCTTTTTGCTTCCTTCTGGACCGCACTTCTTCGATGCTCCCTCTTCTTGACGCTCCGGCTCGAAGCAATGCAAACCTTCCGGACCTGATCGAAGTCCGTCAGGCCGTCCAGAACCTTGTGAATACCGTCCTGAAACAGAAGGCTCATCCCATCCTCGATGGCGGCGTCCCGGACTTCATCCACCGTCGCCTGCCTCTGAATCATGGATTTGACGGTATCCGAATTGATCAGGAGTTCATGGAGGGCGATCCTGCCCCTGTAGCCCGTCATGCCGCAATTCGGGCAACCCTTGGCCCGGTAAAGCCTGAAGTCCTTGTCGTAAGGCATCTTGAGCTTTGCAAACTCCTCCTCACCGTAATTCGTCACGATGGTGTTGTACTCCTCCTGGGAGGGATGGTAGGGCTCGCAGCACTCCTGACAGAGGCATTTGGCCAGTCTCTGGGCGAGGATTCCGAGGAGAGAGTCTGCAAAATTGAGCGGGTCGATTCCCATGTCCAGAAGCCGCACCACGGTCTCGGGAGCGCTGTTGGTGTGCAGGGTGGTTAAGACGAGGTGCCCCGTGAGGGACGCCTCAATGCCGATCTTGGCCGTCTCGAAATCCCTCATCTCGCCGACCATGATGACATCGGGGTCAGCCCGCAGGAAGGAACGCATGGCCCGCGCGAAGTCAAGACCGATTTTCGGGTTCACCTGGACCTGGCGGATGCCTTCCTGCGTGATTTCTATGGGATCCTCGATTGTCCAGATCTTGATGTTGTGCCGGTTGATGTGGTGGATCGCCGCGTGAAGGGTCGTGGTCTTCCCGGAACCCGTGGGGCCGACGGCGAGGATCAGGCCGTAGGGTTTGCCGAGGATCTCGACGAGGTTGTCGTAATTGTAAGGAGAAAGGGCCATGTCTTCCAGTCGCATGATTTTCCCCTTCGTCAGGATGCGGAGGACCACATCCTCGTGGCCTCCCTGCGTGGGCATCGTGGCGACACGCAGCTCGATCTCGTCCCCCTTGCCCCGCTTGAACCGGATCTTCCCGTCCTGCGGGAGCCGCCTCTCCGTGATGTCGAGGTTTGACATGATTTTGATCCTGGAGACCATGGCGGCCCTGTAAATGTAGGGCAATGTCTGGTAAACCGTGCAGTCTCCGTCCACCCTGAATCGGACCTCGACGGTCTTTTTTTTGTTATTCGGCTCGATGTGAATGTCCGAAGCCCTCCGGACATAAGCTTCATTGATGATTTTATTGACGATCTGCATAATGACGCCGTCGGTCTCCGTCACCTCGCTGTCTTCCTCGGCTTCCTCCTCGGGTTCGACGCGTCCGAGGATATCCGTGATGGAAACGACATTCCCGTCCGGTCCCGTTCCGAAAAAGTGATCGATGAATTGAAGAATGTCTTGCTGGAGACCGACCCGGAAATCGACCGACTTAGCCTTGAGGAGGTTCTGGATGGTATCCCTCTTGAGTATGTTGTGCGGATCGTCGACGAGCACGATAATGCTTCCGTTCGACCTTTCCAGTGGAACCCACATCTCGCGACGGAGATAGTCCCTCTTGAGGGTCTTCAGGAGATCCTCGGGTACGGGGTGGGACCCCTTGAAGGGTACATATTCACAGCCATAGAAGTTCTCGAGGGATTTTCCGATATCCTCCCTGGAAATCCTGCATTTCGACATCAGGAGGTTTTCGACGGGTTCGCCTGTCCGTCGCGCATCAGCGATAAGGATTTCAAGATCCGGCTCCGGAATGAGTTTCTGGCTGACGAGATAGTCGAATCGGCCCTTCTTCTTCCTGGCGGCTTTTGACTGGTTGTAAAGGGCAATCCCCAAAACCTCGGCAATTTCCTCCAGGAAAGCCTGCTCATCATCGCTGAACCTTCCATCACTCTTCCGGTTCGAGACCTCGATTACGCCCAAGAGCTTATTTTCGTGAAAAACCGGGACAGCGAGCACCTGGGTGGCCCTGGAAAGGGACTCCTGAGGCATTTTCCCCTTTTGCGGGAGTACCTGCTGGACGCCCGACGCACCGCCCTTGTCCTGTATATAGGCGACGTTCAGGGGTTTACCGCTCTGGGCCACGATCCCCGCAACCGAATCGCCGCCGATGGCGACCCGGACCTCCCTGAACTGGTTTTCCTCCCCCGCCAAGGTGTAAAGGTCGCCGTGCTCCGGGTCGGCGGCATAGAGGCTCGCGGACTGGGCGTTGAGAAGGGGCAGGATGAACTTCCTGAATTCCTGATGCATCTCGTTTAAGTCTTTAGCGGCGTAAAGACGATTGGTAATCTCCAGCAGGGATTTACGGAGTGCGAGCCTCCTGGAGAGTTCCCGGATCTCTTCGATGCTGACGTTATAGCTCATCGGTTTCTTCTTCTAAAGGCTGAACTACTGAGCGGCGCGAAGACCGGATCGGGCCCTGTTCTTCTTCACCTTGGACAGGCTCTTCGTCCGCGTCGACTTGTGAAACTTGACAACGGTCTTTCCGTGCACAAAACAGTCCTTTTTTATGTCTCTAATGGTGCAGGGGGAACAGTGAAGCCGGCCGTCTAGTAACGACCACTGGGCGCTGTCCCACTCCATCTCAAGATCGCAATCCTCGCATCTGCATCTGCCCTCGAACGGCTGTCGTCGCACTGGAAACCTCCCGATAGATTAGTATTTCGAAACATGGGCTTTGAGTTTTCCCCCGCCATTGTAACATGTGAAACTTCTGTAACGATATTAACGGCAGAAGGGAGACAAAAACAATACGACGACCTTCTGATTTTATTTCTTATTTTCAATCAGAAAAAAATAATGAAAAGGTATGAGTCGTTCTCATACCTTTTACCGAGGCGGGCACTGTCGTTTTTTTATTGATAAATATTGAATAGTTACGTCAAGTTATAAGGTCGATCCACGGGCACCCTCTCTTTTTTTCACCCGAGCCGCCCGTAAATGGAGGCAAGCGCGCGAAGCTCCCTTGCGACGTTTCCGTCAACTTGCCCCCTCAAAAGACGCCACTGCCAGTTGCCCGTCCGGGTGGACGGCCTGTTCATTCTTGCCCTCTCCCCCAGTCCGAGAACATCCTGCATGGGGATGACCGCTCTTTCAGCCACGGACATCATGGCCAGGCGGATGAACTCCCGGTGGGCCTCTGAGGCCCTGACCCTCTTTCCGACGTAAAGGGAAAGTCTCTTTTTCTCATCTTTTCCGGCTTCGTTTTCAAACCAGCCCCGCACGGTGTTGTTGTCGTGCGTGCCCGTGTATACGATGCAATTTCTGATGTGGTTGTGAGGGGCATGGGGAGAATGCGCCATCCCCTCCTCGAAGGCGAAGAGAAGGACGCGCATCCCAGCAAGACCGGTTTTTTCGAGAACCCGCGTCACATCGGGCGTGATGAACCCGAGGTCCTCTGCGATGAGTCTCTCGCGCGGCACATGCTTCAATATCGTTCTGAATAAATCACCGGCGGGGGCTTGTACCCATTTTCCACGGACGGCCGTCTTCGCCCCCGAGGGGACCTGCCAGAAGGCGACGAATCCGCGGAAGTGATCGATCCTCACCCGGTCGAAGCGCCCGAGGTTGTGGACGATGCGGTCCACCCACCACCGGTAACGGTGTTTCCCGAGTGCCTCCCACCGGTAAAGGGGGTTGCCCCAGAGTTGACCCGTCTTGCTGAAGTAATCGGGCGGGACGCCGGCAACAAAGGCGGGACGCTTGTTTTCACCGAGCATGAAATATTCCGGATGCTGCCAGACATCGGCACTGTCGTAGTGGACGTAGACGGGGAGATCCCCGATGATCTCTATGCCGCGTTTATTCACATGATGCCTGAGGGCTTTCCACTGCCGGTAAAACAGGAACTGCAGGAACTTCTCCCGCAAGATCGCATCCGCAAAATTCGCCCTCGCCTCTTTCAGCGCCGCAGGGTCCCTGTCCCTGACCGGCCGGGGCCACCGGTTCCACACCCTGCCGCGGTAATGGCCTTTGAGGGCCGTGAAAAGCGCGTGGTCGTCGAGCCAGCCCTTGTTGTCATCGCAGAAAGCCTGATACTCATCCGCGTGTCTCTGCCCGTCTCTCCGGAAGATCTCAAGGGCTTTTCTGAAAAGGTTTTCTTTCCAGATCTTCACAGCCGTGTAGTCGATGTCTCCCTCCGGGAAAGAGGGCGCGTCTCTGATGTCACCGCCCTTTAGAAAACCCTCCCGGGCCATCTCCTCGGGACTGATGATAAGCACGTTTCCGGCAAAGGCCGAAGCACTGTTGTAAGGTGAGTTGCCGTAGATCGCGTCGGTGGGACAAAGAGGCAGGACCTGCCAGCAGCGCTGTCCCGCCCGGTGGAGAAAGTCGGCGAATCGACAGGCCTCGGGGCCCAGGTCGCCGATCCCGAAACGGGACGGAAGCGACGTGATGTGGAGAAGGATGCCGCTGACTCTCATGTTTCGGACAACCGTTGACCCTTTTTCAGGATTTGATGTAACTGTGCAGCCCCGGCAGATAATTCACGCCGAGATAGGTTACGAGCACGCAGAAAAGCCCCACGATCGCCATGACGGCCATTCGCCTGCCCCGCCACCCCCGCACATACCGGGAATGAAGCATGGCCGCGTAGACGAACCAGGTGATCAGCGACCACGTTTCCTTCGGATCCCACCCCCAGTATCGACCCCAGGCGTAGTGCGCCCACACGGCCCCGGTGATGATCCCCAGGGTCAGGAAGATAAACCCCAGGATGGCGCACTGGTAGATCAACTCGTCCAGGTCGTCTCTCGAGGGCAGAAAACGGCGAAAGGATTTCGATGGCCCCTCCCGCCCGCCGCCGTCATCACCCTTGACGAGATACATGAAACCCAGGCCTCCCGCGATGGCGAAGGACGCATAACCCATGAAACAGGTCATCACGTGGCTCGTGAGCCAGTTGCTCTTCAGGGCGGGGATCAACGGCTGAATCTGCCCGCTGATGTTCGGGGAAATGGAAGCGTAAGCCATGAGCAGAAACGCGAAAGGCGTCACGAAGGGACCGGCGCTCCTGCTCCTGATGCGCCACTCCATGATCAGGTAAAGGAGCATGACGGTCCATGCAAAGAAGACGAGCGATTCGTAGAGGTTCGAGAGGGGGACGTGCCCGATGCCCATGTGATAGGACTCCACCCACCGGAGGATCAGCGCAACGGTCTGGGCCGCGATACCGGCAAAGGCCGTGACGGTCGCGGCCTTCCCCCAGAACTCGCCTCCGCGCAGCATGTGAATGAAATAAAAAACGGCCGCGCCGAAAAAGATGAAGGTGACCCAGTTGAGGATAACGGTGTTCATTGGAAGCTTTTCTCCTGTGCGGACTTACTCCGCTCAACTTCCGCCAGGGTGTCCATGTCACGTTGAAGCGCGGCGGGGTCCCGGCTGCACCGCCCGACGATACGGACCCGGCTGCCGCTGCCCCGGCCCTCCACGCGGACCCAGACCTGCCGGTGGGAAAAGAAAAAGATCATCATGAACCCGGCCACCATGAGCATGGCGCCCGTCGCCACAACGGGGACGCCGGGATCGGTGCTCACCTGGAGCCCGGTGAAATAGGCACTCTCCACGCCCCCGAGGGAAAAATAAAAGGGCTTGAAGACAGCGGGGTTGAATTGCGGCACCTGCTTTGTGATCCCTGGGTTCGCCTCCTCAATCTCGCGAATACGGTTGAAAACCCAGAAGGCCACACCGCCCTCTTCCGACATGATGCCCAGTTTCACGGCGGGACCCATGTTCATGAGGTTCTCCTCGATGCGGAGCACAGAAACGGCCGCCTTCCTGCCGCCGAGTTCGAACTGGTCCCCCGCCGAGACCTTCAGAAGCTTCTTGCCGCCCCTGCCGTCCATGACGGTCAGGAGGGCAGCGCCCGGCTGGTTTCCATAGCTCGCCTGGTAAAACCGGATCCCCCGGAATTCGATGGGGTGGTTGACCGTCAGGGACCCCTCTTTGACGACCTGCCCATCCTTCAGGAAAACCAGATCGGAACGGTACTCTTTCGGCATGCCGTTGTCGTAAAACTCCACGGCAAATCGATCGCACCGGACGGCAAAGTCGAGTTTTCTCGTCCCCTGCCCGCCCCGGAGCTTCACCGTGTCGACGGTTCCCCCCTCTGGGATGTTGACGTAGCCGTCGAAGCCCGAAAGGGACCCGATGATCGCCCCGGCGAGGATGATCAAAATGCTCGCGTGGATGACATACACGCCGAAATAGGAGAAGGCCCCTTTCTCGCCATGGAGCGTAACGACGCCTCCTTCTTCCGTGCGGCGGACCCTCCGGAATTTTCTCCGCAGGAGCCCCTCCACCTCGCCGGCCACACGCGCGGGTGTCCCCCCGGCCGTGAAGATCCGGTCAGCGGCACCCCCCTCGAGCCGGCTGGAGGGTTCCCTGGAGCGCGCCGACTGAAAGAGCCTCCACGTATGGGGAAAGCGGTTCAGGGAACAAACGGTGAGGTTCACGGCGAGAAGCAGGAGCAGCAGCAGGAACCACACGGAGTGGTACATGTCGAAGAGTTGAAGGGCCTGCAGGGTGGAGACGAGCGCGGGGGGCATATCGCGCATGATGCGCTGGGCCTCTTCCTGCTGGGGAATGAGCGTTCCCAGGATGGAGGTGACGGCAATGACGATGAGCAGGAAAACGGTCAGCCTGACGGACGCGAAAAAGGACCAGACCGCGTTTTTTTTCTCCCCGGCGGGATGGTTATTCCCTTTTGCCAAATCGAACCTCAAGTCGTGAAAACATTCATATTAATATAGCATAGAAAAAACGCCGGCGAAAGTCTTCCTGTTCCTGCATGACCGCCCTCCCTTCCCGCGCCCCGACACCCGGACGGCGGTCTTTCGCGAGCCGGTCCCCGGGCATTGCCGCGCCGTTCTTTTTAATTGACAGACGGCCTTTTCTCTTTTAGGTAGACCCTATCATATCCAGCATCGGAGGTCATCGCCATGAGAAAAATCGCCCTTGGATTTGCCGTCGCGGCAGCCCTGCTGTTTGGCTTCACGCCAGCCCTTCATGCCCAGGACACATACAAGATCGGAGCGGCCTTCGCCCTGTCCGGAAGCATCGCCGTCTACGGCGAGGGTTTCAAGAAGTGCATCGATCTGGCCGTCGAGGAGATCAACGCCAGGGGCGGCGTCAAGGGGAAGAAAATCGAGATCGTTTACGAGGACAACAAAAGCAACGCCAAGGACTGCGTTACGGCCGTTCGAAAGCTCATCACCGTCGACAAGGTCCCCGTGATCTTCGGCCCCGCCGGCAGCTCCAACTTCATGGCCACCGCGCCCGTCGCCCAGGAGAGCAAGGTGGTGCTGCTGTCCGCCCAGGGCGCCGCCGTCGGGCTCACGAAGGCCGGCGACTACATCTTTCGCGTCTTCCCGTCGGATGCCCTCCAGGGCCCGCACCTGGCAAAACTCGCCATGAACCGGGGGTTCAAGAAGGTCCCCGTCATGTACATCAACAACGACTGGGGCCTCGGCCTCAAGAACGCCTTTGTGGACGCCTACAAGAAGATGGGCGGCACCGTGACGGACATAATCGCCTATGACGAGAAGAAGACGGACTACCGCACCGAGCTTCTCCGGGCCGGCAAGGGCAACCCCCCGGCCATTGTGAACCTGACCTATATCAACGAGGGCGCCGTGCAGTTCAAGCAGGCCTTCGAGATGGGCATCAAGACGCAGTGGCTCTGCGGCTCGGCCGCCAGGGCGCCCAAGATGGTGGAACTGGCCGGCAAGGCCGCCGAGGGCGTCATGGGCACCTACCCCTCGGTCCCGCAGAACACGAAAACCTTCCAGGCCTTCAAGGAGGCTTACAAGAAGAAATACGGCGACGACAAGATCCCCATCTTCGGCGACTACAACTACGACATGGTCTACGTGACCGCCCGTGCCATCGAGAGGGGGGGCTACAGCGCCGAGGGCATCCGCAAGGCCCTGCCCGCCGCCGCGAAGGGCTACAGGGGCGTCACGGGCGACAAGACCTTTGATGAGGAGCGAAGCCCGAAGTTCGCGGAATACGCCATCTGGACCGTCAAGGACGGTAAAATCGTGGACTACAAGCTCCCGGAGAAGGCGCAGGAGAAAAAGAAGCCGGCTAAAAAATAACCCCCCGGACCGAACATCCCGTTCTGGCGCCCGCGGGCGCCAGAACTTTTTTTTGCCATGGACCTCACCTATTATTTCCAGACCCTTCTCAACGGCATCCTTGCGGGCTGCGTCTACGCCCTCTTCGCCATGGGGCTCACCCTCATCTACGGCGTGCTCAACTTCGTGAACTTCGCCCACGGCGAGCTGATCATGTGGGGGGCCTATTTCCTGCTGCTCCTGATGGGGGAGCCCTTCGGCCTGTCTCTTCCAGCCGCGATCCCGCCGGCTCTGGCCCTGACGGGCGGCCTGGGGCTCGCCATGGACACCGTCGTGTTCCGCCCCATCCGCAGGGCCAACCGCCTGACACTTCTGATCGCCGCCATGGGCCTCTCCGTCCTCCTGCGAAACGCCGCCCAGTTCTTCTGGGGCGCAGAGGTGAGGACCTACGGCCTGGAGATCATGCCGGGTACACCGTTTTTCGGTGTCTACCTCACGATGCCCCAGTTCGCGATCGTGATCGTCACGGTCCTGTGCGTCGCCGGCGTCTACCTGCTTTTTTTCAAGTCTCGCCTCGGCAAATCCATGAGGGCCCTGTCGGACAACCTCGATCTGGCCCGGATCTCCGGCATTGACACGAAACGGGCCATCCTCGCCGCATGGGTCATCTCGGCGGTCCTGGCCGCGATCGGGGGTATCCTGCTCGCCCTGGACACGAACCTCTCCCCCGAGATGGGCATCATCAACCTTATCAAGGCCTTCGCGGCGACCCTCATCGGCGGCGTGGGGAACCTCTGGGGGGCGCTTCTGGGAGGCCTTCTGATCGGGCTCGCCGAAAACATCGGGGTGCTTTTCATCTCGCCGGGCTACAAGGACGCCATCGCCTTCGTCATCATGGTGCTGATCCTGCTGGCGCGCCCCTACGTCATCGCCGGCGAAAGGAGCGACTGATGGACCTGCTCCTGCACCTGCTCGTTGTCATCGCCATCTACGCCGTCTTCGCATTGAGCCTCAACGTCGAGGTGGGGTACACGGGCCTCTTCAACTTCGGTCATGTGGCCTTCTTCGCCGTCGGGGCTTACACCTCGGCGCTTCTGACGCTCGCCGGCACCCCCTTTCTCTGGAGCCTCCCGGCGGCCCTGGCTGCGGCCGGCCTCTGCGGCTTTCTCCTGGGGATCCCCGCCCTGAAGCTCCAGGGCGACTACTTCGGGATCGCGACCCTGGGCTTCGGCGAGATCCTGCGGATGATTTTCATCAACGAGGTCTGGCTCACCAAGGGCCCGATGGGGCTTCCCGGGATACCGCGGCCCGAATTGTTCGGCTTCGTTTTCGACACCCTCCCCCGCTACCTGGCCCTCTCCGCGGCGGCGACGCTTGCGACCTTCGCGATACTGGCCTTCGTCGTCCTGAGCCCATTCGGCCGCGCGCTGAGGGCCGTGAGGGACGACGAGACGGCGGCCGAGATTCTCGGTAAGAACGCCTACGCTTTCAAGATCAAGTCCTTCGTGCTCGGATCCGTCTTCGCGGGGCTGGCGGGGGTCCTGTGGGCTCACTACGTCACCTTCATCAGCCCGGGGGACTTCACGCTGACGGAAACGATCCTCGTCCTCCTCATCGTCGTCATGGGCGGCAAGGGAACGCTCTGGGGACCTCTCGTCGGGGCCGTCACCCTCATCGTCTTCCAGGAGTCGGTGCGCTATCTGAGGCTCCCGCCCGAGTGGACACGGCTGCTAGGACCGCTGCAGCAGATGGTCTTCGGTCTTCTGCTCGTGGCCCTCATGGTCTTCCGCCCCGGGGGGATCGTCCGGGAGAAAGGGGAGAGGCGCGGTGATTGAGATCCGAAACGTCACCAAGTCCTTCGGCGGAACGCGTGCCGTCGCGGACTGCACGATCAGCCTCGAGGGGCTTTCCATTGCGGGACTCATCGGGCCGAACGGAAGCGGCAAGACGACCCTATTCAACCTCATCACGGGTCTTCTCAAGCCCGACGCCGGCGAGATCCGTTTCCTGGGGACGCGAATCGACGGGCGGCTGCCGCACCGGATGGCGGCTCTGGGTCTCATCCGGACCTTTCAGCTCTCGCGGGTGTTCCCGAGGATGACGGTACTTGACAACATGCTCCTCGCGCCCCAGGGCCAGACGGGGGAAAATTTCCTGTCCCTGTGGTTCAGGCTCGCGGGGATCCGGCGGCAGGAGGCCGACAATCGCGAGAGGGCCGGCGAGCTTCTGGACCTCCTGGGCCTCACGAAACTCCAGGACCAGTTCGCCGAGAACCTCTCCTACGGCCAGCAGAAGCTCCTGGAACTGGGTCGGGCGCTCATGGCGGAGCCGAAGATAATCCTCCTGGACGAACCCACGGCCGGGATCAACCCAACGCTGATCCGTACGATGATCGGGATGATTCTCAAGATGAAGGAGAGGGGCCAGGTGTTTTTCATCATCGAGCACAACATGGACGTGGTCATCGAGCTTTGCGAAAGGGTCTTCGTTCTCGACCACGGGGAAAAAATCGCGGAAGGAACGCCCGAGAAAATTCAGAAGGATCCGCGCGTGATCGAGGCCTATCTGGGATGATGAAGCTGGAAGCGGAAGACATCCATGCCGGCTACGGCAAGATCGAGGTCCTTCACGGGGCGACCGTCCGGGCGGCAGCCGGAGAGATCATCTGCATTATCGGCCCCAACGGATCGGGGAAGTCAACACTGCTCAAGACCCTCTTCGGGCTCCTCAAGCCGACCCGCGGGACGGTGACCTTCGACGGCAGGGATGTCACGCGCCTGGAACCCGGGGACAAGGTGCGCCTCGGGATCGCGTTCATCCCCCAGGGGAAAAATGTCTTCCCGTCACTCACGGTCCGCGAGAACCTCGAGATGGGCGGTACGGCTCTCGAAGACGAAGGGGCTGTCCGGCGGGCCATCGAAGAAGCCCTTGAGTCCTATCCCCTGCTCAAAGGGAAGATCCGCGACCGGGCGGGCAATCTCTCAGGCGGAGAAAAGCAGATCCTTTCGCTCGCACGGGCCGACATGGTCAAGCCCTCCCTCATCCTCATGGACGAGCCTTCCATCGGGTTGTCCCCGCGGATGATCGAAGAGGTCTACTCGAAGATCCTGGAGATCAACCGCCGGGGAGTCACGTTCACCGTCGTCGAGCAGAACGCCCGCAAGGCCCTCTCGATTGCCCATCGCGGCTATGTACTGGATCTGGGCAAAACCCGACTCGAGGACTCGGGAGCGGGGCTTCTGGAGAACGATGAGGTCCGGCGACTCTACCTGGGAGGGTAGGAGCGACTCCCCAGAAGGACCCGACTCGCCTCACGTCACAAACAGAGCCCAGATAATCAGGAAGGTCAGCGCCAATCCGATGAAGACGCTCGCGAACCCGAAGAGGCCGGCGAAGAGGTTCGCCCACACACCCGGGTATTCGCACTTCATCGACTCCAGCCTCCCCTCGGCCACGACCCGCTCGTACTCCAACGGGCGCTCCTCCATGAGCTGTTCGAGGGTATTGGAACCCGTGAAGATGTTGCGCTCGAGGGGAAATTTTCCCGGCACGAGATGGTTGTGGAAGAAGTGCATGATGAAGATGAAGAGGGCCGCGAGCAGGGCCTCCTCGGAGTGCACCAGAGAGGCCACGCTGATGAGCCACCCCGGCATGATGTACGAAGACTTCTCGGGGAACCAGAGGATGAGCCCGGAGAGACCGATGGCCGTCATCCCCCAGAAGACGGCAAAGAAATCAAACTTCTCCCAGTAGGTCCAGCGGTCGAATTTCGGCATGGGGCCGCGGTTGAAGAACCAGCGGAACATGCCCTTGATGTCGTCCCAGTCCTTCAGGTTGAAGAAGAGTGAATCGGGTCCGAAAAGTCTCCCGACCCAGCCCTTCACTCCCTTATCCTTCGGAAAGAGGAACTTGTAGGACAGCCAGCAGGTGTAGAGGAAGAGGCCCCACAGAACAGCGGCAGCCACCCGGTGCAGGTCACCCGCCATTTCAGCGCCGCCAAGCAGGCGGAACAGCTGCGGCGCCCAGACCGCACCGCTGTATTTCAGGGGCATGCCCGTCGCAACGAGCGTCAGGAACGAAAGGATCAAAAGAACGTGCATGGTCCGGTCCCGCCATGTGAAACGGCGCACGTACGGAACCTCTTCACAGGCGGTGATGGACGCCGGCTCCGGATGCCCTCTGCCCCCGTCTTTACACACGTGCCAGTAGGCTCTTCTCCACCACAGCAGGGTGTGAATCCCGAAGAATATGAAAACCGAGGCGAGCAGCCCGACCATGAAAATGTAGGTAATGTCGAGGGCGATCTTCCCCTTGAAATCATGATAGTCAGGGTGGGCTTCGAAATTCGCGAACCGGGGGTGGGTGCCGCTGTGGCACTTGCCGCAGGTCATGGCGAGGTTGTTGGGATGGAGGGGGGAACGCCTGTCTCCCGTGGGCAGGATGTTGTGCCCCACGTGGCAGTCCGCGCAGCCGGCCACCTGGGTGGGATACCCGGCCCTCTGGACCTTCCCGTGGTAGGTTTCCTCGTAGCACTCGACAACGTTCGGCCGGAGTTTGTTTCTCGCCACGAGCTCGGCATTCCCGTGACAGATCTTGCATCTTTCCGTGTAGTATGCCCTCCCCCGCTCGACGGAGGCGCTCTCCCCGATATGAAAGGACGGGGTTTTGTGAAGGGTGTGGCAGTCCGAGCAGGTCGCCGAATCCCTGTTTCCCTTCAGAACCGACGCCGTGTGGCCCAGTTCGACATACTCCTCGCTGCTGTGACAGTCCGTACAGCCTCTGGCTACGGCAATCTTGGGGTCCCCGGGATCCTTCTTGATCGCATGAATCTTCCGGTGGCAGTCCGTGCACTGGAAACTCTGGTGAAGATAGTGAGCGTCTTTCCTGAAGTCCGCCGCAATCTGCCCGTGGCAGCTGCCGCATTTTATCAGGACGGGCCTCTCCTCGCCCGAGGCATGACGGGTGACATTCCGGACGGTGTGGCAGCTCGTGCAGCCGTTGTTTCCGTGGACCGACGAGGGGAACTCGCCGCGATAGACATAAGACTCGTGACAGGACGTGCAATTTCCGCCCGTTCCCTGCGCCAGGCATGGGGCCTCCATCCCGAGGGCCGCAACGATGAAAGCCCCGGCAAGAACGGTCAGACACCGACTGAGAAATGATCTTTCCTTACGATTCCCGGCCGCCGCTTTTTTCATCTCTTAACTCCCGATTTGTTCACGGACTGGTATTGATTCCAGCGGTCCATGCCGCCTAGGAGCCTGATCACGTCCCCGAAACCCTTCCGGACCAGGTAGGAAGCCGCCAGAAAGGACCGGTAGCCGTTCTGATCGACCACGATGATTCGGCGGTTGTGCGGGATGTCGCCGTAACTCCTGTGAAGCTCATGCATGGGGATGTTGACGGCTCCCTGAATGTGGCCCTGTGTGAAGACATCCCTGGAGCGGATGTCCAGTACCAGGATGTCCTGTCTTTCGGCGAGCCACGAGGCGGCCTGGGAGGGACGGACGGAAAAAACAGGCTGGCGCGGTATGCGGTCCGGTGATTCCGTACCGTACCCGGCTGCCCTCCAGGCCGAGAGCCCCCCTTTCAGGGTGTAAACCCGCTGGTAGTGTTGTTTTCGCGCTTCCGCCGCCGCCAGGCAGCTGCGGTAGCACCGCTCGCTTTCACAGTAGAATACGACAGGTGCCGCCTTATCAACCGCAATCCGCCCGAGCTTCTCCACCGCCTCTTCGCAGGACAGGCACAGGGAGCCGGGAATGCGGTGGTCCATGCACTCGATATCGCTCATCGTGTTGACGAGCACAACACGCTCCGACTCCATCATCCTGGAGAGACCCGTGGCCGGCAATTCACCGGGCACCTCTCCCGCGGGCTTTTCGGAGACACAGGCGGTCGCGAAAAGAATCAGGACGGTCACGATGGCCGCTCTCTTTATTTCCTGCATGGGGCAGTCCTTGTACGGTTAAGGGGTTTCCACCGGCCCGGAACACTACTCGTAAGCCGGGATGCTCCGAAGTCCCCATTCGTTCATCTGGGGCTCCGCGTTGGGCTCTTTGGGTGAAGGATAGTCTTCCTTCAGGAATTTGCCGACATTGCGAATGACCTTCTTCGTGAAGAAGGCGGCGCTTTCGTCATGACAGTCCGTGCATCCTTTCGCGCCCAGCGTTTTCCCCGCCCCCAGGGGGACGACATTGTGATGGACCGTGTAGACGGCGGCTTTTGTGGTCTTCGGGTCAGGGGTTGCCGCGAGCTCCCCTTTTTTCAATTCATAGACCTGGTCCGCCACGAAGACGACGTTCTTGAAACCGATCTTCGTCAGAGCGCCGATCATCAGGCGGATGTCCTGGGGTGTCGCAACCGTCGGCCGCTCCACCGTTTTCCCGTCTGTCGTCTTCACCCGGACTTTTGTGACACCCTTGACGCCCTGATAGGCCTGCCGGACGTACCTGAGGCTGATAGGTCGAATCTCTTTGCTTTCGAGCCGCTCACCGAACCACTGGGTCACTTTGGGAACACAGGCGATGTACTGCTCCGTCCGGCCCTTTTTCGTTTCCGCCCGGGCAATCCATGGGCTCCAGGGCGCCGCCGTCTTTTTCGCCAGATCAGCCGCCGAGAAGGTTGTCTCCAGGGTATCGGCCGTGTACCAGGTCACGCCCAGGGTCCCGAGGTCGGCCAGGTACCCGCCCTTCGCAGGCTGCGTCGTCGAGTGACAGGCATTGCAGTTCACGAGGTAAAAATGGAAGGAGCCTTTTTTGAATTTCTCTTCATGGGTCCTGGCCGGGTTTCTGGCCTCTTTGGGCATGCCGGGCCGCGTGGGCCTGTACTGGCCTTCGAGATGGCAGGCCGCGCAGGTTTTCATGCCGGCGCCGTCCAGATCGTCACGCACCGTGTTTTCAGGGGCCCATCCTTTCGCGATCTGGTGCCGGAGTCGTTCGGCCGGTGTTTTCCCCACAAGAACATGACAATCGGTGCATTGAAGACCCGCCTTGATGTGGGCGTCTGATTCGGGTGTGTAAATGGTCCCGGCCTTCCTGGCATTGCTGAACTGATGGCAATTCAGGCAGTTCTTGAGGCCGACGCTTTTTCGAATTACGCCCCCCCTGAGACGGCCGTCGGAGAGAAACAGGTTGCGGTTGTCCCAGGCGTACTGGACCACGGGTCTCTTCTCGAAATTCCATGTCCCCGCCATGAAATCCGCGGCCTCAGGCCCTGCATTGGCGTTTTTGTAGCTGAAAATGCTGCCCTTCACGGTCCCCAGGCCGGCACCCGCGGTGGCGGCCCAGCGGTAGTTCCTGGCACTGATCTGCTGGTTTCGCAGGTCCATGCGGTAAGCGGGCAAATGGCAGATCAGGCAATCCGCCTCTAAGACCCCGCTCGCCCTGAAATGGCTTTTTCTGTCTGGCGAGGCGGCGGAGCTGAAATCGCCGTCCAGCGGGTTTTTGTTGTTTTTTTCAGCTTCGACGAGATTTCTGGACAGGTCCGGCTTCCCGCCAGTCTTACGGCCGTATTCCAGTGGTCCGCCTCCGGGGTGAGTCCACCCGCAGGCCGCAGAGATGACGCCCTTCGCAGGACTCAGTTTGCCGCCCGCACCGATCCAGTCATACGTGGAGAGATCGATTTGATTCGAGCCCGCGTTGCCCTTCCTGGCGACACGGCCCGCGTAGGAGGCGGGTGAGCAGCCCTTTCCGAACTGGCCCGGGGAGAGGATCCAGGGTCTCTTCGGGTTGTAGGCATCACTCATCTCGTCGAACCCCTGCTGGAAGTGATAGCCTGACGTGATGGTGGAGTAACTGTGACAGATACCGCAAGTCATCCGGGGGCTGAAGGGGTCGATGGTGTTTCTCTGGGGCGTGATGTTGTCGCCCAGGGAGTTTTTAAGCCAGACGTCCCGGTGCTTCCATCCGGGTGATTGTCCGAAGGCACCGCCCGGCAGAGTGAAAATAATGAAAACCAGGAAAATCATGAAAGGACCCTGTCGCTTCATGACACGTCTCCGATCGGCAGGAAGTACATTAATGGCGCAAGGGCGTGAACGGACGAATCACCCCGGAGCAACCTGAAGAAGGCATGCGGGGTCACTTTCGTTGAGTTAAATAGAAGCAATATTGTGTTCCCCGGGCCCGTCGGGCGGGCCCGGGGTGGAGTTGCATTGAATCAGCCGATCAAGGAGCGCTCGGCGCCATGGCGTCCTTCATCCATTCCATCGACGAGCCGTCGTAGACCTTCACGTTCTTGTAACCCAGAAGATCGGCCAGGGCTAACCACCAGCCTGTGCAGACCTTGCCCGTGTCGCAATAGACAACGATCTCGCGGGAGAGGTCGGACCCCACGACGGGCTTTGCGGCGGCCTCGATGCCCGCCTTGTCCTTGTAAGTGCCGTCCGGGTTAAAGAGAAGAGCCGCAGGCAGGTTCACGGCCCCCTTGATGCGGCCGGTCTTTGCGACGAAGCCGAGTTTCTTCTCACCCTTGTAAAACTCGGGGGCACGCACATCGACGATCAGTGCCTTGTCCAGGGCACCCAGGGTATAGGCCTTGTTCACGACAATGGCTTTGTTGAATTTGCCGTTGTATGCCTTCTTCTTGGGAACAACCTTGTCCTTGGAGACGGGTTTTTTCTCCGCCACCCACTTGTCGTAGCCGCCGTCGAGGACCGCCACGTTATCGACGCCGGCGTACTTCAGCGTGAAGGCGACTCTCGTAGAGTCCCAGCGATCCGGAACCGCCGCATTCTTCCCAACGACGACGACCCACGACATGGGCTCGATGCCCACGGAGGAGATCACGTCCCGGAGGTCCTCGTCGGCCGGAAGCTCATTCAGAAGCTCGCCTTTCTTGATGGCCCACGAGCCGTAAAACACGTTGACGGCGCCCGGAATGTGGCCGGCGCCGTATTCCTCGGGCTTGCGGACGTCCACGATGACCAGTTTAGGGTTTTTCAGGTTCTTCTCCAGCCAGCCCGTCGACTCGAAGGGCGCGATGTCCCTCGCGGAGGCGGCCGCCGGCACCAGAAACATCAAGACCATGCACAAAGCTACAACAAACTTCATTTTTTTCATGTCATCCTCCTATCTTGAAATGGGTATGGGCTTCAATTCATACACGAGACCTTCATTGGCCTTGGAACCGTTCGGGATGAGCCTGTCTCTCGTCAGGAAATCTTTTTTGTCTACATGGCAGGTGTCGCAGTTGCGGGTCCGCTCCGTGCGCTTCTTGATGTTGTGGACGGCCGAGTCCCAGTAATTCGGGAGCTTGTCAAAGTGTTCCATCTTGATGCCGGCCTTCGCGAAGGTGTCTCTCACCGTCGGGATGAGCCTCAGGGTGGTCATCTCCTTTTGTGTTCTCGGGTTCCGGCCGATGAAAATCTCCGCTTTGGCCTTCGATCCCGTCGGGTGGCAATCGTAGCACTGCCGGTACGGGCCCGAAGAGTGGCAGCTCTGACAGCTGGCCTTCCCCCGGTGCTTATCGTGGGAAACCCTGGCCGTCAGCTTCGCCTCGCCTCCCGGCTTGTGGCAGTTTTCACATCTCGGTCTCTGCTTCACCTCGTTCTTGGAGAGGTACTTCTGCCCGTCGCCGTGCATCTCCTCCTTCTTGTGGCACTCCAGGCACATCATGCCCTTCTGGTAATGGACGTCGACGCTCCCCCCGTACTCTCCTGTGTATTCCGGGTACACGCGGCCCCCGTGGCAGAAAGCGCAGGTCTTCCCCTCGTTTTTCTTGACGTACTTGTGCCCCTCGATGAGGCCAACGCTGATCCCGCCGACGGCGGGGCTACGGACATGGCAGTCGCCGCAGGAGGCGTGGCAGGTGCGGCAGGATTTCTCGAAGACTTTTTCATCGAAGGTCTTGACCTCGGCGTCACTGAAGCGGCCCGCGACGCCATGTTTCTGGCCCGCGGACGTATAATGAAGGGATTTGCCGTAGTTCTCCGCAATGGGTTTGTGGCACATGCCGCAGAGTTTGAGGTTGTCCGAAGGTTTCTTCACGATCCCGTCGTGAGCCGCCTTCACGTCCGTCGCCGCGGCGTCGCCCTTGTGGCAGAAGACGCAGCCCATCCTGAAGTGAACATCTTTGCCGATCAGTTCCTTGTCGACCAGGAAACCCTTGTAATAGGTCTCCGCCGTAACCGGCGGAGGCGCCCCTGCTCACCCTTCCCCCTCGCCGCCGATTTCGGGAAGCTTACAGAGCTTCTTCAGCTGTTCCCCGTCGGTGTGGCAGTTGATGCACCCGTTACCATTCGTCGCTTTGAGGTTGGATGAATATAAAAAGACCGGGACGACCGTAAGAAGAACGGCAAGAAACACGCTTCTTTTGGGCATCCTCCCCTCCTTTTGAGACCATTGAAAATACTACAGGTGAGACAGACGAAAGTCAATTTTTTTGTAGGTGGTTACCGTGGGAATTGGCCTGAAATGGCGGGTTTTGGGGTGGCGGTCACGGCAAGGGGAAACGATCGGGGAGTAACGTTCTAAAAAAAAGCCCCTTTCAGGGGCTGTGGAAAACGGCGGGGAAAAACGACTTGATTGCGCTCTGCGGAACGTCTGGTCTGTCGGAGCTGGCAGTGTTACTCATTCTGCAAAGGACAGGGAGGGGACACTGGCGAGTCCGCGCATTTTCTGGCGTCTCTCCTCGAGGGTTTTGCATTGAATGCAGTAGGTCGTCACGGGCCGTGCCTTGAGTCTCTGCAGGGAAATGGGCTCCTCGCATTCCTCACAGATGCCGAAAGTGCCTTCTTCGATCCGCTGGAGGGCTTCCCTCATCTTGAATATCAACTTGCGCTCCCTTTCCCGGATTCTCAATTCGAGGTTTCGCTCGCTCTCCTGTGAGGCCCTGTCGTTTGGGTCGGCAAAAACTTCTTCCTCGCCGGCCATCTCGCTCACGGTCCTGCCTGCGCCCTTTATGAGCTCATCGATTCGTTCATTGAGCAACTTCTTGAAATACTTTAATTCCTGCGGTTTCATAGATCCTCACCTGTCTTCACGCTGCCTTCTATACCTCATCTGGAATAGAAGGCTCGCCTTCAGTCCTCATTATACAGGAACCATGCCAGATATCAGGCTTTTCAGGAACGCGGCTCCCGTCAAACGGGAGCCTGAAGGCGTTCCCCTGGACAAGATCAGTTTTTCCTGTCATTTTACGCTGCGATATCATATATACCCTCGCACTCTTGACGGTGAGGTTCTACGGAGGAGGCGGCCATGAGAATTGACCCTTCGGCTTATAAAAACATCGTTTTTTTCACGGGGGCGGGGATGTCAGCGGAAAGCGGCATTCCCACCTACCGGGGAAGCGGCGGTGTCTGGAGCCAGTACCGCTGGCAGGAGTACGCCTGTCAGACGGCCTTCGATGAGGACCCCCGGAAGGTCCTCGCTTTCCATGAACTCAGGCGGCAGGCGGTGCTGGCCTGCAAACCCCATGCGGGGCACGATGTGATCGCCGGGGTGGAGAAAGCGCACCCGGGCGTCACCGTCGTCACCCAGAACATCGACGGCATGCATCAGCGAGCGGGGAACAGGGGGGTCATCGAGCTTCACGGGAGCCTCTGGCGGCTTCGCTGCCCATGGCACGGGGTCATAGAAGATATCGGGGAGAAATACCAGGGCTACAAATGCCGGGAATGCGGGATCTGGCTCCGGCCGGACATCGTCTGGTTCGGGGACAGTCTCAATCCCGGGGTCGTCGGCGAGGCGACAGGCGCCATCCGGAAGTGCGACCTCTTGATCAGCATCGGGACCTCAGGCGTTGTCTGGCCCGCAGCGGGTTTCCCGCAGATCGCCCGGGATAACGGCGCACGGCTCATCGAAATCAATCCGGAACCGAACGAAATGTCGCACCTGTATGATGAAACGATCCGCGCCGGCGCCGGTGCGGCCCTGCCGGAGCTTTTCAAGAAATGATAGAAATACACCGGGAATAACGGAAAGGAGATCGGACTGCGATGAAAGTGGTGGCCATCAACGGAAGCTCGAGGAAGGACGGCAATACGGCAATCCTGCTCAACGCGGTCATGGAGGAACTGAAAAAAGAACGCATCGAAACGGAACTGCTCCAGATGGCGGGCCAGAACCTCCAGGGATGCGTTGCCTGTTACAAGTGCTTCAAGAACAAGGACGGCCGGTGCGTCAACGAAAAGGATAAAATGAACGAATACATCGGGAAGATGCGCGAGGCCGACGGGATACTCCTCGGGTCCCCCACGTACTTCTCCGATGTCACCTCGAACATGAGGGCCCTGATCGAGCGCTGCGGATTCGTCGGCCGGGCGAATGACTACATTCTGAAACGAAAGGTCGGCTCTTCCGTAGTGGCCGTGAGGCGGGCCGGCGCCATACCCGCCTTCAACTCCATGAACCTCTTTCTGCACTACATGCAGATGATCCTGCCGGGCTCGAGCTACTGGAACATCGGCATCGGCAGAGACCCCGGCGAGGTGCTGAAGGACGCCGAGGGACTACAGACCATGAAGACCCTGGGCGAAAACATGGCCTGGCTTCTCAAAAAACTTCACGGTTGAAAGAACCGTGCCGGGGGAGCATGCATGAAACCTCGTGCGGCCTTTCACCTGGCCTGGATCATTCTCGCTGTCTGCTTTGCCAACCTGTTCGTCAATTACTCCGCCAGGCTGGGCTACGGTGTTGTCCTGCCTGAAATGATCAGGGACCTGGGTTTCAGCCGGACGGATGCCGGGTCCATCTACAACACCTATCTGTTCTCCTACATTCTCCTCACGCCCCTGGCAGGACACCTGACGGACCGCTTCGGCGCGCGCCTGGTGATAACGTTCTGCTCCCTCGTCCTCGGGGCGGGACTTCTGCTCATGGGCCGGGTGGACTCCCTTTATCTTGCCTGCTTCGCGTACGGCGTCGTGGGCCTGGGGGCCACGGGGATGTGGACACCCGTCATCACGGTCGTCCAGCGATGGTTCGCCCCGCACCGCAGGGGGCTCGCCCTCGGCATCCTCTCGACGGGCTTTGGACTAGGGTTTGCGGCCATGGGGGCGGCTTTCCCCTGGATTGTCCGGCACTTCACATGGAGGCACGCCTGGTATTTCACCGGTGCCGCGGCCCTCGTCATGGTGCTGGCCAACGGTCTTTTTCTCAGGCGGGATCCTGAATCGACGGGTGTGCGACCCTGGGGCGAGACAAAGACGCAGAGACACAACACACCGGCGAAGGGTCAGGCCGCGGTGCGTTATTCCGCATCGGAAATTTTCCGGGACCGGGTTTTCTGGATGATCGGCATTTCCTACCTGCTGATTTCATACAGCCTCTACGGCATCACGACCTTCATGGTTGATTACGCACGTTACGAACTCGGCCTGTCCCTTGAGAAGGCAAGTTCCCTTGCCACGGTCCACGGCATCGCACAGGTCGCTGGCGTCCTGACCGTGCTCCCCCTGTCGGATTACATCGGCCGCCGCAAGACGATCCTGTTATCCAACGCCTTCGTCGCCCTTGCGGTCATCGGGATCCTGACGCAGGGGACCTCCTGGCTCATGCTGTCTTTGTTCGTTGCCCTCCTGGCGGTATTCTACGGTGTCACCTTCCCCGTCTACGGGGCCTGCGCCGGGGACTACTTCAGAAAAGAAATCATGGGTACGGTCATCGGCGCCTGGACCCCCTTCTACGGGCTCGGCGCCATATTGTCTCACTGGATAGGCGGAATGCTCCGGGATGCGCAGGAAAGTTATGGTCCGGCCTTCGCGCTGGACGCGCTGGCGGCCTTTTTAGCGGTCGGGTTTTTCTTCTTTGTCAAACCGTTGTCAAAAAGATAACAGCGTTGATGGGCGCAGGAAAAACAATTGAGCGGGGTGCTGGTTCGGGATCTGACCCCAGAAACAGCCCTGCCCTACCGATTACCACGGGGCAAAGGAGGAGGGGAAAACCCCATTTTAAGGCCAACAGTAAAGGAGGGGGAAACTGTCAACCTTAACGGTCGGTAGGGCCGGGGCGAGATATAACCTTCTTAATGTGTAAAGAGCTTTTTTAACGAATCTGACGTCTTATTTATTATGCACTTACCGTGCCGACTTGATAATTTTTTTTTAATACCCCGATTACATTAAGAATTTTATGTTATTTTTTTCATGCTGCCCTGACCTTGCAACCCCCCTCAGGCAATAATTGTCGAAAAATCCGCACCTCTGCAGCAAAAACATTATCAAAACGAATTGTTACGCATACCCCGCCTGGATACCATTCGACAAATTTGTCTGACAGGAAAAAACATCGCATTATTTCTATGATAACGTTTCATCTCATTGAATTTGAATTATAATTTACAATTATTTTTCTTCAGTAAAGGAGGGACATTTCAGGTCTTATCAGTCACCAAGACGGGGGGGCCATCAGGCGGGCTGTCTGGACGGGATTTCCTGTGACGAAAATCCTGCCGTTGTGGCAGGTATTCTCCTGTCCGACCCCGTGCCCGCTATTTTGCGGCAAGCACGTAGGCGAACATCAATGGGGCTACGATGGTCGCATCCGATTCAATATGGAATTTGGGCGTGGCGGCCGACAGTTTCCCCCACGTGATCTTTTCGTTGGGCGAAGCGCCGCTGTAGGAGCCGTAAGAAGTCGTGCTGTCCGATATCTGGCAAAAATAACCCCAGTATTTGCACTTTTGTCTCAAATCCTGCTGGATCAGAGGCACGACGCAGACGGCAAAGTCCCCGGCGATGCCGCCGCCTATCTGGAAAAACCCGACGGTCCCCTTCCTCGTGTTCTGGAGGTACCAGTCAATCAGGAAATTCATCTGCTCGAGGCCCGACTTCACGGTCATGAGATGGGGGAGCAGCTTTCTCCGTGATGCCGCGGCAATGTAGTTCCCCAGCGTGGAATCCTCCCAGCCGGGTGTCCATATCGGGATGTTTTTCCTGCAGGCCGCGACGACCCAAGAGTTTGCTGGATCGATTTCATAGTAAGGCTTGAGATCGCCACGGCGGATCATCTGATAAAAAAACTCGTAGGGAAAGAATCGCTGCCCCTTCTGCTCGGCCCTCCTGACGCAGTCGAGGAGATGACCCTGCACCCGGTGCATTGCCTCACCCTCCGGAATACAGGTATCGGTGACGCGGTTCAGGCCTCTTCTGTAAAGCTTCTCCTCGTCCCGGGGCGCCAGCTGCCGGTAGTGGGGAATGTGCACGTAGTGATTGTGGGCAATGAGGTTGAAGATGTCCTCTTCGAGATTCGCACCGGTCGTGCAGATGGCGTGCACCTTGTCTCTCCGGATCATCTCCGCCAGGGTGCCGCCAATCTCCGCCGTGCTCATGGCGCCGGCCATGGCCAGGAACATCCGGTTCCCCTTGCGGAGATGCTCGATATAGGCCTGCGACGCCGCCTTCAGGGCGTAGGCATTGAAGTGCGAGAAATGGTTGTCGATGAAATCCCGGACAGGGCGGTAATCGGAACTCCCCTTCCTGCCCGTCCTCTTTCTTTTCATGATCCCCCCTTGTTCGCGACCCATCATGAAAAAAAACGAACGAAAACATCGATTCGTGGACGCGTGAAGGTCCCCGGCAGTAAGAACAAGGAATCGTTAACTCAAATTTTGAAATTATTCAAGACGATTTTTGTTTCAGGCCGGATTTTTCGTCCGGTGATTTCGAAATGCGCAGGTCGTGTGCAATAAAAAAGACGATTCTGAAAGCGGCGCGTGAAGCCTTCGCGCAGGCATGTCAATCAATGTGCACCATCATTCTCTCTTCGTCCCCCGGCTCCACGACAATGCCCACTCTCTTTTTGCTCCCTCCCTCGCCGAGGAGGTACCACCGCTTCTCGAGCTCCTCTTTCGTCATGAATCCGTAGGTCCCGAATCGCAGCGCCGGGTCCATGAAATAGATTTTGTCGTCGTTGTAACCGATGGCCATCACGTAGTGCCCGTAATCCGTGCAGGCGTATGTTTCGGTCTTTTTCCGGCTCCAGGCCTGTATGATCAGGACCACCGGCTTTTCCGCCTTCAGGCACTCGATGAGCCCCTCGGAGGTCAGATCGATCAGAAGCTCGGCTTTGAACCCCTCCGCCTGGAGAAACCGAACCATCTCCAGCTCGTCCACGCCGATCTTGCTGATCTTGAGTTCCCGGCAAAGCCTCGCGTACTGGTGTCTCCGGTTATGGTAACGAAGGATGGAGGAAACGCAGGCCGCACCGCAGTCGTCGTGGGTCCGCTGTTTCACCGTCGGGTAGTGCATCATCTTCATGTCGGGTCGCTCTTTCTCGTCGATCAGTTGCCGCCTTCCCGGGCCAGGATGGTCTCCAGGATCTTCTTCTCGTCCATGCTCCCGAAATGCGCCATCTCCTTGAAACTCACGGTAAGGATGGGTTGAAGTTTTTCGCGGATGAATTTTTCGATGGCGTCGATCTTCCTGGCGTTGACGCCCTCGCCGAGCCCTCTCAGGTAAGAAATACGGACCCCGATCATATCAATCAGTGCGCTCGCCTCCTGCATGAGCTTGACACCGCAGAAACCCGGGACCTTGGTTTTCCGGATCTCATTTTTGAGCTTTTCGAGGAGTTCCTCCTCCGACCTGGCCTTCCGTCCGTAGTCCGCCATGGTGGCGCTGGATTTCTCCAGGAAGAGGCCTACCTCGCCGAGTTCCTCCATGATTTCACTGAGCCTTCTGACGCAACGATCGAGTTTCGCTTCGTCGGCCATGCAGGCGATCACTTCATCTCCCATGGTTTCTACCCCGTTGACCCTTGATTGCCCAAAGAAGCCCTATCATTCACATTTTTCATGCATTTTCAACAGGAAATGCAAGGGGTCGCGCAATGAACAAAGGAGGCCCTCGCCTGTCGGCGAAGGCCCGGAGATTAGTCAACTGTCCGATATTTATTGATTTTACGGTTTGAAATCGTTATTTCATCTTGCAGCCTGTCTGTTCGCAGGGCGTGCTGACGTCCTTTGCGGAGATGCTGCCTGCGGGCGCTTTGAATATGCTTGAAGTGTTTTATTTTCTTAACAATTTACTTATACAAGGCCGGTACTTATGCTGCACGGAAAACCGAACACTGGTTCTGTGGGTGACTTCGGATCCCTTGATTTTATTAGCCTTCCACGCTGATGAGCCCTTCCCGGATGGCATATTTGGTGAGTTCGGCTACGCTTCGCATGTTGAGTTTCTGCATCATGTTCCGGCGGTGCGTCTCGACGGTTTTAACGCTCACACCGAGATGCGAGGCAATTTCCTTCGAAGATTGTCCTTCCGCGAGGAGCTGGAGGATTTCCCTTTCCCGCTGTGTCAAGGGGGAGCGTGCAACGGATATTTTCTCATCGATCTTGTCGAGATACCCCTTCACGAGCACGTCCGCGATGCTCGGGCTCAAATAAGTGTGTCCGGTGGCCACGCTTCGAACGGCCTTGGCCAGTTCATCGAATGCGCAATCCTTCATGAGGTAACCCGACGCGCCCGCTTCCAGCATGCCTAGGACGAATCGCCGATCCGAGTGCATCGACAGCGCAATGACCTTGACGCCGGGGACTTCCGTCACAATTTTTCTTGTGGCTTCAATCCCGTTCATGTCCGGCATGGTCACATCCATGATGACCAGGCTGGGGTGTGTCTTCTGCGCCATTTTCAGGGCCTTCCTGCCGTTCTCCGCCTCCCCGATCACTTCCATCCCCGACTCTTTCTCGATCAGGGTCCGAAGTCCGTCTCGAACGATCTTGTGATCATCTGCCAGAAGAATCCTAATGGACATGTCCCATCCTCCTCGGTGATATCCTGCTCTTTCTGCGCGGGGCTTCAATCGTCACGGAGGTCCCCTTTCCAGGCCGGGTGTGGATATCCAGCCGACCGCCAAAATGTTCCAGCCGTTCCCGTATACTGAAGAGGCCGAACCCCCCCTCGCGATCCATTCCGTTTCCCAGCCGGGACTTGTCGAAACCCACCCCGTCATCCTTGACCCTGACCCGGATGTGGTCGCCGATTTCCCGTATGGTAACGGAGGCATGGCTCGCCTTTGCGTGCTTGACGATATTGAAAAAAAGTTCTCTCACGGTCTGAAAAAGTAAAACCTGGAGATCCTGATCGAGCCGTCTCATCTTCAGGTCACTCTCCAGTCGAACGGTTACACCGTGCTTTGCTTTTAACTGCTCCAACAGCCACTCCACCGCAGCGGTAAAGCCGAGTTCATAGAGGACGGAGGGGCTCAGTTCCGTCATGAGGGATCGTGTCTGCTGGATGGATTCATTGATCAGATCACGGACCTCCCGCACGGGCTCCAGTAGCCCGCTTTCCGAAGCACTTTCCTGAAGGGTTTCCAGTCTGAGTTTGGCCACCGCAAGGCTCTGGCTCACATGGTCATGCAGATCCACGGCGATGCGCCGGCGAGCTTTTTCCTCCGCCATGACCAGTTCAGAGGTCAGGGCCCTGAGCTGCTCGTTGCTCTCACGAAGTTTTTTCTCCATTTCCAGTCGCCCGGTGATGTCACGGGCGGCGGCAAACACCCCGACGACTTTCCCCGCCCCATCCCGGTACACGGTGGCATTGTACAGAACCGGCGTCACTCGGCTGTTCCGGTGGCGGATCTCCAGGGCGTAATCCCGCACGGATCCTTCCTGGAAAACGAGCCGGTAGCCCTTCCGGGCCATCTCCGGGTCCGTGAAATAGTCCGAGAAATCCGTTCCGATCAACTCCTCCCGCAAGTACCCTGTGACATCTTCCGTCGCGGCGTTTACGTCGCTGATCCTGCCGTCGGGGTCGATGGTCACGAGCGGGTCCGGGCTGGCTTCGATCAGGCTGCGGTTGTACGCCGTCGCCAACCGCAGGGCCTCCTCGGCCTTCTTGCGCTCGGAGATGTCACGGGCGGCAGCGAACACCCCGACGACCCTCCCCGCCTCGTCCCGGTACACGGTGGCGTTGTAAAGGACCGGCGTCAAGGGTCCGTCACGGTGCTTGATCTCGAGGGCGTAATCCCGCACGGATCCCTGCTGGAAAACGAGCCGATAGCCCGTCCGGGCCATCTCCGGGTCCGTGAAATAGTCCGAGAAATCCGTTCCGATCAACTCCTCCCGCAAGTACCCTGTGACATCTTCCGTCGCGGCGTTTACGTCGCTGATCCTGCCGTCGGGGTCGATGGTCACGAGCGGGTCCGGGCTGGCTTCGATCAGGTTTCGGTTGTAGACCGTCGCCAGCCGCAGGGCCTCTTCGGCCTTCTTGCGCTCGGAGATGTCACGGGCGTGCACGGCAATCCCTTCCGCCGTGGGATAGGCCCGGATCTCGACCCAGGTCCTGACCAGGGGTGACAGGGCCTCGAAGAAAACGGGGACCCTGTCGATCATGGCCTTCCGATACTTCTCTTCGAAAACGGTTCCAGTGGCCACCGGTGAGACTTCCCAAAGGTTCCTGCCGATCAATGTCTCTTTTTTCATTTTCCATATCTTCTCCGCCCCTGTGTTCATGTAGGTAAACCGCCAGTTTCTGTCCAGGGTGAAAAAGCCGTCCGTGATACTCTCAAGAGTGTCATATAATTTACGCTGGGACTCACGCAGGTTCTCTTCCGCTCTTTTTCTTTCTGCGACCTCCGTCTCCAGTCTTGCGACGCTCTGCCACAACTCCTCCGTCTTCTCCCGGACCCTGGACTCCAATGCGTCATGGGATATCTGAAGGTCTCTCCGTGTTGTCTTGAGATCCTCGATATAACGCATCCGCTCCATGGCAATGGACACCTGGTCCGCCACGGCGCGCATCATGGCAATCTCGTCAGCGGTAAAAGAGTGCCTCGTGCGGGTCCCGAAGGAAAGGGTGCCGATCACACGCCCCTCGGATATCAGGGGATGGCAGGCGTAGGCCTGAATCCCGAATGAGCGTACGAGATCCGTCCGGGGATCCTGCGTGTCAAGGATATGCTCGGCCACGATCCGTCGGCCCTCCCGGGCGACGCACCCGCACACGGCAACCCCGAAACCCAGCCACTCGATATCACGCGCAGTCTCTTCCGGGATACCATCACAGGCGTTGAGGTGGAGACAGTCCCTGTTTTCATCGACGAGGTAGTTGAAAAAGACCTGGCAGTCCAGGTGCGTCATGATTTTCCGGCACAGCTCGTTGATGATCCTCTGCGGCTGACTGCTGATTAGCAGGCGACTTGCCGTCTCGGCCAGAATCTCCAGCTGACGGTTGCTCCTCCTGAGTTCATTTTCCGCATTTTTGAGAGCGGTGATATCCAGCCCGTATATGCGAAGGTGCCGGCCCGATTCGACGAAAAGGATCGTCTGGTGGTAATAACGTCCGTCGACGATTGCCTCCCGTTCAAAAGTTTTCAATGTCCCGTCCCGGAAGGCGGAGGTGAACCCTCCCCAGTCCGTCAGAAAGGGATGCCCCGGTCCGCGGTGAACCAGATCGGGAAACAGCGCCCGGGCCGAGAGATTGCAGTAATGCACGTTTCCGTCAAGGTCTGTTTCAATGATGGGGCTCGGGTTGAAATTCGGGAAGGATGCCAGGCGGGCCAACACGGCTTCCGTCTCCTTGCGCCCGGTGATGTCCCGCATGATGATTTGTGTCGCCGCGAGACCGCCGAACCTGAACGGTATGCCGATGACCTCGGCGTCAAAGGTCGCGCCGTCCAAACGAACGAGTTTCTGCTCCTTGGGAGGTGTCGGCCTTCCGCGTTCCGTGTCCCTGATGCGTTCCCTGACGCTGTCTAGACTCTCGGGATGAATGATGTCGGCGATGGGTTTGCCGATCACGGCTTCCGGCGCCGCGGCGCCCAGCAAAGAGGCCCCGGCCGGATTGATGTAGACAAACCGGCCTTCGCAGTGCACGGCGATGCCTTCGGGGGAATGCTCGACGATATTCCGGTAGCGCTCCTCGCTCATCCCCAGCTCGCCTTCAAGCCTCTTCAGGGCCGTGATGTCATTGCCGATGGTGAGGATCTCTCGAATCTTCCCCGTTTCATCGACGATGGCCCGGTTCGTCCAGTTGACCCAGACCCTTTCGCCGTTGATGCGAACGTTTTCATTCACGTTGCCGACGTATCGTTCGGGGTGTTCAACAATGTCCGCGGCCAGACCGCTCAAATCCGCCCCCAGAGAATCCCTGTCCGGGACGAGGGTCATGACGTTCTTCCCGAGGATCTCCTCGCTGGAGTATCCGAAGAATGTCTGGGCGAATTTGTTGATAAAAGTGATCTCCCCGTCCGGTCTCCAACTGAGGACGATGCTGTTCGCGCTCTCCACGAGCTCCCGGTACTTTTCCTCGCTCGCGGCAAGGGCCGCCTCTGTGATTTTGCGTTTGTCAATGCTTCGGTTGCTGCACCGTCTTCCAAGAAATTTGCCGCTCTCATCGAAAACCGGCTGGCAGACATGACCGATCCACCGGGTACTGCCGTCCCGGCAGAGAATGCGAAACTCAAGCTGTTCGATCCCACGCTCTTCATTGATTTCATCCAGGTGATGCCGGACGAGGCCCCTGTCCTCAGGGTGGATGATTTCCATGAAGAGGCCGGGATGGGTCAGGAACTCCTCCGCCGAGTAACCGGTGATTCGACTGCAGGAAGGAGAGACATAAATAAAGCGTTCATGAGGCTCTATCCAGTATTCCCAGTCGAAAACGTAATCCGCGACGATACGATAGGGCGTGTAAGCCTGGTTGAAGGCCTCCTCACGTTTCATTCGATGATCGGACTCCCGGCGCGGCCCTGAACGATTGACTCTCTCAAAGCGGCTTAGCCATGAGGAACAAGCTTTTTTGACCTTCTCGAGAATCAGGCCTGCATGCATTTCCCCCCCCTGAAGTTACTCGCGCCAACTTCACATATATTCACGCGTTATTTCGCTTAACTGTAAAAAAAGTATCAGGCCCGGGAAGATATGGGAATCGGGCTAATCCTGACATTGAGCTAACCTTTTCCTTAAAACTCTTAATCCATAGGATTAGGATAAAATAATAATCTTGGATTTTCAAGATCAGGGATAGCCCAATAGCAATAAAGTAAAATATGTGTAATTGTCACGGTAAAGACCAAAGAATGTTTCAGGGGATTTCGAACTTCAGCTGCCGGTATGTTGATCTTCTAACCCATTGATTTCTGGTCATAATCATCCATCTGGATGACACGTTCATATCCCGCGAAGAAGGAGGAAAAAGCGATGCCTGACATGATCCTGAAACAGACCGAAGAGTGGCTGGTTCAACATGAGCCGGAGATCGTCCGTTGCCCCCATCAGCCCGGGAATCTTCTCATCACCAAAGAAAGCTGCAGGAAACGCAGAGTCAAGGCCCGGAACGAAGATTATGCGAATATGATGAAAGGGGATGTCCTCGACTACATCTACAAGTCGGGGCTTTTGCGATGCAGGGACTGCCGTCTGGCATTGAACCAATATTCGAACGGGAAGAAAATCATCCCTTATACAAAGCCCGATTACGGCCCAATGGTGCGAGTTGCCCGTGCCTAGGGTAAATTCTCCTCCCATGGAAAAACCGGCCGGAATACTTTTCCCGGCCGGTTTTTCCATGTCCCTGTCTGTGGCTTCATCCCCCAGGCGATCAATTCGAGAACTTGCTGACCGCTTCGGCAGCCCTTCCCTGCCGCCTCATCCCGTCTCTCTTAGTATGCTGCCGGTGACAACCCACAGCTCCTCCTGCCCCGCACCCATGGAGGGGTCCGGCACCGGGTTGAAAAATTTCATCTTTCTCGCGACAAACTGTCTCAATCTTATCTCGACCAGACGGCGCCAGGCGGGTCTGCTGTCGCTAATGAACCCTTCGATGGCATCCTTCTCAATCAAGAGGTTAATCGTCCTGGACCTCACCGGGCGTCCGCTTTTTATCTCCGGAAGTTCCCAGTCGATGAGCAGGCAATAATCGTTATAACAGTCCCTGATCTTAAGGTTCGAGTCTTCCGGGAACAGCGGCTTGATTGACTGAAGAAGGCGGATGACATAGTTCTCGCGGAGGCATTCGTAAAATCTCTCCGCCGTATCTCTTCCTTCTCCTTTGCCGAGCGGCCGCACGCCGAATGCCTCCCTATTGAATTCCATTTTTCGACCCGAGGTCCTTGTCATTTTTCCGCCTTGATCGGGACTTTGTTCCCGACCGCCTGCACCTCTTTCGTCTTGGGCAGGGTCACCGTGAGTACCCCCTTCTTGAACTCCGCCTGGGCCCTGTCCGAGTCGATCCCGTCCGGCAGGGGGATCACCCTGTGGAACGATCCGAAGGATCTCTCCATGCCACGGCAATCTTTGGTACTCTGAGACCAACCTTATGCTCAGCTGTTTGATCAGAACTTTAACAACGTCGTGGTACTCCCCTGGAAGTATTTCTGCAGGGTCCGGAGCAGGAACTGATCCTCTCTACTCCGGGCACGGACCGCCCGCGCACCATTTCCGTTGAAGTACCGGGAAACGGTGTCGATAATGGTCTCCTCCAGGGGGGGCCTTTTGTAGAGCATCTGCTCGTCTTTCTTGTTCAAAATGACTCGGTCAAAAGCTTTCCCGCAGCCTATGTCGCTACTGTCCCTCCCCGGTGTGAATGACAGGTCAAGAACCTTTGATCGCGACATATCGCTTTCCTCCTCCTTAATCATCAGATGTCTCGCGTCCCTGTTGCCTTCAATGAACCAGCAGCACGGGGCATTTGGCGCTGCGCATTACCCTGTCGGCCACGCTGCCCAGGTGATGCAGAAGACCCGTTCTCCCGTGGGAGGCAATCACGATCAGGTCGGCTTTCTTCTCTAACTGCTCCTTGAGGATCTCTTCGTAAGGCACGCCGATCTTGATTTCGAAGGTGATATCCACCTTCTGATCCTTCGCAATCCTCGCAACTTCCTTTTGCATCTTCTCCTGCGACGCCCTGATGCTTTCCTTTTCGACCGCCATCAACACCTCTTCCTTGATGCAGTAGTCAACGGCACAAGGCTGCAGCTTGTCGACGACGTGCAGGAGGTTGATCCTGGATTTGTTCTGGACAGCGATGTCAACGGCCTCTTGCAGCGCGCGATCTGAATACTCGGAGAAATCCGTGGGCACCAGGATGTTTTTGGGTGTAAACATGACTGCCTCCTTATATTTTGTTCGTTGGGTGTGATTTTTGAAGCTTTTAAGATTATTAGAGTTTATTTCCTCACAAATATCCATCGGGTCTGTGCTTAATTCATCCTTCCAAATCCCTTAATTTATTTTCAGCAAAAGGATTAGGGGTGGTCTCCTTCATCCATATCCTTAGATAAAATCAGGTATTTGGACGCTTTGGATCAGCACCTGACCGATTGAAACCTCCCCCCTGCCGTGGAATAATTGACAACAAGATTTTTCTCCTGTCGTATGGACGGGACTTCAGGAAAGAATCAAGAATCTAAAGAACCCTTAACGGATGCGCAATGTTTACCCGAGATAAGGAGGTAACTGCCGATGAAGAAAGTCATTCTGGTCGCAACCATGGTGATCCTGGGAAGCCTTGTCCTGCTCAATGCCGATGCACGGGCCCAAAGGGGCCCCGGCTGGGGCGGATATGATGACGATTTTTACTGCCCGTACTGTGGCCGGTACGGTGATGGCCGTGGCGGGTACGGACCGGGACCCGGCTATGGGGGCGGCTGGGGTATGGGACCCGGCATGATGCGCGGCTGGAGGGGAAATCAGCAACCCCCCGGCGAAGCCTGCCAGAAGTTCCTGAACGAGACTGCCGCACTCCGCAAGGAACTTTACATGAAGAGATACGAGTACAATGAGGCGATGAACGACCCGAAGACCAAGCCTGAGACACTCTCAAAGGTGGAGAAGGAGATTCTGGATCTCCGGCAGAAAATCCGGGATAAAAACCCCTCGGCCTGCTGGTACTGATTGCAGCGGCTGTGCGTCTGATGCCCGAAGACCCTTGGAAGCGGCATCAACCGACTTAACATAAAGGGGGTTGCGGATGGCAAACCTGCAGCCCTCCGTTTTTCTCTCTGCACCCCTGTCGCGGCACCCGTGAAAGGATGAGCCGAATTAGAAGAAAAGCAGGGAAATTCGAAGCTCATAATAGGGCGCTGCCCGATTTTTAAATACGCCGCTTTGTGCGAGAATATTAAAGTGGAAGATTATCTGTTCCTCACTATCTTGATTGTGATCTTCACTGCCCTGGCGGTGCTCGTTGAGCTGGTTCGTACCGTTTTCGATATCTGATCGGGGTTGGTGCCGAAACAGCCGGTTTTTTCGCGTCGTTGCCGGAAAGGCTATGGATGAAATTCAGGCTCTGCTTCCCCGAAGGATGCAGAGGGAAAGGAGGTCGGTACAGCAGGAAACATGATCGACGCACAGCTGGGGTAGCGTCGAAACGTCAGCAAGTAGAATTCAGCCGTCAATGTGAAAGCGCCCGCGGGATTGAAACCCGCGGGCGTTTTCCTTGCGGCATGCCTGGAGGCTGTTTCAGCTCATCGATTCATTTCTAATATTCGCGGTGTCTTTTTATTGATAACTCTTTATGTGCTTCTTTATGCTTTTCAGGCATTGTCGCTGCATCAACATGCAACCGTTCGACATAATGGGTAAACTGAACATAGGCCTCCACAAACTCACGGCCTGCCCCAACGCTTTCGTCGGCATGTTTTTTTGCCTCTTTTGTCCTGTCGAAGCGCTCACGTATCCCCTTGGATGCCGCATCCGTGATCAATTTCACGAGTTTTTCCGCAGATCCGCTTTCCAACGCTCTGTCGGCCTCGACAACAGCCGGTTCCACGATACCGGCAGGTTTCAGGCCGGTATAGGGTTCCCCCTCTCCGGCACGATGCAATCTTACGAGCGTTTCCAAGAAGTACATGTCGGCCAGTTCTTGTGCTTCTTTTCCTTTGCTCCTGACAGACAACGTCCTTTTGAAAATGTCTGTAATCTCTGCTTCATGCTCTTTTTTGACCCACTTCAATACGGGCGTTACATCTCCCGTTTCCAGACACGTTCGTGCCGTCTTTGCGACAGGCCCGTCAAGAGTGTCGCAGTGAGCAAACACGAATGGCGAAGAAAGCAGGGCAAAGGGATCGTCCACAGGCATCATGGCCCATAGAACCATCAGTATGATGAATGTCTTCTTCATAATATCACCCTCCTCTTCAGGGCATTTTCTCATTGAACGCCAGGCCGTAACCATCAGGCACGAATGGTCAGGGGCGTGGTCAATACTTTCTAAGATAAGCTTTTGCACGCGCGAGTTCCGGACGCTCGGTGTCGTGAGCGGCCGACAGGGCCAGCAGCATCTTGTAATAGTCTCGGGCGGCCTCGCGTTTGCCCGAGAGCTCCGCGGCGCGGGCGGCGCCGTATACTCCACGGAAGCGGTTGGGGTCGCGCTTCAGGGAGCGTTCGAATTCAACGAAAGCCTGTTCCGGGCGGTTGAGCGTCATGAGCATCTCACCCAGCAGTTCCCGCGATGGCAAGACATTCCCCGGGGTAACGGCATGCTTGTCGCTGGCCTCTTCCGCTTCCGCGGCCGCGCGCATCCCTTTCACTGCCTCGTCCTTTCGCTTCCCGGCAAGAGCAATCCAGGCATCGACGGTCTTGATCTGAAAGTCGGTCTGGCCCGCCCAATAGCCGATCTTCGCCGCCGTCATGGACTCCTTAAGCGCCTGCAGGCGCTTCACGTTTTTGAGGGCGGCCGCCGTGTTCCCGCTGCGGGCTGCCCCCAGGCCGCGCGAGAAAACCAGGATCGCTTCAGCCTGCGGGAACTTGTTCCAGGTAAGATCGGGAGGTGAAAGCTCGAGCCTTGCCGCCTGTTTCCAATCGCCGCGTTCCAGCGCATAGCGGGAGGGGATTGCGGCAAAGGCGTACGCGGCAATGAAGTTCTCCACGTTGACCTTTTTGATGGACGCGACCTCGTCCACCAGCTGCTTCGCCGCTTTATCCTGTGCCTGCTGCAGGAACCCGAACACCATGTAGTCCATGGCATGCAGGGCATCATAGGTGCCGATGCCGAGGGTCTTTTCGGTCAATTCGCCCTTTGCGGCAAGGTATGATGCGCGGTTGCCTTCCACCATTTCCGGCCAGAGTCCGACCCGGCTGAAGATGTGCGATGGCATGTGCAGCGCGTGAGGCACGGAAGGCGCTATCTTCGCGTAGGCGCGCGCGGCGGGAATCCCCTTTTCCGCCAGCTCGGCATAGTCGTAAGTGTGGATCAGGTAATGGGCGATCCCTGGGTGGTCGGGGTATTTTTTGAACAGCGGATCGAGAATGCTTGCCGCCTTGAGCTGGTTGGCGAAAGTCTTGTCGGTAGGCAGTGCCGTGACGTCGAGCATGAGCGCGTAGAGGATTTGAGCTTCCATGTCATCGGGGTAGCGCGCCGCGACACCTTCCATGGCTTTCTCGAGCGCCAGTACCCGCGACCGGTACTCGGTGGTCTCCCAATCCTTAAAAAACACGGCAAGCGCAGCGATGTAGTCCTGTTCACGCCCGGTTTTGGCACCCACTCGCTGCGCTTCAGCTATGGCTGCCGCACCTGCCTTCATGGCATTTGGATTCGGAGGCCACGCAAGAGGATTGCCCGTGGACATGAAGGCGATGCCCCAGTAGGCCATGCCGCAGCCGGAATCATATTCGATAACCCGGGAAAAGGATTTTTTCGCCGGGTCAAACCAGAAAGAATGGAAGAGGGCCATGGCACGGTTGAACTCTTTCTGGGCGGCCGTGTTGCACGAGACGAGGAAATTCACTTCTCCCAGCTTTTCAGGTGGGGTTCCCTGCGACATGTGAGACTCGTTATGGCCCCACGCCCCGGCTGCCACAACGCTAAGCATGATTGCTGCTGTCCATGCAATAACTGCCTTTGTCAGCTTCATGTTCGCCTCCTGTATTTCGGCTAAAAAAAGGTGCCCCCACATGTCGTATTAAACTCATGCGCCCTGTTCAACGGCCCCTGAGCCTGCCTCTCGTGAAGTCCCCGTCCTTATCCAGTTTTCGCCGGTCTTTATAATCAATCCAAAGGATGACCTTGTTCGCTTCCTGACTCGCCTCCAGATCCTCCCAGACACTGACATCCAGCATGATGTCTCTCAGCGTGTATCCGACCAGCTTGTTGTCCCGGATGAGCTCATCGATGACGGGCGGGCTCGCTGAATACCACCCTTTCTGAAGCCGGGTCTTTTCGTAGTCGGCAATGGCTTCCTTCAGGTTCATCTTTCCCAGCCGGTAGTAACCGGTACCTTTCCAAACGACGTCCATACCTTCGCCGTAAAGAATGTAGCCGTAGATCTGCTCCATGTTCGGACCGAGGCTCTCAAATCTCAGGGCATTATAGGTCTTATCGGCCGCTTCGCTTCCCGCAATCCTGCCGGGGTCCACCGGGTTGCTTTTCAGGCTGGCATATTGCGCGCAGCCCGAAAGCATCACGAATCCTATCAGTATAGCCGCAATTCCTCTCCGCGTTGTCATCATCAGGGGGGTCATCTGCTCCTCTCCAGTATTCTTGTTTACGGTAAAATTTTTAAAGCCTAATCTGATCAACCGTCACAATCATGTGATCGCGAATCGCGTCCGGCAATTTTAGTAGGCCGAGCTCATGCGGCCTGTCTGTTTGTTAATGAGCACCTTGTCGACCAAGGCGTTGTTTTTCGTTACAATGTCAGCCTCGAAAGTATCTCCCTTGTCCCTGATCTTTCCAATTTTCAGGTTAGGATTGCGGGTGGCCATGATGTAATCTTCCATCAAAGCCTTGGCATCCTTCAGTTCCAAAGGTTTGCCTAGTGTAGAATACGGTTGGCTGTAACCGTATCCACGACCACCCATCATACCACCGCCCATGCCGTACCCATAGCCGTGTTCCCTCATCATTCCAGGCCCCATGCCATAACCTCGTCCATACCCTGGACCCATGCCATAGCCGTAGTCCCCTCTGTACATCATGCCGGGACCCATTCTGCCGCCCATCCGGAGGGCGTGGTCAAACATAACGAGATGATGACGAGTCTGAAGAAGGAGGCTGTTGATAATGCCCGCCGAATCGCGGTCCGCGGCGTTCTTCACAAGCCATTCGTAGCGCTGGATCAGGTCCTGTTCCATCTTTGCGCACAACTCGAAGGCCTCGATGATCGTCTTCGTCTCCGTAACCGCAGCCGACTTGCCGTCGGAGGGTAGTCCGTAGGCGGCAAAGAGCCGCTCAATGGTGCGGATATGATCCTCCTCCTGGGGGATCACCATCATGTAGGGCATATAGGCGTTGAATTTCTCTGCATCCGCCATGTATTGGTCGTAGGAGAGCCTCTCCAGGTCAAGCACATCCCGCAGCTTCTGCATCCATTCCTGGCTCTTCGGAGCCGGAAGCTTGTCCGGCACGTCCGGTGCGATCGGGTATCCCATCATGCCGGGCCCCATCCCGTAGCCTCTACCCCCCATCATGCCGCCTCGGTCCCAGCCGTAGTCATCCCGCCAGCCCGGGCCGTACTGGGCCGTAACAGGTACGGCAATCACAAGCGACAGCAGCACTACAACCGTCATTAATAGATACCTTCTCATGGTGTCCTCCTCGTATTTCTCTTTTTTCATGAAAGAAGTCAGTCCGACAGCTCCTTCTTCATGCGATCGTATTCCTCTTTCGTGATCTCACCTTTTGCATAACGTTTTTTCAGAATATCTAGGGGTGTTTCCACGGGCGGCGCCGGGCCGGAGAGTTTCGAGGTGCGAACGACGAGAAATATCACAACCGCAACGAGCACAAGAAACAGAAGCCACATAAAAACCCCTCCATGCCCGTAATACATCATGGGAGCCCAGCCTTGATCCCATCCGCCCATGGGTCCCCCATATCTTTCCGGTGCGCAAGCCCATAATCCTGCTGAAACCAAAATCAGCGCTGTGAACCGTTTATTCATTTTCAATCATCCTTTCTGGAAGAACATAATCCTCAATCATCTGACCCGGGTTTATTTGATATGGTCTCAGATCTCCACCCCCTTCAATCTGAGAGAGTTCCCTATAACAGACACCGAGCTGAAACTCATAGCAGCGGCCGCTATGATCGGACTGAGAAGGATACCAACGAAGGGGTAGAGAACCCCCGCGGCGATGGGCACGCCCAGGGCATTGTAAACAAAGGCGAAAAAGAGGTTCTGTTTGATGTTGCGCATCGTCGCCCTGCTCAGCCGCCTTGCCCGTACGATCCCTCGCAGATCGCCCTTCACCAGAGTCACCCCCGCGCTTTTCATCGCCACGTCCGTCCCCGTCCCCATCGCGACGCCGACATGCGCCTGGGCAAGGGCCGGGGCGTCGTTGATGCCGTCTCCCGCCATGGCCACAATCCTTCCTTCATCCTGCAGCCCTTTGACCATCGCCGCCTTCTTGTCCGGCAGGACCTCGGCAAGAACCTCATCAATGCCGAGCTTCTTCCCGACGGCCTCTGCAGTTGTCCTGCTGTCACCCGTAAGCATAACGACCCTGATCCCTTCCTGATGAAGCTTTTCGATTGCTTCGGCCGTCGTCGATTTGATCGGGTCCGCCACGGCCAGGATCCCAGCAATCTTTCCGTCTACAGCCACGAACATCACGGTCTGCCCTTCCCTTCGCGTGGACTCCGCTCTGTCGGGAAGATCGCCCGGTGCAATGCCGAGGTCCTCGATGAGCCTGCGGTTCCCAAGGGTGACCTTCCGGTCGTCAATCATGCCTGTCACCCCGCGTCCGGTAAGCGATTCAAAGGATTCGACCTTTGAAGGGTTAATACCCCTTTCATTCGCACCGGTAACGATCGCTTCCGCCAGGGGGTGCTCGCTCCCCATCTCGATGCTCGCAGCAAAATGCAGTATCGTGCTCTCATCAAATCCGGCTGCGGGAAACACGTTGACCAGTTTCGGCTTTCCCTCTGTGAGTGTGCCGGTTTTATCCGTGACAAGGGTATCAACGGCTTTCATCACCTCAATCGCTTCGGCGTTCTTGAAGAGCACACCGCCCGTCGCCCCCTTGCCCATAGCCACCATGATCGACATGGGTGTCGCCAGGCCGAGGGCGCAGGGACAGGCGATAATCAGAACGGCTACCGCATTGACAAGGGCGTATGCCATACGCGGCTCAGGCCCGATCCAGGCCCAGATGGCAAAGGTCAAAACGGCGATACCGACCACGACCTGGACAAAGTATCCGGCAACGATATCCGCTAATTTCTGGATCGGTGCGCGGCTGCGCTGTGCCTCTGCGACCATGTGAACAATCTGAGCCAGAAGTGTTTCGGCGCCGACCTTTTCCGCCCTCATGATCATCGTGCCGGTGCCGTTTACGGTTGCGCCGATCACGCGATCGCCGGGTTGTTTCGATACGGGAATGGGTTCCCCGGTGATCATGGACTCGTCCACTGCGCTTGAGCCCTCCGTCACTGTGCCGTCGACAGGCACCCTCTCCCCGGGCCTCACCCTCAGGAGATCCCCCACTTGAATCTGATCCAGGGGGACATCCTCTTCAATGCCGTCCTTTATCCTTCGCGCCGTCTTCGGGGCAAGTCCGAGAAGGGCCTTGATGGCGGCACCGGTTCGCGACCGTGCCCTCAACTCAAGAACCTGGCCGAGCAGCACGAGGGTGACAATGACCGCCGCTGCCTCAAAATACATTCCCACTCCGCCGCCTTCGCCACGGAACGACTTCGGGAAAAGATCGGGAAACACCGCGGCTACAATGCTGTACAGGTAGGCAAGGGCGACGCCGAGCCCGATCAGCGTGAACATATTGGGATTCCAGGTGACCACCGACTGCCAGCCCCGGGCAAAGAAGGGCCAGGCTCCCCAGAGCACCACCGGTGTCGCGAGAATAAGTTCCAGCCACTTCAGAAACTCAGGGGCGACAAGACGATCGATGACAGAGAGCCCCGGTATGTAGTGGCGCATGGCGATAAAAACCAGGAAAACCGTCAGTACAGCACTGACCCGGAACCGTCGTGTCATGTCAAGGAGTTCGGGATTTTCCTCCTCTTCGGTCTCGATGGTTTTCAGCTCAAGGGCCATGCCGCAGATCGGGCAACTGTTCGGCCCATCACGGACGATCTCAGGGTGCATCGGACAGGTCCACTGATTCTTGGTGGCCGCAACCGAAGGAGCAACCGGCTCCAGGGCCATCCCGCATCTCGGACAGGAATCGGGGCCTTCCTGCCGCACCTCGGGATGCATGGGGCAGGTATAGAGATTCAGGCCTGATTCTTTCATGCTGCATTTCTTTTCATGGATTTCTTTTTTTCCTTGAACCGGATCTGCTTTTCGTGGTCGTTTTCCCGGCCGGCCTTTCCGGGTCTACGGTGCTTTCCGAAGGGCCTCCTCGCTTCCCTTGATAATTCTCTTTCACAATCTTTTCCGCTTCGAGCCAATGGATGAGCTCCCGCCCCTCCGGACAGCCTTCCTTTTGGTACAGATCAAAAGCGACCTTTGCGATTTCATCATGTAAATCCCGATCCATGAAACAACCTCCATCCGTCATGAAAAGGACCACCCCGATTTACAGCTTGGCCCTGATAAAAATCATTGATCTATGAAGACAAGAAATCTTTTCATCGCCTCCCCCTTCGCAAGTGCCGCAATGACGATAATGCCTTCGTGGACCCCGGCGGTCATTTTTCTATCCCCGAGATGCGCCAGCACTGGGGGTCGTCGGCGAAGAGGTCCGCCCGGCCGCGCGCCCTGCTGTATGCATAGGCCACCGCGCGGCAACCCCGGCAGGACGGCCACAGGTCGCACGCACCGCATCTGCCCTTGTAACTCGCCCTGTTTCTCAGCTGCCATAGAATCTTTGAAGTTGCCCAGATGTGTCTAAGGCTGTTCTTTCTCAGATGTCCCACGGGAATGCCGGTTCTCCGGCAGGCCATGACCGTGCCGTCACATGAGATGGTGACGCCGGAAAAACCGGCGCTGCAGCCCGAGAGGGTAAGTTCGCAGCCTGGAGACTGCGCATCCTCCCTGAGTGTCACGGCCAGGGGATCACCCGACACCACTTCAAAACCGGCGCTGTTCAGAGAATGGATTTTTTCGTAAACGTCGCGGATTTCCTCCGGATAAAGGAGGTATCGAAGCAGGCTCCCCCCCGTTCCCGCAGGGAACGAGACGCGAAAACCCGATACCGCTGAAGCCGCTCTTTCGGGCTATCTCCACCGTTTTTTCAACAAAGGGTGAGTTGATCCGCGACAGGGTTACGTTGGCACTGACGTTGACTCCGGCCCTTGAGAGTCGTTCACCGCCCCGCAGGGCGGCCCCGAAGCTCCCCCTGCCCCGGATGGCGTCATGGAGAGACTCGGGCCCCTCGAGGCTTATCTGGACCTCGAAGACGCCCAGGTCCCTGAACCGGAGGGCATCTTCATCCGTGACAAGGCAGCCGTTCGTCATGACGGCAACGCTGCAACCCGCTTTCCCGGCGTGGTGCAACGCGTCCCAGAACCCCGCGTAGAGGAGCGGCTCGCCTCCCGTGAAATGAATCGACGGGGTCACCGCGATGTTTTGCTCGGACTCCCAGGCCTCGAACATCTCGGCGGCCCCGTCGATTTCTCGGAGCACTTCTCCCGTGGACATCTCGGATGGCATTTTACGGCCCTGGTAACAGTGCCTGCACCGTAAATTGCACCGCTCCGTCAGATGCCACTGGATGAAGAAATCAAAGGTCTGAATTGCCGAACCGGCAATTAAGTTTTCTTTCACTTCTTTCAGTTGAAGCATTGCCTGCCAGATTCGGCGGACCTCATCATTGCCCAGAACTTCGCCTCGAGACGCCTGGCAAGCACGTTCAACACGACCTTCTTCCTGGTCCCCATCTGTTTCACCTCCTTTCCGTTTCTTGCAGGCGCGGGATCAACGACTCACCGGTACAGGGTCCGGTTTTTTCGTTTTATTTCAACCTCTTACGTTTCAGAAAGCCGGAGAAGAGGAAATGTCGGATGACACCGTCAAATCCTGGGGGTATTCATTCCACAACCGCGCATAGAGGCTTTTCCCCGGTTTGGCAACGATCATTTTAACGAGGCCCTCCCCGCCAAGGTGCTCCAGGCTTTCGATCACCAAACCGGCCTGCTCCACGCATTTCATTGTGAAATGATTGCTGATCTCAGTGCCGAAAAGACGCGCAAAAAGGGAACCCAGAAACCCCGGACCGGGGCGTTTCGCGTGGACATGTTCGAGAAGAAGAATCTGACCCCCCGGTTTCACCACCCGCTGTAATTCCCTGAGCCCCCTGACCGGGTCAGGGACCGAACAGAAGACAAAAGTGGAGACGGCGGTATCAAATACATCGTCAGGAAACTCGAGTGACTGAACATCCCCCACCAGGATACCCGTCGGGATACCCCTTCCGTTCATACGCTTACGGGCGTGAGCCAGCATTTTCTCGGCCACATCGATGCCGACCACGGTGACACCCGGCGGGTAATAGGGGAAATTTTTGCCTGTCCCGACACCCACTTCGAGGACCTTTCCCCTCGCCCTGGACAGCAGTTTCTGCCGCCAGGGCCTGAGGGTTCGCTCTTCCATGATCTCCATGAAGTCGTAGAGCCCGGCCATCCTGTTGTAGTGCTTTCTGGCGGCTTTCAAGTCGCCATTGCCCCTCATTGTCCGTTCAGTCATGGATAAATCCTTCATAGAAGATGCAAAACTGCGGTCCTCCGGGGACGGCACGTCTCTTCCCTTATCCGACCGGCCAATCGGTCCTCAATCGTTCAGGATTTCTTTTCTCCAGGATTCGATATAATCCTTCGTGACTTTCTTTATGCCGTGTTCTTTACGAGCATGCTCCTTCGCCTTTTTTAACACCTCTTCCTCGGTCTCGCCATGGACCGCGAAATCGCAGTCCACCCCAACGTCTCTGCATCGAAGTACCTTTGCCATAACGCACCTCCATCTCGCAGGTGAATTCGTTCTAATTATGGCCCAGGAATGCTTTAGAGACCATAAGGCATATCCTTATTTTCTCAATCGAAAATCCTTAGATGGCCCTCCCGCAGGGTTAAAGGGGGGCCCGGTATTACATCGGCTTCCTATGTCTTCAGGTACCGGTTGAACCATGCAAGGCATCGGCCCCAGGCATCTTTAGCGGCCTCGGGCCGGTAACTGGGTCTGTAGTCCGCAAAGAACGCATGCGGCGCTCCCGGGTAGATGACGAACTCCGCTGTCCTGCCGGCTGCCTTGAGGGCAGCCTCCATCGCCTTGACATCCGCCACGGGAATACCCAAATCTTCCCCGCCGTAGAGCCCGAGGACAGGAGAGTTGATGTCCGCGGCCAAATCGAGGGGTCCAACGGTCCTCACACCCGGCGTCTTGACCGGCCGGAGTTGACCGTACCACGCGACGGCCGCTTTCACGTCGCGGTTGCGGGCGGCGTAAAGCAGGGTGTACATCCCGCCCCTGCAGAACCCGGTAACACCGAGCCGGTCCGCCCGGGCCGCGGGATGCTTCCCGGCCCAGGCCGTGATGGAATCCAGGTCCCCCATGACCCGAGCGTCGGGCACCGGGTCAACCACCTTCCGCACGGCATCGATGTCGGGCAGGTTCAGAACCCCGCCCTCCCTCGCGTAGGGCTCGAAAGTGATGGAGAAAAACCCCGCCCTGGCGAAGCGGCGCGTCACATCCTTGATGTGCTCGTGCATCCCGAATATTTCGGGGATGACGATAACGACCGGGTACTTTCCGGGAGCGGAGGGGTGTGCCGTGTAGACAGGGATCTGAAAATCCCCTGATGCGACTTTGCCCGTATCGATCTTGAGGCCTGCATCGGAAGTCGTGATGACCTGCCCCGCCACCGGCGTCGCGGCGATGGCGAATCCCGCCAGGCCGATGCCCGCGACACCCACCCGGGCCAGAAATTCCCGCCGGGAAAGACCCCCGTACGCATTTGCCAGCCAATCTTCAATCATAACTGCCTCCCTTCCGGTAATCCGACAATTTGCTCTGCATGCCCTTCCTCCGCTCTTTACTTTTTCAGGGCTGCCCCCACAGTTCACGAAGCCTCTGATCGCGCCCGCAGTTGAAGCGGTACAATTTGTATCTGACCGGGTTCTTCTGGTAGTACTTCTGGTGATATTCCTCTGCAGGGTAAAACGTCGCCGCGGCGGTGATCTCCGTGTAGATGGGGCCGGGGAAGCGCTTCGACTGTTCGAGGGCTTTTTTCGACGCCTCGGCAAGCCGCTTCTGCTCTGCGCTGTGATAAAAGATTGCCGTGCGGTACTGGGCCCCGACGTCACAGAATTGCCGGTCTTTCACTGTCGGGTCGATGTTGTGCCAGAAGACATCCAGCAGTCTGGAGTAGCTGATGACCGTCGGGTCATAGGTGATCTCTACGGATTCGGCGTGGCCCGTCGAACCGGATGAGACCTCTTCGTAAGTCGGGTTTTTCTTGTCCCCACCCGTATAACCGGAAACGACCGACTGGACGCCCTCCAATTTGTCGAAAGGGGGCTCCATGCACCAGAAGCACCCGCCGGCAAAGGTGGCCTTCTCGAGACCCTGGCCTGAAGCATCCATGGCTGCCGTCGCGGCTGCGATGACCAGCGCGACTGCGATCGACAATAAAACCGTTTTCAATGTCCCTTTCATGGCGGTGCCTTTCTTTTCACTTGTTTCACTTCATTCGATGCGCTCTCAGTGCGGGCCGGTCGTCTGCCTACTTTTTCTCGAAGTGTTTTTTATACTCGCCGTAGCCTTCTTTCTCGAGGTCCTCCTTCGGAATGAACCTCAAAGCGGCTGAATTCATGCAATATCGCAGGCCCGCCGGTGGAGGACCATCATCAAATACATGGCCCAGGTGCGAATCCCCATATTTGCTCCTCACCTCCGTGCGGACCGAGAAGAGGCGCCTGTCCTTCCTTGTCACGATATTGTCCGGCTCGAGCGGTTTTGTGAAGCTGGGCCAGCCGGTGTGAGAATCGTATTTGTCAAGAGAGCTGAACAGGGGCTCCCCGGAGACGATGTCCACGTAGATACCCTCTTTTTTATTGTCCCAGTATTCATTCCGGTAGGGCGTTTCCGTCCCCTCCCGCTGGGTTACCTCATACTGCGCGGGGGACAGAATTTTTCGAAGTGTGGCGTCATCAGGTTTTTTGAAGTTCTTCCAGGCGGGCGACACGATGGCCGCGGTCCCCTCATTCGCCGCACCTTTATCCCGCACCTGCGCCAGACCCGGTGCATGAAAAGCGAAGACCGCCACGAACACCGCAATGCCCGATACAAGTTTTTTCATGTGCATACCCCCAGAAAATTTTTTATCAGTGTTATTTTATAGCCATTCAAGAACAAGAATACATAAGGGAAAATCTGATTTTCACTTTCGAAATACCCTACCTGGTTGTTTTGAACTTCCGGTTGACTGAAAGGTCATCCCAGGGGATTTCACACGATAAAATGAGAGAATGCCTTATGGATAAACCCCTTATTTGCCCCTACGATGAGGATGGGACCGAACCGGAAATTCTCGAAGCCAAAAAATGCGGGTAAACTGAACAGCCGGTGAATCGTTATTAGGATCAACCTGTTTGACCGGAGGCACTTTAAGTGCTAAGAATCAACCATCAAACCTGACGGGGATTGACATGAAAAAATTGAAATTCTTGAAAAATGCACTCGTGGGGCTTTTGATCGTGTTCCTTGCGGTGCCGCCGCCCCTGCTCGCCCAGGACAGTACGGCCGTGGTCAAAAAGTTCAGTCAGGAAGAACTCGACCAGATGCTGGCACCCATCGCCCTTTACCCCGATTCACTGCTGGGCCAGGTCCTGATTGCTTCGACCTACCCCCTGGAGGTTGTCCTGGCGGACCGGTGGGTGAAACAGAACAAGAGCCTCAAGGGGGACGCATTGAACGATGCAGTGGACAGGCAGAACTGGGACGCCAGTGTGAAGGCCCTCGTGCCATTCCCTGAAGTTCTCTCCATGATGAGCGAGAAAACGGAGTGGACCCAGAACCTCGGGGACGCATTCCTTTCCCAGCAGGACGATGTGATGGACACCGTTCAGAGGCTCCGCGAAAAGGCCCATAACGCGGGGAACCTCAAGACAACGGAACAGCAGGTGGTGGTCGTTGAAAAAGAAATTATCAGGATTGAACCGGCTAACCCACAGGTGGTCTATGTACCGGTCTATGACCCCTGGTGGGTCTACGGGTCGTGGTGGTGGCCTGCCCATCCACCCTATGTTCACTACCCATACCGCCCCGGGGTGGTGATCGCCCCCGGGTTCATCTGGTTCGGCACGGGTTTTGTCGTGGGGGCATACTGGAGCAGCGCCTGGGGTTACTGGGACTGGCCCCATCGCCACGTCATCGTTCACACGAATCGCACCATCAACATAAACCGGACTTATATCAACGTGAAGAACATGCCCATGGACAGGTGGAGGCACGATCCCGGTCATCGGAGGGGTGTTGCCTACCGGGACCCGCACACAAGGGACAGATACCGTCAGATTGACCGAAAGGCGATTGACAACCGCAGGGATTTCCGCGGTTTTGAAGGGGTTCGGCCGACCGGCAGGACTGACACACCCCGGTCGCCCGGTGTCCAGACGACCAGGCCCGGGACGCAGGTCACCAAACCCGATGCCGGTACGGGAAGAGTCGCTCAACCCGGCACCGGGGTAACCAGGCCCGGAGCTCCTGTTGCCAAGCCCGGCGTTCCTGCTGCCGCACCCGCAGCAAAGCCGGCGCCCGGTAAAAAGGCGGTCACGCCCGCTGCACCAACGGCCAAGCCGGGCAAACCGGAGGCCACCATTTCCAGGCCGGCTGCGACGCCGCAGGTGCCACCCCGCGCAACAGAGAGGCCGGCAATCGAACGGGGCAAGTCTCCCCAGGTGTTTCAGGGTATAGGTAAGGGAAAAGAGGTTCGACAACAAAGCAACTGGGGTCAGAACAGCAGAAACGCCTCAAAAGCCCAGGCCGCGCCCAGGGCCGCGCCTGCCGTCCAGCCCAGACCTGCGACGACGGGCGGTGCTCCGAAAGTCCAGGCCGCGCCCAAAGGCGGTGCGAGTGCTCAGCCTAAAGGCGGGGGGGGAGCAGTAAGTCCCGTTCCCGGAGGACGCAGATAGGTTTCACCGGATCCCTCACATGGAGGATAGCAGATGGCAAAAAAAGCTTATCGGATAAAATCCCGTTCCATATATACGTCCGGCAGACAATGTGTGGCGACAGTTCTCTCCTTTGCCTTCCTCTTCCTGGTGGCCGTCGGCGAGGCACAGTCGGCGCAGATGACCTTTCAATCCCCCGAGGCGGCCGTTGACGCCCTGGTGAAGGCCTGCAAAGCATTCAATAAAAAGGATCTCATGGCCCTCCTGGGACCGGGCAGCGAGCCTCTCGTTTCCACCGGCGACGACGTGGACGATCGGCAGAACATGGAGGCATTTGTCAAATCATACGAAGAAAAGAACAGTCTCACGACCGGCAAGAGCGGGAAAGTCACGCTGCAGATCGGCAACGACGATTGGCCTTTCCCCATCCCCATCGTAAAGGCCGGTAAGAACTGGCGCTTCGACACCCGGAGCGGCAAAGAGGAAATCCAGAATCGGATAGTCGGGGAAAATGAATTGAGCGCCATACAGGTTTGCCTGGCCATCGCGGACGCACAGCGCGACTTTGCAGACGACATGCGCGATCGCAACGGTCAACCGGAATATGCGCAGAAACTGGAAAGCACAAAGGGCATGAAAGACGGGCTTTACTGGGAGGCCGCGCAAGGCGAGGAGCCAAGCCCGCTTGGCCCGCTCGTCGCCCGGGCCCGGTCTGAAGGATACAGTCAGGCAGCAAGCTTGCCGTCACCTTACCACGGCTACCTCTACAAAATCCTCAAGACCCAGGGTAAAAACGCCCCCGGCGGGGCCTACGATTACGTGGTCAAGGGGAGAATGATCGGCGGCTTTGCCGTTGTGGGCTATCCGGCCACCTATGGGGCATCGGGCGTTTACACGTTCATCGTCAACCACGACGGCGTGGTTTACCGGAAAAACCTGGGGAAGAACACAAAAAACATTGTGGCGGCCATGACGAAGTTTGACCCCGACAAAACCTGGAAAAAATTCGAATAAAAAACCCGTCCATCCCTCCGCCGGGAAGCATCATGAAGAAAGCCATTCAAGACTTCTATCCCGATGAATTTTCACATTGCTACGGCTGCGGACGTCTGAATAAGCAGGGGTTGCACATTAAAAGTTTCCCGGAGGGGGAGGAAAGCGTTTGCCGCTACACCCTCGAGACCCGGCACTCGGGCGGCGTTCCCGGGTACGCATACGGGGGACTTGTCACCTCCCTGATAGACTGCCATAGTTCAGCCACTGCGGCGGCAGCCAGATGGCGGGCTGATGGCTTGTCTCCGGGCGAAAGGCCGTCCTACCGCTTTGTCTCCGTGTCCCTGAAGGTCGATTTTCTGAAGCCGACCCCGACGGGGAAAGTCCTGGAGCTGAGGGGCAGGGTCAAAGAAATGAAGGGTCGGAAGGCCGTCGTGACCGTCACGCTGTCCGCCGAGGGGGAGATCCGCGCGAAGGGAGAGACCGTCCTCGTGCAAATTCCGGCAGGTAAACCAGGTGGTTGAGCTTCGCATTCACGGGCATGGAAGCACAGGCCATCCCGCCATTCATGCCTCGATGACTTTGAAGCTGTTTTTTTTGCTGCTTCTCGTCGCCGTGCCTGCCGTCACTCATGGCGCTGATGAAGAAACGATCGCCGCGCTGCATGAACAGGTCGTTCAGGTGCCCCTTCAGGTTCGAGGATTGTTCGGCACGCAGGAAGTGAAGTTGACGGCAACGGTCTACCGTCCCGACGGTAACGGCCCCTTCCCCCTGGTTGTGCTGAACCACGGCAGCCGGACGGATGCGACGGTGCGAGCGAAGATCGGCCGCTTCCGGAGAATCCCCCAGATTCGAGAATTCATCAAACGGGGTTTTGCCGTCATCGTGCCCATCCGGCGCGGGCACGGCGCAACGGGAGGGGACTATGTCGAGGGCTTCGGTAAATGCATCGCACCCGAATACGATCAATCGGCGCGCGAATCTGCCCGCGACGTGCTTGCGGCCCGCGACTTCGGTTCAAAACTGCCCTTCGTCAACCCGGAATGCATTCTTCTGGTGGGACAGTCCGCCGGCGGCCTCGCATGCCTTGCGGCGGCCAGTTTCAATCCACCGGGCGTGACAGGTGTTGTCAACTTCGCCGGGGGCAGCGGCGGCAACCCGGACACCCACCCGGGTGAGCCCTGCACCCCGCACAGCATGACCGTCCTGATTTCAAAATTTGCCAAGTCGATTAGAGTCCCCGTCCTGTGGCACTACGCGGAAAACGATAAATTTTTCGCCCCCAGCTATGTCAGGGAATGGTTTTCGGCCTTCGAGGAAGCAGGCGGGAAAGGACAACTGGTCATCCAGCCCCCCTTCGGAACGGACGGCCACACCCTGTTCCTCACAAAGGAAGGGATCCCCATCTGGACCAGGGCTCTGGATTCCTTTTTGAAAGACTTTGATGTGGGTGGCGCAAAATGCCGGAGCGCCATCAAGCGGACTTTCTAGCTCACTTCTGTCGGACTTCCTTCCCGAAAAGCAACCCTGAAACAGACACGCCATCCACGCCTTCGGAAAGGGCGGGCAGCAAAAAGAATTGAAATTTTCGGGGATTTGACTTAGTAAGAATCATTGATTGTTCTTGCACAATGAAAGCTTGAATCCCTTTGTCTTTTCAAGGCAGGCTGCGAACCTGCCTGGTAAAATTCGGTATACCGAAGATAAAGAAATTGAACCGCCACGATTGAGAGGGAAGCTAAAATGATGTCAGATCGTCGGACCCGGGTGGTTTTTTTTATCGCCGCTGTCCTGGTTCTCTCTTTAGGCGCCGGTTCCCCCGAAAGGGCATTCTGCGATGTGACGAAGGAACTCAAAAAGCTCAGCGAGGAGCGGGAGAAATCCGTCGGGTATGCCAAAATTGCCAAGGTGACTTTCAAGAAACAACCGAAGAAACTCACCCAGGCGATGCTCTACTACACGGACGCCAAATCCATCGGGAATCCCATCATCCAGCAACTCCAGACCTCGATGACCAGCCGCAGCCTGAAGGAGTCTCAAGTGCGGGCTATGCTCTCCGACGATGTGCAGCGACTCGTCCAGGTGAACGAAAAGTTCCGGGCCTTCATCGAGAGCGGCGAGACGTCGAACCGGGCCTTGCCGGGCGTTGCCGCCATGGCCGCCATGGCCGGTCCCATCACGGATGCCTGTGTGAATCTGTGGAAGGAATACAAGGACGCCGACCGGAAGAAAGTGGACGAGATGGTCCGGATCCTGGAGGGCTACAAGTGGGAAGACTGGGACAAACTATAGCCCCCATCAATTGAAGGTTCCTCTTCTCATGACTTGCCGGGAGTAAAGGTCATGTGTGTCACGCGCAGGCCCTTTGCCCTGATACCGTTGATTGCCACCATATTGCTCATCGTCCTGTCCAGCCCTGCCTCACCCCAGGTCTCCGAGCCTATCCTCACCATAGAGGCAGGGGTCCATTCCGCATCGCTGAGGCACATGTCGGCCGACTCGCGAAGCCGCTTTCTCGCGACGGGGTCGGCCGACAAAACGGTACGACTGTGGGATCTTTCCTCCGGGAAACTCTTGAACACCTTAAGGCCACCCATCGGCAGGGGTCACGACGGGATGATCGAGGCCGTCGCCATGACACCCGACGGCGCGACGGTGGCCTGCGGCGGCAGAACCCGGGATACAGACAAATCCTGGGCTGTCTACTTCTTCGATCGCGAGAGCGGCTGCCTCCTCAAGAGGCTCTCCGGTCTTTCCCAGTCCATCTCCCAGATGCGGTTCTCCCGTGACGGGCGCTGCCTTGCCGTGGGGCACTGGCGGGGCGGCGGGCTTCGCGTTTATGCCTTCGAGCGCCGTGGGGCTACGGTCAGCTGTTCGCTGATCAGAACTGACGAGGAATACAACGCTACCATCCTGGGAATGGACTTCGATGCGGAAGGCCGATTGATCGTGTCTGCCGTCGACGGGACCCTGTGCCTTTATGACAGGGACTTCAAGATCATCTTGAACAGAAAGGCCCCGGGAGGCAAGCGGCCGCGCGGGGTCAGCATGACGGCCGACGGTACGAGGATCGCCGTGGGCTACCACGACGCCGCCCGTGTCGATATTCTCTCGGGAAAGGATCTGACGCTGCAGCTTTCCCCCGTCATGGAGCGAAGCCTGTTCAAGCTGTCCAATCTGGTCAGTGTGACCTGGTCCGACGATGATCAACTGCTCTACGCCGCGGGCAGTTACAATCCGGGGACGGGTCCGGCCCTTATCCGGTGGTCAGGCCCAAGCCTGGGATCCGCCACTTACCTTCCCGTCCCGAGAATGCAGGTTCGAAGCATCGTTCCCCTCCGCGGGGGCGGCATCGCCTTCGGCGGGTCCAACGGCGACCTGGGCATATTCGACCGCAACGGCAAGGAGCGCTATTCGAGCCGCGCTTCCCTCGACTATTTCTCCGACCGGTCTTTCCTCGTCTCCTCCAGCGGCACGGCTGTGCAGTTTGATTTTGAGTGGTAGGGGCGGGGTGCCCGCCCTGTTTTCACTGGAGACGAAACAACTCGAGATCAATCCCTCCGTCCGTCCCGGCTTTTCCTCTTCGATAGCCAAGGCCGAGGACATCCGGATCACCGACTGGTTCCTCCAGTTTACGCCGAAGCTCAACGGCCGGCCCCTGCAGCTTCGCGAGCGTTTCGAGGCCACCTGCTACACCATCACCCCCGATCTCAAGGGATTCGTTCTCGGGACCTGGTGGTACCTTTACCGTTTCGACCGGACCGGGAAGGAACTCTGGCATCAAACCGTGCCGGGAGCACCCAGGGCCTCCGTCGTTTCAGGCGATGGCCGGCTTGTCGTGGCAGCGCTGAGTGACGGCACCATCCGCTGGTACAGGATGAAGGACGGCAAGGAGCTTCTGGCGTTCCTCCCCTATAGCGACCGCAAGCGCTGGGTCCTCTGGACGCCCTCGGGCTACTACGACGCCAGCGAAGGGGGGGATGAACTCATCGGCTGGCATGTCAATAACGGCTTTGACCATGAAGCTTCCTTCCACCCCGTCTCGCGCTTTTTCGAACGGTTTTACCGGCCGGAGATCATGACGCGGATTGTCAAGAGCGGAGAGCCCGACACGACCATCATCGCGGCAGCGGGTGAAAAGGCGGCCCCGGACATCGAGGCCGGTATCAAACCGCCGCCCCGGGTGGCGATCCTCTCCCCTTTGCCCGGCAGGCAGTTTGAAAGCGACGAACTGGAGGTGAAGATTGCCGTCGAAGACATGGGCGGCGGCATCGACGAGATACGGCTTTACCAGAACGGCAAACTCCTCCCGCGCGAGGCCGGCGGACGGGTCAAATCGGCCGACAGTGAACAGGAGCACCTCTATCGGGTGAAGCTCATCGAGGGGATAAACCAGTTCAAGGCCACGGCTTTCAGCCGCGACCGGATCGAGGGCAGCCCGATGGAGATCACGGTGTCCCTGAAGGGGGCGGAAAAGGAATCCGATCTTCACCTCGTCATCATCGGGATCAACCGCTACCGCAACGCCGCACTCAACCTGACCTACGCCGAGACCGACGCGAAGGGAATTTTGGGTTTCTTTCAGTCCGAAGACGTGAAGAAGCTCTTCAAGAATGTGCATGTCTATTCGGCCATAAGCGAACAAGCCACGGGATCGAATATCAAACGTCTCTTCCATGAAATGGGGAGAAAGGCGCAGCCGCGGGACACCTTGCTTATTTACCTCGCGGGACACGGGGATTCGCTGGGGGAAGAGTGGTACTTCATTCCTCACGACGTGGTGGCCCCCGAGATCGAGCAAGAGCTGCAAAAGGGCGGCATTTCAAACAGCGCGATCAGCGAGGCCATCAAACAGTGCAAGGCGCAGAAGGTTTTTGTGATGATCGACGCCTGCAAATCCGGTAAACTCGTCCTCGCCATGCGAAGCACCGAGGCGCGCAAGGCCCTCGTGCAGCTGGCGAGGTCCACGGGCACATACATCGTGTCGGCCTCGACGGACCAGCAGTATGCAGCCGAGATCAAGACGTTGGGCCACGGGGTTTTCACCTACACCCTCCTCGAGGGACTTCAGGGCAAGGGCGGGGTCAAGAAGGTTACCGTGGAGGGGCTCATTCACTACGTGAAGGAGAGGCTCCCGGAGCTCACGGAAAAGCACCGGGGCCAGGCCCAGTACCCCGTTAGCTGGGGTTCGGGCATGGACTTTCCACTTGTTTTGCATTGATCACGCTGACCTGCCCGGTCCATTCCTCTGTGATGCCAACCTTGATCAGCATGCCCAGGATGCCGGACTGAAACGACATGGTCAACCCCGTTGACGCGCAGACCCTGCAGAGCTCCTCAACGGCCACGATGTGCGTCAAAAAATCCGAACCGGCTCCGCCGTATTCCTGCGGGATGGGAATGCCCATCCAGCCCCCTTCGGCCAGCTTCCGGAAAACCTCCGCCGGGTGGCGCTCGTTTTCATCGATCTCCGCGGCGATGGGATCGACGTGCTTCAGGGCAAACTCCCGCATGTTCTTCCGAACGAGTTCCTGCTCCTCCGTCAATCTGAAATTCACGATGCCTTCCTCAAAAAAGTCAACTCTTTAACCGGGGCCATGCGTCAATCGACCAGCATGAGACAGTAGAGGTTTTGCGTTTCCGTCTTTTCTCTCAGCGTCTGGATGAAGAACCCGTTGTTTCGGGCTGTCTGGAAGACGTCGATTCCGCACGACTCCATCGACGGCCTCGCCTTCCCGGGAAGAACGCAGGGCTGGTCTTTGACCTTGGCGCATTCCTTACAGAGCGGACAGGGGCCCGCCAGGTAAACGAAGGCCTTGTAGTAGCCGTCTTTGAAGATCTCCCCTTCCAGAGTGACGAGCATGTCGAACAGTGCCATGTTTCTCTTGCCCCGTTCCGGCGTTCTGGGGGCCTCAATATGAAACAGGATGGCCCGCGAGTAACTGTCGAGAACGTCCCTCGTCTCCTGCGGGGTCGGTGTCGTCGGCGGACAGCAGTGGCTGATCCGATAGGGGCATCCGAACAGGCACTTCATCCTCACCCAGGGCGCTGTGACGACGGTGCTCGGGTGAATGATTTTCACGTTCGTCACCCCTGCCTTTATTGCTCTCTCACAGTACTTTTCCAGATCTGTGCTTTGCATAAAGTTCCCCTTTCTCCGTCAGGTTTAAGCCTTGATCATCCTGCTTTCCGCCTCTTCGAGTCTTTTTCTTGACAATTCGAGATAATTTTCTTCCAGGTCGATGCCGACATAGCGCCTGCCGGTCAGGACACAGGCAACGCCTGTTGACGAACTCCCGCAGAAGGGGTCCAGGACCAGGTTGCCCTTCTCCGTCGAGGCAAGAATGACGCGCTTCAAAAGCTCCAGCGGTTTTTGGGTGATGTGTTTCCCGAAATGCTTTTCAGACGCGGCGGGCGGACGGATTTCCCACAGGTTCCGCATCTGCTTGCCCCTGTTCATCTCCTTCATCAGCGGATAATCAAAATGATGTTTGCTTTTTTCGCTCTTGGCGGCCCACAGGACAATTTCAGTGGAGTGGGTGAAATACCGGCAGGACAGGTTCGGAGGGGCATTCGGTTTGTACCACACGATGTCATTCAATATCCTGTAGCCCAGCCTCTGGAGCGCAAAGCCAATCGAGTAAATGACGTGCGTCGTTCCGGACACCCAGATCGTCCCATTGGGCTTCAAGACCCTTCGGCATGCTTTCAGCCACTCCATGTTGAAGCTGTGGTTTTCGTCTACGCCCCTGGATTTATCCCAGCCGCCCTTGTTCACGGAAACCATTCTGCCCGCATGGCAGGTGATCCCCCCGTTGGAGAGGAAATAGGGCGGGTCGGCAAAAATCATGTCAAAGGTATTTTCACCGAAAAAGTTGTTTAAAATATCGATGCAATCGCCCTTCATGAGTGTCAGGGCGTATTCGGCATTTTCGTAATAGATTTCAGGAGGCTTGCGATCACCATAAACAGCCTGTTCGCCTTTTTCGCTTTTCCCCACGCCCCGCTTCATGTCTCGATGATCCCGGAGGTATTTTTCACGTCAAGTTTTCAAGCGTTTCGACTGCAATTCCGCCCGCACCGCTTCCTCAACCGGATAGGGAACGGGATCGGTTTCGAACCGGCGCTGGTGGATGTAGGCCATGACCTCCAGGGGGTTTCGTGCGTATCCTTTCCGCACAAGCCCCGCGCCGTACGTCAGGAGAAACTTCTCGAAACCAAGGCAGTCCCACTGCACCGCGTGAATCAACTCGTGGAAGTGCAAGGACTCGCTATGTTCTTTTTTCTTGTCGATGAAGTACGTGTCACCGTAAGTGATGCCGGAATACCTTCTTGCCGTCCTGATGCCCCCGAGGGACCTGAGCGCGCCGGAAGCAAACGGCGGCAGTGGGACCCGCTCGACCGTAACGCACCGGACGCGATCCAGGAAGGTCGCGCCGAAATAGTCCGGCAGGCGTTGAAAGCCGCGGGCTTCGATGACCTCACGGACGGCTTTCGCCTCTTTCGCATGGACGGCCACTGTCCGTTCGATCCAGAACCGGACAGGCAGTATCCGTGTCAGAATGGTCGCGAGCAAATTTTTTCCCCGCTAATTTCTTTACCCGCCGGTCACTCGGAGGCGGCTCCCTTTTCCTCTTTATCCTCTTTCTTTTCTTTTTTCTTTGGCTCCTTCCCTTCCTCCGGGGCCTTGGGCTCCTTTTCCTTCTTTTCTTTCTTCTCTTTCTTTTCTGCCCCCTTCTCCTTCTTTTCCTTCCCCTTTTCCTTCTCCTTCTTCTCTTTCCCTTCGCCCGCCTCCCTGGCCTTCAGGGCGGCGGCAGCCTTTTCCGCCTTGGCCTTGGCCATGTCCGCCGTTCTCTGCTCAATTTTGGCTATCGCCTTCAGTCTCGAGTCGACGGCTCTGATGTTGGCGCGCAGGTTCTTGACACGGGGATCCTTCTCGATATCGGAAGGTTCGACCTTCTTTTCAGACAGAAAAACCATTCGCTCTTTCAGTTTTCGTTCAAAATATTCCTTCCGCCCCAGTTGCGTCCTTTTCTGCTTCGATCCCATATTTTCATCCCTCTCCATTTCATGTGTTTTTGCACCGGCAGCGGACGGTCCATCGGCGGTATCCCCGCAATGCCGGGCAGACGGAAAACGGGAGTATATGTATCAGGGATTACGCCGAAAAGCCATCAGATTTCGGAGCCCGCAGGGTCTGAAGCCCTTGCTGACGCTCGATGTCTGGGAACACTCCTATTACCTGGATGACCAGAACCGCAGGAAGGATTTCGCCGAGGCTTCCCTCGACAGGCTGGTGAACTGGTCCTTCGTGGAGAAGAACCTGGAGGGATGACGCAGCCGGTGTCGATCCCCGGACCGACGGACCCATTCACCCCGTGCATCGTCATTTTCGCCTGATGAAATTCTTCAATCTCTCATTTGTGTCGGTAATGACGAACTTCTTCTCTGATTCGAGCTTCAGGGCTTCTTTCAAAGGCAGGTTCATCCCCTCATTGTACAGGGATTTGATGGCAGCGACAGCTTCAAGGCTGTTCTGCAGGATGCTTCCGGCCAGAGAAGTGACTTCTACTCTCAGCCGGTCTGCCGGCACGACACGGTTCACCAGCCCCATCTCTTTGGCTTCCCGCGCCGTGAAGATCCTGGCCGTGAAAGAGAGGTCCTTGGCGTTCATCCAGCCGACAACCCTGGGGAGACGCTGGCTCATCCCCCAGCTCGGCCGGATACCCCATCGGGCGTGCGTATCGCCGAAGACCGCATCCTCGGACGCCACCACGAGGTCAAAGGCCAGCAGGATCTCCAGACCGCCCGTGATGCAGGGGCCGTTGACCATGGCGATGATGACTTTGGGGATGGAACGGATGGCATCGATAATGGCATTCCCGGGATCGTCATAGGCCGGCCCGACCTCGCCCGCTGTAAAATCCTTGCCTTCGAGTTCCTTCAGGTCCAAGCCCGTGCAGTACGCCCGCCCGGCGCCCGTGACCACGACCACGCCGACTTCCTTATCCTCTCCGGCGGCCAGAACCGCCTCCCTCCACTCGCCCAGCATGGCTGCGTTCAGTGAATTCATCTTTTCCGGCCGATTCAGGGTAATCCAGCCTATACGGTCGGATTTTTCATAGATAAGATATTGATAACCCATGTACAGCTCCTTTCATTCCCGGTGAGTACACGTGTGAAACATATGAAGGAAGCGCCTGCAGAGGTCAAGCAGAAATGCGGCATCCCGGCTCAAAATGTGATAAAAGACACATCATCCCGACTGAGGTCCGCCCCATGGCGGACATGGTCGTCTGGAGACAAGAAATTGACGAACCCATCTTCCAAAACTGCCCTTGTCGTCGAAGGGGGTGCGCTCAGGGGGGTTTTCTCCACGGGGCTTCTGGACGGCTTTCTCGAAGCGCGGTTCGACCCTTTTGACTTTTATATAGGTGTCTCGGCCGGCGCCTCCAATCTTGCCGCCTACCTCGCCGGCATGAAAGGGCGCAACAGAAAGATCTATCTCGATTACTCCCTGCGGCCCGAATTTTTCGATGCAGCCAGGTTCCTCCGTGGCGGCCATCTGATGGACCTCGACTGGCTCTGGAACATCACCATCAGGGAAATCCGTCTCGACCTCGAGACGATTTACTCCAGAGGGAAACCCTTCATCGTGGTTCTGACCGATGTGCAGACGGGCGAAGCAATCTACAAGCTCACGAACGCCGGGAATCTCGAGCACGTGCTGATGACTTCCAGTGCTCTTCCGCTTTTTTACAGGGGTTACCCCTGTGTCGACGGCCGTCCGATGACGGACGGGGGCGTGGCCGACCCGCTTCCCCTGGAAGAGGCCATCCGGCGCGGCGCCCGACGCGTGATGGTCATTCGTTCGCGGCACCGGGATTACGTGAAACGCAACGACCCTTCCGGGCTCGTCATGCGCTGGTACGCGCGGCGTTGCCCCCTGCTTCAGGAGACGATGGCAAAAAGGGTACGGCGTTACAATGCGTCGGTGGCCCTGATCCGCAAACCGCCGGAGGGCGTGTCTGTCATTGAAATGTGCCCGCCCCGTCATTTTCGCGTGTCAAGGTTCAGCCAAAACCGTCACGTCCTCGAGGAAGGCTATGAACAGGGTCGCCACCTGGCATCGAAGGCCATCGAATCCTGGGGACGGGCTTGACAGGTTGACACTTGATAGGCTATCGAAAGTGCCGTAAGTCTGTATTGAGATATGGCATGAAGCAAAACAGCCTCACGGCGTAGGATCGCCCGCTTGACAAGATGAAGAAAGATTTGATTGAAAAGCTTCCGGACCCGATAGACACCCCGAAACGTTTCTTCCGCTTCGTGCTGAGGGTGTTGGCCAGTTTCAGACGCAACCAGGGCCTGCTCCTGGCCGGCGCCGTAGCCTACTACGCCCTTCTGTCCATCGTCCCCCTGTCGCTTCTCGTCCTGATTGTTCTTTCGCACTTCGTGGGACAGGAGGAACTGTTTCAAATCATAGCGCCACTGCTGGAAATGGTGGTTCCCGGATACTCTGCGACCCTGCAGGAACACGTGCTGGTATTTCTTAAATATCGCAACGTCATCGGCATCGTCGGGCTGCTGGTCATGCTTTTTTTCAGCTCCGTCGCCTTTACGGTGCTCGAAAACGCGATGGCCGTCATCTTTCACCACCGCGTCAGAGAACATCGACGCCACTTCCTCATTTCGGCGATCATCCCCTATGTCTATATCTGTTTCATTGTCCTGGGTTTATTGTTCGTCTCCTTTGTCGCGGAGGCACTGGAACCGTTTCAAAACAGATCTCTGCTGTTTTTCGGACGCTATCTGAGCGCCCATGACACCATCGGATTTTTATTCTATCTTTTGGGGCTCATCGGCGAAGTGCTGATGCTCACCTCCCTCTACCTGGTCATGCCTGTCGGGCGAATCACGTTCCACCACGCATTGATCGGGGGGCTCGCTGCCACAGTGCTCTGGGAGATAACCCGGCGGGTGGTGGTCTGGTTTTACGCCAACGTGTCCTTTGTGAACATTATCTACGGATCCCTGGCCTCGGCGGTAGTCTTCCTTCTCAGCGTAGAAGCGGCGGCGTTGATTATTCTATTGGGCGCCCAGGTCATCGCGGAACTTGAAAAACACAAGGCAGCGGCGAGCGTTCCGCCACAAGGCCAATGAACGGCTGGTGGTCAGAAGACAAACACATGAAAAAGGGTTCAAGCCCGAACCCTGATCTCACTTGCTTTTCTTGGACGGTGCCGTCTTCCGGGGTTTTATGGCTCTTGCCTTGATTTTCTGTTTTTCAAGCTTCTCGACTCTTTTTCTGAGCCCGTCGATTTCTTTCTTGAGCGGGGCGTGAAGTTTTTCCTGGGTGTCGAGCATCACCTTGTGTATCCGTTCCTCCAGGTTTTTGGTTGCCGCTCTCGATTTCTCGATCAGTTCACCCATCAGCTCCCGGCCTTCCTTCTCCGTAATCTCCCCCTTCTTGATCAATTCCGCGACGGTTTCTTCGACCTTCTCTTTTCCCATGTAGAACAGGCCGACACTGACCAACCTCAGTCTCTTCATGAAATCCTGCATGTCCCTTCCCTCCTTTTTTTGTTGTTTCTATGATAGTGCCCTTCGACGGCATAAATCAAGATGAATAAGCCCTTGCCCGACCGGCAGGGCACTTACCTGCCCTGTTGTTTCTCTGCCTGGTATCTCTCCAGCATCTCACCGACTATTTTCGCCGTTTCTCCCGTGATCCGAAGGCACTCCAGGTATTTTTCGCTTGCGTGGAAATTTCTGGACTGGTTCTTATCCTTCCAGTCCACGCCGATGATATCGCGGCAGAGAATGCTCCCCCCGCCGACCTCCTCCCTGAAGCGCCCGAGAAATTCCTGGGAATATTTCCACATCAGGGGGCTTTCCTTCTCCTCTTCCCGGCTTCGACTGAAGACCAACCCGAAAACCGCGAGGGCGCCGACGACGTTTCCGCAGACATCGCCGGTTGCCGCCAGCCCCGCCCCAAAGGGCCCCATGGCCTTTATCAGATCCGCGTTCCGGGGCTGATCCATCTTTTCCTGCGCGACCGCAAGAACGGCCTGGCTTCAGTGAAACCGCTTCATCATAATCTCTATCGCCCTGTCCCTCATCTCGTCCGGTGTCATTTCGTCCTCCTTCCTTTCCGTCTGACCCGCGTCGGAAAAACTTGAATCGTTTGGACGCAATAAACGAAGGCGCCTGTCAGACCAGCGCCGGATACCAGACGTCGTAAGCAATGAAGTCCTCTTCGACGTCATGTGGCTGATGCATCGTCCCCTTCGGAATCCGCAGGAAGGTCCCCTTGACCAGCGGTATATCACCGATGCCATCGACCCACATCCTGGCTTTTCCCTGCAGCACGTAAATAATATCATCCGAGTTCTCGTGCAGGTGCTTCTCCACACGCGACCCGACGGGCAGATGTACGAGGGCTCCCGTGATGTCAACCCTGTCAGCTCGCTTGGATAGGAGATAGGAGACTTCAACGCCGGGCAATTGCGGATGAGGGTCCCACTTGCGTTCTTCGGGCTGAATCAGTTTGTAGTTTTCCATGTTTTCCTCCATGTTTTATCGTTAAAAAAAGGCAGACGGCTTATCACGTCTGAACGTTCGGGCGCCCGAAGTCTCGGTGCTGAATGATCTCTGAGATTCTACCTGCGACCCGAACGGCCAAGCTTTAAGACAAACCTGCCGTCCGCGGCTTTGAGCGCCCTGGATGCCGCTATCGTGCCGGTTTGCTGATAGGTTGTGGTTGAATCGGATGATAAGGCGATCACGCCTCCGGGCGAAGCCTTTTCTTCAAACCCGGGTTTTCGGTCGCTGTGCATGGAGAGGGCGTTACGGGCCAGCTCAGAACCATCCTTATCGAATATCACGTACTCCAGGGACTCTATCCAGTGTGTTTCGCTGCACGCGCCGGTCTTGACGGTGACCCGCCATCCCCACTGGTAGAGATACAGGTCCGGATCAACGGGCCCTAAAATCGTCCAGCCGTCCGAAAGAACATGAACACATTCGGATTTCGGGCTGACAAATTGGTCACGATTTTCATACTGATGCCATTGAAGACCGGCGGTTTCCCCACAGCCGATCATCAGGAAAAAGAGGCCTGTGATAACACCGATCTTCATGTTTCCTTCTCAGCCGTTGAGTCCTTTTCATTTTCAGCGGGAATCAAGCGGCAGGCTTTAATCCCGCCCCTGCCGGAGATCGGCCACATGTTTTTCATAAAGATCGTAATTCAGTTTCAGCATGTCCGGGACAGGAAGTTGGTAAGGACAGCGATCGAGGCATACCCCGCAGTCATTGCACAGCTTCACGGTTTCCATGGCCGCCCGCGCGAATTCAACGGAGACGGCGGGCGACATCCTTGAGGCAATAATCTTGTAACCCATGGCCATCGTGATCATCACCTCGTTGGGGCACGGCTGGCAGTATTCGCAGCGGCGGCAGAACTCCTTGCCCAGCTCGGCCCGGTACTGGTCCATGAGCTGCAGGTCCTCCGAGGTCACCCCGTTGGGCTTCTGGTATATGGAGATGACCTCATCCACGGAGGCTACGGAGTCATAACCCGGGATCGGCAGGACTTCGGGATACTGGCGCAAAAATTTGAAAACGATACCGGCATTGTTGATCATGCCGCCTGCAAAGGGTTTCATCGCCAGGATCCCCAGGCCCCGCTCACGCGCCGCGGGAAGAAGCTCGTCTTTGCCGGCCTCTTCAATGAAATTGAACGGGAACTGGATGCTGCTGAAAAGGCCGGTCTTGACCAGCTTCAATGCCATGGACAGGCTGTGGGACGTAACGCCGATCCACCGGATCTTGCCCTCCTCGCGGGCTCGAACAACGGCCTCCAGCGCACCGCCTGGCGCCGTGACGGCCTTCCAGTCCTTCTCCTGGGCGATCTGATGAAGCTGGTAGAGATCGATGTAGTCCGTCCTGAGCATCCGCAGGCTGTTTTCGATGTGTTTCTCCGCGCCCCTGGCGTCCCGCCGGAGCGTCTTGGTCGCGATGATCACCTTCTTCCGCACACCGTCGAATGCGCGGCCTATCTTGTCCTCGCTGTCACGGTAGGCATTGGCGGTGTCGTAAAAGGTGATCCCCCGGTCGAAGGCGTGACGCAGGACCCCGACCGCCGTGTCGACGTCCAGGCGGATGATGGGAATGCAGCCGAACCCCAGTTCGGAGACAATCATGCCCGTATTACCGAATTTCACATAGCGCATTGGACCCCCGTTTTCAAATCCGTGAGGACCTCTTTTAAAGGTTATTTGCTTTGCCGGGGCAGCACCCGTACCCGGAGCATCACCTCGCCATAACCCAGGCACTCGACACCCGCGTCCGGGCATTTAACATGCCTCATGAAATGAAAATCGGCCGGATCGAGCTCCTCACTCAATCTTTCATTGATCTGCGCCACCGGGATGGTCAACTGCGCTACGAGATAAACGCACATTCTCCTCGGGCACAGCTTTGTCACAAAATTTCCGTCGACATCCATTATGAATTTGTCGCCTGTTTTGTACCCGCTGTTGCAATGCCTCGACTGAACCACTTCCGCCTCGATGGAATAAAGGGCCGCGGCCTTCGAGAGGCGTTCAACCTGCCTGATCCTGTGTCCTCCTTCGTAAAACGCCTTCAGCTCAGCATCGGAGTAGCCGACCCGCTCCCCGTACTTCCTGATGATGTCGTCCTCCATCCCCGGCCTCCTCTTATTGTGTATGGTTAATAGGAATGGAGCACCTCGCCGCCGGTGATTGTCATCCCCATACTGAAATAAAATGCACCCGTCGGCTTGACGGGGTTGAGGTCGGCCACTTCTTCGAAGGGCGAGGCGAAGAACTTCAGATCGCCGTCCCCTGCCCAAACCTCGCCGATTTTCGGACTGGCGACCTTCCCGGCCGTTATCTCGTGAACGGCAGGTTTTGCCGGATCGTCGATGCGGGGCAGATGGCGCATGAGATAAAATTTCACAGGGGGCAGGTCTTCAGCTTTTGCCCTCCGGGTGAAGACCATGGACCCCTCCACGATTCTCTCGCCATGGGCTTCGAGGATGCCTTTCATTTTGGCGCCGATCTGTTTACCCCCCATCCGGGGACAGAGATCGTGCAGCTTCGTCAGGTATACCCTGCCGAGTTTCTTGGGAAAGCCCTGTACAAAACCCCTCATGAGCGTGAAATCGTTATCCACCCATATGAAGGGAACAAAATAGCCGGGCACCCCCTTGAACTGGCAGCTGAGCATCACGAAGCACTCGCGATAGACCGCCCGTTCGGGGTTCACGTAGGCCAGATCGGGCATTGCGTCGCTGACCGACACCCATTCGGGAAACCAGACAATCCCCTCGCCCGGCCGCGGACCCATCTCCAGGGGCGGCGGGATGAAGGCCCGGGCTTTCTTTTCATCCATCAAGAACCGGATCGCCAGAATATCCCCGCCATAGTGCCACGGCGGGGCGTCGATCACCGAGGAACGGCCCTTCGGCGTGAGGGGAAGCGTATAACCTTTTAACGGAAAGGTGCCTTTTGCTGCCATGGGTTTTTCCTCCCTTGAAGCGTAAGTGTTCAAACAGTAACAAAAAAGCGCAAATGAAGTCAACGCTGTATGTTTTTGTGATTTTTAACAGCAGGCGAGAATGATCAGGGTAAATTCGCAGAAGATAACAATAAGTAAGGCAGGGCCGTTTCTGACCCTGCCTTTACTCTGCTCCCTGCTACTCGTCGAAATGATGAATATCCACGAGGCTAAAGGGGACTAAATGCTATTTCACGCCGGGAAATACTCCGCTCGCTTTTTTTAACGCACCTTCAAGCCCTCGTCCAGATACTTGATGATCGGAAACAGGAAGAACTCGACGACTCGCCTTTTGTCGACCTGGATCTCCGCGCTCACGGACATGCCGGGCCTCACTTTGTGCGTGCTCCCGTCCTTGGTCTTCAACTCCTCCGAGGCAAGGGTGACATGGACGGGATAGCCGTCACCTGAATTTTCCTTCTCCTCGACGCTGAAGGGATTGACTGACTCCACGGCGCCGTCGATCATGCCGTATTTCTGAAAGTCGAAGGTGTCCACCTTGACCACGCACTTCTGCCCGGGCCAGACAAAACCCGCGTCCTTGTTGAGAACAAGGACCCTCGCCATCAGGGCCGCGTCCTCGGGCACCAGGCTGACAACCTGCTGGGCCGGCGTCACCACGCCGCCGACGGTCTTGATCGAGAGAATGTGCACGTAGCCGCTGACCGGCGCGTTGATGGAGCGCTTTCCCTTCTTGAAATTGAGGCTTGTGACCTCCGCCTCCAGAATGTTTTTCCCCTGCATGTTGCTCGAAAGCTCGCTCAGCATCTTCTCGCGAAAGGAGTTCCTGAAAGACTCCACCTCGCTTTTCACCCGCTCCGTCCTTGCCTTCGCCTCATTGATCTGCCCGCGCTTCGCCTCCACCTCGCGCTCCTGACTCATCCTCTCCCTGACCTTCTCCTTGAATCGGTTCTCCGCGAGGGCGCCGATCTCGACGAGGGACTTCTGCCTGTTTTCAACATCCCTTGTGATTGCAAGCTGGTTTTCAAGCTTGGTCAGTTCCTCCTGAAGGGTGTGGACGGCATGCTCTGCTTCCTCGAGGGCCAGCTGTTTTTCTCTCAGGGTCGAGTGATAGAGCGCCCTCTGCGACTGATAGAGTTTGACCTGCGTATCGACGATTTCCGACGCGCGCCCTTCCCCGGACGGCCTGAAGGCCCTGTCGTCCAGAACGGCCCGGATGCGGGCCATGGACACCCTGGACAGATTCAGGTTTTTTTCCTTGCCCTCCAGGTCCGCGCTGTCAACGGACGGGTCGATCTCGATGAGGGGAGCGCCCGCTTTCACGTAGTCCCCTTCCCTGACGCAGATCTTGCTGACCACACCCGTCTCGAGCGGCTGGAGGACCTTGACGTCCCCCGCCGGGATGATCTTGCCCCTCGCCGTGACGACGACGTCGACTTTGATGAAGATGAGGCCGATGAGCGCAAGCCCGAGGATGGCAATCGTCGTCCAGAGAAAAGCCCTGCCGACGGGATTGGGGGGTTTCTCCTCCACCTCAGCCAGTATGGGCTTGAAGTCGTGATAATCCGTCATGTTCACCTTCCTGCTGCCTGTAGAGGTAGCTGTACAGGCCGTTTTTCTTCATCAGCAGTTCGTGATTTCCCGCCTCCACGATCCGGCCCTTGTCAATGACAAAAATAACATCGCAATCCCTCATGATGGAAAGCCTGTGGGCGACGAGAATAATGGTTCTGCCTTTCCCGATATGGGAGAGGTTTTTCTGGATGATCTTTTCCGATTCGTAATCCAGGGAGCTGGTCGCCTCGTCAAAGATGAGGATGGGCGGGTTGGTCATAAGCGCCCTGGCGATGGCAATCCGCTGTTTCTGCCCCCCAGAGAGGGACATCCCACGCTCTTCAACATAGGTTTCGTAGCCGAGGGGCATTTCCGTGATAAATTCGTGGGCACCGGCTGCCCGGCAGGCCCCGATGATCCTTTCCATCGCGGCTTCGGGCATGGCCATGGAGACGTTTTCCCGTATGGTGCCGCTGAAAAGGAAGCACTCCTGGGGCACCATCCCGATCTTGTAGCGGAGCTGGAGGGGGTCCATGTGCCTGACGTCAATGCCGTCCACCGTCAGTGCGCCTTCCGTGGGAACGTAAAGTCTCTGTATCAGCTTCGCGATCGTGCTCTTGCCGGAGCCGCTTCTTCCCACAATCCCCACCATGCTCCCCGGCGCTATGCGCAGGCTGATCCCGTCCAGAACCAGGGGGCCCTCGGGCGAATATTTGAATCTCACGTCTTTAAAAACGATGTCGCCTTTCAGTTCCCTGACGGCGACAGTGCCCCCGACAACCTCCGAGGGGGTGTTGATGATGTCGCCGATCCGCTCCAGCGAGAGCCTGGCCTGCTGAAAATCCTGCCACATGTGGACCAGGCGCAGTATGGGACCGCTCAGCTGGGAGGCGAACATCTGAAAGGCGATGAGCTGGCCCACGCTGAGGCGGTTTTCAAAAACCAGGCTCACGCCGAAATAGATGACGGCGAGGGTCATGAGCTTCTGGAGGAGCTGTGATGACGTGACGGCCGCGTTGCCCAGATTCGAAAGCCGGAAGGCGGAGAGGATGTAATCCCCGAGGTGATTTTCCCAGTTCCGGACCATTTTCCCCTCGACGGCGAGGGATTTGACGGTCTGGATCCCCGTGATGGACTCCACGAGGAAGGACTGCGCGGCGGCGCCCTTCTGGAACTTGTCGTCCAGTCGGCTCTTGATCGCCGGCGTCACGAAGAAGGAGATGGCGCCGATCACGGCGATGAAACAGAGAACCAGGACGGTCAGCATCACGCTGTAGAGCGTCATGATCACGATAAAGACGGCGGAAAAAAGCGTGTCGAGCAGTACCGTCAGGGAGATGTTCGTCATGAACTGCCGCAGATTTTCCAGCTCACGGACCCGCGCGATAATGTTCCCGACTTTTCTCGTCTCGAAGTAGCGGTAAGGAAGGGAAAGGAGGTGGCGGTAAACCTTCGCCCCCAGACCCCCGTCGATCTTGTTCGCCGTGTGGTACAGGAGGTAGTTCCGCATCAGGTTCAGGACGGCATCGAAGAGAACGACGATAAAAAATACGCCTGCCACCACCTGGAGGGTGGTGACGGCATGATGCGCCAGGACTTTGTCGATGATGACCTGGATGAACAGGGGCGTCACCAGCCCGAAGGTCTGGATGAAGAAAGACGCCGTCACGATTTCCGAAAAAATGGAGCGATATTTCAGGAACTCTCTGAACAGCCACTTGAAGTTGAGATAGAACTCCGTTTTGGCAAAACGGGGATAAAGCGGGATGATCTGTCCGTCCCAGAGTTCCTTGAGTTCATCGGCCGTGAGCTCGACAACGGCTTTCTTCCTGGCTTCAAAGAGAAGCACCCTGTCTTCCTTGCGCCCCAGGAGAACATGGTAAGTCCCGTCGCGGGCCACAAGGATGGAGGGCACGGGATACTTGAGCAGGCTCTCGGCCGCCTGCCCCGTCTTCAGGCGCGCCCGGAAGCCGTGATCGCGAAGGACGCGCAGCATCTCCTCGGCCTTCAGCTCACCCTCGAGGAAGTATTTCCTCCGGATGGCCTGTACGTCCACGGCAATCGAGTGAAGCTTTGCCGCCACTTCAATGGATATCAGACCCGTTTCCATGATACTCCCGCATGAAGTTCCTGTAATCCGATTCGATGAAAAGTTTCTTCTCTATGGCCGCCATCGCGTTTTCCGCCACTTTCAGATCCCTCTCGATGGAGAGGGCTTCCTTTTCCGTCTCGGCGATGTCCACGACGTTCCTCTCGCCGAGGAGCTTCGCACCCCTGGCAATCCCGAGGACCTGCCGGTACCGGGCGGCGATCTTACGGTAGTGTTCCACTGTTCTCGCCTGCTCTGAAAGGCCCGCGTGAAGGGCTTCCAGTTCCTTAACCTTTTCCGATTTCAGTGATTGAATGGTCTCTTCCTGCCTTTTGATCTCCCGGAGAACCTTCTGCCGTTCCCACTTTCTGGCAAAGCCGTCGAAAAGAGGGATCGAAAGAAAGACACCCGCATTGTAGGAAACCTCTTCCATGTCATGGAGGGCATTCGACAGGTCACTCCTGTTCCCGTAGAAGTCGTATCTTCCGTAGATGCCGACGTCGGGGAAAAAGTCGTTTCGCGATGCCGTGGCCTTGTGCTGGAGGGCGTCCTTCTCCTTCTGCCGGTACTTGTATTCGGGCATGCCCTCAACGTCCTTCATGATTTCCCCTGTAAGGGACACAGCCCCCTGCGGGATGGGCTCTATGTAGATGTCTCCTGAATAATCCCTTCCCGTCAGGGCCGAGAGACGGGCGAGATTCTGTCTCAACTGCATCCGGTCGGCGGATTGATCCTTTTCCGCCGCGGCGAGCGCGGCTTCCGACTTCAAATATTCTTCATGGGAAATTTCTCCGGACTCATAGGCCTTTTTGCGCAGCGTGACGGCCTCCCGAAGCTTGCCGACGATCTCGCCCTCATAACGGATTTTTATGAAGCTTTCACTCAATGCGCTGTAAATGCCGGTAACATCCAAAACAAGTTTTTTGGATTCTACCTGCGCGTCGAACCTGGCGGCGTCGACGAGCTCTCTGTAATACTTCGCGTGGTAACCTTTCTTGTACCAGTTCGACAGAAGGTACTCCCCCGCCAGATAGACCGAGGACCGCCACTCATCCACGTCGCCCCCAATGACCTGGCCGTAAATGGTGCGGATTTCCCCGTCCTTCGTCAGGGTCTCGAACCGCTCCAGCCGGCTGTTGAGAGAAAGACCCGGGTAGAGATGGGAGAGGGATTGTTTATAGGAGGCTTCGGAGATCTCAATTTCAGCCTGCTTCACCCGAAGCCTTGAGGACTGTTTTATCGCGTCGTGGACCGCGTCTCTGTAAGTGAGGTTGTCTCCCTGCGCGTGAAGGGGTTTCAGAAATACGAGCAAGAAGATAACGCCTGCGGCAATCAGGGTTTGCCGCTTCCGGCCGTCTACCGGATATCGAGGATTCATTTCAGACATTTGAAAACCAGCAAGAAGCCCGATCAATTCCCGTCACGCATACACTGCGGGAATTATGTGCTTTTCGGGAACAACTAACAATCGGTAGAACGTTTGATTTTAACTCGGATTTTCGGATAAATTTTATCTACTGAAAAAGTATGAGGCGGGGAAGCGGGGGGTTAATACTTTTTTCCGATAACGGCTGACCGCGCCGCTTGAAACGAGGTGGAAAGGAGTTGAATACAGGGGGGATTTTTCAGTTTTTGGCGCTTTGTACGCGAAGAGGTCGCCGACGGCAATATCATTTCAATATCTTCTGCAGAATGTGGACGTCAATAAACCTGCCAAACTTGTGTCCGACTTCCTTGAGCGTTCCGACGTGAACAAACCCCGTGTCCTCGTTGAGGTGCAGGCTCTCGTGACTTCCATCGGTGACACGGGCGATGAGCGTGTGATACCCGAGACGACGCGCCTCATCGATGGTTGCCTCCTTGAGCCTGCGACCAATGCCGCGGCCGCGGTAAGTCGAATGCACATAAAATGATGTCTCTGCGGTGTCGTCGTAAGCCCGGCGCTCCGACCAGCGGGTGAGCGACGCCCACCCGACCACCTTGCCACTCACCACCGCAACGAGAACCGGGTGCCTCTCATCGTGCGACTGCAGCCACTGTTCGCGCTCCTCGGCGCTTTTCGGCTCGATGTCGAACGTCGCCGTTGTGTTCAGGACCGCCTCGTTGTAAATGTCGGCGATGTCTGCCGCATCGGCCGGCTCCGCCCGGCGAATTGTCACTGAAGTATGGGTGGTTACTCCAGCGCTGTCTGTTTTGATTTTATTTTTCATAAAGACTGGAATGCTTACTTACCAAAGTGATTTCGGATGGTTAACCGTGTCAAATACCAATCAAAAGGCAGGGCCATTTCTGACCCTGCCTTGCTTACCATTTCAACGCACCGATTTACTTATTTCGCTTCAGGTATTCCGGTGCATCCCGCCCGAGGACCATCCCGTAGTCTGCAGACGATATAATGGTATTATCAGCCGGATTAATGATCCGTGCAGAAACGTATGTACCATAAAGAGCTTCACCGTAAGTCCCGACTACCACGGCTGATGCATTATGGGCCTTACTCACGTTTCGAAGGTTACGGCTCAGAAGAAACTCGCCTTTACCCTCTTCCATAAAGACCGAGTCCATCCGGAGTCTCATGTCGATGACTTTATAGCCTCTCTGAGACAATCTCGACGCAACATGCTCGGCAAGCATCCTTCCCAGCGTTGAGGACTCCTGTAAATTATTAATATTGACGAACGATGCTACTATTACTGCATCATTTTCGCCCATGGGAACTTTTGACTGAGACACCAGCGTATCGGCAATGGCATAACCCGCTTTTACCAGACCGCCAGTCAGGACATATTCCGGAGGCGCCGAAGCCGGAACAGGTTCAGGTGATGTCGCACAGCCTATCACAAGAAACGAAGCGATACAGATGGCAATCGGCACTGTCATTAGCCTTTTCATATGCTACCCCCTAGCGATTCACAATATTATACTGGACTGGATGAAGGCGAATTCTTGATTCTGCATACCGAAGATAATGGTCCCTATCCACATCATTGATATAAAATATTTGCGTGTCGCGCAGAATGCTGCCCCACAAATTTGATTCTTTCTTATAGAGGTCATATGAAATGATTATTTCCGTATGGGGTTTAATATAGTCTTGTCCCACCCCCCCCACGAATATAGCCTGAAGAACAGTTAATAATGCAAAAGGTAGGCTGCCGTCATTTGTTCGATTGGCCTGATGAAAGACTTTCTGAACTTCCCAATCAATTGCATAAGGGCTGTTCGGATCTGATGTGGGCACCATACCCTGATTCTGCAGTTCTGTCTTAAGGAATGTCCTCATTGCTTGGCCGAAGGTTGATTGGTCCGTATCGGATATGAAAATTGCACTTTTCTCACCGGCAGCCAATTTCACTGGACCTGCGATTTTCTTGGCTAAAACTTGCCAGTGCTCACTGGCCTGCATTTTTTCCTGATATGAAAATGGATAACTCTTTTCTTGGGGGACATGTGAACAAGATGCTATAAATACGAGGACCAATAACACGGCTATTTTTTTCATAATTGCCCCTCCTTGATCATTTTATTTCTCAATGTGGAAGCTGAAATTATGTCTACTTACGACCCTGTTGCGATAGAAAACTGAACAATAAAATTTGTCCGTTGGTTCAACAACTTCTTGTTAAACTGCATGAATTACTTCAATTCATTTCCGGTTTTTGACGACCCCTCCAGTTGAGGATTGCTACCGGAACTGGACATATTCTCCATTTTATCCACGTCGTCAAATTTGCGTACGACAATGCTGTCATCAGATGTCCAGATGGTGATTGTCTCAATGCTCATTTGAACAACCTGGCCTTGAACAATCGTACCGTCCTTAAATGTGACTCTCTTGATATCTATGCTTTGGTTCATCTGGGAAAATGCGCTCGAATAACAGAAAACAAACAATAAGAAGTAGTTGAATATACAGAAATTTCGTCGGTATCCTTTTTCTGCCTGGACCTACCATTATTCCCCCCTGTTGATATCATGCATAAATTCAATGTCTTCTGATGCCATAAACATGCCTCAGCGTCAATCTTTTTAATAAAAGTGCGAAAAATTCCTAACACACTGTGAATTATGTGCTTTTTTCGAATAATTAACAATCGGGAGAAAGTTTGATTTTGATTTAGATATGGGGATGGGTTTTACCCGGTTCGATACGCCTACATGCTCTATTCCTTACAAGGCCTGTTAGTCGGTATAACCTTTGGGGCCGGGGGTGTAGAAGGTGCGCGCATCCGGCCTGTTCAAAGCCGCGCCGGTTTTCCATCGTGCCACCAGGTCGGGGTTGGCAAGGAAAGGCCGCCCCACGGCGATAAGATCGCATCTGCCCGCGGCCAGATCGCTTTCGGCACGCCCGGCATCGTAACCGCCGGAGAGGATAAGCGTTCGCTTGAACAGCCTGCGAAACGTTGCCTTTATGGCATCGGGCACCGTTGGCGCGCCCATGGACGAGTGATCCACGAGGTGGACATAAAGGAGGCCGCGGGCGTCGAGCTCCCGCGCCAGGCAGGTGTAATCCGCTTCCATGCCCTCGTACAACGGCATGTCGTTGAATACGCCGAACGGTGAGAGCCGGATGCCGACCCTGTCCTTGCCGATGGCGCCTGTCACCGCCTCCGCCGTTTCCAGCACGAAACGCGCGCGATTCTCTATGGGGTCTCCGTAGCCATCGGTGCGCTGATTCGTGTTCGGACGGATGAATTGCTCCAGCAGATAGCCGTTCGCGCTGTGCAGCTCGACACCGTCAAATCCCGCTGCCATGGCATTCTTCGCCACCTGCGCGTATTCCACGATGGTACTCCTGATATCCTCCCCGGTCATCGCCTGCGGCACTGGATGCGGTTTCAGGCCTTCGGCATCCGTGTAAATCTCGCCTGCGGCCGCCACGGCGGAAGGCGCCAAGTGGCGTGCCCCAGCGGGCAGGTTCAGCGGATGGGCAATTCGACCGCAGTGCATGAGCTGCACGAATATCCTGGCGCCCCCGGCGTGCACAGCGTCGGTAATGAGCTTCCATCCTTCGATCTGGGCCGGTGAGAATATTCCAGGTATGCGCGGATAACCCAATCCGTTAGGAGAGGGCGACGTCCCCTCGGTGATGATAAGCCCCGCCGTGGCCCGCTGCGCGTAGTACTCCGCCATGAGCACGTTGGGGATGTTGCCCGTGGCGCGGTTGCGCGTCATGGGTGCCATGACCAGGTGATTGTGCAATGTCAGAGATCCCAGGGAGTATTTCGAATACAGGATTGACATGGATTATCCTCCTTCCGGCAAAGCGGTTTCACGGCAGATACGATTTCCCCTACTTCGTTGCCTGCTTTTTGTAACCGTAGCGCTCTTCGAAGATGGGGGCGGTGAGGTTGTCCACGGGAACGTAATCGTCCGTGAGAAGAACGGTTTTGCGCTCGCGGATGAGTTTCTGGACCCAATCGGCCGGGACGACGTGGGAGACGGCGGCATATCCCTTGTCCGCCCGCGTTTTTTCCTGGAACTCGGCCAGATCGAGCTTCATCCGGCTCGCCAGGACCACGCAGGTGGTGACGCCCGTGTTGTCGAAATCGGGGTAGCGGGCGATCAGGTGGACGTTGCCCTTCCCGAAGACCTCCTCGAGCGTCCGGATGTACGAGGGAAGGAAAGCCCCTTCTTTGAAGCTGTCTATGAGGTTCGCGATCAGAACACCGTCAGGCTTCATGATGGCTTTGAGCTGCTCGGCGAATTCCTTCGTCGTGAGGTGATAGGGAATGGAAAGATCGTTGAAGGCGTCGCCGAAGATGAAATCGTACTTTTCCTTTTCTCTGCAGTTCATGACAAACCAGCGGGCGTCCTCGTTGAAGGACCGGATCCGGGTGTCGCGCGACAGCCCCATGTGCTCGTAGGTGATCTGCGTGATGACGGGGTCGATTTCCATGACATCTATCTCCGCCCGTGGGTACTGCACCTCCATGAAGCGGGGGAAAGTGTAAGCCCCCCCTCCGAGAAAGAGTGTTTTCAGTTCCCGCCTCTTGCCCTCCTGCCACCGTACGACCTCGTCATAGATCTGGATGTAGGCGTAATCCAGGTACATGGGGTCCTCGAGGTCGTTGATGGAGTGGACCAGGTTGTCCAGAATCATGGCATTGAGTTCCCGGCCGTCCTCGTTTTTATCGTACTCCTTGAGCTTGATCGTGTAGTAGTCCGTCTCCTTGTAGTAATAAACGGCGGCGTCGAGAGGCGCCTTGAAGGCGATGTCGTAAAAGGCCCATGTGAGGGGAACCATGATGAGAATGAAGATCGCAAGAGACTTCTTGCGCATGAAGAAGCCGCCGAAGACCAGGGACGACGCGACGAGGATGATCCCCATCATGAGAAGGATATTCCGAGTACCCATCCACGAGATGAGGAAGAAACCGGTGGCGAAGGTGCCGATGATGGAGCCGAGGGTTGAGAAGGCGTAGATCTTCCCGACGACGTTTCCCGTTTTCTCGAGGTTGTTGAGCGTGAGCTTCACCACGACGGGGGAAATCATGCCGAGGATGGTGGAAGGGACAAAGAAGATCACCGTCGTGAGAATCATGATGCGCATCATGAGGGTGGACTGGAACTGCGCGGCGCCGATGAGGTTCGTGAGCGGCGCGATGCTGAAGGCCCCCAGCCCTGAAAGGAATAGAAGCCAGCCGAGTGTCGTCTGCCGGGGGTAGCGGTCGGCGATGATCCCGCCCAGATAGGCCCCGATGCTGATGCCCGCGAGGACTACCCCGATGATGCTCGTCCAGGTGTAGAGCGAAACACCGACATAGGGCGCCATGATGCGACCCGCCACGAGCTCTATGACAAGGGTGCAGAAACTCGCGATGAAAACGACGATGTTGGCCTTGATGACCTCGGTATTCATAATGACCTCACAAATGACAGGGTAGAGGGTATCGGGTTGAGGGTATCGGGTTTAACCCTGCACCCTCTACCCTTTGGTCTTTACCCGGAACCCGGACCCCTTGACCCTGATTATCTCTCCGTCTTCTCTGTGACCCCGGCCTTGACCATTTCGATGGCGTCCCGGAGGGCCGCGAAGACATTCTCCCTGAAGTCGCCGGCCACGACAACCAGCATGACATCGTCCCCGGGTTTCAGCCTGCCCTCTCGGACCTCGGCCAGGACCTCCACAATCCCAGGGCGCTTCTTGATCTCCGCGATGATTTCCGCAAGGCGCTTGCGGTCGGCCTTCACGGTCAGCTCCGCAACAGGTTTCCCATCCCGGGAGTGGGCACGGACGACGCCGTTATGGCAGAGTATCATCCCCGCCCTGTGAAAATCGGGGTGATTTTTGATCCGGCTGATCATGGAAGAAAGGTCCATCGCTTCCTCCTCGAAATACTTCCCACGAAAAACGAACGGACTTTTATCAGGCTTTCCAGTAAATCTCAAGGGATTTGTGGATGTTACGATGAACGTCATGAACCGCCCTTGACGGGAAATGCCTGTTGTGAGAAAAAATGATGCATGAGGCGGAGGCGAAGGCAGAAAGACCTTTTAAAGCTGAGCGACGTCCTTCAGAGAGCCCTGAAGCAGCGCGAGGTCTTCGTCCCTTTCGAGGACCGGAAGCTGATGGAGATCTGGCAGGAGTCGGTGGGACTGCAGATCGCGACACGGACCCATCCCGAAAATATCAGGCGAGGGACCCTCTTTGTGAAGGTCGCCACGTCCGTCTGGATGCAGCAGCTTCAGTACATGAAAAAGGAAATCATCGAAAAGATGAACCGACTCCAGGGCGGGGAGGCCGTGCGGGACATTCGCTTCGTCATCGGGGAGATCTCGCCAGGGCCGGCGGATAAAAAGAGGGTTGAAAGGCCCATTGTCGATCTGGATACCCGGTCCCTCACCGACGATGACAAAAAAGAAATCGCCTCCAGCCTTTCATCCGTGGGCGACGAGGAACTGCGGGACATACTGAAGCGTGTCATGACAAGGGAGAAGATCAGGGAGAAAAAGACTAAAGAGACGAAAGAGCGCTGAAGATGCTTTTCACCTCCCCGCTGTAGCCCCCCTTTTCACCGTAAATGTAAAGCGGCGGGAGGACTTTCAATTCCTCCCCTCCCCCTTTGAGCCCCTCGACGAGAACGAAATCCCCCTCTGAAAAAGCCTTGCTGTAGACGACCCTGAGTTTTTTGGGCTCGAGTTTGAGGGCTCGCATCCTGTGGATAATCTCCACCATACGCTTTGCGGGGTAGATCAGATAGACCCGTCCGCCGTCCTTCAAAAGACGGGCCGAAGCGGAAAGAAAATCCGCCGCACCGCCCCCGAGCTCGTGACGGGCAAGCGCCCTCTCTTCATCGGGGTTGGTCCGCCCGGAACCTGCCTTGCGGTAGGGCGGGTTGAACACGGCCACATCGAAGGATTTTGCCGTCAGGGACTTCCCGGCGTCGCGGACATCTCCCTGCAGGATCTCGATTCGTTCCCCGAGCCGATTGACCTCCACGCTCCGCCTCGCCATATCGGCAAGCTGGCCCTGCAGCTCGAGACCCAGAATCCTGCCGCATCTAGGGAAACGAAGAGCCAGAACGATGGCGATGACGCCGCTTCCGGCACCGAGGTCGACAACCTTCTCGCCCCGCTTCAGCTTCACGAAGTCGGCCAGAAGGACGGCATCGACCGAAAAACGATACCCTCTTTTCTTCTGCAGGATTACCAGGCGCCCCCCGAAAAGCTCGTCGAGGGTTTCATCCTCTGCCTGCAGGGCATGTTTCTCCGAACCTTTCATCTCCAAATCCACAACCTATTACAGGGGATAGAAAAAATGGACACTGAAGTGACCAGGACTGATTAAAAGGTATGAGGTGCCCATCGCCTTTAGCCTTTAGCCTTTAGCCTTTAGCCCTTTGCCCCTCGACGTCAGTCGAGTATATGCACAAAGATGCCGCTTCGCAGCTTGGGTTCGAACCACGTGGATTTCGGGGGCATGATCTCCCCCGCGTCGGCGATTTCCATAAGCTGGGCAAGTGTCGGCGGGTACATCGAAAAGGCGACGGCAAACTGACCGGAATCGACCAGCCGCTCGAGTTCCTTCATGCCCCTCACCCCGCCGACAAACCGGATTCGCCTGTCAGTCCTCGGGTCCTGGATTCCGAGAAGGGGCCTCAGGATATTGTCCTGCAGGATGGAGACGTCGAGCCGGCCTATCTTGCTCTTACCCACGTAAACGCTCTCCCGGGCCGTCAGTCGGTACCACCGGCCCTTCAGGTACATCCCGAACTCGTGAAAGCGGACGGGAGACCTGTCCAAGAAGTCTTCCGCCACGCGGAAACCTTCGCGGGTTTTCTCTATGAACTCGGCTTCACCCATGCCGTTCAGGTCCTTCACGACGCGGTTGTAGTCGAGGATGCGAAGCTGGTTGTCGGGAAAAAGGGTGGCCATGAAATAATCATGCTCCCCCGCCCGCCCGCTTTCGCGCCGGCGTCTGGCCACGGCCGCCGCCGAGGCCGCCCGGTGGTGTCCGTCGGCGATGTAGAGGCACTCCACCCCCGAAAACCCCCTCCGGATCCTTTCAATGGTCGCCTCATCGTCGATCACCCAGACCGTGTGGCTCACGCCGTCTTCCGCTTTGAATTCGTATTCCGGCTCTTCCTTTACAACGTCGGCGACGATCCGGTCTATGCCTTCCACAGCCCTGTATACCAGGAACACGAGGCCCGTCTGCGCGTTCACGATATCGATGTGCTTTGTCCGATCGTCTTCCTTGTCGAACATCGTGAGTTCGTGCTTTTTGATGAGGCCCGCGTCGTACTCCTCCGTGCTGACACCGCCCACGATGCCGTACTGGGTGTGACCGGGGACGCTCTGGCGGTAGATGTAAAAACAGGGCTTCCGGTCCTGAACAAGGACGCCGTCCCTGATGAGCTTGTCGAGATTTTTCTTCGCCTTCCGGTATACCTCGTTGCCGTAGACACCCGTGTCCATGTCCTTGCGCAGATCGATCTCCGACTTCTCCACGCGCAGAAAGCTCAAGGGGTTGTCCCGGGCGATTCGCCTTGCCTCCTCCCAGTCCAGCACGTCGTAGGGATGGGAAGCGACCTGGCGCACAATCTCTTTCTTCGGTCTCAATGCCCGGAAGGGGACGACGATGGCCACGGTTTATTTCCTCCTGCGACCGGGTTCTAACACAGCGGCCCCTTTAACGCAATACTCGCCGCGGGTCTGCCGGACGGGTTGCAAATAAAGACCCGACAGTGTATGAATACAATCCTCGAGTGAAAGGAAGGATAACCATGAACCCGCTTCGCGTCTTCATTCACGGCCTCGAGAGCAGCAGCCAGGGGACAAAGGGTGCCTACTTCAGGCAGAAGTTCCCCGACATGCTCATCGAGGATTATACGGGGCCCCTCGAGGAGCGCATGGAAAAGCTGAAGGGGCTCCTGGCCGGGAAGAAAGACCTTTTCCTCGTGGGCTCGAGCTTCGGCGGGCTCATGGCCGCCATCTACGCCTGCGAAAATGAAGGGAGCGTGAAGAAGCTCATTCTCCTCGCCCCGGCCCTCGACTTCGGCTACTTCGAGCCTTACGCCGACAAGAGGGTTTCGCTCCCCGTCTGGCTCTTTCACGGCAGGAAGGATGACGTGGTCCCGCTGGCGCCCGTAGAAAGGGTCGCAAGGAAAGTCTTCACCAACCTCTCCTATTATCTCGTGGAAGACGACCACTCTCTCCACAAGACCTTCCCGCTCATGGAGTGGGAAAAACTCCTCGCGGCCTGACCGGACATCCCCCCGAATATCCCTTGACAAATGCCGGAGCAGAACTTAAATATACCCATGAAAATACGGGAGATTTTTAGATGAGCACGGTCACAAAGAAAGTTGTCATCCGCTACACGGCAGACATTGTGGAGGAGCCTATCACCTGCCAGCTGGTGAAGAAATACGACCTGGATTTCAATATCCTGAAGGCAAGGATCTTCCCCCGGAGGGAGGGGGTCATGGTTCTTGAATTGAGCGGCAAGAAGGAAAATTTTGAAGCCGGAATGCGCTTTCTCAAGGAAAAGGGATTAAAGGTAGAGCCGCTTTCAAAAAGCGTGACGATGAGCGAGGAAATATGCATTCACTGCGGGGCGTGCATCGCCTTCTGTTCGACGAACGCCCTGAGCATTGATCCTCATACAATGAAGGTGACTTTTGATCCTGAAAAGTGCAACGGCTGCGAACTCTGCGTGACGGGCTGCCCGGTGAGGGCCATGGCCGTAGACCTCTCCGTCTGACGGCGCCCGGCGGCGTGTCATTTACCTGAGCTTGAGTTTATCCTCGATTGCCTCACCCTGCTTTGTCATCGACCGGTCCCGAGCCTTTGCCTCCCTCTGGCTTTCCTCGCTCGCTTCCCTGAAACCCCTGTTGAGTCTCTTCTTCTGTTCCTCGAAAAAAGCCGTCGCGTCGGCGTAAGTCCGGTCATACTGGGTCCAGGTCATCTCAAAAGCTTTCAGTAGTCTCTCGGTGGTCGTGCCCTCGGCGTTGAAGAAGTGATAGCCGAGAACGGCGAGCACGATGGCCAGCAGAACCATCGTGAGTTTGAAGAATTTGCTGAGGAGCCAGTAGAGAACGATAAGCCCGAAAACCGAAAGTAGGATAACCGGCCAGTGCTGCGACAATATATTCGTCAAATCACCCATCGCCCGCCTCCGCTTCTTGAATCTGCCCTCGCCTACCGAACGCGCCGCCTGCCCGTTACAATCCCCCGCTGGGCCCCTGAGCCTGCATCACCTCGATAGAAAAGCAATTGTAATTTATCATATTTTTCCGCAAAAACCAAAAGGGCCTCGAGCTTGACAAAAAAATGCGGGGAGGTTAAAGTTCTCCGTCAAGTTTAAAATATGCAAAATATAAACCAAAACAATGAGTTGTATCAGACAACAAAGAGTCCTTGCGGGTCTGAGCGGCGGCGTCGATAGTGTCGTCGCCGCGGCAACCCTGCTGGAAAAAGGATACAAGGTCGGCGGCCTCTACATCAAAAACGGTTTCCCCGTCCGGGGCGAGGAGGATGCCGAAGCCGTAGCCTCCCGTCTGGACATCCCGCTCTACAAACTCGACGTGAGCGTCGAATTCCGGGGCGAGGTGGTCGACTACTTCGTCGCGGAGTACCTGGCGGGCAGAACGCCGAACCCGTGCTGCGTCTGCAACAAACGGATCAAGTTTCGCCACCTGCTCGATGAGGCCGGGAAACTCGGTTTTGATCTCGTCGCCACGGGCCACTATGCCCGCGAGAGCTACGACGTCAGTACCGGCAGATACGCGCTATGCAGGGGCGCAGACGCGTTAAAGGACCAGTCCTATTTCCTCTTCATGCTCGGGCAGCAGGAACTCGGGAGGGTCCTCTTTCCCAACGGGAACAGGACGAAAAAGGAGATTCGCGCGAAGGCCCTCGAACTCGGCTTCAATGACAGGCCCTTCAAGGAGAGTCAGGAGATCTGCTTCATCCCGGATGACAACTACAAACGGTTCATCCGGAAAGTTCGTCCCGAGCTCCAGGTGGTTCCGGGGAATTTCGTCGACCGGCACGGAAAGATCCTGGGCAGGCACCGGGGCATCCATTCGTACACGGTGGGCCAGAGGCGAGGCCTGAGCATCGCCTCCGCCGCCCCCTACTACGTGCTGGAAATCGACGTCGGGAAGAACGAGGTCATCCTCGGCCGGCAGGACGAGCAGTCGAGCGAGGGGCTCGTCGCCGCGGCCGTGAGCTGGGTCTCCGGGGAAAAGATCCCGGAGGCGGGCTTCATGGCCGTAACAAAGATCCGCTACCGGCACGGCGGCGTGGAATCGAAAATCATGCCGCTATCCTCCGCGGGGGGTGCGTTCCCGGCCCGTGCCGGAACCGATGACCGCAGCGTCATTGTTCGGTTTTCCAGGCCCCAGAAGGCCGTCACGCCCGGCCAGGCCGCCGTCTTCTACCGGGGTGATCGCGTTCTCGGCGGCGGCTGGATCGTGAGGGGGTTTTGACAGGAATGAACGTCGCGGTGACCACTTTGGGGTGCAAGGTGAATCAGTGCGAGTCCGCAGGGATGATCGACGCGCTCGCCGGCCGCGGCCACCGCGTCGTCGGCTTCAATGAGATGGCCGACGTTTACATCATCAACACCTGCGCCGTCACGGCGAGGACCGACTTCCAGTCCCGTCAGCTCGTCCGTCGCGCCCACCGGAGAAACCCCGAGGCAGCGATCGTCGTGACGGGCTGCTACGCCCAGGTCTTCCCCGATGCCGCGGCGACACTGCCCGGCGTCGCCCTCGTTGCGGGCAACCCGGAGAAAGAGGAAATCCCCTCGCTCATCGAAAAATTGGCGCGAGGCAGACAGGAAATTCTCATCTCCGACATCCGCCGCATGGAGTCCTGCGCCGGACCTCCCGCCGCGAGGTTTCACGGTCACACGAGGGCCTTTCTCAAAATCCAGGACGGCTGCGACGCTTTCTGCAGTTACTGCATCGTTCCTTTCGCCCGTGGGAAAAGCAGGAGTCTCCCGCTGAAAGACGTCCTAGAGAGGGCCTCTCTTCTCGCGGGTGCCGGCCACCGGGAGATCGTCCTCACGGGTGTGCACCTCGGCGCCTATGGGGCGGACCTCCGGCCGAAGGCGGATCTCCTGACCCTGTGCAGGACGATCGAGGAAAACGGTCCCGTCCGGCGGCTGAGGCTCAGTTCCATCGAGCCCCGTGAAGTGAGCGACGGGATGATCGAGTACCTGGCAAATTCAAAGACCCTCTGCGCGCATCTGCACATCCCGCTCCAGAGCGGCGACGACGACATCCTCCGGCTCATGGGAAGGGAATACGACAGGGCCTTCTTCAAGAACCTTGCTGAAAAAATCACGTCCGCCCTGCCAGAGGCGGCCGTCGGCATCGACGTGATGACCGGGTTCCCGGGCGAGGACGACGGGGCCTTTGAGAGGACCCTGGAGTTTGTGGAGGGCCTCCCCGTCGCCTATCTCCACGTCTTCCCCTACTCGGAGCGGCCGGGGACGGCGGCGGTGAAACTGCCCGGCAGGGTTTCCGGTGCCATCAGGTCATCTCGAGGGGAGAGGATGAGGAGCCTGGGGCAGAAGAAGCGGCTGGCCTTTGTGGGACGTTTTCTCGGGAAAACGCTGAAGGTCCTCGTTGAAGACCGGCGGGACCGCGCGACGGGAATGCTGAAAGGTTTTTCAAGAAACTACATACCCGTTCTCATCGATAAAGGCGATTCCTCCCTTGTCAACCGGGAGATCGATGTTGTAGTGATAGGCACAACCGGCGGAAGCGCCATCGGGAGGGCGTCGAGAGTGGATCAAAATGGATGAGGACAGGATCCTCGAGCTCCGGGATCTCGAGGAGGCGCTTTCATACCGCTTCGGCGACATCGTCCTCCTGGACGAAGCCCTGACGCACCGGTCATACAGCCACGAAAACCCCCGGCTGCCGCAGCGGGACAACGAGAGGCTCGAGTTCCTGGGAGACGCGGTGCTTTCGCTCTGCATCGGGCACCTGCTGGTGGAGAGATTCCCGTCGGAGGCGGAGGGGCCGCTCTCGAAGAAAAGGGCCGCCCTCGTGAATGAAGCGCCCCTCTGCAGTCTCGCCGGGAGACTGGGGCTCGGCGGATACCTTCTTCTCGGCCGCGGCGAGGAGGCCTCCGGGGGCCGCACGAAGCCGTCGATTCTCGCTGACGCTCTCGAGGCCGTGATCGCCGCCGTCTTTCTCGACGGAGGGTATGAAAAGGCAAATCGTTTGATTCGCCGTCTCTACGAACCTCTTCTCGAGGAGGACAGTCCGGTCACGCAGTTCCGGGATTATAAGTCTGAGCTCCAGGAGTTGAGCCAGACAAGGTTTCAGAAGATGCCGTCATACGCGCTCACCAGGGAGTCCGGTCCCGATCACGAAAAGTCTTTCGAAGTGCGCCTGACCATCCCCGGTGTCGTGACGGCGTCGGGGACCGGACGGAGCAAGAAAGAGGCTGAGCAGGAGGCGGCGATGGTAGCGCTGGAGACCCTCGGGGATTGAGTCGAGGCCGATCGTCATGACGGAAAAACCATACATTGTCCCGATCTTCCTGACACGGGCGGGGTGTAGGCACCATTGCGCCTTTTGCAACGCAGGCAAGATCGCGGGCGGGGAAACGGCCGACTGGACGGAGAAGAAATTTATCGCCGAGGTCGAGAAACACCTCTCCCGGCCGCACCGCAAGAGAACGACGCGCCAGATCGCCTTCTACGGCGGGAATTTCACGGGAATCGAGGAAACCGCTCAGAGGCGACTTCTTCATTACGCGAAGCGGTATGTCGACGGGGGACTCGTCGATTCGATCCGTGTCTCGACAAGGCCCGACTGCATCGACCGCCAGGCCATGAAGCTGCTGAAGGCGCACGGGGTCGCGACCGTCGAGATCGGCGCCCAGTCCATGGATGACGCGGTCCTAGAAAAGAGCCTGAGGGGTCACACATCGGCCGATGTGAAAGAGGCCGTGGTTCGGCTGACGTCGGAGGGCTTCGAAACGGGTATTCATCTCATGGTCGGGCTCCCGGGGGAAAGCCGCGCGGGGTTTCGAAAATCCGTCCAGGCCGTCGTCGATCTGCGGCCTGACACGGTGCGCATCCACCCCACCCTTGTTTTCGAGGACACGGCCCTTGCCGGAATGTACCGGCGCGGGGAATACACACCCCTTTCCACGGAGGAAGCCGTTGACCTCTGCAAGTACGCCCTCGCTCGTTTCGCAAAAGCCGGGATCCCCGTCATCCGCCTCGGACTCCAGACAACGGAGGTGATGGCGGAGGCGGGAAGCGTTCTCGCGGGGCCCTACCACCCCGCCTTTCGCTCTCTTGTCGATAGCGCTCTTTTTTGCGACATGGCCCTGGAACTCGCGTCCGTCGCGTCCGAAGGAGAAAAGCCGGGGAAAATGCCCCTCACTTTTTTCATGTCGCCGAAGGACGTCTCGAGTTTTCTGGGGCTCCGGCGGACGAATCTCGCAAAACTGAGAGAACGATACGGAAGAGAGATCGCCTACGGCACCGATTCATTGATGCCCCGCGGCGCCCTGGCCGTGAAGTGCGGCGGGAAAATTCTCGAACGTCGGATTGAAAATCTTAACGGGTAAGGGGGTCGCCCCAGGATGGCGGAGAAATCTTTCAAATCGGGTTTTGTGGGGATCATCGGCCGGCCCAATGTCGGGAAGTCCACGCTTCTCAACACCTTCCTCGGTGAGAAGGTCGCCATCACCACGCCGAAGCCGCAGACGACGAGAAACCGCATCCTCGGGATCATGAACATCGACGGCGGTCAGATCGTCTTTCTCGACACGCCGGGTATTCACAGGGCCAAAACGCCCCTGAACGTTCACATGGTGGAGTCCGCCATGGGGACCTTCGGGGAAGCGGACGTCCTTCTCCTCCTCGTCGAGGCAGACAGGGGCTGGCACGACGAGGACTCTTTCATCCTCGATTCGCTGAAGAGCATCAGGATCCCCGTCATCCTTGTCATCAACAAGATCGACCTGGTCAAGAAAGAGGCGCTTCTGCCCCTCATCGACACCCTCAAGGACATTTACGCTTTCGAGGAGATCGTCCCCATTTCGGCCCTGAAGGGCTTCGGCGTCGACCGGTTGACGGACATCCTCCGGCGGCTTCTCCCCGAAGGCCCGAAACTCTTCCCCGATGACATGATCACGGACCGGACGGAACGCTTCATCGCCGCCGAGATCATCCGGGAGAAGATCCTTCTTCTCACGCGCCAGGAAATCCCCTACGCGACGGCCGTCGTGGTGGAGGCCTTCAAGGAGGAGGAAGAGAAAAATTTCATTCGTATCCAGGCCGCTATCATCGTTGAAAAGGACTCCCAGAAAGGGATCGTCATCGGCAAAAAAGGGGCCATGCTCAAGGACATAGGCCGTCAGGCCAGGATGGACCTGGAGCGGTTTTTCAACGCCCGTATATACCTCGAGCTTTTTGTCAAGGTCCGCAAGGACTGGACCCGTGACGAGAGGCTGCTCAAGGAACTGGGTTATTCCGAAAAATAGAAGACAGGTTGGAGACGGGAACATGGCGGACAGGAAAAGGCTCACCATCATCGGAGGCGGTGTCGCGGGTTACCCCGCGGCGATCCGGGCGGCCCGGCTGGGCGCGGAGGTCACCCTGATCGAACGAGAGGCCGTCGGCGGGACCTGCCTGAACCGCGGGTGCATCCCGACCAAGGCCCTTCTTCAGTCCGCGGAGACCATTGCGCGCATCCGGGAGTCGGAAACCTTCGGTGTCCGCGTCAGCGGCGTTGAACTGGATTTCAGGACCGTCATGAACAGAAAGGCGGCTGTCGTCGAAAGGCTCTCAAAAGGCGTCGGGAGCCTCCTGGCGGCGAAAAAAATCAGGGTCCTGAACGGCACCGCCGAATTTGTGGACTCAAGAACCGTCCGCGTCCTCGAGACGGATGAAAAGATCGCAACGGACTGCATCCTCATCGCCACCGGCTCGAAGCCCTCCTGCCCTCCTATAGAGGGCCTCGAATCGGCGGGCGCATGGAACAGCGACGACATCCTCGGCATGGAGAGCACACCCGCACGCACGGTCATCATCGGCGGCGGCTTCATCGGCGTCGAACTCGCCCAGCTCCTGAAGGCCTTCGGCTCGGACGTGACCATCCTCGAAATCATGCCCCAGATTGTCCCCGGCGTTGATCGCGAAATCGCCGCCACTCTCCAGAGGCTCCTTTCGAGATCCGGCGTGAGGGTCATGACGTCCGCCCGTGTCGGCAGGGTATCCGCGGGCGCCGATGGTAAAAGCGTTTTTTGCTCCTGCGAGGACCGCTCCGAAGAGCTGACGGCCGACAGGGTTATCATCGCCACGGGGAGGAAACCAGACTTCTCCCGTCTGGGCATCGACCGCGTCGGCATCGAAACCGCGAAAGGGGCCATTGCCGTAAACGACAGGCTGGAGACATCCGTGCCGGGCGTATACGCGGCGGGTGACGTCATCGGCGGTATCATGCTCGCGCACGTGGCCACGGCCGAGGGAAACCTGGCGGCGAGAAACATCATGGGCGCGGACCTCCGCATGGATCACAGCGTCGTGCCCGGCTGCGTCTACAGCCGTCCGGAGATTGCCGCCGTAGGGCTCACGGAGGAGCAGGCAAAAGCGGCAGGGGAAATCGAGATCGGCCGCTTCTTCTTCCGGGCAAACGGAAAGGCCGTCATCATGAACGAGATAGACGGCATGGTGAAGATCGTCTCGGAAAGGAAGAGCGGGCGCGTGCTGGGCGTCCACATACTGGGACCCCACGCGACGGACCTCATCTCCGAAGCGGTCCTCGGCATGAAGCTCGGCATGACCATAAGGGATCTCGCCGAGGCGATCCACCCGCACCCGTCGCTCTCGGAAGTGATCATGGAAGCAGCCCAGGGCATGGACAAATCTGCGATTTGAATTATGAGTTTTGAATGTTGAATTTTGAATTATCAAAAATGAACCTGCTTGAATCAACTCAAAACTTAAAACTTGTATATTAAATCCCTATCGCAAAGTTTAAAGTTTATG
>DAIMEJ010000002.1:0-271245 GCA_036725345.1 Syntrophales bacterium
CAATGAAAAATCCTATGAAAAAGAACTTGAATCTTAAGACAGTTGCTGTCTGGTCTATTCAGTCTATTCGGTCCTGCTAATCACCAACCACTGTGTCCATACTCACAACTATCTCTATCCGCTCGCCGCTATTCACTCACAACTATCCCTTTGCGGCCCTTTCCATAAGTTCGTTCCACCGGCTGTCCACCCATTTCTGGAACTGGCTCAGCTGTTCGATGCTCATCTTTTTGAATCTCCCCTGCCGCTCGATGTAGCTGATGACGGGGAGCCTGTTGCCTTTTTCCGCGAGGGTTCTGCTGCGGCCCGTGAAGCGTAACTTTCCGTTTTCGACCTCGAAGAGAACCACGAGCCCCGTTTCGACGGCAAGGCGCCCGATCCGGACGGTGTCCTTTGTGGGATAGGCCCACCCGGGCGGACAGGGCACGTGAATGTGGATGAAGCGGGTACCCTTGATGCGCTTGGCCCGGACGAACTTCTCATAGAGGTCGATGGGGTATGATGGGGACGTCGTGGCTACGTAAGGGAGGTCATGGGCTTCCATGATCTTGAGGAAGTCCTTTTTGTGCTGCTGCTTGGTGAGCACCGGCGTGGTCGTGGTGAGCGCCCCCATGGGGGTGGCGCTGGACCGCTGGGTGCCCGTATTCATGTACCCCTCGTTGTCGTAGCTCACGTAGATGAAGTCCGTTCCCCGCTCGGCGGCTCCGCTCAGGGACTGGATACCCATGTCGAAGGACCCCCCGTCACCGGCGAAGGCCACGACGGTCGTGTCCGTCCGGTTCAGGGCGTTGAGCCCGGCCACGATCCCCGATGCCGACGCGGCGGTGCTCGCAAAGGTACAGTTCAGGCAGGGGAGGCTGACCGGCGTGTTCGGGTAGAGACCGTGAAGCACGCAGAGGCAGCTTGCCGGAAGGGTCACGATGGTGTTCTCACGCAGCGCCTTCAGCGCAAAGCGGTAGGCGAGGGCGAGTCCGCATCCCTGGCAGGAACGGCTTCCCGGCAGGATGTATTCTCTGGCGTTCATCTTGAAAAGATTTTCAGGCATGCCATTTCACTCCGTAATGCAGTTCAGCCATGTGGTGTGTTTTTCCGGGACGCCGGACCGGACGGCCTCGACAGAGACCTTTGCGGCCTCGACGAGTTCCCGCGCTTTGACATCCCGTCCGCCCAGGCCAACAATGTAGTTGTGAATCGGCGCATGGATGTCTTTCCGGTAGAAGGCCGCTTTGAGCTCCGAGCATAGACCGCCCTCGTATCCGTAGCTGATGCTTTTTTCGAAAAGGATGATCGTCTTGGCGTCCCGGAATGCCCGGACGACGTCCTCCTTCGGGAAAGGCCTGAACACGCGGATACCGACCACACCGGCCCTGACACCCTCCGCCCGCAACTGGTCCGCCGCCGCCATGGCTTCCGCGGCAACGGAACCCATGGCGGAGAGTATGACCTCGGCATCATCGGTGCGGTATTCCCAGAGCATGCCGCCGCTGTCCCGACCGAAGGCGTCGGCGAATTCCCGGCTGGTCCGGATGATCACCTCCCGGGCGTCCTCCATCGCCTTCTGAAGCTTGTAGCGCATCTCCATGTAACCGTCGCAGAGGATCCCTTCGGCGCTCATCCTCGTGTTCGGCAGGAGAACGGGATTGATGTTTTTGGGGTTTTCCGGCGACAGGATTGTATGGGGTTTGTACGGGGGTAAAAATGAACGCACCAGGTTCGCCGCCGGGACTTCCACGGGCATCATCGTGTGGGAGAGTATGAACCCGTCATAACAGACCATCACCGGCGCGTATACCTGCTCCGCGATCCGGTAGGCCTGGATGACGTTGTCCATGATCTCCTGGTTGTCGCGGCAGTGAATCTGGATCCATCCCGTGTCTCTCTGGGAAAGGGAGTCCTGCTGATCGTTGAAGATGGACCAGGGCGCGCCGACGCCCCGGTTCACGCAGCACATGACGATGGGAAGTCTCGAGCCCGCCGCCCAGTGCAACTGTTCGTGCATGTAGAGGAGACCGTTTGCGCTCGTGGCCGTGAAGACACGGGCACCCACCGTCGAGGCCGAGATGCAGACCGTCATGGCCGAATGCTCGCTTTCCACGCGGACGTACTCCGCCCGGAGCGAGCCGCTTTCGACGTACTGGGAGAGGATCTCCGACAGCTGGGACTGGGGCGTGATGGGGTAGGCGGCAACGACCTGGACGTTGCACAGCCGGGCGGCGATGGCCGCCGCCTGGTTTCCCGTGATGATCTGGACGTTACTCATTGCCTTTTTCCTCCCGGACCATGCTGATGGCCTTGGACGGGCATTCCTCCGCGCAGATGCCGCACCCCTTGCAGTAGGTGAGATCGATCTCCACCCGGATGCCCGCCTTGACGACACCCTCGGGGCAGTATAGCCAGCAGAGGTAGCAGGCCGGCCGGCTTTTCACGGAGGGAATGCATTTTCCGTAATCGACAACGGGCTTCAGATCGCGCCAGTCGCCCGTTTTTCCCGCCTCACCGACGGAAGGATCGGCCATGGCCGAAATGCTTTTGTCTTGACTCTTCATGGGTTTTTTTCTTCGCCTTTCTCACTTTTTTCCGGTCTTGCCGGTTCCGGAGGGCTCTGTCCCTCAGGTCTTTTTCCGGACGGCGGTCCCCGCGTAAGCGGAGCGGACGACCTCGAAGTTCAGGGTGGCCGCGTCGGTCGAAAGCTTTTTCTTCAGCGCCTTCTCGATGTTGTCGAGAGAAACGAGGTCCGATGCCCGGGAAAAAGCACCGAGCATGGCCGTATTGATGACCGGTGCCCCCTCGCGGACGAGACGGTGCTTGAGGGCGATGTCGACGGCGTCCACGCAGGCCACATCCCGGCTCCCGTTCACTTTGAAATCATCGGGCTTCAGGGGCGTGTTGATGATGAGGATCCCCCCCGGCCTCAGCCTGCCTACGACGTCGACGACCCCGAAGAGTGTCGCGTCAAGAACGACGGCGATATCGGCCAGCTCGATCTGCGACACGACCCGGATGGGGTCGCGGGCGATTCTCGTGGAGGCGCTCACCGGCGCTCCTCTGCGCTCCGGGCCGAAGGTGGGGGCCGATGTCACACCCAGAAAGCCCTGCAGGTATGCCGTTTCAGCGAGGATTTGAGCTGCCACCACGGCACCCTGACCGCCCCTGCCGTGCCAGACCACTTCGTACATTTTTTTTTCTTCCATCATGTTCGCCACCAAATAAAAAAGGCCATGGTATTTTCACCCATGGCCTTTAGGAGTCTTTTTTTCTCCCTAGAATCTCCTCCTAAAAACGACGGGCGAGGGATGCAATTTCAGGCACAGAAGAGCGAGTCGCAGCAGACCCAATAGCGCTGTCAGATTCAGACTCTCTCTCCTCATGCCACCCATCGTCATTCAGGGATGCCTTTCCTTCAAAGATGATTGTTCTTTCTATAACAAAGAAAAATGGTTGTCAACAGATAATTTGCAATTTCTATGACGGCACAGGGATTGCCTTTAGCCTTTAGCCTTTAGCCTTTAGCCTTCAGTCTTTCGCCCTGTGTTTACGCCCTTCCAATACCTCGACAACCAGATCAGCGTAACGCCTGGAGGCGCCGCGGTTGGCCATGACCCTCATGCGGCCTTTGGAACCTCTCTCCTCCATCGCTTCGGGATTGCGAAGAAGCCGGTGAATACGGTCATAGAGTTCTTCGCCGTTTCGAACGGTGATACCGGTGCCGGCTTCCTCCAGCATAGCCTTCTCATCCAGGAAATCTTCCATGGAGGGCCCGTAGAGGACCACTTTCCCCCAGGCGGCCGCCTCCAGAACGTTCTGCCCGCCTTTCGGGACGAGACTTCCGCCGCAGAATACGATCGTCGCAAGACCGTAAACCTTGAAGAGTTCGCCGATGACGTCGATGACGATCACCCGTTCACCCGAGGGCTTCCGCCCGGCGCGGATTTCCGTCATACGCAGGACATCCTCGAACCCCTTCTGCCTGGCGAGTGCGGCGACCGCCTCACCCCTCTCGATATGCCTCGGCACGACGATGAGGCGCAAGTCCGGATGTTCCGGCAGGAGTTTCAGATACGCATCGAAAACGACCTCTTCTTCCCCTTCATGGGTGCTCCCGGCCACAAGGTAGCGGGATGTTTCCTCCGCGCCTGTGGCGCGGGCGATCTCCTCTCTCAACGCCGGATTCACCCTCGAGGCAAGCCCGTCGTACTTCGCGTTTCCCAGCACCCGGACCCTCTCCGGAACGGCGCCCATGGCACGAACCCTTTCGGAATCGACCTCCGATATCACGCCGATTTGCTTTACACCCCCGAGCACTGTCTCCCAGAAAGGGCGGGTTTGCGAATACCGTCCGAATGAGCGCGGTGATATTCTTCCATTGACCATGACGACGCTGATCCCGAGACGGTTACATTCCCGGATGAAGTTCGGCCAGAGTTCCGTCTCCGTGATCACGAAGACATCGGGTCTCACGAGGCCGATGACTCTCCTCACCACCGCGGGGATGTCGAGCGGGTAGTACATCAGGGCCGTCGCCTCGGGTACGAGCCTCCCCGCCATTTCCTGCCCTGTCTCCGTGCTCGTGGACAGGACTATGCAGGCCTCCGGAAGCGTCGCCCTGAGAGAGGCCACAATGGGGGCGGCCGCCGTCACTTCGCCCACGGAGACGGCATGAACCCAGATCCTGGGGCGCCCCCTCATCGATTCGACGAGGTCACGGGGGAGGCATCCCATTTTCCCGGCCACGCTTTTTCGGTACTTGCCGGTGAGGGCGATTTTCAACGCGTAATAGGGAACGAGGAAAAGGGCCCCCAGGACCATCAGGCCGTTATAGGCCGCATAAAGTAAACTGCCTCTGTCCATGTCCGTACGCTTACAGAAAGGCGTTTATTTGTCCGTCACCAAACGAGGCGACGATAGATGCCTTTCAAGCCCCTGTCAAGCCTCTTTGTGTCGAACCAGTTGACTTCCCCGCGGAAGTGGTGATATTTCTGAGTCAACCCTTGAAAGGGCCACTCGTTATAATAAACACATTCTCCGGTTCCGCAGAACCTTTCAAAGGAGGCCTTTGATGATAATGAGTAAAAGAACGTCCAGGCGTTGGGCCGTCGCGGTCGCCCTCGGTCTCGGGCTTTTTCTATTGTCCTGCTCAAAATATGAGAGACAGGTCGTCCCTTTCAAGATGCCGTCGGCATACCCGAACGCCGTCGAGGTGGCCGGGGCGGTCATAGCCGCCAGGGCCTATGACGACCCGAAGGAGGCCGGCCAGGCCTTCGGTTTCTCGATCCGGGATGCCGGTATCCTGCCCGTCCAGGTCATTTTCGACAACAAGGGGACCCATCCCCTGGAAATCGTGCCCGAACAGTCCTTCCTGATAGACACGGAAGACAACCTGTGGCCGATACTCGATTCGAGGCTTGTCTATGATCGGATCGCCAAGCAGACCGAGCTGGGCCAGGTCATGCCCGAAGGGGCCAAGTCCGCCATGCTGGGGGGCGCGGCGGGAGCCATCATCGGCGCCGCCATCGGCATCGTGTCGGGCCATAATGTCGGCGACGCGGCCATGCAGGGCGCCGCCATCGGCGCGGCGGGCGGCGCGGTCATCGGCGGGACCAAAGGGGCCACCGACGTGGATGTCCAGAGGCAGATCCGGGAGGACCTTCGGACGAGGTCCCTCGAGAGACGGGCCGTCACCCCGGGGGAGGTCGCCTACGGTTTCATCTTCTTCCCCGGCGAGGCCAAGAAGGCCAAGGAACTTCGGCTGAGGCTCAAGGAGGGGGACACGCAACTGACCTATCCCCCCATGTATTTCAAATTTTAGCCGGGCGGTGTTCTCGGGGGGGTTATCCATGCTCAAGATCGCGCCATCCATATTGTCCGCCGATTTCAGCAGGCTCGGGGATGAAATCATGGCCGTAGAAGCGGCCGGGGCGGATCTGATTCACATCGACGTCATGGACGGCCACTTCGTACCGAATCTGACCATCGGCCCGCCCGTGGTGGCCTCTCTGAGGAAGGTCACAAAGCTCCCTTTTGATGTTCACCTGATGATTGAAAACCCCGAACGCTACATCGACGCCTTCGCCTCCGCGGGAAGCGACATCATCACAGTCCACGTGGAGGCCTCCACGCACCTTCACCGGATCATCACGGCCATCAGGGAAAAGGGGAAAAAAGCCGGTGTATCCCTGAACCCGGCCACACCCCTTTCCGCCGTCGAGCAGATTCTCCCGGAAGTCCATCTCCTGCTGGTCATGACGGTCAACCCGGGATTCGGCGGGCAGAAATTCATTGAAGCCATGATCGGCAAGATACGCAGGGCAAGGGATCTCGCGGGGGTTTTGAACCCGTCGGTGATGCTGGAAGTGGACGGCGGGATCACCCTGGAAAACATCCGGGCCGTCCGGGAGGCGGGAGCGGATATCGTCGTTGCCGGCGCATCGGTTTTCGGAAGCGGTGACTACGGGAAGACCATCGGTGATATGAAGGCCCTGACGAGGGGACGGTCGTTCAAGCCTCGCGGGGCGACGGCGGACTGAGGCTCTGCCCCTTGAAATCCTTTCTCTTGATCTCCGCCAGGAAGCGCGAAACCAAAATGTCCCGGATCTCTTCGGGGGTTTTATTCAGGTTCGGTATGGTCCCGGCCTTCCCGCCGGCAATCATGTTGTGACCGCCGCCCATGCCGATCCCCGCCACCATCTTCTGGGCCACCCGGTCGGCAGAACCCCTCCTTTTCTTCGTGCGGAGCGAGAAGTACTCGATGCCTCCGTTTTCCCCCAGGCAGAGGGACCATTTCACGCCCTCCACGAGCAGGAGGAGATCGGCCATCTCGGCAATCAGGTCGACCTCGTCGGTTTGGCCCAGGTCCAGCATGACCACATCCCTGTCAATCTGGGCATTGGTGATCGCCCTTCCCAGGCGTTGGAAGTGGGATCGCGGCAGTTCCGGATGTTCGATCTTTCCCAGGGCCTTGAAGAGGATCTTGGGATAGAGAAAGCGCAATGTTTCGATATCCTTGGGACTCGTTGCCCGCCCCAGGTCACGGGTATCCGACTTGATCCCGTACATGAGCGCCGTGGCGACCCGGCGATGGACGTCCGGCAGTTCAGCCGCCATGAGGTACTCGGCCAGGATGGTCGATGTGCTGCCGTAATCGGTGCGGATGTCGTAATACTTTGCCCTCATGGATTTGGCACGGATGGGGGAGTGGTGATCGATGACGATATCCGGGATGATGTACTTGGGCAGGGCGTTGTTTCCCGCGCCGGGCTGCGAGTCTACGAGGGCGATAACGCTGAAGTTCTTGGTGTTGACATCCTGCAGGGGCTTGATGTCGATCCTGAGCTGCCTGATCATCACCCTGTTTTCAGCCCGGCCGACAATGCCGCCGTAAGCGATAACGCTGCCGACGCCCCATTTTTCATGAAGAAGATACCTCAGGGCCAGAGCAGAAGCGAGGGCGTCCGGATCGGGGTTGTTGTGGGTGACAATCAGAATTTTCCGTTTACCCTTGACGATTTCCTGGATCTTTTCAAGCCGGGCCCGTATGTCATTTGCTTCCTGAGCCATCTTGTTTCTCGACCGGGGTGATCCTGGCCCGTCAAAGGAGCGGCCAGATCTAAACAGCAAAAAGCCCCCCTAACCGGAACAACTCCTGCGCAAGACCGCGCTCGATCGTCCTGTTCTTCCTTCAGTAGTGAGGGGGGATTTAATAATTTGTTATTAAACTACAATAATTTAGGAAAGTCCACAGCTATTTTACCCCCGGCTGGTTCACAAGTACTTGATAAATCGGGCTCAAACCGATAAAAAGACGGAAGAAAAACCGGGGAGTTTGAAGCCATGCACATCCTGATCGACGGCTACAACTTCATCAGGCAATCGGAGACGCTCCGGCTCTATGAAAGGCTCAGCCTGGAGAGGGGACGTCTCGAGCTTGTTCGGAGACTTTCGGGATACAAAAAATTCAGGCCCCACCGGATCACGGTCGTCTTCGACGGGTGGCTGGGCGGACCACCCGTGGAGGAGCGCAGCCGTGAGGGGGGCATAGAAATCATCTATTCCCGGAAGGGCGAAAAGGCCGATGACGTCATCAAACGAATCGCCCGGCATGCCGGCGAGGAGATGGTCGTCGTGACCTCCGACAGGGGGATCCAGGACGCCGTGAGCCGATGCGGCGGTGCGATCATTTCATCCCGGGATTTTGAGGAACGGATGCTCCGCGCCGGCCTGTCCCCACAGCCGCTCCCCCTTCCGTCGGCAGAGCCGGAAGAGGCATACGAACACGACACCCCGGGGAAAAAGAAAAAAGGGCCGTCCAGGCGAATGCCGAAGAAAAAGCGGGTCGAACTCACCCGGTTGAAAAAATTGTGACGCGCCGCCGCTTTCAGCGGCACAGATCGATGACAAGCCTTTCAAGCATGAGCCGGGGATCCTTCCCCGTTGATTTCATGGCCACATCCGCCGCCACGAGCTGATCGACATGACGCAGCAGTCTGGCCTGTGAAAACTTCCCGGAATTTCTGAGCGCGTTGTAGATCACGAAGGGATGCTGATTGGCGAGAAAAAGCCCCTCCGCACCGACTTCGGCAGCCATTTCTTTAAGCCGGGGATAGGCCTGGGCGGAGAACTGGCCGTAATCCATCCCCGGCCGAAAGGATCGCAGCCTGCCGGAGGCCAGAATGATTTTGGCATGGAGCAGAAGGCGGATCTCCCGACTGACCATGGTCAGGATCATGAGGTGATGGACGCCCTGCCGGAAAAGATCCCGGAGATTTGCCAGCGCCCGGTTCAGATCCTTCCCGAGGATCGCCGAGATGAGCTCGAAGACGGTGCCTTCCCGCGTCTTGTCGATCACCTCCTCGACATCCTTTTCCTCGATGAGCGTTCGGTCCGCACAGTATGTCACGAGCAAATCCATGGCCTCCGCGGATTCCCTGAATTGAAAACCCGTCTTCCGGCCGAGGGCTTCCCAGGCACCGGGTGAAAGCTTTTTCCCTCGCCGGGACAGGAATGCGTCGATGTTGTCAACGAACTTCCTCTTCTGCTGCGCCTCGCCTCTTGCTTTGGCGAACGGCATTACGACGCCGCGGTCGGCAACTGCCTTGAAGACCCTTTTTCTCTTGTCCACCACGTCGGCCGTGAAGATGAGGACATGACCGTCGGGCATCCCGCCCGACAGGATTTCCTCCATGGCCCCGGCCATATCCGCCGTCCCCCCGCCTGAGGAGGAGTGGGCCAGGCACAGCTCCACGATGCGGGGCACCCACTTTTCACGGTCTGCGTCCACATCGTCCCCAAGGGCTTTTTCCCAGTCCTCATCCGATATCTTCGCCCATCCGCCGTCCCTGAGGTCCTCGAGGCTCCACCCGACCATGGAAAGAAAAGCCATGAAACTGCTTGCCGCGACGGGCGGACGGGTATCGAGGTTGTCCACGGCCCTTTTTATGAGTTCCGGGGCCGTCGAACGGGAATAGAAGAGGCGGGTATTTTTGAAGACGAAGACCTTCCTCCCGGGGAGTAAAGGGGGGGTGAGAATATCGCTGTAGAGGTCCCTGGCCTCCAGGGGGTCTCCCTCCACGACAAAGAGGTTGAATTCCCGATCCCTTTCCGGCAGGAGGAGATCGACCATCTTCTTCAGAGCTCCCTCGATGAGGTAATCCTCATCGCCGTAGAGAAGATAACAGGGGTGCGTTTTCCCCCCGGCGATTTCACTCAGGGTTTTATCCAGCGTTCCCTCTGATCGATCCTTCTTATCCGCCCTGGCCGTCATGAAACGCTCCAAAAAGATTTCGGCTCTTCCAGGAAAGGATCCGTCATCAGCAACGGGGCTTCACGAGAAGAGTCCGGTGGGATTGGAATTGTAATGGGAAGACGGGACAAAGGCAAGGCGTTTACAGAATAACGAACCTCTGTATGTGCCGGACAACTTCCTCGGGGTCGTCCAGGACCTGGATGAGATCCAGATCCTCTCGGGATATGTTGCCCTCGGCAAGCATGGTGTTTCCGAGCCAGTCCACGAGGCCCCTCCAGTATTCACTCCCCATGAGAATGACGGGGAAGCTTTTTATGCGCCGGGTCTGGATGAGGGTGAGCGCCTCGAAGAGTTCGTCCATGGTGCCGAAGCCGCCGGGGATTATCACGTAGGCCACGGCAAACTTGACGAACATGACCTTGCGGATGAAGAAATACTTGAAGTTGATCCTGATGTTGGCGTAGGGGTTCGGAACCTGCTCGAGGGGCAGGCGAATGTTCAAACCGATGGACGTCCCGCCGGCCTCGGCCGCCCCCTTGTTGGCCGCCTCCATGATGCCGGGACCTCCGCCTGTGATCACACTGAAGCCCTTCTGCGCCAGGAGACGGGCCAGATATTCGGTTTTGACGTAATACTTGTCTTCCGGCTTCGCCCTGGCGGATCCGAAGATGGTGACGGCACGTTTGACTTTGGAGAGATCCTCGATGGCATCGACGAACTCGGACATGATCCGGAACATCCGCCACGATTCACTGATCGAAAGGGCATCGATCAGATACTGCTTCTCGTCCATCTTTTGATGCCTCAGGAAGACAGAGAAAAAAGACAGGCTGAAAGAGGATGTTCAGAGTCTCAGTTCCGAGTCCGTGAGGGACCCCCGCACATCGTCTGCCCGGTTGTAAATGGTTTATCGATACCTTCTTCTCTGGACCTTGGCCAGTCTCCGGCGAGCCTCGATGGCCTTCCGTTTTTTTCTGACGGAAGGTTTCTCGTACGCCCGGCGCAGCTTGAGTTCCTTGAACAGGCCGTTCTTGGACAGCTTGTTCTTGAGAACCTTCAACGCTTTGTCGACGTCGTTATCAAAAACCTTGACCTCCAAAAAAACACGCTCCCTTCATTAATTATTCTATGATGATGGTCATGAAAGAAGGATCGGGGAACGACCCACGACGGCATCCGAGAGAATGTCCCGTCTCGACCGGACGGACCCGAAAACCCCCTTTTATATCAATGAAAACTTGAGGATTTTATTTAAATATTTTACCTTTGTCAATATAAACTTTACCTTGCTATTGCTTTTGTGTTTTTTCCCCGGGGAGGACGGACTCACCGGGGTTTTTGCCTCCTATATTCCACATATCGAGGGTATATTTCTCCCTGAAAAGGCGTTCTTTGATGCTCCTTTCTTCCTCTGAGAGTTCACCCGGTGCGATCCGGACATGGAACACCTCCTCAAAGCTTTCCAGCAGAACCCCGGTGAGTTCAAGGGGGGTGATACCCCCTTTGAGATGGTCCCGCAGGGACGTGACTGCCATCTCCATTTTCCTGACCTTCTGTTCCGTCTCCTCCGCAGGACCCGGAAGAACGGCCGCCGTTGTGACGGGATCGAAATCCAGGAGAATGGACCCGTGCTGCAGGAAAGCGCCCCTGGAACGTGTCTGGGCACTGCCGCAAACCTTGCGACCCTGCAAAAGCAGTTCGTATTGTGACGGCACGGAAAAGCAGAACGCTTCCAGTCCGCCGGGAGCATGAGATCTGCCGTCAGCCGTCATTTCCGCTTTCAAACCGAGCTTGGAAAACGCCCGCAGAATCGCCGAGCCGATGGCCCGGTAGGTCCCGAGGATCCCCCGGGGAAAGAGAGGGTGATTCTCGCCCGCGACGATGGCGTATGTGACTTCCCGGTCATGAAAAACAGCCTTCCCTCCCGTGGGCCGCCGCACAACACAGATGCCGTGCTCCCGACAGTAGGGGAGATTCACCTCACTCGCGGCGTCCTGGAAATAACCGATAGAGACGGCAGGCGGGTTCCAGCCGAAAAAGCGAAGTGTGGGGACAGGGGGTGCCGCGCCGGCATGGCGAAGCAGGGCCTCATCGGTGGCCATGTTCTCGAAAGCGCTTGCGTCGGCAAAAGGCAGATAACGCCAGGTTTCCATGATCGGCTTTATGGTCGAGACAGGCAGTCAGAATGCATCGGCGGCGCTCCGCGCCATGATGAAAATTTCAAATGACGGGCACGTCATGACATGGGATGGACGGGCGACCGCGAGCGGGTCGGAGCGGTATCAGAGGATCGTTATACTCTTCGGAATTCGGGTGAGGACCTCACAGCCCTCCTTCTTCACGAGAACGGAATCCTCGAGCCGAATGCCCCATCGGCCGGGAATGTAAACGCCCGGTTCAACCGTCACCACCATGCCTTCCTGGAGCGTGCCGTTCGAGGCGATCGAAAGACGCGGAGCCTCATGCACATCAAGCCCGATGCCGTGTCCTGTCCCGTGAGAAAAATATTTTCCATACCCCCCCTTCTCGATAGACCGGCGGGCGATGTCGTCGATTTCCCTGCAGGCAACACCGGCCCTTATGGCGTCCAACGCCCTGTCATGGGCCTCTTTCACGGTTTCGTAAGCCTTTTTCTGGCTCCTGTTCAGTCGCCCTATTCCGAAGGTGCAGGTTTCATCGGAGTGATAGCCGCCGTAGACGGCACCGAAATCCATCACGACGAGATCGCCTTTTTTGAGCCTCCGGGACCCGGGCTTGGCGTGGGGCAGGGCCGCGTTTTCCCCCGATGCGATAATGGCTTCGAAGGCCAGGGCTTCGGCACCCTGCTGCCGGATGCGGTAATGGAGTTCCAGAGCGATATCCGACTCCCGCATGCCCGGTTTGACAAGGGGGAGGACGGCCTCCAGGGCCTTTGTCGAAATCTGCACGGCTTTTTTTATCAAGGCGATTTCCTCCCTGCTCTTGACGGACCGGAGATCGCCCAGGTGGTCGTCGGTGACTGCCTTTAACTTGATGTTTTTGAGTTTTTTTAAAAGCAGGGCATAGAACTCGTAACTGATGGCGGCTGCTTCAAAACCAAGCGTTTTCACCCGCAGGTCTGAGGCGATCTGCTCGATGCCCGCCGCCTTGTCCCGGTATTCGAATACCCGGATTCCGCGGGTCTGCTTCCGGGCCTGGGTGGTATAGCGGCCGTCGACCAGCAGGACCGCCTGGTCTTCCGATACGATCAGGGCCCCATCGCTGCCCGTAAACCCCGTCAGGTACCGGATATTCTTGATCCCGAGAAAAAGGACGGCGTCCACACCCCGGCTGGCCATGACGGCATGAACGGCAGCGAGCCGACTGTTGGAACGGGTGGTTTTACGCACCATGGTTTCTCACCTTCTCCAGGTTTTGCAGCCACCTGTTGAGTTCCCTTATGACCTCCCCCCCGTCGCCCTCCGGCCGGTGGCTCCCGGGCCTTGCCGGGATAAGGTTCTTCAGGTTCCCCAGCTTCTGTCTCACTCTCTCGTTCCCGGGGTCCTTCGAGAGTATCTCCTCCAGTATGTTCCGGGCCTGTTCAAAGTGACCCTGTTCGATGCACAGGTCCGCAAGGGTCAGGGTGCGGAATTCCTGAGACACACGCGAGATGTCCGTCTCACCGGGCAGGGGTTCGTCCTCCTCGCTTTGCAGGGCCGCCGGGCCCCCCGCGGGGGCGGTACCCTCGGAGAGTTTCAACTCGAGGGATTCTTCGGGGTTGAGCATTCGAAACTGATGGTAGGATTTCCTGGCCTCCGCCAGAAGTCCTTTCTTCTGGTAGATGTCCCCCATGTACCTGAAGACGTAGGACCAGCGCTGAAAATCATCCTCCAGGCCCCGCAGGATATTCAGGGCGCGGTCAAGCTCCTCCAGTTTGAACCACGCGTACCCGAGGATGACCCTGGCTTCAACATCGCCGGGGTACATCTCCAGTCGCTCCTGGGCGAGGTCGATAGCCAGATGGTAAGAACCCTGGTTCAGATAATACTCGGCCTCCCAGATCAGATCCGTCATCTCCTTGAGATTTCCGTCCTTCAAGAGCGCCTCCTTCAAGAGCGGCAATACTGGGACAATTTATTAATAACATTCATACCTTACTGTCGATTGACTTGTAACACACCCCCCGGGGTGTGTCAAGGATGAAACAAAGGGCGACATCCCCGTCATATCCTTCTACTATCCCGGGCCCTTTTGGAAACCTCCAATCCCGGGAAAAGGGCACGCATCGATAGTCATTTATTTGACATGCGTCAAATAAATGACTATGACCTTTACCTTGCCATGCAATCAGCCCCGGGGAGGTATGATTGATAAGTATTTGATTTGCAGTGATTTTATTGCGCCGGGCCGAGGGAACCTTTACGCGGGCAGGTGAAGAATCCGATGATTGGATGTGTTGACGGGGGGTTGCAGGGCCTTCATCCCGCTCATGCGGGATGAAGGCTTGCAATGGACAGGAACGTCACGACTGAAAGGAGGATTAATTCTTGGCCAGGCCCTCTCCCTCTCGGAGAACCTTGGGTGTCACGAAGATCAGGATTTCCCTTTTGGTGTTGTTGATATCCTCGGCTTTGAACATCCACCCCAGGACGGGAATGTTCATGAACCAGGGAACACCGCCCACCGTCTTTTGTTCAGTGAGCTTCCGGATACCGCCGATGACGAGGGTTTCGCCGTCCTTTATCACGACGGTGGAATCAACTTCTTCTTTGTTGATGGGCGGATTTCCCAGCACCGAGCGCGTGTAATCCGCGAAGTCATTGTTGCATTTGACCTCCAGGGAGATCTTGCCTTCCGGTGTCACCGAGGGCTTTACGTCCAGCTTCAGAACCGCCTCTTTGAACTGAACGGTCCTTGTGACGACGCCGCCGGACACCGACTCGATCACGTAGGGAATTTCTTCACCCTGCTTGATCGTCGCCTTGACGCCGTCGAGGGTCGTCACCTTGGGCGACGAAATAATCCTTCCCTCGGTTGTGGAATCCAGGGCATGGAGCTGAACGTCCAGAATGTACTTGCTCGAACCGGCGATCACGCCGAAGGTGGGCACGCCGGAGAAAATGTAGGGGAAGTTGACGGCCAGAGAACTGTTGGTCACACCGACACCCGACCCGGCGGAGTAGGGCGGGTTCGAAAGATAGGTGCTGATGGTGTTGGGCAGCGACGTCGGGGTCGGTGCATACCCGGCACTGCCGCCGAGAGCGCCCAACTGCGAGGTGCTCCAGGATCCCAGCACGCCGGCACCCCACTGAACACCAAGCTTCCGGATGAAGGTTTCGCTGGCCTCTACAATCTGCGCCTCTATGGAAATCTGCGGCAGCTTTCCGCGGGACACGGCTTCCTTGAGTCTCTGCTCCTCTGCCTTCTTGATCTTGTCCGCCGGCAGGACGGTGATGACGTTGCCTGAACGTTTCATCCCGAGACTATGGGCATCCATGATCGTCTCCAGGGCCTGATCCCAGGGGACTTCCCGGAGCTGCATCGTCACGGAACCTTTCACGTCATCGCCTGAAACGATGTTGAGACCGCTGGCCTCGGCGATGAGCCGCAAAACGTTCTTGATGTTCGCGTCCTGAAAATCAACGGTGAGTTTCTGGCCCGTGTACTGCCGTTCGCCGGCATAGGTCGTCCGTGTGCTGTTCTTGGCCGGTGCGTATGCCTTCTCGACATTCTCGGCCTTTGCGACCTCTTTATTCTCTTCGGCTGGATTCTTCTGCGCCAGGGCCGAAACGTCGATATCCACAAAAACCCTGTCGGCTTCGTCTTTCACAACGTAAGGCGCCATCTCCCTCATGTTGATCTTGAAATAGGCCCAGGTTTTGCCGTCGACGGTCTCTTGGGTGGCCACAATACGATCCACGACCCTCAGCGTCACGTCATCGAGCTTCTTCAACTTGTCAGGCGGGACCTGGACATTCTCGAGCTTCACGGCCAGCGTTTCGGCCGATTCCCGCGCGACGTTGTACCCCGTGAGTTTCGATACAACGAAGGTAATTCGTTCTTTACCCTCCAGTCGCTCGAATATCACGTCCTCCAGGCTGTTCAGACCCTCGGTCTTGGCAGGACTGACGACGGCCCCTGCCTGTCCCGGAGGCGCGCTTTCCGTCCCGTGGAGAACGGTCGCGAATCCAAAAACGGCGCAAAGCGCGATCATGCAAGGAATCCAATTCAGTATTCTTTTCGGTTTCATAATCTGCCCTCTTTTTCGTCTTTATGAAGCTTTATGACTGTTCGCTGCGTCTTGTTCTTTCCCGATCCATCAAAAAATCTTTCCTCGACGATCATCCGATCCCGCAGGATTTCGGCGACCCGACCGTGGTTATGACCGATGAGCGTTCCTTCGGAAATGATATAGCCTTTGCCCTTGGAATCCTCCACCATGGCCGCTTTTTTGTAGCTGCCGAGGGCGATGCCGACCAGTTTGAACTGGTCCAGCCCCACTTCCTGGAGGGGTGTCCTTGCCGCCATATTCCGGCTGGGCTTGCCGGGCGTGACCTTGGCCACCTCGAGGTTCAGATAGGGTTTGAAAGGATCGGTTTTTCCCTTCGCTTCGTAATGATAGGAAGCCGCCTCGTCCGCCGGCTTCTGGATCTCAGCCGCCTTCTGGGTTTCGGCCGCCTTTTCTGCTTGAGCGAGACCCTGGACAGGCCATGCAACCAGCATCATCGAGACGAAAAACACGGCGAATACCTTCCAGCCCAGGCTGGCCTTTTTCAACAACGATCTGTTTCGATACCCTGAAACGGGCCGCAGAAAATGATTGCGCATGATCCCTTATCCTCGCGGTTGCTGGGGGTTCTTTTCCGGTGGCTTCTTGGCCTTGTCGTCGACTTTTTTGGGCGGCTCGGCCTTCTCTCCGAACATATAAGTCTTGATCAGGCAAGTCGTCGTGAGGTTCGACTTGCTCTCATTTTTCGGTTTTTCCATGGCGATATTGGAGATGTTGACGATTCGGGGCAGTTTTGCGACCCGCTCGAAGAACTGCGCCGTGTCGTGGTATCCGCCGTTCACCGTAATCTTGACCGGAAGCTCCGCATAGAAATCCTTCCAGACAGGCGCCATCGGTTCGAAGAGAAGGAACTCCACGCCGCCGTATCCCCCGGCCTCCGAGACGGATATCAGCAAGCCCGGGATCTCTTTCTGCTCGGGAAGCTTTGCCATGGCGATCTCGAGGTCCTTCTTCAGGTTGGCAATTTCTTTCTCGTACCGCTTCATTTCTTCTATCACCACTTGCTTCTGTGCGATCTGCTGTTTCAGGCTGGCGAGATTCTCTTCGAGCTTGCTTTTGTCCGAAAGGGCCTTCTGGAGATAGACGGAGTAGTAGGCAAATCCCAGAAGAAGAAAAACCACAATGATGAGCATGGCCTTCCGCTTCGGCGGCATGTTCTTGATGTCGTCTAATGTGAGTGCCATTGTTACAACCCCTTCTTGAGACCGCAGGACAGCGTGAACTGTTTCACCTTGTAACCCACGAGCTCCGTTTGCTTGGATGCGACAAGATCGACGGACCGGAAGAATCTGGATGCCTCCAGGTTCTTCATGAACTTCGCGATCGTGATGTTATCTTTTGCAAAACCCTCGATTTTCATCTCGACGTCCGTCTCCGTCATGTTCTTGACCCACAGCTGTCCGGCCGGAACCATACCGGTCAGTTCATCGAGGAAATAGACGGGGTCGAGTCTGTTGCGATCCAGGGCGTTGATGATCTGCAGTTTTTTCTCGAGGAGATCCTTGTCCTTTTTGAATTTTCCGATATCCAGGGTGATCTGGGCGAGTTTCTTGAGCTCATTATCGCTCTTGCGGACTTCGGCCTTCAACTTGTCGATGCTCTGCACCATGTAGAGGTGAACGGCACCGAACAGCAGCAGACCCAGACCGATCACAAGGAAGAGGGCAAGTCCCTCACGCTTTGTGTGGACCTCTTTTTTCTTTTCTCGATAAGGAAGAAGGTTAATTTTAATCATTTGTCTCCAATCCTCCTCAGGGCCAGACCCACGCCGACAGCCGCCTGCGGACCTATCGTTTCAATATCCGCCGGGCTGAAAACCTTCCGGTCATAGGAAATTTTCTTGAAGGGGTTCACAATTTCCGTATCGATATTCAACCGCTCTGTAAGGGCCCGATCCAACCCGGCCAGTTTGGCGCCGCCCCCGCACAGGAGCACCTGCTTGATGTATTTGCCGGGGTAGGTCGACTTGAAATAATCCACGGATCGCTCGACTTCGAGGAGAAGCGGCTCGGCGCAATTGATCAGGTCTTCCTTGAGATTTTCCGGTTGCCCGTTTTCTTTGGCCGCTCCCAACTTGACCCTTTCGGCCTCCTCGAATGAAACCTTTAATTTTTCCTGAAGGTTTTCCGTGACGGTGTACCCGCCCATGGAAAAATCCCTCGTGAAAATAGAGCCACCCGCCTTCAGGACATTGATATTGGTCATGCTGGCGCCGATGTTGACGAGCACGACGACGTCGTCGAGTGCGAAATCGTAGTTTTCCTCGTACATCGTCTCCAGCGCGAAGGAATCCACATCCACAATCGCCACTTCGAGGCCGGCTTTTTTGACGGCACCGACGTAACTTTCGATGACTTCTTTTTTCGACGCCACGAGCAGCACGTCCATCTGGCCCGGGTTGACATCGCTCCCCCCGAGGATCTGGAAATCGAAATTCACCTCGTTCATATCGCCGAAGGGGAGGTACTTCTCCACCTCGTCGCTGATCAAATCACGGAGCGCCGCCTCGTCCATGGAGGGAAAGCCGATCTTCTTGACAATGACGGAATAACCGGAGAGAGACGTCACCACATTCTTGGTTTGACAACGGGATTGTTTGACGAGATGTTTCAGCCGATCGATCAGAACACCCGGCTGGACGAGGTGACCGTCGGCGATGACCCCCCTGGGAAGCGGGACCTGGCTGTAGTTATTCAGGGTATAACCCTCCGAATTTTCAGTGACTTCGGTCAGCTTCAGAGAACTCGAGCCGATATCCAGTCCTGCAATTTTCTTCTTTCCCGCGAATAAGTTCTTGATTGTCAGCATGAGATCCTCTTTCGGAGTCTTGATTCTTTTGGTGGACCGCCGTTAAACCGTCTTGAGATTTCCCCTCACGGCCGAGACGTTTTTAACGCCGTGGCTCCGGGCTTCTGCATGCAGCCCTTCACACGCCTCGACCAACGGCCATAGAATTAAGCAAGCAATGTGCCATGTTCCGGGTATCTCTAAGAAATCTGGAAGGTTAAACCTGGACGGGGGGGGGTGGCAGGGGCCAGCAAGTTATGAGGACTAAAGATAAAAAACCCCTGCCCTGCCGGGAGAGGCTTCACCGGGAAGCAGTCAATGGGTTATTGTTTTCTCGCCGCCGATCCTGCTTTTGCCAGCTGGCTCAGGGCTTGGTTTCATCACTCATCCGGTAAACGATGTCGCCTTTTTTGACCATTCCGAGCTCATCCCTGGCCAGCCGCTCGATGTATTTGGTGTCTTTTCGAAGGAGGAGGATCTCCTGTTTCAACTTATTGTTTTCTTTGAGCATCCGTTCATTGGTGACGCTCAATTCCTTCACCATTTGTTGCACTTTATAATTGTCGATCAGGCCCTTCTTCCCGAAGAGTATCAGGAAGCCCATCACCAGAAGGATGATCATGATGACCCTTCTTCCAAGCTTCATGGCCTCTTGCCTGACCTTCCCGAAACCCTGACCCGGCTATTTCGTCTACAGCCCTTCCGAAGGCAGAAGTTCCTGGGGCTCCCCCAGGACAAACTCTCCCCTCTCAATCCAGGACTTCAGGGTCTCTGCGATCTGCCGCGCCTTGTAATAACTGGACAGAGGCGCCGTGGGAATCACCTTGTTGTTGATGGCGATCTGCCCGCTTCTCAACGCCTTGTAGCTGACCTCCCCGAGGCTCTTGAGCTCGCCGCCGTGCGGATAGTCCTTGCCGTAGTCGTAAACCTCGGTGTAGATGTCCTCATCCTTGACGGCGGTATATCTCGCGAGATCCTCATTCAGGATGGGTATGGGGATGCCGATGCCGACATAGAGGGATACCCCGTACCCCAGCATGCTGGCACCGACCAGCCAATCGGGACTCATGTCCTTCAGATTGCCGATGGCCGCGATGGTGCCGGCGCCGCTTTTCGGCACGCCATTGTCGTTCCTCGGCACATGCGGGTTATGCTGCGTGCCGGGCCACGCGACGAAACCCTGCGCGCCGCCGAGAAAAATCCGGGTTCCGATGCCGATCGTCATGTAGTAGGGATCGTTGAACAGCGGACTCAACTGCCCCGACGTGGAATAAGTCGCGTTCGCCATGCGGGGCCGGATGACCCCCATGTAGGTGTAAATGGTCTTGTCGGACTGGTTGACGGCGCAACTGTAGTTCTGGTAGGCGTTCCTCGGGTTGAAGAGGATGGCGTCCCGCATGTCGCGGAGGGTGATGTTCCGTTCGAACCGGCGGGAGGGGTAACAGTCTGTGCCGTAGCCTTCCGCCCGGAGCCGGATGCTGTTGCCGGCCACCAGATCTTCAATGACGTGACCGCCGCCGTAATTGAACTCTCCCGGATGGACGCTGTTGAGGGGATCGCCCTCGACGACTTCCGTCGCCCCGATGTAACAATCCACGGCCGCGATCCCGCCGTAGGCCGGCACGTCGTTGAGCCACAACTTCATGGCCTTAATTCGGGGAGAGGCGTGACCGAAGTTCAGGAAAGCCCCGGAGGAACACATGGGACCGAAGGTCCCCGTCGTCACGACGTCCACCTTTCTGGCGGCCTCCACCTCGCCGTGCTGCTCGACGATGCCGATCATCTCCTCGGCCGTGACCACGACAACCTTCCGTTGCCGGATCTTTTCGTTGATTTCCTGGTAGGTCTTCTGGACTTTCCGCTTCTTCATGTTTCGACAACCCCGCCCGCAAAAATCCCTTCACCCGGTGTGCCCGAAACCGCCGCCCCCCCTTGCCGTGGGCTGCAGGGAAGAGGCCGAATGCCATGAAACCCTGCAGACCCGATGGACGGTCATCTGGGCAATTCGATCCCCCCGTCTGACCTCGAAGGGCTCCTGCCCGTGGTTGATCATGATGACTCCGATCTCGCCGCGGTAATCCGCATCGATGGTCCCGGGGGTATTGAGAAGTGTGACCCCGTTTCTGATGGCCAGTCCGCTTCTCGGCCTGATCTGGGCCTCGTATCCCGGGGGCAGCGCGATCCGGATTCCCGTCGGGATGACCTTCCTTTCACCCGGCTGAAGGATTTCCGCTTCCGTCACGGCCGCAAAGATGTCCATTCCCGCCGCGCACTCCGTCATGTACCGTGGAAGATCTATGTCATCACAACCGGGCAGTTTCTCGATGGACACCTGAATCTTTTCCATGGTTACAAGTGGGCTGCGCCTTCCAGGTCCTTTTCGGACACATCTCCGAGGGCGGCCAGCGACAGGGCAGAGGCGTCGAACAGCTCAGCGGTCAAAGCCCGTATATCCTCCTTCTGCACGGCATCAATATGACGAACGATCTCCTCGTAGGAGATGTGACGCCCGTAATAAATTTCATTCGTCGCGAGCTTGGACATCCGGTTATCCGTGCTCTCGAGTCCGAGCAGCAGGTTCCCCTTGATCAGTTCCTTTGCCAGCTGCATTTCACGGTCCGTGAGGTGCTCCCTCTTCATGCGCCTCATCTCTTCCAGGATCAGCCCGATGACATCTTTGACCTTCTCCCGCGATGCCGCCACATAGATATTCAGCATCCCCACGTCCCGGTAGGAAACGATGTAGGAGCGGATGGCGTAGGCGAGTCCCCTCTTCTCCCGGATTTCCTGAAACAGTCTCGAGCTCATGCTGCCGCCGAGGACCGTATTCATGAGGATTCCCGCGAACCTCCGGGGGTCTACATTGGAGGGGGCCGGCGTCCCGATGATCAGGTGGGCCTGGCCAAGGTCCCGCTCGATGCAGGCCCTTCTTGACATCGGGATCGGCAACGGCGCCTGAACCTTTTCCTTGTACCCCTCCATGATCCCGAAGGCGCCCCGTACCATCTCGACGAGCCTCTCGTGCTCCAGGCGCCCGGCCGCTGTCAGCACCAGGTGGTTGCCCCTGTATTTTTTATGGAAGAACTCGAGCAGCGCCTCCCTGGTAAACCCCTGGACGGACTCCTTCGTCCCGAGGACAGGAAGGCCCAGGGGATGACGATTCCAGAAGATCCGTTCGAAGAAATCATGGATGTATTCGTCCGGCGTGTCCTCCACCATGTGGATCTCCTGCTGCACGACGGACTTTTCCTTTTCGACCTCCTGCGGGTCAAAGAGCGAGCGGCTGAAGATATCCGCCAGGAGTTCAATGGAAAGCGGCAGGTGGTAATCGGGAACTTTCACATAAAAGGCGGTCAGCTCTTTGCCGGTGAAGGCATTCATGATTCCGCCGACAGAATCGACCTCCGAGGCGATATCAAAGGCTGATCGGCTCTCCGTGCCCTTGAAGAGCATGTGCTCGATGAAATGGGCCGTCCCGTTGATGTCTTCGTTCTCGTGACGGGAGCCGCACCCGACCCACACACCCATGGACACGGACCGGACGTGATCGATCTGTTCCGAAATGACCTTTATGCCATTATCGAGAACGGTTTTTCGGTACATTCTCCCCCAGGGCATCCTTGCGGCTCAAGCGGATCTTGCCGCTGCGGTCGATTTCGATCACCTTGACCGGGACCTTATCGCCTTCCTTGACCACGTCGGTCACCTTGTTGACCCTCTTGGTGTCGAGCTGGGAGATATGAACCAGCCCCTCCGTACCGGGCAGGATCTCAACGAAGGCCCCGAAGTCGACGACTTTCTTCACCGTGCCAAGGTAAACCTTTCCGATTTCCGCTTCTTCCGTCAGCCACCGGACCATCGCGATGGCGCGCTCGGCCGCTTCCGCGTCATTGGAGGCAATCATCACGGTCCCGTCGTCTTCCACGTCAATGCTCACTCCCGTTTCACTGATGATCTGACGGATATTCTTTCCGCCGGTTCCAATGACGTCCCTGATCCGGTCGGGCTTCACCTTGATCGTGGTGATCCTCGGTGCGTAGGCGGACAGGCTCTCTCTCGGTTTGTCGATGGTCTCCTTGATCCGCCCGATAATGAAGAGTCTTCCCGCCCGGGCCTGGTGCAGCGCCTTCCTCAGGATGTCTTCCGTGATGCCGTCGATCTTGATGTCCATCTGCATGGCCGTGATGCCCTTGTCCGTTCCGCAGACCTTGAAATCCATGTCGCCGGCGTGATCTTCGTCTCCGAGGATATCGGACAGCACGACCACGTTCTCCCCTTCCTTCAGGAGCCCCATGGCGATTCCCGCCGCCACCCCTTTGACCGGGACGCCCGCATCCATGAGGCACAGGGCCCCCCCGCAGACGGAGGCCATCGAAGAGGACCCGTTGGAGGAGAGAATGTCGGAAACGATCCGGATGGTGTAGGGAAACTCCTCCTGCGTCGGAAGCAGCGGGAGCAGGGCCCGCCTGGCCAGGGCGCCATGGCCGATTTCCCTTCGACCCGGTCCCCTCAAAGGCCGGACCTCACCGACGCAATAGGGCGGGAAATTGTAGTGCAGCATGAAGGCCCTGTACTCCTCCCCCGCGGCATAATCCATGCGCTGCTCATCGGAAGACGTGCCGAGCGTGAGCGAAACCAGCGCCTGTGTCTCTCCCCTGGTAAACAGCGCCGATCCGTGCGTCCTGGGGAGGATTCCCACTTCACAGGAAATGGGCCTGATGTCCGTATTGCTGCGGCCGTCGATTCTCCGCTTCTGCTGCAGGATCATTTCCCGGAGAATCTTTTTTTCCAGCTCGTCCAGGGCGTAATTGATCTGGGGGCCGAGCTTGGGATCTTCCACCGTCGTGCGGGAGAGGATTTCCTCCCTGATTTTCTCCAGTGTCGAGTGCCTCGCCTGCTTCACCGGCATGACGTAGGCCTCCCGCATTTTATCCTCGGCCTCCGAGACGACTTTCTGCCGCAGGTCAGGATCGATCTGGACAGCCTCGACGGCCTTCTTGGTCTTGCCGGCAGCCTTCCGGATTTCATCCTGTATTTCGATCACGGGCCGGATGGCCTCCAATCCAAAGCGTATGGCCTCGACGGCGGCATCCTCGTCTATCTCGCGGGCGCCACCTTCCACCATGACCAGGTTGATATCGAAGGGACGGCCCCCCGTGCCGGGGAGCACTTTTCTGCCCACCATGAATATATCAATGTCGCTGTCCTCCATCTGCTTGCTCGCGGGGTTGCAGACATACTTCCCGTCGATACGGCCCACCCTCGCGCCGGCAATGGGTACCTCGAAGGGAATGCTCGCTATCTGCAGTGCGACGGATGCCCCCAGCATGGCGGCCACATCGGGATCGTTTTCATTGTCCAGGGACAGTACGGTGGCGACCAGTTGCGTTTCATCGCGGTACCCGTCCGGGAAGAGCGGCCGGATGGCCCTGTCGATGATCCGGGAAGTCAGGATTTCCCGCTCGTTGGGTCTTCCTTCCCTTTTGAAAAAACCGCCGGGAATCTTTCCCGCCGCAAATGTCATCTCCTGGTAGTCCACGGTCAGCGGCATGAAGTCCAACCCTTCCCTGCGGCTCTTCGCCGACACCACGGTGACGAGGACCACCGTGTCTCCGTATGTGACGAGCACACCGCCGTCGGCCTGGCCGGCCACATAGTTGATCTTCAGGAAAATCTCCCTCCCCGCAAAGGATGTTTTAAATATTTGATTCATTCTGCGTGCACCTCTTCGTAGAAACGCAAAGTCGGACCCCCGCCTCGAGCGCTGACGGGGCCCGTTGATGTATTTATACAGCTTACTTTCGGAGTCCCAGACGTTCAATCAGCTTGCGATAACGATTGACATCCTTGTCCTTCAGGTACTCGAGAAGCCTTCTTCTCTGCCCGACAAGTTTCAGAAGTCCCCTGCGGGAATGATGATCCTTCTTGTGGACCTTGAAATGTTCCGTGAGATACTCAATCCTTGCGCTGAGAAGCGCGACCTGAACTTCCGGCGAGCCCGTATCCTTGTCATGGGTCTTGTAGTTGCTGATGATTTCCTTTCTTTTGTCCAAATCCAACACCGCTCTGATCCTCCCTTTGTAAATTTCCTTTTATAAATTTCCTTCCGGATTCTGTTTCACCGTCACTTCCGGATTTTTTTCTTCAATCGTTGAACACCCGCAGGATTTCCATGACCCGCTCCGTCAGATCGGCATTCTTCCGGTCGGGAGGACGGATCATTCTCGCCACCGCTACCAGCTTGAAATCACGGGTGATTAACTTTATCACATCTCCGGCGGCAAGAGAAGGGATTTCCTTTCCCGCGAGGCTTTCGACCGTCGGCTGATAACCTTTCCGCAACCGCTCAGCCAGCGCATCCTCCACCACAACCTGATCCAGCCCCGAAAGCGCCTCCGACATGGTCATCATACTCCGCTCCAGACGGTCCCGGAGGAAGGTCTCCTCTTTTCCTTCGAGGGAGACCGCCATGGCCTCTAGGAAGGGCCCGCTTTTCGTCCTTCTCAATGCGCTGAGGCATGCGCCGCACCCCAGACGGTCCCCGACATCGGAGCACAGCGACCGGACATAAGTACCCCGGGAACAGGAAACCCGGAAGACCACGTCGGGGAGCTGAATCGACTCGAGGGTTATCCCGAAAATAACGATACGCCTGGGCGGGATATCCACGGGCTGCCCCTGTCGGGCCCATTTGTAAAGTGCCCGCCCCTTGTATTTGATGGCGGAATAACGGGGTGGACGCTGCTGGAGTTCCCCCTGAAACCCCGCGAGAACCTGTTCAATGTCGTGAGCATCCACGGCGACGTCCTTCTGCGCCAGAACTTTCCCCTGGATGTCCAGGGTGTCGGTCGTGGTGCCCAGGCGCATGGTCACCCGGTATTCCTTGCGTTCCTCCGCGAGGAACGGCACCAGTTTGGTTGCCTCGTCGGTGCAGACGGGGAGGACGCCCGTCGCGAGCGGATCCAGCGTACCCGTGTGTCCCGCTTTCCTCACGCGAAGAATCCTTTTGACATCCTGCACGACATCGTGAGAGGTCCTGCCGGCCGGCTTATCGATTACGACGATCCCGCTCAGTCGCACCACTGACAACCGCTTCCACAAGCTTTGCTTTCACGCTTTCGAGGTCTCCGGCGATTCTGCACGCCGCCGCGCTGTGATGTCCACCCCCACCGAACACGCCTGCGATTTTCTCCACATCCACGCCGCCGCGGGAACGCAGGCTGACCTTGAATAAGCGATCGCCGATTTCGCTGATAAAGGCGGCCACCTCGACCCCCTCGATCGATCGGGGAAACTCGACAAACCCATCCGTATGCTCCCACAGGGCCTCCGCCTCCTCGAGCATCGTCCGGGTGACGTGAATAACAGCCATCTTGCGGTCCCGGTAAAACGCGAGCGTTTCGAGCGCCTTTGCCAGCAGTTTTATCTTCTGCTCGGGGTTGTTCTCGTAAATCCTCTGGGAGATCCACCAGGGATCGGCTCCCTTTGCCACGAGATCACCGGCAATCCTGAAGGTCTTCCGGCCCGTGTTGGAATAACGGAAAGCCCCCGTGTCCGTCAGGATGGCCGTGTAGAGGTTGATGGCTATATCCTTTGTGATGTTCACATCCAACTCCCGCATGAGCCGGTAGACGATCTCCCCCGTCGAGCTGGCTGCCGGTTCCAGCAGGGAAAGGTCGCCGAAGGACCCGTTGGAGATATGGTGATCAATGTTGATGATGTTCCGGATGGCGCCCACCCGGGGTGCCTCCTCCCCCACCCGGTCTATTTCACTGCAATCCAGGATAAAGACGGCATCAAAGGCCTTCCCGGTATCCAGGCTGTTCACAATCGAGTCGGACGCCGGAAGGAAGCGGTACATCCGGGGGGTGGCGTCCCGGTTGTAAACGGATGCCTCTTTCCCCATGTCCCGAAGCATGAGATAAAGCGCGAGTTCCGATCCGATGGCGTCCCCGTCGAGCCGGACATGCGACGTAATGAGGAATTGCCCGCTCGTCCGGATAATTTCAGTGATCTTCTGGATTGCCCTTCCCGTCTTTTTCATGAATCTCCATCAAGAGTCTGTCGATGCGGGAGCCGTATTCAAATGACTTGTCGTAGAAGAAGAACACATCCGGCATGTAACGCAGGTTGAGGCGCTTGCCGAGTTCCCGCTTAAGGTATCCCCTGGCCTTCTCGAGTCCCGCCTGAAGCTCCGCATCCAGCCTGTCCTTCCCCATCTGAACAAAATAAATTCTTGCCGAACGCAGATCGTCACTCATCTTGACGTCCGTGATCGTGAGCAGCCCGATCCTCGGATCCCGGATCCGCCTCAGCAGGATATCCGAGAGCTCAGCCTTGATCAGGTCCGCGACCCGATCGGCCCTTTTGAAAGTCATCTAGAAGATCCTCAAACTCATCAACCCTGCCGTCCTCCACGATGTCGCTGTAATTGACGATCTCGACTCTCGTCTTCAGGACCTCCGCCAGATGCATCTCCTGGACAAATTGCAGGATGTTGTCAATCTTCCCATTGACGAAACGACGGTCATTGCCGACAACGCTGAACCCGATTCTCCCCTTCTTCCAGTGGTCATTCTCCCCGATCTCCGCGATCGAGACGTTGAACCGGTTCTGCGTTCTTCGAATGATGCTTTTGAGAACGCCCCGTTTGGCCTTCAGGGAGTTGCTTTCATGGATCCAGATATCGATGATGCCGACACCGACAACCATGATGCGGTCTCGCTACGCTCGACGTGGAATGATGGAATGTTGGAATATTGGAAAGGGAAAATGCTTCTTCCTTGGATCACACCCATTATTCCAATATTCCATTACCCCAACAATCCAATCAAAGCTTTCGTTCCACTTTTTCTTTCGTGTACGCCTCGACCACGTCGCCCGTCTTGATATCGTTGAAATTTTCCACGGCGATGCCGCATTCGAGGCCCGCGGCCACCTCCCGCGCGTCGTCTTTGAACCGCTTGAGTGAAAGGATCTTCCCGTCATAGACAACGACGCCCTCCCTCAGGAGTCGCACATTGGCGTTTCTTGAAATTTTCCCGTCGGTGACATGGCTCCCGGCGATGGTCCCCACCTTGCTGATCTTGAATACCTCGCGGACCTCCGCGTGACCCTGGACGGTCTCCCGGTACTCGGGCTCGAGGAGCCCTTCCATGGCCGCTTTCACGTCATTGATGACGTCGTAGATCACGTCATAGAGCTTCATCTCGATGCCCTCGACTTCGGCGACTTCCACAACACGGGCATCGGGCCTCACCTTGAACCCGATGATCAGGGCGTCCGATGCCGACGCCAGCATGACGTCCGTTTCCGTGATGGCGCCCGTCGAACTGTGAATCATCCTGACCTTGATCTCCGGTGTGCTGAGTTTCGCCAGGGCTTCGGCCAGGGCCTCAATGGAACCCTGGACGTCGGCCTTCAGGATCACGTTCAGCTCCTTGACCCCTTCCTTGATTCTCGCGTAAAGCTGTTCCAGCGTGACCTTCGAGGTGGCCGCCAGTTCCTTCTCCCTTTCCTTCCGGATAAAATACTCGCTGATCCCTCTCGCCTTCTTCTCGTCCTCGACACAGATGAACTCCGAACCCGCCTGGGGCACATTGGAGAAACCGATCACCTCCACGGGCATGGAAGGTCCGGCCTCCCTGATCCGCTGGCCCTGGTCATTGACCATCGCCCGGACCCGCCCAAATTCCCTTTTCGACACGAAGGCGTCCCCTTCCCGGAGGGTTCCCTCCTGGATGAGGACCGTCGCGACCGGTCCCCGCCCCCGGTCGAGCTTCGCCTCGATAATCACGCCGCGGGCCGCCCGGTCCGGATCCGCTTTCAGTTCGAGAACGTCGGCCTGCAGCAGAATAACCTCCAGGAGGTTTTCGATGCCCGTTTTTTTCTTGGCCGATATTTCCGCGAAAAGAACATCACCGCCCCACTCTTCGGGGACAAGATTCTGCTTCACCAGTTCCTGCTTGATTTTCTCCACATTGGCACCGGGTTTATCTATCTTGTTGACGGCGACGATGATCGGGACCCCGGCCACCCTGGAATGGTTGATCGCCTCGACGGTCTGTTCCATCACGCCGTCGTCGGCGGCGACGACGAGGATAACAATATCGGTCACCTGGGCACCTCGGGCCCGCATGGCCGTGAAGGCCTCGTGACCGGGCGTGTCCAGAAACACGATATCCCTTCCCTTGATGTTGACGTGGTAGGCGCCGATGGCCTGCGTGATCCCCCCGGCCTCCCCCTCGATGACGTTGGTCTGACGGATGGCGTCCAGGAGGGACGTCTTCCCGTGATCGACATGCCCCATGACGGTCACGACGGGCGCCCTCGGCTTCATATTTGCCGATGAGGCTTCGGCCTTGTAGAGGGCCTCATCGAATTCGGTGGCCACCGCTTCAATCTGGTAACCGAATTCCGCCGCGATAAGCGAGGCGGCATCGATATCGATGGACTGGTTGATCGTCACCATCATGCCGAGCCCCAGGAGTTTGTTGATTACATCGCTCGCCCGGACACCCATTTTCTTGGCCAGATCACCGACCCGGATCGCTTCCTCAACCTTGATCCTCCGTTTGATCGCCTTCGGGACCGTGATCTCCGTCTTTTTCATTTTGACGACGGGGGCTTTTTTCTCCCGCCACCGGACACCGCGGTCGATCTCCTCTTCAACCTCCCGCCCCTTCCTCTTTTCCTTGCGGGCGACGACCTGCTTGATAAAGGCCTTTTTGCGCTCGGGCGTCTCGTCCATGATGACCTCGACGGGTTCCTGCTTGGAGGTCTTTTTGAAGGGCTTCACGATGGTGACCTTATCCTTCTTTTCGGCCTCCTCCGCCGCCTTTGGCTCGGGCGCCTTCGGCGCCTCTTTTCGAACCGCTTTTCCGGCTTCGACGGGCGCCCCGACGGCCTTCTCGGGGGCTTTCCCGGGCGCCTCTTCTTTCACCCTGGCTTCTTCACTGGCTTTGGCGGCAGCTTCCACCGGAGGTTTTTCCTCGGGTATCGCGGCTTTCGGTTCCGGTGGTTTGACCTTCGCGAGGGCATCCTTCTCGGGGACGGGCGGCGTGACTTCCTTTCTTGCGGGTTCCTTCCTTTCGGCAACGGCCTCTTTCGGAGGCTCCTCGACCGCCGGCTGAACCGGCACCACGGGTTCCGGTTCAGCAGCCTTGACCTCTTCGACGGGCTGACGGACAGCCCTTCTGCGGATCACCGTCGATTTAATCCTCTGCTCCACGATTTCCTTGGCGCCCGGCGCTGCAAACTCCTCGCGGACCCGCTGGACTTCGCTGTCCTCGAGCGTGCTCGAATGGGATTTCACGGTGATGCCGAGGCTTTTCAGGCGGCTGATCAACTCCTTGCTGTCCGTCCCGAATTCCTTGGCCAGTTCATACACTCTCGTCTTGGACATTATCGAAACTCCCCCGTAGGTCTTGATGCCGTAAACTCAAGTCTCCCGTCTTGCCTCATGCGTTGTCCCTGTCGGCCTGCTGGCTCAATAGCTGCTCGGCCTTTGCCACCCATTCCGTCACCTTTTGCTCATCGACGCCGGGAATCGCCTTCAGCATCTCCGGGTCCGCCGCTGCAACGGCGGAGATGCTCTTGTAGCCCTCCTTGAACAGCAGTTCCGCGTCGGCTTCCTGCAGACCGGGGATCTTCAACAGGATCTTGGGACCCTCCTCGGCCTGCGCCGCCAGCATCGTTTCGTTCTTGACGTCGATCTTCCATCCCGTCAGTCTCACGGCCAGTCTCACGTTCTGACCGCTCCTGCCGATGGCAAGCGACAGCTGATCGTCCGGTACGATGACTTCCATGGACTTGTTCTCATCGTACATGAAAACCTTGCTGACCTTCGCCGGCGAGAGGGAACTGCAGATGTATTTCACCGGATCTTCGGAGTAAGGCACGATATCGATTTTTTCACCCTTGAGTTCCTGTACCACGCTCTGAACCCGCGAGCCCCGCATGCCCACGCAGGCCCCTACGGGGTCGATGTCCTTGTCGTTTGTCCTGACGGCGATCTTCGATCGATTGCCGGGTTCCCTGGCCACGCTGACGATTTCAATAAACCCTTCGGAGATCTCGGGAACCTCGACCTCGAACAGGGCCCGGAGAAACCCGGGGTGGGTCCGGGAGAGGATGATCTGGGGCCCCTTGGATATCTTTTTCACGTCGATGACATATGCGCGAATCCTCTCGCCCCGCTTGTAGGATTCCCGGGTTATCTGCTCGGAAGGGGGGATGGCAGCCTCGGCACGGCCGAGATTGACGATGATGCTCCCGCCTTCGAACCGCTGGACGAAACCGTTGACGAGTTGGCCCTTCCTGTCCTTGTATTCCTCATAAGTCTTGTCCCGCTCCGCGTCCTTGACCTTTTGGATGATGATCTGCTTGGCCGTCTGTACGGCGATCCGCCCGAAAGAGGCGGCATCCAGCCTCATACCGAGACTGTCACCGGGCTGCGCCTCCTCGTCAAGCTCCTTTCTCGCCTGCTGCAGGGATATCTGGGTTTCCGGATCCAGGACCTTTTCGACAACGGTCTTGAACTGGAAGACCTCGAGTTCTCCTGTCTCCTCGTTGTAGTGGGCTTCCAGCTCCACCTGGGCGCCGAGCTTCTTTCTCGCGGCCGTCAGCATCGCCGATTCCAGAGCTTCGATGATGATCTCTTTCTCGATGCCCTTGTCTTTGCCCATCTGTTCGATCAGGCGTTTCAATTCAGGTAACATGCGACGTTCCTCCCGTTTTGCTCAAACCTTGGGCGGGTCAGGTTATTCTCGCTCTTTTCTCAACAACATCCTCTCTCTCAAGCCGCCGGGACGTCGTTCAAGGCTCGTATTCGAGATGTGCCTTCGCCACGGACGCCTTCGGAATCCGGTATTCTTTGCCGTCAACGTCGAGGAGGATGATCTTTTCCCCGTTTTCTTCCAGAAAATCCACCAGCGTCCCCCTGAAGTTCCGGATCCCTTCGATTTTGTCGATCAGGCGGACCCTGACCTTCGATCCCCGGTGGCGAATGAAATCCTTGTCCCGGGCGAGGGGCCGATCGAGTCCGGGCGATGAAACCTCGAGCGTGTAAGGGCCCGGCGGAATGTCGTAAATGTCCAGAAGGTCACCCGCTTCGTGACTGACATTGGTGCAGTCCTCGATCGTCACGCCGCCTTCCTTGTCGATGTAAAGGCGAACCAGCCACCGGGTTTTCATCCGCAGGCACTCGACATCGACAATCTCCATGCCTTCGTCCGACACCAGGGGCTCGATGATCTCGATGATCCTCTGCCGGTAATTTTTAACGTTGTCGCTCATCCGTCCCCGCCCCGCGTCATATCCTGAAAATTTGAACCCACAAAATAAAAAAGTGGGCAAAACGGGCCCACTCGAATACAAACCATTCGAATTTCAGGTGCTTTTTAACACACAAAAACGGCCCTTGCAAGAAAAAAATTGCCCAAAAGGCCGGTGAACTTGACAAAACTGGAGCGGGCGATGGGAATCGAACCCACGACGTTCAGCTTGGGAAGCTGACATTCTACCGCTGAATTACGCCCGCTCGTCTTGTCTGTTTCGTCGTCTCGTCCGTTTAGTCTATGCCCGGCGTCACCGTGGCATTATGACGACATCACGGAACTCAAGGGAAGGGAAGTTTAATAATCCCGCGCAAAAATTGTCAAGATTTTTTTGACTTCAATCGCTTCGCGATCGCACGGCCGTGGGCCTCGAGGCCCTCGAGCCGGGCGAAGGTCTCCGCCTCTGCCCCGTACTTTTCAAGGGCCCCGGCGGTGAAGGAGATCAGGCTCGTCCGCTTGACAAAATCATAAACACCCAGAGGGGAGGAAAACCGGGCAGTCCCTCCCGTCGGCAGGATGTGGTTGGGGCCCGCCAGGTAATCCCCCAGTACTTCCGGCGTGTTGGGCCCGAGGAAAACGGCCCCGGCATTCCGGACCTTTCGCAGGATTCGCTTCGGATCGGCGACCACCAGTTCCAGGTGTTCCGGCGCGAAACGGTTCACAATGAAGAGGGCTTCGTCTATATCAGCCGTGAGGACAATAAGTCCGTATTTTTCAATGGACTTTCGAGCGATACCCCTCCTGGAAAGCTCTCCGAGCTGAAGATCCACCTCCCGGGCAACGGACCGGGCAAAGGGTCGGTCCGTCGTCAGAAGGATGGCGCTCGCCAGTTCATCGTGTTCGGCCTGCGCGAGAAGATCGGCGGCAATAACGACAGGGTCGGCCTTCCCGTCGCAGACAATCATGATCTCACTGGGCCCGGCAATCATGTCGATGCCGACGGACCCGAAGACCATCCGCTTGGCCATTGCCACATAGGCGTTTCCCGGCCCCACGATCTTGTCCACCGCGGGGACGGACTCCGTCCCGTAGGCCAGGGCGGCAATGGCCTGGGCGCCGCCCATTTTGAAGACGCGGTCAACACCCGCGATCGCCGCCGCTGCGAGGATGAAGGGGTTGACGCCGCTTCGACCCGGCGGTGTTGCCAGGATGACCTCCCGGACACCGGCGATCCGGGCCGGCATGGCGGCCATCAGCACCGTGGAAGGGTAGGCGGCAAGCCCCCCCGGGGCGTAGATACCCACCCGCTCTAACGGCCGAATCTCCTGCCCGAGTTCGATACCCGTCGTCTCGATATAAGACCATGAACGGGCAATCTGTCTCCTGTGGTACCTCTCAATGCGCCGGGCGGCAAGCTTGAGGGCTTTGGCAGCGCCTTTGTCCAGTTTCGAGAGGGCTTCCCGAATCTCCTCCGGGAGCACCTCGATGGTTCGGGGATCGAGGGATACCCCGTCAAACCGCATCCCGTATTTGAAAAGGGCCCTGTCCCCCCGGCGCCGGACATCGTCGAGGATTTTCCGTACGGCGTTCTCCAGCGTCCTGTCGCTGACCCGGCCTCGCCCCTTCATCCGGTCGAAAACCGCCTTGAAGCGCCTGTCTGAACTCCCGATGATTTTCATATCAATCCTTCATTCGGACGATATCCGCCCCGAGGGTCGACAGCTTCTTTTCGATCGACTGGTATCCCCGGTCGATGTGGTAGACCCTCGTAAGGTCGGTTTGACCCTCGGCGGCCAGTCCCGCCAGGACAAGGGATGCCGATGCCCTCAGGTCCGTCGCCATGACGGGCGCCCCCTTGAGCTTTCTGACGCCCCTGACGATCGCCCGGCTCCCTTCGATCTTCACGTGCGCGCCCATCCTCATCAGCTCACCCACGTGCATGAAGCGGTTCTCGAAGATGGTCTCCGTGATGACGCTGACCCCTTTTCCGACAGCCATGAGGGCCATCACCTGGGCCTGGAGATCCGTGGGAAACCCCGGGTAGGGCAGTGTCTTGACATCGACAGAGCGGACTTCCCTGCTGCCGGTCACGCGAAGACCGCCCTGAACCGGCTCTATCGAAACCCCGGCCTCCCTCAACTTGGTGACGAGGGCATCTATGTGTCCGGTCTGACAACCGCTGACCGTGACATCGCCGCCTGTGATCGCCGCGGCGATCATGTAGGTCCCGGCTTCGATCCGATCCGGGATCACCGTCGCCTCGGCGGCATGCAGGCTGTCGACGCCTTCGATGACGATCACATCGGTCCCCGCGCCGCTCACCTTCGCACCCATCCTGTTCAGGGTTTCGGCCAAATTTATGACCTCGGGCTCTTTGGCCGCGTTTTCGAGAACCGTTGTTCCGCGGGCGAGCGTCGCGGCCATCATGATGTTCTCCGTGCCCGTGACGGTCGATATGTCGAAGTAGATCGTCGCCCCTCTCAACCGGGGGGCTTTCGCCTCGATGTAGCCGTCGCGCAGTTCGATTTCGGCCCCGAGATCCTCGAGGGCCTTGAGGTGAAGGTTGACGGGCCTTGCCCCGATGGCGCACCCGCCCGGGAGGGACACCCGCGCCTGGCCCATCCTCGCGACGAGGGGCCCGAGAACGAGAACGGAGGCCCGCATGGTCCTGACGAGGTTATAGGGCGCCTCGCAGCGCTTGAGGTTGCCGGTATTGATCCGGAGTGTTTCTCCTCCCTCCATCACCGCCCCGAGGTTCCCGAGGAGCTTCTTGATCGTCTTGATATCGACCAGGTCGGGAATATTGTGATAGGTGTTCCAGCCGTCGCAGAGAAGCGATGAGGCAATGAGAGGCAGGGCCGCGTTCTTGGAACCGCTGATCCGGATTTCGCCCTGGAGTTTCCGGCCGCCTCTGATGACGAATTTATCCACCCTTCTTCATCCTCCTTCGGGCTGTGACAACTCTGTCGATCCCTGCATAATCCCCCGTGAACAGGACCGAGTCAAAGTGTCCCGCTTGATCGAGCAGGGCGCGGACCGGGTCCTTCTGGCCGAACCCGATCTCCAGAAAAAGCCAGCCGCCCTCCCTCAGGTGCGCCCCGGCATGGCGGATGATCGCGCGGTGGAACTCCGTCCCCCCCGGTCCCGCCAGAAGCGCCCCCTTCGGCTCGTAATCCCGGATCTCAACGGGCAGGCCTTCGTACTCCGCCTCGCTGAGGTAGGGCGGGTTGGAGGCGATCATATCAAAGGAACCGCTAAAAGGCTCTAGTAAATTACAGGCGATAAAGAAAATCCTGTCAGCTACGCCATGGACTGCCGCATTCTCGCGGGCGACCCTGAGCGCCTCCGGTGACAGGTCCGTCGCGAAAATCCGCGCCGAGATGAGTTCCCTGGCCAGGGCGACACTGACCGCCCCGCTGCCCGTTCCGATTTCCAGGATGCGTGGTGCGGATGTTCCTGAACGTCTCGCTGTTTCGAGAACGGCCTGCACCAGGATCTCGGTCTCCGGCCTCGGCACGAGGACCGCGGGGCTGACCTTCAAATCCAGGGACCAGAACTCCCTGCGGCCGACGATGTAAGCGACAGGTTCCCCCCTGAGCCTTCGCTCAAGGAGGTCGTTGAAGGTTTGCATTTCCCCGGGCGCCACCGGCCGGTCCCCTTCCCTGAGAAGTCCCGTGCGATCCATCCCGAGACAGAAGGACAGGAGGATCTCCGCGTCGAGCCCCGGCGACAACAGCCCCTTCCGCCTGAGTCGGCCTTCGGCGTCTCTGATGGCGCGGCGGATCGACATCGGTTCACGCACCATGACCCCCGGTCATTCTGATGAAGTGAGATGATGAATCGCCCGTCAGGCCGCCGATTTCTTGATGGCCTCGGCCTGATAGTGAGCGGCGAGACTGTCAATGATGTGCTGGAGGTCGCCGTCAATGACCTTCTCCAGGTTGTAGAGGGTGAGCCCGATCCGGTGGTCCGTCACCCGACCCTGGGGGAAATTGTAGGTCCGGATCCGCTCGCTGCGATCCCCCGTTCCCACCTGCTTTCTTCTCGTTTCGGAGATTTCCGCGTGGCTCTCGGCCTGCATGCGGTCGAGAAGTCTCGCCCGGAGCACCTTGATGGCCTTGGCCTTGTTCTTGTGCTGGGACTTTTCGTCCTGGCAGGAGACGACAAGGCCGGTGGGGATATGGGTGACGCGGACGGCCGAATCGGTGGTGTTGACGCTCTGTCCGCCGTGGCCGCTGGAGCGGAACACGTCGATTTTGAGATCGCCGGGGTCGATCTGAACCTCCACTTCCTCCGCCTCGGGCAGTACGGCCACGGTGGCGGCGGAGGTGTGAATCCGCCCCTGGGTTTCCGTCACGGGGACGCGCTGCACCCGGTGGACGCCGCTTTCGTATTTCAGCCGGCTGTAAGCGCCCTTCCCCTCGATGAGAAGAATGATTTCCTTGAACCCGCCCATGCCGCTCGCGGCGCTGGAGCTCAAGATGTCCACTTTCCAGTTCGCGTTCTCGGCGTAGCGCGCGTACATCCGGTAGAGATCGGCCGCGAAGAGCGCCGCTTCGTCTCCGCCCGTCCCGGCGCGGATCTCCAGAATCACGTTCTTGTCGTCATTCGGATCCCTGGGAATCATGAGGATTTTCAGCCGCCCTTCGAGGGCGGAGGCCCGTTCCTTCAACTGCGGTAATTCCTCCCTGGCAATCTCCTTCAGCTCCTCGTCGTTGTCACGGAGTATCTTCTGGTATTCCTCGATCTGATCCTTCACTTTTTCGTACTCGCGGTACGTTTCGACAAGCTCCCGCAGGTCGGCATGCTCCTTCGCGTACTTCTGATACTCGACGCGATTCGAGACGACGGACGGATCGCCGAGTTTCTTTTCCAGTGTTTCGTATCGGTTCTCGATATCCTTCAATTTATTGAACATGGCTTCCTTCAGGTGAAAAATCCGCTGACGGCCGCCGGGGGCGCCGGGGTCTTCATGAAAAGTCCTCTTGACGCGGTTTAGCGCTACAGGAAATGGGGGGTCCGTGACGGACAGGACTTCATCGGGCGGGCGTGAACCCTCAAACCGGTGACCCGGAATCCGGAGGCGGGTGCGGGCTGGAAAAGAGAGGCTGTTTCTTGCACGGTCTTATTTGGCATTCTCTTTCTTGGTCTTTTTCACATCGGCGTACTTTTTCTTGAAACGCTCCACGCGCCCTGCGGTATCCATGATCTTCTGTTTGCCCGTCATGAAGGGGTGACATTTCGAGCAGATTTCAACTTTGATGTCTTTCTTCGTCGATCGGGTCTTTATCACGTTGCCGCACACGCAGCTGATCGTCGTTTCAACGTACTCCGGATGAATTCCCTGTTTCATATCCTCGTCGTTCCTCCTTCCCGCGGTACCCCTTTGTGCACGGGCATCGCGCAAGGTCTGGAAGTATAATCAATTTTGCAGCAATTTCAAGAAAAATTTAAGCACCCCTCGCGCTGCTCGGGATGCCGTCTGCAGGGTCCAAGGACCAGGCTCCTGAGGCAGGCAGTTCTTTGCCTTATCTCCCGGTGCCTGACGCCTGTCCTATTGATTCATCGAGTCCAAAAACTCCTGGTTGGTCGTCGTCTTACGCATCTTGTCGATGATAAACTCGATGGCGTCGATCGGGTTCATCTCCTGCAGGAGCCTCCTCAGGATCCAGACACGATTGAGATGGTCTTTGGGGATCAGGAGTTCCTCTTTCCGGGTCCCGGAACGAACAAGGTCGAAGGCGGGGAAAACCCTGCGGTCGGCGATCCTGCGGTCCAGAATGATCTCCATGTTGCCCGTACCCTTGAATTCCTCGAAAATCACTTCGTCCATGCGGCTTCCTGTGTCGATCAGGGCCGTGGAGATGATCGTCAGGCTACCACCCTGTTCGATGTTCCGGGCCGCGCCGAAGAACCGCTTGGGCTTGTGCAGTGCGTTGGAATCCACGCCGCCGGAGAGGACCTTTCCGCTGGGCGGGACGACGGCATTGTAGGCCCTGGCGAGCCTCGTGATGCTGTCAAGGAGGATCACCACGTCTCTTTTGTGTTCCGTGAGGCGTTTCGCCTTCTCGATGACCATCTCGGCAACCTGAACGTGCCGGGTCGCCGGTTCGTCGAACGTGGAGGAGATCACCTCCCCCTTCACGCTTCTTTCCATGTCCGTCACTTCCTCGGGACGTTCGTCGATGAGGAGGACCATGAGGGTCACTTCCTCATGGTTGGCCGCGATGCTGTGGGCGATGTCCTTGAGGAGTATGGTCTTGCCGGCCCTGGGCGGGGAGACGATGAGCGCCCGCTGCCCCTTGCCGATGGGCGTGAAGAGGTCCATCACGCGGGTGGAGAAGTTCTCCGGGTCGCTTTCCAGCTTCAATTTTTCTTCAGGGTAGAGGGGGGTGAGGTTGTCGAAAAGAATTTTATCCTTGGCGTACTCCGTGGATTCGAAATTGACCGTGTCGACCTTCAGGAGGGCGAAATATTTCTCCCCTTCCTTTGGAGGCCTCACCTCTCCGGAGACGGTGTCCCCCGTCCTCAGGCTGAAACGCCTGATCTGAGAGGGCGAGACATAAATGTCGTCGGGACCGGGGAGATAGTTGTAGTCCACCGCCCGAAGGAACCCGAACCCGTCCGGCAGGGTTTCCAGGACGCCCTCGCCATAGAGGGCGCCGTTCTTGTCGGCCTGGGTCTGAAGGATGGAAAAAATGAGATCCTGCCTGCGCATCCCGCTGGCGCCGGGCACATTGAGTTCCTTGGCCAGGATCGTGAGTTCACCGATGGATTTTTTCTTGATCTCGACAATGTTCATAACTGACTTCCTCGTCGTTTTATGAATTTTTCATGGGGATAATTCGCGCATGCTGACAGAGAATGGGTGAATCCTTGATCATCCCGCTTCCGCAAGTGCCATAAGCACTACGAGATTCTACCTCTGAATGATGAACTTCCGATGATGAATTTGATGGTTTGCAAAGCTGACAATTAAGGGTTACTCAAATGGAAGGGCATTCATAAGCCTTTTTGAGATGGCTGCGATATATCGCATCACCATAACCATGTCAAGCCCTTTTTGATCGCGCAGTCCCAGCCGTCTCGCGGATCATGATGAAGTTCAGATGCCTCCCTGTTTTGCCCCTCTCCCGCCGGTGGGAAAAGAAAAGATCACCCCGGCAGGCGGTACAGAAACCCGATGTCAAAATATTCCCGGAAGGAACGCCCTTCCTCTCCATCTGCAGCCTGTTGGCCAGGGGAAGGTCGAGCATCCACTTTCCCGCTTCGCGGCAGGGGCGGAAAAGGGAATCCGACGCGGCGGGACCGCCCATGGCTTCAAAAACCGCTTTATCGACCTGGTAACAGCAGGGACCGATCGCCGGACCGACCGCGACGATAAGATCAGAGGGTTCTGTAAGATAACGACTCGCCAGTGCGTCCACCGCCTTCCCCGCGATTCCGAGGGAGGTCCCCTTCCATCCGGCGTGGACGGCGCCGATGACCCGTTTTACCGGATCTACCATTAATATCGGCACGCAGTCTGCAGTCTTTATGCCAATCGCGAGGCCCAGCCGGTCCGTCAGGACGGCGTCATACTGCAAGGGCTGATTTTCACTCGGCTTTGGGTGTTCCTGATCGATCAGGAGAATACGGTCTTCGTGAACCTGGTTGACGACGAAAAATTGCCCGCGGGGAACCTGAAAGGCCGCCGACAGCATCCCCCAGTTCTTCTCCACCCGATCCGCCGGATCCCCCTCCCGGAAGCTGAAATTCAGATTTTCATACGCCCCCTGGCTGACACCTCCCCACCGCGTGCAGAAGGCGTGGACGATAAAATCCATTTTCAGAAATGCCCGGGACTCCAGGCACTTGAGAGTTTCTCTTTGTGTAAAACTGAACATACCTCCTTTATCTCCCGTCTCTCCTTTTTTTGAGGTAATCAATGACCCGCTCCAGGTCCCGGGGCAAAGGGGCCGCGAATTCCCTGTATTCACCTGTCAGGGGGTGATGAAAACCCAGGACGCCCGCATGGAGGGCTTGCCTTTTAATTTCGGTAAGTTTCGCCTTCAAACTACTGTCCGAAATCGATGCAAGCCGCCGGGGGTTCCCGTAGGTTTTGTCCCCGACCACGGGATGCCCGATGGTGTTGAGATGAACCCGGATCTGGTGTGTCCTTCCCGTCCCTATAACAACCTCAAGGAGCGTCACCTCGCCGAAACGCTCCACGACCTGCCATCGTGTCAGCGCTTCCTTCCCTCTCGGGCTTCTGACGGACATCTTCTTCCGGTCCCTGGGGTGCCTTCCCACCGGCAGTTCGACGACACCCTCGTCCTGCCTGACATCTCCGTAGACGAGGGCGAGATAGACCTTGCGGATCTCTCGCTTCTTGAACTGATCCGCCAGTCCTTTGTGGGCTGCATCATTCTTGGCAACCACCATGACCCCCGACGTCCCCTTGTCGAGCCGGTGAACAATACCGGGACGCAACACGCCCCCCACCCCTGAGAGATCCTTCAGGTGGTACAGCAGAGCGTTCACGAGGGTTCCCCGCGCATTCCCGGCGGCGGGATGGACGACCATTCCGGCCGGTTTTTCCACAACGGCGACAGATGCATTCTCGTAGAGTATCCGGAGGGGAAGATCTTCCGGGGCAAGCTTGTCTTCAACGGGCGGGGGTTTGAGGAGGATAACGGTCTCGCCGGCCCTGAGTTTCTGCCCGGCCTTTGCCGCCCGGCCCCTGACGTGAGCCAAGCCCTGATCGATCAGCTTCTGAATCCGGGAACGCGTCAACGACGGGATCTTTGTCGCGAGAAAAACGTCCAGCCTCGTCCCGGTCTCCGTCACAGCCACCTGAAACTCAAATGTCTCCTCTTTCCCGGTTATCAAAAAATCCTCTTGTCGGTCGGGGGCCCTGATCGGGTGTTCTCAAGACCGGCCGAGCCCCTCCAGGGCGCGCCGGACGATGTCAAACTCATCGGGAGAAATGGTTCTCAGGTCGAAAAGCACTTCCTCCTCCGCGATCCGGGCGATGATGGGAGTGTCAAATCGGCGCAGCCTCTCCCCCAGGGCGTTTGCCGAAAGTTGCGAGAAACGGAGGCTCAGGAGAATCGTGGGGATCTCCTGGGTCGGCAGGGAGCCGCCGCCGGCCATGGAGCTTCCCTTTTTCAGCGTTAGCGTCAAACCGTCGATTTTCGTCTTCTTTAAAATCCCGAGCAGTTTTTTCGCCCTGCGCTCCACATCCTCCACGGGTTCCGTGAGGCCGCGGAGGCCTCGAATTTTCGCCAGGGCGTTTTCCGGCCGCAGATAAAGCCTTATCGTCGCCTCCAGGGCCGCCAGCGTCATCTTGTCGATCCTGAGCGCCCGGTTCAGGGGGTTCTTCTTGACCTGCCCGAGTATCTCTCGCCGCCCGAGGATGATACCGGCCTGGGGGCCTCCCAGAAGCTTGTCGCCGCTGAAGGTGACGACGTCGACGCCCGTCCTGAGCGTTTCCTGGACCGTCGGCTCTTTCTCCAGACCGAACTTCCCCGTGTCGATGAAACAACCGCTGCCGAGATCACTCATCACGGGGACACTCCGCTCCCGCCCCAGAGACACGAGGTCCGAAAGCCGGACCTCCTCGGTGAAGCCCAGGATCAGGAAGTTGCTCGTGTGCACCTTGAGCAGTAGTCCCGTATTATCCCCGATAGCTTTTTCGTAGTCCGAAAGGTGCGTCCGGTTGGTGGTTCCCACCTCCCTCAGAATGGCGCCGCTTTTTTCCATGACATCGGGAATCCGGAACTCACCGCCAATTTCAATGAGTTCCCCCCTCGAAACAACGGCCTCCTTTCCTGCCGCCAGGCTGTTGAGAACGAGAAGCACCGCTGCCGCGTTGTTGTTGACGACGAGGGCATCCTCGGCACCCGTGAGGTCGCAGAGGATCTTCGCTACGTGGTCATAGCGAAGCCCCCTCTTGCCCTTTCGCAGGTCATACTCCAGGTTCGAATAGCCGCGACTGACTTCCACGACGCGATCGAGGGCTTCCTCGGAGAGCGGCGCGCGACCCAGGTTGGTGTGCAGCACGATCCCCGTCGCGTTGACCACCCGCCGGAGGCTGGGCCGGTGGAGGTCTTCGACCTTGCGGGTCACCACCTCCGCCACCTGCTCCAGACGGGGAGGCACGAACCCCCCGCCGCCCTTCCTGTTCCGAAGGATGGCCTCCCGCATTTCATCGACCGTGGAGCGGATGGCATTCACCACGACCTCCCGCGGCGCGCGTTCGAAGATTCCCTGCTGCTCCAGCAGGAGAATGATTTCGTCGATTTTGGGCAGCTGACGCAGGAACTCTTTCTGCTGATCGTCCATCTGCATTCCCTCGTCTTTTTTCGTCCGGTTCAGATGCGATCTTGACGGGGATCACCCGGTTTCAAATATCATACCCCCGACAGAAGTCACGAAAATTATTCACGGCAACGAAGAATTCCCTCATCATGACGACCCAGAGGAAGCGTCCACGGGGTGTCAGGGACAAACGGCCTTCCGACAAACGGAGGGCGCCGGCGGTCCAGAATGCAAACACCATGGGCCACAGATGCCGACCGAGCCTGTCTCCGTATTTTTTTTTCAGATCGGCCGGATTCATCTTTGTCCCGAAGAGCCTCATCAGAAAATCGTACTGGACCTGTTCCCGGATGCCGAACCGCCTCGCCGCCATGAGGGGGATCTCCCCGGCGTCGAGGCGGCGGATGTAATCCTCGATGGAAAAAGTGTTGGCGTAACACGTCCCATCCATGTAGCCGATGGAGCCGCTTCCCAGCCCCGCATACTCATCGTAGCCGACAACGTATTCGTCGATCATGGAGGGTTTCCGCGAAAAACACCAGACGGACGAAAAATGATAGGGCGGCGTCAGGCGGGCCGTGATCCGGCGGTAAAACTCCTCTTCTCTTTTCATGTCCACCGGCCCGAGGGTCCGGTGGATCTTCTCCCGCGTGGAATCGGAAACCATGAGGGGGTAATAGGTGATCTGGTCGATCGCGATGTCGGTCAGCGTTTCGAGGTCCCGGTCCAGGATTTCCGTCGTCTGCGTCGCGAAGTTGAAGATCATATCGGCGTTCAGGGTATCAAACGACCCGAGGGTGTCCTTCAGCCGGCCGACGATCTCCGATCCGCTCCCGTACTTTTCGTAGCGGTCCATGGCCCGGAGCAGCCCGTCGTCGAAACTCTGCACCCCCACCGATAGCCGGTTCACGCCGGCTTCTCTCAGCGCCTGGATATTGCGATCCGTCAAATGGTTTGGGTTGGTCTCGACGGAGATTTCCCGGATCCTGAAACTGGCGCGGGCCAGGAGCAGGGTTTCCTTCAGCTCATCGATCTGGACCGTGGGCGTTCCGCCCCCGACATAGATACCGCTGAAATCATAACCCCGCTCACGGTAGAGACCAATCTCCTTCCTCAGGGCCCGGAAATAACTTCTCGCGATCGGCTCCACGAAGACGACGCGGTTAAACGAGCAGTAGGGACAGAGTTTTTCGCAGAAGGGGATGTGGAGATAGAGGAGACGGCCCCGGCCCTCCGCTGCGGCGGGGAGTTCCGGATGACCTCCTTCCTCGAAAGTCACCGCCCGGGAGAAGGCCCTGCGGGCCCGTTCGCCTATGAAACGAGCAATCAAGGTTACCTCGATGCAACGGAAATAATCATGGAATCGGCAAGTTAACAGAGAAGGGTTAAATGATCAAGGCCCGATTCGCTTCGGGGCCATTCTTGAAAGAGCCATGCGATCGTGCTATAAGATGCCCGGACCGGAACGGCACTTTTCATATCGGGGGCGAAACCATGACGGCACTGAAGACCTGGATGCTCTGGAGAGAGGGAAAAACCGTCGACGAGGAGGCCCGCCTGCTCAGGCGGAAGGCCGATGATCTGCCCGTTCCGCTTGACGCCCAGGCAAAAAAAGATATCGCCACACTGGTCAACGCCTTTCTGAAGCGGGACGACGCACTGGGACTTGCGGCGCCTCAGATCGGGATGAGCAAAAAGATCGTCATTTTCAAGAACAAGAATTTCGACATCAAGGGAGCCCCGAAGAGCAAGGAGGATTATGACGTCCTCGTCAATCCCCGCATCACCCAGATGCGCGGCGATCTCGAAAAGATGAACGAGGGGTGTCTCTCCTGTCCCGACGTGAGCGTGGAGGTGAGCCGGGCCACGGAAATCAAGGTCAGGGCCTATGACGAGGAAGGGCGTAAGGTCAACAAGCGCTATACCGGCTTCCTGGCCCGGATCGTTCAGCACGAACTGGACCACCTGGAGGGGCAGCTCATCATCGACCACGAGGGGACGCTTTCCTACCCGCGGGAGAAGAGTGAATTTTTTGAAAAGCTATTTAAATAAAAAAAGGCTCAGGGCGGAGGGCTTCAGGCACAGGGTAAAGAAAAAAGAAAAGATGCAGGAACTAAGAAGCCCCGGGATCACCCCGGGGCTTCTTAGTTTTTTTTGCCTTAAGCCGTAAGCCTTGAGCCCATTGCCTCATTTGGTGAAATGCGCGGCCGGTAAATCACTTACCGTCGTCAGCCCCGGTTTCGCACCGACAACGGTCTTGATGGAGTTGACAAGAACGGCCGCCGTGGCCTGGTCACCGGCGATACCCCCCTCGATCCGAAGCCGTATCTCCGGCGTGCCGACGATGTGGACCGCGTCGTGGGGATCGTCGGCGCCGATGTACATCCGGAGGTCCAGCGTGATGATCACCTCCCCGCCCCTGATCCCCCTGGCGATGTGCTTGATGCCGGCCACGTCTCCCCGCTTCAGTGAGAAATACTGCGTCTTGACGGCCTTTTCGGCAACAACGGGATCGATCGTCTCTATGACGTCATCCAGGCCCATGCCCAGTTTCTGGGCCACGAGATAGAGCGACTCGAGAAGCCCCACGTGCCCCAGTTCCTTTCTGCTGATCTTCTCGTGGAACATCTGTGTCGTCATGCCGGCCCCGATCTTCTTCTGAAGCGGGTAGCGCCGGGTTCCCGCGTCGACGACCCTCTCCACGCGGATCTTCCTCACCTCCTGGCAGACGGCCGAGAGAAAGAGGGGAAGGGCGTCCATCACAAAACCCGGGTTCACGCCTGTTCCGAGGACGGTCACGTTTTTCATCCGCGCCAGCTTGTCGATCTTCTCCGCCAGGCCGGCGTTTCCTTTCAGAGGGAAAAGCAGCTCTTCCGAGGAGGATATGACATTCAGACCCGCATTGATGATCTCCTCGAGTTGAGGGAAGATCTTTTTTATCCTCGAGCCGGCCGTGTGAATGACGACGTCGGCCTTGACCTTTGAAAAAAGGGCCTTCGCGTTGTCCGTGACGATGATCCCCGTCTTATCCCCGAAACCCAGGATCTCGCCCAGATCCTTGCCCGCGAGGTCCCTGGAAATGTCGACGGCGCCCACGATTTCCATGCCGGTCTTCCTGAGAACAAGCCTGGCCGTTTCAATGCCGATGGGGCCGAGGCCGTATTGTATGGCCAGAATCTTTTTCCGCAAACCCATTCAATAGAACTCCTTGCTTGAAATACAGTCGCGTCCGTCAGGCAGCCTGTTTCGCCGGTCCTTCCCGTATTTCAGGTTGTCTCCTGCGTTTTCTCAACTTATGGATGACATAGACCAGGATGAGCAGAGCGAAGCCGGCTATGTCCGTAAAGGTTTCGGGCATGATGAGAAAGGCAGCGGAAAGCCCGGTAAGAAATCGTTCTAGAATGGTCGAACGGTCCGCCAGATAGCCGATGACCGTGGCGCCCAGTGCAATCGCCCCGGTAATCAGCGTGAAGAGCACCTGGCAGAACCAGATCCAATCCATCGATACTTTCGGATCCAGAATGCTCGGGTAACCCAGAACGATGGGCGCCGTCACGAAGACGAAGGGGACAATGAAACCGCCGGACGAAAGGGTGAATGCCCGCAGCCCCGTCCGGAAGGGATCGGCTCCCGAGATGCCCGATGCCGCGTAGGCGGCAAGGGCCACGGGCGGCGTTACGTCGGCCAGGATGGAATAGTAGAAAACGAAGAAATGGGACACCAGCGGATGAATGCCCCATTGCAAAAGCGCCGGGGCCGCGATCATGGAGGCGACGATGTACTGGGCCGTCGTTGGAATGCCCATGCCGAGAATGAAGCAGGCGAACATCGTGAAAACAAGCGAGAAAAAAAGCGTGACGCCTTGCAGCGTCAATAGGTTGAAGAAATCGATGGAGATAATGGCCGACCCCGCTGCGTTGGCAAGGTTGATGACCGTGGCGGCGAACTTGAGCCCGAGGCCCGTCAGGGTCGTAGCCCCGACGATGAAACCCACACAGGCGCAGGCGGCGCCGATGGACAGGGCGTTTCGGGTTCCCCACTCCAAAGCACTCAGGATGTCGGGAATCCGCATTTTGCTTTCCTTGTAGAAAATGCCCACGGCAACAACGGCCGTGTTCGTCCAGAAAGCGGCGTCAAAAGGCTCGAAGCCGAGAAGAAGCATACCGGACAGAAGCCCTGTTGTGAAAATCCCCAGCACCCAGGTCAGGCGGTCCGTCCTGAAAAAGGTGTAGGCAAAACCCGCCACGAGAAAGACGACCCAGAACATCATAACCGGGGACAGCTCCGCGAACCCCGCCAGGGGATTCATGTCCGCCAGGATGCACGGTACCGACAGAAGGATCGTCACCAGGAAGGGCAAGGTCTTTCGATGGACCTGTCCGATGGAAACGGAGAGGATGATTCCCCAGAAGGCCGACAAAAAAGGGCTTTTACCCGAGATGAGCAGGTATACGATGGCGACAAGAGGAGCAACGATGATCCCACGATCCTTGAGAATGGCAAAGATGTTCGGCAGCATGTGTCGGGGCAGCCCCACCAGGTTGTTCTTCAGAGCCTCCAGGTGGACCATGGTCCCCACGGCAAAGTAGTAAACCAGGGCCGGTACGATAGCGGCCGTGGCGATTTTGATGTAGGGGATCCCCAGAAACTCCGCCATGATGAAAGCGGCCGCCCCCATGACGGGAGGCATGATCTGTCCGCCGGTGGAGGAGGTTGCCTCTACGGCGCCGGCAAAGACCGGCCGGTAGCCCACCTTTTTCATCAAGGGGATGGTGAAGGATCCCGTCGTCACGGTGTTGGCAACCGAGGATCCGCTGATGGAGCCGAAAAAGCCACTGGAGATGACGGCTACTTTCGCCGGCCCCCCGGCGGACCAGCCCGCGAGCGCCATGGCTAGATCCATGAAGAGCTGCCCCAGCCCTGTCCGCGCGATGAAGAGTCCGAAGAGGACGAAGTGAAAAACAAAGGTGGCGATCACGCCGATGGGGATTCCGTAAATGCCTTCGGTGCCGACAAACATGTAGTCCACAATCCGGGAGATAGAATAGCCCCTGTGGGCAAAGAGGGTCAGCCCGGGGATGTCGAGAAAATAAGGCCCCAGGTAACAGTTGATCAGGATGAGCCCAGCGATGATGGGAAGCGGCGGACCGATACTCCTTCTCGCCCCTTCAAGAACCAGCAATATCGAAAAACCGCCGATGATCAGATCAGCCCGGTCAGGTGCGCCCGCCCTCATGCCGAGACTGTTGAACTCCAGGAAGATGTACAGCGACATGACCGAGGCCAGCAGCGCGAAGAACATATCGTAGTAGGGCATGTTGTTCAGGCTGTAGGGGAAAGCCCTGTTCTTCACCATCGAATAGGCCGCCCGTGCCCATTGAAGCACGAAGAGAGCCAGGATCCCCAGGAAGGAGGCAACGAGAAGTGTGCCCCAGATAACGAGAGACAGGTTCAGGTCCTTGAACCAGAGCGTGTAGTCGAGTTCACGGCCGGCCAGAAAAAGCCCGTAACCGAGAGAAACGATCATGCCGGTGAAAATGGGGAGATCCAGGTAAAGGGCGATGGCGTCCGGGACAAAGGGCCTGCGCCGGAAGTATAGGAGAAACGTAAAAACGGTGATCGCCAAGGCTGCCGATGGATGGAAGGAAAGCTCGAAGAGCTCCCGGAAGATCGCCGTTGTGAAGACACTCCCGATGAGGCTGAAGACGATGTCGTAAACGAGAAACTTCGTTCCGTGCTCGTAGTGGTCCTTGCGCATGACGTAAAGAAAAAAGACCAGCGGCAGGACGAAGGCGAGGAAGTAGGCCCGGTGACGCCATTCCTGGAGGATGCCGAACCCGGCCGTGTAGACGTGAAAGACCGAGTGGACGATGCACATGGCGATCACGAGCTTGAGTGTGAGGCCGGAGAGCTTCCGAAACCTCAACTCCGGGTCGTACTTGGCGACCTCGTCGACGTCATCTTTTACTTCCGTCGATATTTTCTGCAGTTCTTCGGCCATGGAAGACCATCCTTGATCGACGCGCCGGTATTAACGCGCCCCGAGATGCTTGAGCTTGAAAAACAGATATTCACCGACCGTAACCCGACCGGTCCGAATGCGCAGGAGCGTATCCCCCGCCAGCGACGGCAGGTCATAGTCCGCGCCACGGAGCGTCAGGGTGTTGCCATAAGCCCCCGCCACCCACAGGGGAATCTCTTCCATGACGCGATGCATCCCCGATATTCGGAATGCCCCGTCGACCCGCTCGAGGATTTCCCCCGGTGAGATCGTGGACGGAAGGCCCGTGTTCAGCGAATAAAATTGTGTACCATATAGAATGAGTCGTCCGCCGTCGTCAATCCGGAAAAAATCTCTCACGAAGGAGCGCTCCACTGAGTGTGTGTAAGCCAGGGCGAAGGTGTCCCCCGGCTTTGCAAGCACAAGCAGGACTGTCCCTCCGCCACGGACAGCCTCCACCCTCAGAACATCCAGCCGGACCCACAGAGCCGCCGCCAGCACTGTGATGATCAGGACAACGGCCGCGAGGCGATTTCGTTTTTTCATATAAAAAACTGGGCACCCCTTGACGAGTGCCCAGTTCCCTTCCAGGTTATTAAGGGGATTTTTTACTTCTTCTTCGGGGTTGTCTTCTTTTCAGCCTTGATGAGCCCCTTTTCCTTGTAATACTTCTCCGCACCCGGGTGGATCGGTATGGACAAACCGGCCAGGGCGGTCTTGGGCTGCACGTTTTTGCCCTGGGCGTGAGCCTCCGCCATCTTCTTGGCGCCGCTCTCCCAGAGGGCCTTCGTCAATTTGTAGACGACGTCATCGGGCACTTCGGCACCGACGACCCACTGGGCCATCGTGGTGATGGTGGCTACATCCTTGTCCTGTCCCTTGTAGGTCCCTTTGGGAATCACGATCTTCGCATAGAAGGGATATTTTTTGGTGAGTTCCTTGATTTTGGCTTCATCGATTGGGACGAGCACAATGTTCGTGGAGATAGCCAGTTCGGTAATAGCCGCCGTGGGCCAACCCGCCGTCGTGAAGGTCACGTCAGTCTGTTTGTCCTGGAGACGCTGAGCACCGCCGGAGAATGATAGCCAGTCCACGTTTGCAAAATCCTTGTAAGTATAGCCGTAGACACCCAGGATGTTCAGGGTGTCGACCTCGGTTCCGCTGCCGCGGTCGCCGGGGACAAGCCTTTTGCCCTTGATGTCCTTAACGGTCTTGATTTTGGAGTCGGCCCGCGCCACGATCTGGATCGTCTCGGGATAAAGGGACGCGATGAAGCGGAGGTTCTTGGCCGGTTTTTCCTTGAACTGCTCGATTCCATTGTAGGCATTATAGGCTACATTGCTCTGGACAAAAGCCGACTCGACCTGCTTGTCACGAATGAGGTTACAGTTTGCCACGGAGGCGTTTCCCGCCTGCGAGGTCATGACGACTTCGGGAACCGCTTGGCTCAAAGCCTGCGCCAGGATCCCCCCGAGCGGGTAGTAGGTCCCGCCGGTGCCGCCCGTCGAAATGACGAAGAACTTCTTCTGGGGCTGCTGCTGCGCCAGGCAGGTGCCGGCAAATAGAAACACCAGAATCAGGACAAAGGAAGCTAAAACCAAAAACTTTCTTTTTTTCGACATAGTCACCCTCCTTGTGATTATTTGTTGTCGTTCGGCAGATTCACATCGCCGGGTAATGGGACAGGGCCTGATCAACCGGGAACACCCGATCCCCGGCCGGTCTCACTCGTTCAAACGTGGGAAATATGAAATATTTGCGGAAAATTGTCAACGAGTTTTTAGTGAATTCGCAACGAAACAATTCAATGTTTTTTCAATGACTTATCAGCCCCATTGCCTTCTTTTGGAAACGCAAAAAAGCCCTTGATTTTTTTACGGCATGGTAATAGACAGAAGGGCGTTTGTTGCGTCAAATGAATTTTCAATTAAACGCTCTTGCGTCGTCGGGGGAAAGTCATGATTCGATTCGAGGGAGTGCATAAGTGGTTTGACTCCCTTCATGTCCTCAATGACGTCACTTTCCAGGCAAAACAGGGTGAAACGGTCGTCGTCTGCGGACCTTCGGGCTCGGGTAAATCAACACTCATCCGGACGGTCAACAAACTCGAGCCGATCCAGAAGGGCAGGCTTGTCGTGAACGGGATGGACCTTTCGGATCCGAAGACAGACATCACGAAACTTCGCGCTGAAATCGGTTTTGTTTTCCAGCAGTTCAACCTCTATCCCCACCTTACAGCGCTGAAAAACATCACGCTGGCGCCGATCAAGGTCAGGAAAACACCCCGCCAGGAAGCGGAAGGGCAGGCCATTGCGCTTCTCGAGCGGGTGGGGCTTGCCGACAAGAGAGACTCCTACCCCGCCCAGCTCTCCGGCGGCCAGCAGCAGCGGGTGGCGATAGCGCGGGCGCTTGCCATGACACCCAAGATCATGCTCTTCGACGAGCCGACATCGGCCCTGGACCCCGAGATGATCGGCGAGGTTCTGCAGGTCATGAAAGGACTCGCCCACACCGGCATGACCCTGATCGTCGTCTCACACGAGATGGGGTTTGCCCGGGAGGTTTCGGATCGGATTGCCTTCATGGATTTCGGCCGGATCCTGGAAGAGGCCCCACCGGACGACTTCTTCCACAACCCGAAGCATGACCGGGCGAAGCAGTTTCTGAAGGAAATACTGTCCCCCATGCATTAGAGGGTTGGCCGCCGGCTCAACCAATTTTGAATTTTGAGTTTTAGTTTTAAACTGAAAAATAAAAGGAGGAAAAACATGAAAAAGATTCTGGTGATTTTGTTGACTGTGGCATTCGTGGCCGGCCTCGCGGGCACTGCCCTGGCCGAAGACACTTATGATGCCGTGAAGAAGAAGGGCGTCCTGGTGGTGGGCACAAAGGACGCCTCCCCGGGGTTCGGTTACATCGACCCCAAGACCCGTGAGATCGTGGGTTATGACGTGGATTTTGCGGCCTACATCGCCAAAAAGATGGGCGTGAAGCTCGAGGTCAAGGGCGTGACCTCGGCGGCCCGCATTCCCCAGCTCCAGGCAGGCAACGTGGACATGATTGCCGCAACGCTCACCTACACGGCTGAGCGGGCCAAGCAGGTAGATTTCAGCTACACCTACTTCCTGACGGGGCAGAAGTTCCTTGTTAAAAAGGGCACCGTGAAGAGCCTCGCCGACCTTGACGGAAAGAAGATTGGGACGGCCAAGGGCACCACCTCGGAGCAGAACGCCGCAAAGGCGCTTCCGAAGGCCACCATCCTCTCCTTCGACGACTATCCCCAGGCCTTCCTCGCCCTCCAGCAGGGCAAGGTTGTGGCCGTGACGACGGATGAGTCGATCCTGGCCGGCATCCTCGGCAAGGCCCCTGTCAAGAATCAGTACGAGATCGCCGACATCCGTATTTCCGATGAGCCCTATGGGCTGGCCATCCGGAAAGGGAACCCCAAATTCCTGAAGTTCATCAATGAGACACTCCTCGAGATGGAGAAGAAGGGCGAAGCCAGGAAGATCTGGGAAAAGTGGTTCAATCCCAAGTCCGACCAGCCCATGGAACGCGGCAAGTTCAAGATCGTGGCAGATCGGAAGTAACCGCTTCAAGGAAACATCACTCGGTAGTGATTGAAAAAGAAGCCGTTCGCGCCTGCCGGCCGGGCGGGTGCGGATGGTTTCTTTTTGTTCTTTTGCCGAAATCGAACGGCCCATTAAAGGGGCATTGCGGGGATGTTCCAGTACGAGTTTGACTGGTCCGTCGTTCTCACCGGGCAATACGCCCAGTGGATCGCCGACGGCATCAAGGTCACCATCCAGCTATCGGCGGTGTCGATCGTCCTGTCGTTCCTGATGGGGCTCCTCATCGCCGTCATGCGGTTGAGCCATCTTGCGCCCATTCGAGGGTTCGCCCACGGCTATCTCGAATTCATCCGGAACACCCCCCTGCTCGTGCAGTTTTTTTTCTGGTACTTCGGCTCTTATCAAATCCTGCCCGGGGTGGTGAACGACTGGCTGAACGCCCGGGACTTCGAGTTCGCCGCCGCTGTCATCGCGCTCACAATCTACACGTCGGCCTTCATCGCCGAGGATATCCGCTCGGGCATCCGCTCGATCCCGAAAGAACAGATGGAAGCGGCCCGCAGCTCCGGTTTTTCCTATCTTCGATCGATGCGCTACATCATCCTGCCCCAGGCCGTGCGGGTCACCATCCCGCCGCTCATCAGCCAGTTTCTCAACCTGACAAAGAATTCGTCACTCGCCATGACGATCGGCGTGGCGGAGCTGACCTACCAGGCCCGGCAGGTGGAAAGTTACACCTTCAGGGGCTTTGAGGCCTTCTCGGCGGCAACGCTTGTTTACCTGTCGCTGTCGATCATCATCACGGCCCTCGTGACGCTTTACGACAAGAAAGTCCTGTCTCCGACGGGGATGAAATAACCCATGGATGAATGGTTCGGATTCAAGGTCATCTGGAATAACATCGAGCACTTCATGATCGGCCGTTACCCGAGCGGCCCCATCGGCGGACTTGCGCTCACCATCTGGCTGGCCGTGGTCTCCTGCAGCCTCTCGATCGTCATCGGCATCTTCCTGGGGCTCTTGTGCGTATCCCAGAACCGCCTGGTCAGGTACCCGGTCCTCACCGTCGTGAACTGCATCCGCGGGATCCCGCTTTTGATGGTCATCTTCTGGATGTATTTCCTGCTTCCGGCCTTCACGGGGGGGGTGATCCCCGAAAACTGGACCGTCATCGCCGCGCTCACCGTTTTCACCTCGGCCTACATGTCCCAGATCGTGCAGGCCGGCATCGAGGCGATCCCCCGCGGCCAGATGGAAGCGGGCCTTTCGACGGGCCTCTCCCGGAGCCGGGTGATGGTTTTCATCATTCTTCCCCAGGCCGTTCGGAACATGATCCCCTCCTTCGTGAACCAGCTCGTTTCCCTTATCAAGGACACCTCCCTTGCCTTCATTGTCGGCGTCGCGGAGTTGACCCACGTGGCGACCCAGGTGAACAACCGGACAATGATCTACCCGGCCCAGATATTCTTCTTCATCGCCGTCGTCTACTTCATCCTCTGCTTCATGCTCACGAGCTATTCGCGGTGGCTGGAGCAGAGGCTCGCCTATCGAAAAGCCATATAAAAAGAGTATCGGGGACAGGGTAAAGGGAAAGAAGAAGTTTTTTGCGGAGACCCGACCCCGGAAACCCGGGACCCTTTCTCTAAAAAGTGATGACTTCGTAACCCTTCTCGACGTACTTCGAAATACTGGGGTGGCCGCTCATCTCGGCACACATCGCAAGCCCCTGCGCCTGCAGCTTCGGCAGCACTTCCATCTTCGCGGAGCATGCCTGGCAGGCACAGTCAATCAGCCCGGCTTCCCGGACGCGCTGGTAGAGTTTCGAAAAGGGCTTGCCGGGATCGTTCAATTCGGCCGCCGCCTGCGTGGCGGTCCCCTCGACGACCACTCTGACATCGTGCCCCTTCTCCTTCATGTCGAGCGCATTCAGCAGCACGTGGACAAAACACATGGGTTCACCCTTGAAGGCCACAAGGAGAATCTTCTTCGGCATAAGGCACCCTCCCGGAGTATTTTGAATCGGCATTATAGATCATCGGAATCGGATTGAAAAGGACCACGGCAAAGAAGGATGTATCCCGCTCATGCGCGATGCAAACTAAGCAGCAGGACATAGAACAGGACAATCCGGTAGACCCCGAAGGGGATGAACGTGTGGGTCTGGATGAATCGAAGCAGAAACTTGATGCTCAGCAGGGCCACGATGAAGGAGGTGACAAATCCCGCCACCAGGAAATCGAACTGGGAAAGGGTCATTTCCGGCGCCGCCATCACCATATCATAGGCTGTCGCGGCCAGCATGGTGGGCACGGCCAGAAGGAAGGAAAATTCCACGATGGTCTTCCTCTTCAATCCCATAATGAGTCCGCCGATGATGGTGGATGCCGAACGGGACACCCCCGGGACCATGGCAATCGCCTGAAAAAGTCCGATGGCAGCGGCTGTCCTGTAGGGCATCCGTCGGATTTCGCCGGTGGCATCGTCCTTCTCGCGGTACCAGTACTCGAACACGATCAGAAACAGACCGCCGAGAAACAGGGACCAAAGCACGACGGTCGTCGAACCCAGCAGGTAACTCTTCACCACGCGGTAAAGGGTCAGGCCCAGGATCCCCGTAGGGAGAAACGCGACGGCCACCCGCTTTATGACCTCGAAATCCACCAGCAGGAGCCTCCAGTATAAAAATACAACCGATGCAATGGCTCCCGCCTGGATGGCGATCTCGAAGCTCTTTAGAAATTCCGTGTGCTCGAGGCCCATCAGATCGGCGGCCAGGATCATGTGCCCCGTCGAGGAAATGGGCAGAAATTCCGTGACCCCCTCGATGATACCCAGAATGATCGCTGTATGCAAATCCATAGACTCTGCCTATTTCGGATCAGGCATCCAAGTGAATTCAAGCCTGACCGGCACGCGCCGAAATCCTGCACTTGCCTGTCGCCCCTGCAGGGATCAGGCTTTGAAGTTCCGGGCGCGGATCACCTCGACGACCGTGGGAATGAGTGAAATAATAATGATGGCGACGATGACCAGCGTGAAGTTTTCCTTCACGATGGGGATATTGCCGAAATAATACCCCCCGACCACAAAGGTGAGGATCCAGGCGACACACCCTATGACGTTATAGAACTGAAAACGCCCGTAGGTCATGGTCCCCACGCCCGCTACAAAGGGCGCGAAGGTACGGATAATCGGGACGAAACGGGCGATGACGATCGTCTTCCCGCCGTATTTCTCGTAAAACCGGTGTGTCCGGTCGAGGTATTCCTGTTTGACCCACCTGATCTTCTTCCCGGCCGCGATCTTCGGGCCCAGGAGGTAACCCACCGAGTAGTTCACGGTGTTGCCCGCAATGCCGGCGATGCTGAGGAGGGCACAGAGCCAGACGGCATCGAGGGATCCGCGCGCAGCGAAAGTGCCCGTCACGAAAAGGAGGGAATCCCCGGGCAGAAATGGGGTGACCACGAGCCCCGTCTCACAGAAGATAATCAGGAAGAGGATGAGGTAGGTCCAGAACCCGTAGTTCTGGATAATCAGACCCAGGTGCCTGTCGAAGTGCACCAGAAAATCGAAGTATTGTGCAATGAATTCAAGCATGAGGAAGACGGTGCCTCCTGGTGCCTTTCGGCGTCATTTCAATCTCGCGGGTCCCGGGCTTTATACGCCACAGGCTGAATCCCGTCAATGAAAATATACCCTTTCAAGGGGCATGCCCGATCGGGTGTTGACAAAAGAAATTGTTTTAAATATAGTCTCTTACCAAATGGAGATGGATGCGCGGAAGAGGGGTGCAAGTCCCCCGCTGCCCCGCAGCCGTGATGGAAACGAAAGCCTCGAGTTGCCACTGTCCCGAAAAGAGCCGGGATGGGAAGGCAGGTGAGTAGGTCGTCCTGAGCCGGAAAACCCATCCATCTTAAACCTCGCGGGGGGTAAACCTTCCATGTCTGTTCTTCCGAATCCTTGCCCGGCCGTCATCGGTCTCCTCCTGAAGGTTTGCCCGGTCTACAGGACAGGCTTATCTTTCGGGGAGGATCCATGGTCTTCCGGACGGTAAATCTCCTGAAAATACTTGAAATCAGCATCCTGCTCATGGCGGTTCTGGCCGGCTCCATCGTCGTGTCGCTTTTTGTGGGGGTGACCGATATTGGCATCATTCGTGGGATAACCGGCCTCCTCGACGGCTGGCGTGAGGGGCATACCGGGCTCACCCAGCTCGAAAGGGAGATCATCTTTTCAATCCGTCTTCCCAGGATTCTTTTCGCCAGCATCGTCGGCGCGTCGTTATCGATGGCCGGTGCCGTCTTCCAGGCCCTTCTTCGAAACCCCCTTGCCGACCCTTACATCCTGGGCATCTCGGGCGGAGCCGCCGTCGGCGCCATCATCGGAATCCTGATCGGCGCGGCCGCGCTTCCCCTCGGCATCCCGGGCCTCGCTTTCCTGGGCGCCGTCCTCACCGTGATCACCGTCTTCGGAATCGCCCGCACGGGAACCCAGCTTCGTTCCAACACGCTTTTACTGGCCGGCGTCATCGTCAACGCCTTCTTCTCCGCCATCATCATGTTTCTGATTTCCACGAGCACCAGTTCGGACATTCACAATGTGATGTTCTGGCTGATGGGTGATCTGTCGCTGGCCACCACCGGGGAGATCGCGCTTACGGGCACCATTCTTCTGGGCGGTTTTGCCGTTCTCTATGCCCACGCCCGCCCGATGAATCTCATCGTGGTCAGCGAGGAAACGGCCCTCCAGCTCGGCATCAACGTGGAAAAGGCAAAGAAAATTCTCTTTGTCGCAGCTTCTCTCATCACCGGGGTGGCCGTATCCGTGAGCGGCATCATCGGTTTCGTCGGGCTCGTTATTCCCCACCTGATGCGGATGGTGTTCGGCCCCGATCACCGCATGCTTCTTCCCGCGTCTTTTCTCTTCGGTGCCTCCTTCCTCGTGGTCGCCGATACCATCGCCAGAACGCTGATGGCGCCGGGCGAGCTCCCCGTGGGCGTCATCACCGCCATCTGCGGCGCGCCATACTTCATATATCTTCTGCGAAGGGGCAGGGGGTATTGAACCATGGCTATCCTGCGCGCCGATAAGGTCGGGTTTCAATACGGTGAGCAGTGGGTCCTGCGGGACGTGACATTTGAAGTGATGGAGGGGGAGATCCTCGGCATCATCGGCCCGAACGGTTCGGGGAAGACAACGCTCCTCAAGATTCTCGACGGGATCCTTGCACCCCGGGAGGGCCGTGTCTTGCTCGGAGACCGGGATATTTCGAAGGCGGGGAGGGAGGCCGTGGCGAAGGCCATCGGCGTCGTCCCCCAGGACTACTCGATGTACTTTCCCTTCAGCGTGGAAGAAATCGTCCTGATGGGAAGAACGCCCCACCTCGGGCTTCTCCGGTTTGAAGGGCAGAAAGACTTTGCCATTGCCCGCCGGGCCATGGAAATGACCGATACAGCCGAATTCAGCCGTAGGGGCATGGGGGAGCTGAGCGGCGGCGAAAGGCAGCGGGTCCTCATCGCCAGGGCCATAACACAGGAACCGCGGATCCTGCTTCTCGACGAACCGACGACCTACCTTGACATCAAACACCAGGTGGCACTTTTCCAGCTCATGAAGATGCTCAACGAGAAAAAGAATCTCACGGTCATCGTGGTGACACAGGACATCAACCTGGCCACGCAGTACTGCGATCGCATTCTTCTTTTAAAAAACGGCAGATTTTTCAGCCTGGGGCCCCCGGGCGAGGTGATCACCTCGGAGAATATCCGGAAAGTTTATGAAACGGATGTCCTTGTTGATTCGCACCCCCAGACCGGCCTGCCCCGGGTGACGTTGATATAAAAATGGCGTAAGGCTTAGGGCTAATGGTTTATGGTGTGTTCCACAACCTTTTGTTTTTAGCCTTTTGAAACTGGTAATAAGCGGCGAAGTCAAAAGTCTCATATGAAAGACGCGCGAGGCTGAGGAGCGAGGCGTACTATTGAGCGTACGTCGCAGCGACGAAGCTGAAGCGCAACGCGGCAGATGGGCTTTTGACGATGCCGCTAACGCTGTTGGATCAAGGAAGCCGGTCACAGTCCGGCGCTGCCCCGCACCTGTAGGCGGAACGAAATCCACCGTGTGCCACTGTCCGGCCGAAAAGGCCGTATGGGAAGGCGTGGAGAGTAGGCAGAAGGGCCGCGAGCCAGGAGACTTATCCGACAGGCGAAATAACTCAACTTCGAGGGGAAGGAGGTTATTGAGAAATGTTGTTCAGACACTTTTTTGTTTTCTTCCTGTCAACGGTCCTGACGGCCGTATCATTCGGTCCGCTCCAGGCCCAGGCGCCCGGCGAACAGAAAACCTTCCGCATGGACGAGGTCGTCGTCACGGCCACGAGAGATGCCCAGGAGGTCCGGAAGGTTCCTGCCAACGTCACGATCATTACGGCCGACGACATCCAGAAATCAGGCGCTACAAACGTTCCCGAGGTGTTGACCGGTCTCGCAGGGATCAATGTCACCAGTTACAGCGGCAATGCCTCGCAGGCCACCGTGGACATGCGGGGTTTCGGCACCGAGGCGGGCTACCTGCGAAACGTGGTCCTGCTCGACGGCAGGCGCCTCAACCGGCCCGACATCGCGGGAATCAACTGGCTCGAGATACCGCTTTCGGAGATCGAGCGGATCGAGGTCGTGCGGGGCGCGAGCAGCGTCCTCTACGGGGATTCAGCCATCGCCGGCTCCATCAATATCATCACCAAGCGCGGCGAGGGGAAGCCGAAGGGCGATGTGAGCTTTATCGGTGGAAGCTACAACACTTACGACGGCCGCGCCGGCATCCGGGGTTCCGCGGACAAGGTTTATTACGCCCTAAGCGGCGAGGGTCTCACAACGAGCGGATACCGGGATCGCTCCAAATTCACCTCTGGCAGCGCCGGCGGAAGCATCGGGTACAACCCGATGGATGCCCTCGATGTCTCCCTGGGGATCAGCTTCAACAGGACCGACAACCAGTTCCCCGGCGCCCTCACGAAAGCCCAACTCGACGCCAACCGCAAACAGGCCCAGAATCCGGATGACGATGCACGCGCCGACTTCTTTGACGCCAACCTGCTCGTGAAGACCATTCTCGGCAACTTCGGCCGCCTCGACACCAATCTGATTTACGGCATACGCGAGGTGACCTCCAACTACGCCTCCTTCCCTTCATTCACGGAGATCGACATCGACACGATCGGCGCGACGCCGCGCTACATCCTCGACAGGAAGCTCTTTGGGTTCGACAACAAACTGACCGTAGGGTTCGACTTCTACCGGGACAAGCTCACAAAGGACACTTTTACCGATCGCGAGCATACAAGCCGGACCTTCGAGGCCGATTTGGAGAGGCAGACGTTGGGGTTTTACGCCCGGGACGAGTTCAGCATCCTGAAGGACCTCATCCTCGCTCTCGGCGCGAGGACGGAGCGGGCCGATGTCGAGGGGAGCGAGACGGACCTCGGAACAGGCGCGAAAGTTTTCGACGGCGATAAAACACACAAGGGAACGGCGTGGGAAGGTTCGCTCACCTACCTCTTCGGCGAGAAGTCGAAGGCCTGGGCCAAGTATGCCACGGTTTACCGATTCCCCTCCCTGGATCAGCAGGCCTCTTACTTCGCCTTCGGCGGAGACACCTTCCTGACGGACCTCGAAAAGGAAACGGGAAAGAGCTACGAGGTGGGAACACAGGTTTACCTGCTGAAGGATCTCCGGTTGGGACTCACACTCTACCGAATTGACATGGAAGACGAGATCAGTTACAACCCGGTCACGTTCCGTAACGAAAACCTCGACAAAACGAGGCACCAGGGCGTAGAGGTCTCGATGGACTGGCAGTTCCGGAAGCTGGCCCGGCTCATGGCCAACTATACCCTCCAGGAGGCCTTCTTCCGCGAGGGGGCAAACAGGGATAAAGACGTCCCCCTCGCGCCGAATCACATGGCAAACGCCGCCCTGGAGATCTACCTGCCCTGGGCATTCACGTTGAGGCCGGAGATCCGGTACGTGGGTGAGCAGTATTTCGGCTCCGACAACGACAATAGCTTGGGAAAGCTCGACAGTTACACGATCGTGAATCTTTATCTGCGGTGGCAGCCCGACCTGAAGGTCTTTGGGGTCGCTAAACCGAGCGCTTTCGTTGGGGTGGAGAACCTCTTTGACAAGGAGTATGTCCCCGCGGGCTATGAGACTTTCTCCGGGGCCACCTATTACCCCGCACCGGAGATCAACTTCCGGGGAGGGATATCGCTCTATTTCTGAGAAATATTTTTCCTTGAAAAACAGGGCCAAATCGTCATAGGTTAATGGAAAATTAGTCTGAAGGAGCACGGTCATGACGAAAGCAGAAAAAATCGAAGCAATCAAATCACGTGCGAGGAAGAACTTTTCTCTCGGTTACAACTGTGCTGAGTGTGTCGCGGAGGCGGTCCTGAGTCTCGTGGAGACAGGGCTTCCCGTGGAGGCCAAGAAGATGGCCACGGGCTTCGGCGGCGGTGTTGGACTTTACGGAGACACCTGCGGGGCAATTACAGGTGCCATTATCGCCGTTGGTGCCGTACACGGGAGGGCAAAGCTCCCTGAAGATGCCGATCCGAAGGCAGCCGCAAAAAAGGCAGGACAGGAACTTTACGGAAAGCCCGGGCTTTACAGGCTTTTCAATCAGATTCCCAATAAGTTCTTCGAAAAGTACGGCTATACATGTTGCAGGGATCTTACCACGAAATGGCATGACAGTTGGCTCTGCAGGGATCACGCCCTGTATTGCCGTGAGATTATCACCGACGCGGCGGCTATCGCGGCAGAACTGATCATGACAGACCGGGATGAAGCAGCGTCGAAGCCTTTCGGCAAAAATGTGGAAAAATTAGAACAGTCCGGTGAGGCCTGCGATCTCTCCGATAAGGGTACTTGAGGGTCAAAAGCGACTTGAGCCGTGTGCTCATCAGCATTAAAAAAGCCCCGGGGTCAAGCCTCGGGGCTTTTTTAATGTATAATCCATCGCTCATACTGTATAAACTTATCGTCCAGCCGATACGTTGCGGGTCTGAATAACTCGACAAAAAATACAGGAGGATCAATGAACAGGAGATTGCTTGCAATCGGAGGGGGGGGCAGGCGGGGCGTGGGATCCCATCCACATCGCCGCCCAGAACTTGCGAGCAAAGATGTAACTTCTTAATACTGCCTTTCGACGAGAGGAGCCCCTCCGCCTTCGGAGGGGCTCTTCTTCTCAGCACATTTGTTCCTGTTTTGATAATTTCCTGGAGAAATTCGTATTCTCCCGTTGAATCCCTGTTACTTCGTCACGGGGAGATTCGGGTCTTTCGACCACTCCTCGAAGGAGCCGTCGTACAACTTGACGTTGCGGTACCCGAGGACCTCCTTCAGGATGAAAGCCCAGGTGGGGCAATGCCTGCCCGCATCGCAGTAAGTGATGATCTCTCTCGACCTGTCGGTCCCCACGATGCCGGCCGCGACGGCCTCCAACTTCTCTTTTGTCTTGAAGGTGCCTGTTCCGGTGTAAGCCTCCGAGGCGGGGAGGTTCACAGCACCGGGGATTCGTCCGGCCTTTTCCACGAAGGCCTGCTTCTTCTCTCCTGTAAAGATCGCGCGGTCCCGTGTGTCAACGAAAAGTGCTTTGCCCAGTCGGCTGACCACGTAATCCTTGTCCGCCAGAATGTCTTTGCTGAATTTGCCCCGATAGGTTGTCTTCCGCGGCTTGACGATGTCCCGGGAAACGGGTTTTCCCGCCCGTACCCACTCGTCGTGACCCCCGTCGAGGATAGCGACGTTTTCCAGTCCTGCGCATAGAAGCGTACAGACAACACGGGCCGCCAGGATCGTGAAATAACAGTGGCTGGTATGGCACGTAACCACTACCCATGAGCCAGGCAGGATACCGACGCCACCCATGGCGTCGAAGAGGTCGTCCTCATAGGGGATTTCCATCCGCTTCGCATCCCTGCCGTAGGCCCACGTCCCGTAATAGGCATTGACGGCGCCGGGGATGTGGCCCGCATGGTAATCCTCGACCTTACGGATGTCCAAAACAATGAGATTCGGGTTGCCAAGGTTTTTCTCCACCCAGTCCACGGACACGATGGCGGGGATCTCCCTGGCCTCGATGGCCGCAGGCCAGAGCATCACACCACAGGCAAGGATCAGGATACTCGTCAAGAGGCTGTATTTCTTCATGGCGCCCTTAATGGCCATCTCTGCGGTCAGGGGCGGCGGGATGATGAACCCGACCGCCCCCCCGACCCGGAGGGATGTGAGCGGCTTCTGTGCCGATATGACAAGAACAAGCGGGACTTCAGCCGTTCTCTCTTCAAGAGCATCGGCCCTCGGTCGGCCGCTCTCGCAGAGGCCGGATGGCAGATGCGTCGGCCCGTATATTCTTTGACCTGAACGGTTGGCTGTCGCTCGGATGCCTTTGTCATTGTGTAAGGATAGGACGACCCTTGACGCGATAGCCGTTCTCCTTCAGCGTTTTTATAATCTCGCCCACACTCGTTACCTGATCATCAAAAGTAACGATGAAGACCTTTCTCGGCGTGTCGTAATCGACACCCAGAAACCCTTCAATCGTTTCCAGGATCACACCTACCCTGGCCTTCTGCGCTCAGGTCTTGCATCCGGGGATGCTGAACTCCGCCTTCCTCTCCGAGGCGTGTGCCGAAGACATAAAGGCGAATTGGATCAGCAGGCACCCGAGCAGCACGAAAACGGAAAGAGATCGCGGTCCGGAGAGCCGCCATTTTCCTGTTATCATCACCTTTTTTATCCCCAGTCCTCGATGCGGACATCTGTGCAGAGCCCCATCATGTTGTTGACCCAGTCTTCGTTGTCCTTGATCCACTGTTTGGCATCGGCTTTCGAAATCTGGTTTCCCTTGATCAGGTTCATGCCGGACTCGAGCTTGCCGCCGCAGAGGCAGAACTGCTTGACAAAGGTCGCCAGAGCCGGCCGCTTCTGCTGAAGGCCCTTGCGGCCGATGGTGTGGATCGATTTCTTTTCGTCGATCCAGTTGGGGCCGAGGTCCTCGACCTGCTTGGCGTATTTCGTGTAATAGGCCTTCTGCTCCGGGAGTGTAGCGCTCATCGTGGCGTCGTATTTCCCGTCGGCGACACCCTTCCACATTTCCTCGACGGTGGTCTTGACGAGGTTGACCTTGATTCCCACCTTTTCCTCGAGGACGTATTTGAGCAAAAACGATTTCGCGATGGATTCTTTCGACTCGACATACGCCACGGTGACCTCCGGTGGCGCCGAAAGGGCGGCCGGGACCGCCATGACCATGGTAAACACGGCGACGAGGGCCATCGCCAGCATATATTTCTTCATGGAAACCTCCTTTCTGTGTCCTTCCATTGCGGCTGATGCGGGGCAACCCGCGGAGTGAATCCAGCGGGCCGCCCCTCCTTCAAATTAATTTAAGCCGCCCTGAACTCAATGGTGTCGCCGTTCCCGAGGTAGGCCCTGTCCTTGGTGCGGAATCGAGCCGACCCCTGGACGACGGGATAGCCCGCCTCGATGAACTTCTTGGCGCAGGTGATTCCCGTGCAGTGGTTGCAGCCCACCTTCTCGAAACCGTACTTCTTGAAAGCGATGACCAGGTCGTCGTACTTGGGGTCCCAGTCCTCGAAGGGCGAAATATGGAGCCCACCGTAGATACCGTGGTTCTTGGCAACCTTGATGGTGTTGCGGACCGTATCGACAAACTGGATGATCCCCTGGTGGTTGCATCCCGTGACGTAGACGAGCCCCACATCCTTCACGTTGAAGAGCAGTGAGTTTTCCCCGTAGACCCGGCAGATGATAGGAATGGCAAAGTTGTAAATAGCCACCCCGGGCCACATCTGCGTCAGACCGGGCTTGCACGCGATCGCTTTGCCCCGGTGACCGCTGTCCTGAATGTACCTCTGCCCCTCCTGGTAGAACCCCTCCGGGTAGTAGATGGGAATTTCCGGATTGTACTTCACAGCGACCGGCAGCCCCCAGAAGTGGTCGAAGTGCTCGTGGGAAATGAAGAGAAAGTCGAACTGCTTGTTGGCGAGCATCTTGTCGATGCCCTCCCGCTTGTAGACCTGCTCCATCCAGTCATAGGACCAGCCCACGTCCTGGAGGATCTTCTTTTTCGAGCCGTCCATCAGCTCCACCTCGATCACGCAGGAGAAGCCGCCGGCGTTTTCCGGATGAACGGCGTTTTCCATCTGGAACTGCCAGGCCTTGTCGAGCTGGTTGGGGAGCCACTGCTTGATCTGCTTGATGCCCTTCTCGTAGGATCCTTTGCTGAGCTGACCCTTCGGCTCGGCGAAGGGAGGCCAGTTATAGCTGTACTGGTTAACGAGAAGCCCCCCGGAGCCCTTGATGTCCCCCATGAGGACTTTGTTGTCGAACCAGCTTGTCTCGGTAACGTTTAATATCTTGACGCTCTTACACTCGCCGATGTCAACGCCTTTCGGTACCACCTTCGCGAAGTGACGCTCCCGCCAAGGACCATAGGAATAGAGGCCCATGGCGCCGATAAACCCTGCCGAACCTCCTATGGCGAGGCCCTTGACGAAATCGCGCCTGCTCAGGCCTTGTTTTTCTTCTTTCCTTTCTTCGGTCATTTTAACCTCCCTTTTATAATTATACTCCAGCTCACTGAATTTTACCGTGAAACGGAGGCGTGTATTTTACGTGTACATCCAGGTCCACTTGCTCATGACGGGAAGTATCCACGTAATGAGGAGAAAGTAGATCCCCGCGCCGACAAGGATACCCACGATGATACCTTTCTTGTATTCGCCGCTCATGTTTTTTCCTCCTGTGTGGATTGCGTTTCTTCAACCTTGACCTTCTTCCACCCCGGCCAGTTATCCATGAACCAGTGGTTTATGAGCATCAGGTTGATGAGCCAGATGGTCGGGATCATGGGGAACTGCTGGGGGTGGGAGTATCCCTTCTGAACGCCGAGGGTGAGGTGGCCGATGTTGTAGTAAAGCCAGTAAACGGCCATGCCGCCCACGAGGGCGATGAGTGTCCGGATCAGCCAGTTGATGGGAACGCTGTACTTCCTCGGCCAGTTTTTGCAGTAGAAGGTGAGGAAGAGGGCCGGGATCAGGAAGAAGACCATCGTCTCGCCCACGTGGAGCCAGCGCCAGTCGGGGGCGGCGTCCCTGCGGGTCCCGCGGATGGCCGGGCCCCACCAGATTTCCTGGGCGAAGTAGAGGAAGAGGAAAAAGCACCAGGCGATGACAATGATGCCGAAAAAGGCCACCCAACGCCTGAGCATATCATTCCTGATAACCCGGAAGGGGTATCGCTCCCAGATGGACTCGTTCATCCAGACGACGATCGTGCAGCACATGATCCAGGATACGTGGAAATTCCCGGAGACCGTGTCGGCAAAGTTCTCCCAGTAGGGAGGCGCGATGGAGCAGAAGTACTGCCAGGGGTAATAGAGAATACCCATGTGGGGATGCATCGTGCAGAAATAGACGATGGTCCCGATGAACATCGTGACGATGAGGACCGTCGTGCCCAGGACCGGCTGTTTCAGTTTCTGCCAGGGCCACATCTCCATGGCCACGGGCCACGAGGGGGAAAGCCACGAGGCGATGGCGGCAAACATGAGGCAGGCAAGCGCAGCGTACTCGACGGCGAAGAACTCGGTCACCCCCGGGAGTTTCGTGAGCTGAGCCGGGTTAAAATAGGCCATGGACAGATTACCCAGGAGTCCCTCGAAGAAGCCCTTGATGAGCACGATCAGAATCAGAGTTGCGACACCGGTCATAACCACGCCTTTGACGACCGGGTGCGTGTTTTCCAGCCAGCGCCTCTTGAAGGGCCAGTAGTAGTAGAGATAGACCATCCAGATGAGAACAATGAGCAGCCAGCGGGTGTACATGTACCCCACATAAGGCGTGTACATCCGAAGCCAGCCTCTCGGGTCCTGGAAGATCCACCAGGTAACGTAAAAGATCGCCAGAATGAAAATCGTGTTGACGATCTGCGGAATGGGCGCGGGCCATCGCGGAACAAGCTTTCGTTCCTCGAGAAACCCCTCGCCATAACGCTCTTCAACTTTTCCTTCCATAAAAAACCCTCCTTTCCTGGAGCGGAGCCGCTTGCCCCGCTTTCTTCAGCGAAAAATGATTTATGCTTTTTCCATTTGTGCAAATATGTCCCGGGCAATCTCCTCCCGGCTTCTCCCTTCGACCCGGATCCCCCGCCTGACGGCCTCCTCGATGAGCATTTCGCCGGCCTCGGACAGAAGCGGGTAGCAGCTCTCAAAGGATTCAAAATAATCCCGCTTCGGCGCTTCCGTCTCGTTCGAGCCGGTGAGCTCTTCGAACAGTTTGACCCCTGCCCCGAGGAGGTCCCGGGTAAAGAAACTTCTTCTGCTTTTATCAACAGGCATCTTCACCTTCCGGCCCCGTACTTGCCTCGAATCGTCAGTTGACAATGTCTCCCGGGTTCAGTTCTCCCGTCTTAAACCGCTCGAGAACGGCATCGACATTCCCGATCACATTGTCGATGAGGCGGATTTTTTTCCTCTTCAGCATCTGCCGGCATTCTTCCTTGACCCCTCCGCAGATAACGGCCTCTATGCCCAGCCCGGCAAGAAACTCCGTAAACTCAGGGGGCTCCAGGACCGTCAGGGCTACAACCTTCCTCTCCAGGATTTGGCCGTTGCCGATAATCACCGTTACGATTTCCGTTGAGTGGTTGTAACGGGGAGATATTCTTCCCTTGAATTGGCAGATGGCGATTTTCATGACGTTAATTCATCTATCAACCAACGTGCCATTGTCCGAAAGAATTAATTTATTCAAGTAATATCAATTGGTTAAAATTAACCAGACGGGCAGGAACAGAACCGATGCCGTATAGACTGTTTCATATTTGAAACATAAAAGGCGGGTAAATATGGATTTATCATTTCAAAACAATATGTTGATATTCATAAGGCACTTTGAAACAGTGTTTCATTTTGTTTCAAATATTAAACAGGTCTTTCAGGCAGAAGACCGTGTCTCCGCATCTTCCTCCACAGGGTTGTACGATTGATTTTGAGAGCCTTCGAGGCCTTCTTCCGGCTCCACCCGTTGACTACGAGTGCCGAAAGAAGCGCTTCTTTCTCAAGGTGCCCGAGAGGATTGGATGAATCAGGCGTCGTCACGGCCGCCGGCCCTGCCTTCTTAGGTGTCGTTTCACTGAAGAGGTACAGGGGCAGGGCGTCCGTGCCGATTTCGTTTCCCCGGCAGACGATGCAGGCGTGTTCCAGGATATGTTTGAGTTCTCTCACGTTTCCCGGGTAGGGATAGTTCATGAGTATCCGCATCGCCTCGCCCGAGACTCCGCGGATCCCTTTCCTGAGCAGTTGTGATTCGACCAGGAGAAAGTGATCGATGAGCAGCGGGATATCGCCGGGCCTCTCGCGAAGGGGCGGGATCTCCATGCTGACGACGTTGAGCCGGTAAAAGAGGTCCTCCCGAAAATGCCCTTCATCGACCATTCTTCTGAGTTTGCGGTTCGTCGAAGAAATGACCCTCACGTTCACCTTGACGGGACGGGTGGAACCGAGGGGAAAGAATTCCTTTTCGTCGAGAACCTGCAGGAGCTTCGCCTGGAGCTCCCGGGACAATTCCCCGATCTCATCCAAGTAGATGCTTCCTCCTTCGGCCAGCTGGAAACGTCCCGCTTTGTCACTCCTGGCGTCGGTGAAGGCCCCCTTTTTGTACCCGAAGAGTTCCGACTCGAGAAGAGTGGCCGGTATGGCCGCGCAATTGATCTTGACGAAGGGCCCTCCTTTGCGCAGGCTGGAATTGTGGACCGCCCGCGCGAAAAGGTCCTTACCGGCGCCCGTCTCGCCCAGAATGAGCATGTGGGAGTCCGTTCTGGCCACCGACGCGAGAATATCGAGAATCCTTCGAACCTTCTCGTCCTTTGAGACGATGTCCTCGAAGGTATAGGAGTCCTGAAGGGTCTTTTCCAGGGTCACGCGAACGGAGTCGTCCAGGAAGGATTCAACACCGCCTAAGGCTCTCCCCTGATCATCACGGATCACGGCGCAGTTGACTTCCACGGGGATTTCCATGTTTTTTTTCGTGAGAATCCTGTTCCTGGCCCGAACAACGTTTGTACCGGTGTCGATGGCCCGTCTGAGGAAACAGCCTTCCTGACAGAGTTCCGTCCTGAAAATTTCATAGCACTTGCAGCCTATGGCCTCACGGCGACTGAAACCGGTAATCTTCTCCGCCTCCCGATTGAAAAAGGTAATGTTCAGGTCGAGATCAACTGTGAAGATGCCCACGGCAAGGCTGTTGAGAATGTTCAGATTATCCTTCGGGGTATCCATTTGACTTGCCCACTGATTGGCTCAGGATGGCCGACGATCGGCCGACAGCAGGAAATTACCGTTTGTAGGAAAAAGAAATTAAAAAATTACACTTTGACGACTTAAAAGTTACCAGTATAACGGCTAAAAGTCAATATTCAGGAGGGTTTTGAGCGAAGTGCAGGCGGGTCCGTTCTTGACTTCATCACGGGGGTATGCGAGAAAATTCACGGAGGTCTATCTTGATTACCCTCAGGGAATTTCAGCCGACGGGCGTCATCGGGGAACCGGACCTCGGGTTGCCGGGCCTGATGGAAAACCTTTTCATAAGGACCTTCTACGAGCCCCGGATCAAGGAGAAGATCGGTTGGGTCGGCATCGCCTATCGGGCCGGCCTGCCGGGTAGCTGGACACTGAAGCTAAAGGGCCGGAGGGGGGTTTACAGCCTGAGTTACCGCAAAGATGAACAGGAAGAAGGCTGGGTTCACGGTATTTTTGATCTCCAGTATTTTCCCCTCAGAGATGAGCCCCTGCTGGATCGTTTCTCGATCCGGGAGAATCTCCTGCGCCAGGATCACGGGTTCGAGACCTGGGTCCGTCATCTCCCGGGCAACGAAGACCCCCTCGAAAACGCCTTTGTCGTCGGGAGGATTCTCCTGTCCGTGGACCGGGAAGAGAAGAATCTCTTTCTGTCGCTGTGGAGTCCCCTTCGATGGCTCGAGTTTCGAAAGGAAGGCCTCTCTCTCGCCCGCGAGGACGGGACCCGCCTGGAGGTGCTCCCACCGGGCGGGAAAGACCGCAACGTGCCCGCCTTCGCGCTTTCCTTTGCCTTCTTTGACAGACTGATTCAGGCCTTCGCCTATCATTTCAAAAACGGGCCCGTTCACGCTTGCCTGAAAAAGCGAAAGGCGCCGGTCTGGGAGATCACAGGGGACCAAGAATGGTTGCCGATGGCCGGGCAGGAGACGAGCGAGTACTTCATCACCGTCGGATTCGGGCACCTGGAAGGTCACCTGAACACCCCCCGGATCGATCATCTCCAGGAGTTTCTTCCAGACGCCGCAGGAGAATCGGGGCACCCGAAGGCGGACCCGGTCTGGGCAGTCGAACCGGGGACGGGGATCCCCAAAGGCATGACGCGCCTGTGGTGGGAAGCCCCCGCATGGAAGGTGAAGAGCGGCGCCGGCCCTTTTCAGACTCTGGGGATACAGTATCGTCCGCCCCTCCTCGTGATTACGGGTTTTCTCGGCAGCGGCAAGACGACGCTCCTGAATCAGATCGTGGAGTACAAGACCCTCATGGCCAACCGGTTTGTCGCCGTCATTCAAAACGAGGTGGGGTCTGTAAGCGTCGATGAATCCCTAGTGGACAGCGCGTACAACGTCACTTCCATGGAGGAGGGCTGCGTGTGCTGCACCCTTCTCGGTGATCTCCGCCAGGCGGTGCGCCGGATCTGCCTGGAGTTTGACCCCGACATCATCATCCTTGAAACAACGGGCGTGGCTGATCCCTCGAGTATCCTGGAGGAATTGCCCGCACTGGAGGATTTTATCCGCTTCGATTCCATGGTGACCGTCGCGGACGGCGCCAATTTCAGCAAAATTCTTGAGGCGTATCCTGTTGTTAAATCCCAGGTGAAAAGCGCCGGCTTGATTCTCCTGAACAAGGTCGACCTCATGACTGACAGTGAAAAAGAGAATGTTGAGAAGGCCCTCCGCGCGATCAACCCCCGCGCACCGATCATACGGACCGTCCATACATCCGTCCAGCCGGGACTGCTTTTTTCCATGGAGGATGACACGGACGTTCTGCGCGCCCCGGAGCCGGAGGCAGCAGCAGGAATCGATCACCGGGGCCGTCTCTCAAAGGGCCCTGATACGGATATTCACGTCCAGGGCATCATCAGTTTTACCTTACAGATTCCGGGAATTTTCGACCCGCACCGGATTACCCGATACCTTGACCGGCTTCCGGATTCGGTCTACCGCCTGAAAGGCGTTGTCCGGATTGCCGGCATGAAACAGGAACAGCTTGTCCAGTACGTGTCCGGCCGTTATGAATTGACAAACCACTATGGATCGGGGATCGAGCCCAACACTCTTGTTCTTGTCGGCCGTGATATGAACAGGGAGGAACTGCAAGACCGTCTCAGGAAATGTCTTGTCGATGCATGACGGAAAAGAACGGGCCGGCGGGAAGCCGGCCCGAATGAATATCCCCTTCGAGATTTTTTCATAGGGAATGATCATCTTGAGGATATAGACCCCTTGATCAGGGTTTTTTGTCCTCCTCGTTGAGTTGCTTCAGGAGATCGATGATCTCCGCATAGTTCGGTGATCCGTCCTTGGCGTACCGAATCACGCCCTTCTTGTCGATGACCACCGTTCGCCGGTTGAAGACGAAGACGGATCCAGATGGGATCACGCCGAAGAAGTCGCCGAGATAACCCGAAACATTGGAGAGGATCGGAAAGGTCACATCCAGAGACTTGGCCCAGTATTTCAGGGTAATCACATCGTCGCGGCTGACGCCCGTGACCCGGGCGTTGAGGGACTCATAGAGGGAGAGGTTCCTCTGATGGCCCTTCATCTCACCCGATCAGATAGGTGTGAAGGCCGCGGGGAAAAACGTCATGATCAGGTAGTACTTTCCCTGGTAGTCCTGGTTGTAGCCGATCGGCCGATCCTCCGTGGAGGCGAGGTTGAAGTTGAGCGTCTGCTTGTTGAGGAGGCTATCCGCCTTGAAGGCTGCCAGGGCGTTCGTCGCCGTCAAGAAAACAAAGGCAAGAGCGACAAGATACAAACGTGGGATGCTCTTTTTCTTCATAAAAACCTCCTTACGGGAAATGTGTCTTAAAGAAAAACCCTTCGTGCAGCGGGTCTTCGTTCTGGTCTGACGGGTCCGCTACTTCAACCCCTCGAGGACACCCTGGAAGAAATCGTGGTGCTCCTCCTCGTCATGGAGTATTTTTCTGAACAGGCGTGCAGTTGTCGGGTCGTTTTCCTTCTGTGCAAGTGCGATGATCTGCTTGTAGAGCCTGATGGCGCCTTCCTCGTCTTTGATGTCCCTGACCAGCATCTCCTTGAGGGTCTTGCCGACAAAGATCGGTTCCGGTTTCGTGGTGGGAACGCCGCCGAGGTAGAACAGCCTTTCGGCGATTTCCTCTGCATGCTTCATTTCCGCTATGGCGTTTTTCTTTAGTTCATCTTTTATGGCGTAGTGGTAAATACCGGACCACTGGACGTGCTGCCACATGTACTGGATTGACACCTGCATTTCCCGGGCAACGCTTTTATTCATAAGCTCCAACAGTTTCTTGCTCGCCATGACTATCCTCCTTGTTCACTTCGATTTTTTTGTTTCCTATAAAATACATTACGGAAAACCTGTTTCACCGAAAACCCATCCTCATCTGAGAACAGGATTTAGTTATCCTTATGGATTGCTCAATCCAAGGCCATGGATGGTTTCCAGACTTTCCAGACGTTGCCGACGAGGTCCGGCCCGGGCTTCAGGGTGACCTTCCCCGGACGCCAGCCCGAGGGGGTGGCCTCGGTCCCCCCGCTGTTTCTCACATGCTGGAAGGCCTGCACCTGCCGCAGGCTCTCGGAGACGTTTCGCCCCACGGGCGGGGTTAAAATCTCATAACCCTGGATGACCCCGTCGGGGTCGATGATGAACCGCCCCCTCGTCTCCACGCCAGCCACGTCGTCAAAGACACCGTAGGCCGTCCCCACCTTGCCCCCCACGTCGGAGAGCATCGGGTAGGGAACGCCCTTTTTGACCATCTTGGAGATCTCGTGGTCCACCCACATCTTGTGGACGAAGACGCTGTCGATGCTCATGGTGAGCACCTGAACGCCGAGTTTCTCGAATTCCGCGTATCTATCGGCGACCGCCGATATCTCCGTTGCTCAGACGAAGGTGAAATCCCCCGGGTAGAAACATAAAAGCACCCACTTCCCCAGGTAGTCCGACAAGTGGACATTGATGAACTTCCCGTTTAAGTAGCCGGGCGCCATGAAATCCGGCGCCTTTCTGCCGATCATGAGCATGGACTTCACCTCCTTTTTTTCTTCTTTATGTGCAATTGTTTTTTCCTCTTCAACCGGTTCGCCGACGAGCCCGCCCGTCGGCCTCGCACATCCCGCTTTCACCTCCTCAGCCAATCGGTCCACCTCCTTTCCTATTTCGTTTCATCAGAGCAGAACTCCACGAAATATATCCATCCGGCTTAACCGCATATCGTTCTTCAGGTCGCCAAAGTCTTTTTGCACACTTCCGTGATGAAAAGGCGAACGATTCCTTCATCCCGGCAGATTTTCCGCAGGTTTATATAACGCACGGGGCAGAGGAACACGATATTCGTCTTCTTCACCGCTGTTGCACGATTCTTGTCGCGGGCGATCAATAGGGTGCCAGTGAAATTTTCTCAATCGTAACTCGCACGTGTATTTTCATCTGTCAGGGTTGGTGCAAGAAGCGGTTTCCACCTGGCATCCTCCCATGTTCCGAGTGAAGTGTGCATGAGAAGATACTTTTTCGGTATGGGGTGCGTCCCTACAACGACTTTGACGCCATAACGCTTTTCAAGAAAGGCTTTGAATGTCTCGATATGGGGACAGGGGGGGTAACCGACGACCATACCGGTAGCCAGATGGATAAATTCAGCTCCGTTCTTGACCATCTCGTCGCCTGCATATTCCATATTCCCACCGGGACAGCCGTCGCAGGTTGTAAACCCGACCAGCTCGAGATCTTTGCCTGCGTATATGCTGAAAGCCCCTTCCTTGTTCCTCATCGCCCGGAGGCATTTCCCGCCTGCGCAGCGGCGGTAGCGATCGCAGATTATGATTCCAATTCTCGTTTTCGAATTCATATCAGCTCCTTTCAATTCCTGCGCGCTACTCCCTTCCCGGAACCATTACTGGGGCTTTTCCGTCGGCAGTTCCTCGCCCAGGGCGAGCCGGCAGATGTCGCTGATCATGTAATTCTTCATCCCCGCCTCCCGGGTCTTCTTGTTCATTGTTGCGAAGCACATGGCGCAGAGGTACACCATGGCCTCGGCACCGCTTTCTTTCGCGTCCTTGATGTTCTTTTCGCGGAAGGGTTCGAAGTTCTTCCCGCGGGGGAAAAGCTTCAGCCCCGGTCCCGCCACCTCCACACCGCAGCAGAGAGCGTCGATGCCGTCATACTTTCTCTTGACACGCTCCACGCCGATGAGGTCGAAGATATCGTCGAGCACCGGGTCCTTCTCCGGCGTCAGGCGCGACGCACAGGGCCTCTGGTAGGCCACTTTCATGCCGAGCTTTTTGACCTTCCCCTTGTTCTCCTTCAAGTAGTCCCGCAGGTACTCGAAGAGGTGGACGGGACGGAAAGGGAGCTTGATACCGTATTCCGGTGCCATGCCCTTGAGAAGTCCGTAGCAGTCGTCGTGGACGAAAACGATCTCCTTCGCCCCCGACTTTGAGAGGTTGTCGACCATGGCCTGGAGCCGCTCCCGCATGATGGACTCGTCCCCCATGTGGGCAAAAAGAACGTTGCAGAAGTAATGTTTGCCCTTGAGAAGGGGGATATTCTCGAAGAGCTGACCCTGGATGGCCCAGGGCATGTTCCCCTGCATGACGCAGATAGACATGACGCGGTCCTTCGGCGGCGTCGGCCTCGGCTCACCCTCCGGCTTGAACCGCTCGGCCATCTTGGTTCTCAGCTTCGGGTCCGTGAAATCCCCGGCTTCCTCCATCCGTTTGAGGATCAGGTCGAAGGGCCTCGCGTCCCTCGGGCAGTATTCGTTGCAGGCGATACAGGTCACGCAGTCGAAGAGCCAGTTCACCTTCTCGCCCTTCACCAGCTTTTTGAACTCCTTTGAACCGCTTTCCCTGTCGAAAGGAAGGTAGTAGCACCTCGCGAGACACTCGCCGCAGAAATCGCATCGCTCTTCATGGAACATAAAAAAACCTCCTTAAGTTTTTTTTCATTCGACCAGTCATCGGTATTGAAAGGGGCGGACACTGACTGGGCTAACGGTCCGCGGGAAAGAAGCTCATCTCTTGAATCTTCCGTCATCCTTCACCGTGGACGCTTTGCCGACCAGGCCCTCGAGCCATCCGATTTTTACGGGATCACTCACATCCACATCAAATGCCGGGACATAGGGCTTGACATCGAGCAGAGGCGTTCCATTGACGACATCGATATCCAGAATGTGAAGAATCGCCCCTTCGACCCGGTTGAGCCTGACGACGGAAATCCCGATGGGGTTCGGACGGCTGGGACTCCTGGTCGCAAAAACACCCCGCAAATGGCTGTCCAGATAAGGCTTCACCGTCAGGGATGACTTCCTCGACAGGTGGAAATGGTAGATCAAAAGAATGTGTGAAAAACCCTCGACATCCTTCAGTCCTTCCACATATTCGGGAAACACCTCCACCCGTCCAGCCACCCCGCGTGCGCCGGCCGGCTGTATGGGTGTGCCCTCAGGCACATCGAAAGGGGAATAGATGATCCCGATTGGTTTATACTGAACCGAATCCATTTGGGGCATCTCCGGGACGGCCGTTTCCGCATCAAGGCTTCAGACGTTTTTTACCCGCTGCGTAGTTCCTCAGGGCCCGATGGAGGGTCGTGGCCGCAAGCAGGGCGCAGTGCTGATCTTCTTCCGGCAGACCGCCCAGGTGCTCCATAATGGCACTTTGATTGATCCGTATGCATTCCCTCACGGTTTTACCCTTCGCGAGCACTGTGGCCGCCGAGACGGCTGCGTGTGATGTCATGCAGCCGTCGGTTGTGTAGCGGATATCGTTGATCTTACCGTTCTGGAAACGAAGATATATCTCAACGGTGTCACCGCAGGGACCGGTCACCCTGGCGTGGGCGTCCGGGTTTTCCATCACGCCGCAATTCCTCGGGTTCAATCCGTAATCGATCACCTTTTCTGAAAAGCCCCTGTCGGTCTTTGCGTTCAGGAGGTCGAGAATTTCCTTGATGGAACGAATTTCATCATCCAATAACCTCATCACCCCTTTCTTTGCCGGTCCTTGTCGATGGCGGGTGCCGGGCATCCCTTACGGATCCGGGATTTCGATACAGGTTTTTTCACAGATGTCCAGGAAGTTACCCTGATAGGCATCCCGCATAAGGCCGGTGGCCAGATCTCCCGTGCAATGGGTGGGACCTATTTTTGTGATGCGGAGCGACTTGAATTTCCTGATGACCGCGTCGATTGCGTCCCTGTTTTTATCTAGCAGATGAAACCCCCCCATGACCATATAAATTTTTTCAGCGAAATGATCCCTTACCTTTTCGACCATGGGGACGATCCCCGGATGGGCGCAACCCGTGATGATCACAAGACCCCGGCGGGACTTCGCCACCATTGCCTGTTCACACATGGGCCTGCCGTCGTATTCCCCGATGATCTCCCCCGTTGTGAAAATCCGTTTTTTAATTTCCAGGAAGCCCGGGGGCTGGATTGGCCTGGCGCCGAACTCCCTGATCTTTCCCTGGAGCCCCTCGCCGGAGTTCGGACACAGATAAACCGTCGCATTTTTGTTCTTCAGGATGATATCCCACAGACCCGATATGTGATCCCAGTGATTGTGGGATATGACGATATGCCTGATCCTGGACGGGTCGATGTCCAGTTTTCTCATATTCTTCTGCAGGACAGCCGGTAAACCGAAGGTGTCGAAAAGGACGTCTTGATCAACGAGGAAAGATAGGCCCCAGTGACCGATTTGGCGCTCCTGTGCCGATGAGCCGACGGCGACGATCTGAATTTTCATGATGTAACGCTCCTGCCGGGCGATGATGCTCCCGGTCTTTCGAGGGGGTTAGAGACAGCAAGTCATTTCCTGCAGGTCCCGCACTCGCACTCATAAATCGGCATGGAGTTTCTCCGGATGATCCTCTCTGTGGCCTCGCTGACGCAGGTTACACCTTGCCCCTTCTTTTGAGCGTGTCCTCACCGCTGAGGGGCCTGACACCCGCCTTCACGGGGCTTTCATAGACACTGATCGCTTTCATACCCCTGAAACAGCGTGTGATGGCGGCCAGTGTTCCTCTGGACAGGGGCTTCACTTTGCAGGGTCTCAAAGGTGTGTTGATCTGGACTTCGTCCGGTTGAATGTCCCGGGCGATTGCCGCAAGTTCCACGGCGGAGTCCTTGTTTTCATCGATGAACATGATCTGCAGGGCCAGTCTGCCCCCGTAGGCATTCTTGAACTGTTTCAAACCGGCCAGGATATGTTCAAAGGTAATCCCCGGTGCCGGCCGGTTGACGGCCCGGAGGGACTCCGGTGAAAAGGCATCGAGCTTGGCAACGACATAGTCGGCCTTCATCAGGGCATCCCGGACATCCTGATGATGCAGCATGCTGGAATTAGTCAGGACGGCGACGGGCTCACGCCTGATTTTTTTTATTTCCTCAATGACCCCGATGAGATTCGCAGCCAGGGTCGGCTCACCCGTCCCGGAGATTGTTATGAAATCAACGGCCACGGCGGGGAGGCGTTTCAACTCACGACAGACCGCTTCGGGCGTAACGTAAGATTTGCGCTCCACGCTGTAAACACGGGTCTGGCCAAGCTGGCAGTAGGCACAATCGAAATTGCAGACCTTCTCCCCCTGCGAAAGAGGGTCAATGCCCAGGGAGGCTCCGAGCCGCCAGGAGGGGACGGGACCGTATAGGTATTTGAATGCCTGTCTCAATGTCGGGTGCTCAGGAACGCTTCAATTTTGATCAAAGTCTCGGCGAAAATCTTGCCCGCGGCGGTGTCTTTGCGTTCGTAAACGAAAGGCACCCCCCGGTCTGCAAGCTCCACCAGTTCGGGCTCGAAAGGGATGCGCCCCAGGAAGGGAACACCGATGTCTAGGGCAGCTTTTTCTCCGCCACCCTTTTTAAACAGCTGAATTTCATTATGGCAATGCGGACAGATGAGACCGCTCATGTTTTCAATAATGCCGATCACGGGGATTCCCAGTCTTTTGGAGAAGTAAACGCTCTTGCGGGCATCGAGGATGGACATATCCTGCGGTGTGGTCACAATGACGGACCCGCTGATATCGGGGATAAGCTGACAGGCGCTCAGCGGCTCATCACCCGTGCCGGGCGGAGAGTCGATGACCAGATAATCCAGGGTGCCCCAGTTCACCTCCCCTAGCAGCTGTTTGATGGCCGTGAATTTCAGGGGGCCTCTCCAGATGATCGGGTTATCCGGACCGTAACCCAGCAGAGCAAGGCTGACGGCCCGGAGATTCGGCAGGACGCGGACCGGCTCCACGCCGAGATCGGAATTGAGGATCCGCTCATTCTCGATGTTGAGCATCTTGGCCACATTGGGGCCGTGGATATCAATGTCGAGAATGCCGACCTTTTTGTTCTGGATGGCCCATCCGTAGGAAAGATTGACGGCGACGGAGGTTTTGCCGACGCCCCCTTTACCGCTCATGACAATGATTTTCTTCTGGATTTGCGACATCTTCTGCTGGACTTTTTCATCCTGTGCGACAGCGCGTTGCTGCTCTTCCATGACGTCTCCTTGATGGACCCTTTCCTCCCGTGAAGGGTTCATTTGATTTACTTCTTTTTATTTTCCGCCACCATGACCTCTATGCGCCGCCAGATGGAGGAAATCTCCCGGCCGACGGCATTCGAGGATATTTCCACGAGGGGGCGGGCCCTGACTATCGAACGGCTGACCTCTTCAGAGAAGGGGATTTCCCCGATCACCTCAATGTCCCTGTCTTGACACATTTTCTCAATGTCCGCCGTGTTCCACGGGTTGAGGTCGTGCTTGTTGATCACAACCGCTGTTTTGATACGGAAATGTCCCGTGAGTTCAGCCGCCCGGGACATGTCGTGAATGCCCGAAAGCGTCGGTTCCGTTATAATCAGGGCCAGGTCCGTGTCCGAGAGGGAGGCGATGACGGGACAGCCGATTCCGGGCGGCCCGTCAATTAGCACATAGTCCAGGTTATCCCTCTCGGCGATTTCTTTGGCCACCTGCCGGACCTGGGCCACGAGTTTCCCCGAATTCTCCTCGGCGATTCCAAGACGCGCGTAAACAAAGGGTCCGTATGCCGTGTTCGAGACGAACCATTCGCCTGAGAGGTTCTCCTCCATCACCACGGCTCCGGCTGGACATATTCTGCCGCAGAGTCCGCAGCCCTCGCAGGATATTTTATCGACGACAAAGGCCGGGCTGATGGCGTCAAACCTGCAGAGATCCACGCACTTCCCGCACTCGACGCATTTCTCGAGATCAATCCTTGCCGTCTTTCCGCTCCGGAACTCGTGACGTTCAATAATGCGCGGGTGCAGCAGCAGATGCAGGTCGGCGGCATCGACGTCGCAGTCGACCATGACCTTATTCTTCGCCAGTGCGGCGAAGGACGCGGTAATAACGGTTTTACCCGTGCCCCCTTTGCCGCTGATAACCACGATCTGCTTCATAAAGATTCTCTATTCGTGAAAATACTTCCCTGAATCGGGTTTTGTAATCCTTCTTGGAATCGACGATGTTCATTCCTCTGGAGTAAAGCTCCGCGATTTCCCGGTCGTAGGGAATACGCATGAGGACGGGAATGTTGTTGTCGAAAGCGTACTGTTCCGTTCGATCGTCCCCGATATCGGACCTGTTGATGATCAGACCGCAGGGAATGCCGACCGTTTTGAGCATTTCGACGGCGAGTTTCAAGTCGTGGAGCCCGAAGGGCGTCGGCTCCGTCACCAGAATGCAGAAGTCGGCCCCCTTGACCGCTTCGATGACGGGGCAGGATGTCCCGGGCGGCGCGTCGATAATGACAATCCGGCCCGGGTCGATGAGTTTCTTGACCTGGCGGATGAGCGGGGGGGCCATCGCCTCGCCGATGTTGAGCTTGCCCTGGGTGAATGCTAAAGTACCGGCCCAGCCTGATTCGATGACACCGATCTCCCGTTCGATTTCGCGGATGGCAGCCTGAGGGCAGAGAATGTAGCAGGCCCCGCAACTGTGACACAGGTTCGGAAAAACAAGAACCGAACCCTTGCTGGCACCCTCGGGAGCCGGGAGCACGACGATGCTGTTGAAAGCGCAAACCTTCTGGCACAACCCGCAATCATTGCATCGTTCCTCGATGACTTCCGGGATAGGGGTGCAGGCGGATTTCCTGAAGGATATTTCCGGCTTCAGAAAGAGGTGCGCGTTCGGCTCCTCCACATCACAGTCGATGAGCTGGACATTCGCCAGGGAAAGGGCCAGGTTCACCGCCACCGTCGTTTTACCCGTGCCCCCTTTACCGCTCGCCACCGCAATGATCATCGGGTTTACTCCCGGACCATCCCGGTCCCGCATTCAGGGCAGTTCTGGGTATAGCAGGGGATACCGGCCTGATGGGGCGTCTTCTTACCGCAATTCGGGCAGATGCAATTTCCGGCGGGTCCGGCACCCGGACGGTTTCCTCCCATCCTGCCGCCGCCTCGTCCTGCGCCGCCTCCCTGCCCGCGACCTCCGCCGCCGCCTCGTCCTGCACCGCCTCCCTGTCCGCGGCCTCCGCCGGGCGGGCCTGTTCCGTCTCTCAAAGGCAGCATAGAACCTCCTAATCGTGTTTCTTAAAGACTTCGTCCTGAACGGGATCGTTTTTTCGAAGCCACTCGATGAGCATGGCCGTGTGTTCCTTTTCCTCGTTCATGTTGTGCACAAGAATTTTCCTCAGGGATTTATCCGTCGTCGCGTCAATCCTCTCCTGGTAGTAATCGATGGCTTCCAACTCCTCACGGAGGGATTTTCGCGCCCGTTCCAATTCCAGATGTTTTGGTTCGATTTTTTCCAGGGGCTCGTAAAACGGCATGTGTTTTCTCCTTATCTTTTTCCTCCCATACCCGCTTTGGAACCCACACTCGGACCACCGGCCTTTGCAAGCCGGTTGTTCTTGTAATCCTCCAGGGCCTGCCGAACGGTTCCACCGGCACCGGTGAAGATGCTGATACCGGCGGCCTGCAGTGTCTGGTAGGCATTGGGTCCCACATTGCCGGTGATCACGGCTTTCGCGCCTTTTGACGCGACGACCTGACCGGCCTGGATCCCGGCGCCCCCGGAGGCATCGAGACCGGGGTTCCCGACGGATTCGAAATCCAGGGTCTCCGGGTCCACAATGATGAAATACATGCATCGGCCGAATCTGGGATCCACCCTGGAATCGAGGTCCTTGCCTTCCGCTGTTACACACACTTTCATTCCTTCACCTCCCCGCTGTCATGGTGATGACCCTCTTCGCCTGCGTGATCACAGATGGATTTTTCCATTCCGTATCCTTTTCCGGCCCCGGGCTTGCAGAGGCTTTCGCCGCCCCGGAGGGTTCCCTTGAGAAGCTGATCGAGCACGTTATCGATTTTTCCGCTGACACCCACGATCGCCTGCATCCCCAGTTCTTCGAAGAACCCGGAGGCTCTCGGCCCCATGCCGCCGGCCAGGATACAACTCACGCCTCTTTCATGGAGGAATCGCGGGATGAAGCCCGGTTGATGACCGGGGTTCGCGATGGTCTGCGTGTCCCTGATTCGGCCGTTTTCGATCTCGACAATCGTAAAGGCCGGACATCTCCCGAAATGGGCTGACACAAATTCCCCATCCGTCGATATTGCAATTTTCATAATCGTCCCCTTTTAACAGACAGGACGGGAAGGGGGATCATCCCCCCGCCCATCCGCGCCTTGCTCGCTACTTTTTTTCTTCCTTCTCCAGAGAGGCGATTCTCTTCTCGATCTCTTCAATCTCTTTCCTGAGAAATCCAGCCTCTTCATGAAGGACATCGATTTCTTCCTTCGCGGACATCTCGGGACCGTAGGCACCGTAGGCCGGCCCTGCGTAAGGCCCCGGGCCGAAACCGCCCCTCGCCCACCCGGGAAGGCCGGTGGCGTAATACCAGTGCCTCCACCCCCGGCCGCCGCCTCCGCCGCGGCCGAAGAAACCGAAACCACGGCCTCTGCCCCATCCACGTGCCGGGTTCATGTAACCCGGCGCGGAGTAACCGGCGCAGAAACCTGCCGCTCTTCCTGTCATGGGTCCCAACCCTGCGGGACCAGTTCTATCTCCTCTGGGCATTTGATTCACCTCCTGATGATTTTCGCGATTTTTTATGCTGCAGATTACAAAGCCCGTTTCCCCTGCATCGGGGGACATCTCTTTTCGAGAGGCTCGCCCTCATCGATCGCCCGCCCGAAAATATTCAATGAGGCGGGACGGTGTCTCCACGTCGACAATTTCACCTTCATTTTTCTGGACAATCGGTTTTTTAAGCCCCTGTCTATTCTCCCGTTCCAGCAGATCGCGCTCGTCAAAGGAGAGGCTTGGTCTAGACATACCGCCGCGTAGTGCCTTGTAGGCCCCCCAGATTGACAGTGCCTCCCGGACCAACGAAAATAGATCAGATAATCTGACACCCGCCCTGCCCGACAGTCCTGCGCCCCTGCCGCCGCTGCCCCATCGGCATACACCCCTTCCTCTTCCAGACCGGCGACCCTTTCCCCTCGGACCTGTCCCATCAAAATTCGGCATATTTCACATCCCCATGTTCTTTAGTTATTAATGAAAATCATTTTCATTAAATGACCAAAAAAATTTGCCGTACGCACTACGTCTCGCAATTCTGGCAGAGCCCGTAGAACTGGATGAGATGATTTTTTATTTTGAATTTGTGTTTCCGTGAAAGAGTCGCTTCCGTCTTTCTGAGAAGGGCGAGTTCCTCGTCCACGAAATCCGTGTATTCAATAATTTTCCCGCACTTTGTGCACACCAGATGATGATGATGGGCTTTTCCCTTGATCTCATCTGCCAGTTCGTACCTGGCCCTGCCGTCACCAAAATCGAATTTGTAGACGAGCCCGAGAGAAACAAGCGTATCCAGTGTCCGGTAAACCGATGTCAGTCCAATCGCGGGGTAGGTCCTGTGGACCCGCATGTAAATCTCCTCCACACTCAGGTGTTCGTCGGCCCTGGAGAGAATGTCGAGAATCGCTTCCCGGCCCATGGTCATCCGGTAGCCGAATCCCCTCATTTTCCCGTGGCACCACTGATATCTTCTTCGAAATTCATGCTTCATAGGATGTGCAAATGACAATCATTTTCGTTTGCATGATAACGTAATGCATTCTGCCTGTCAAGGTTTTTTATGCATTTCTCCCAAGGATATATTCATTCACCGCACAAAAATTCATAAAAAAAGGGCTCCCAGCAGGTTGTTCCCTACAGGCACCCTTTCCCAACTGAATCTTTTAATGTCGAAGGGTTAAAGAAAACTTAAAATGAATTGATACGCTTCGACCCAGCGATTTCGATTAGTGCCGAGCCCCCTTGGCACCGATCTGCTTATCTTTCCAAAATTTCTCGTCTTTTTCTTCCATGCTCTTTGAACGAACCTTTTTCCCATCACCCGCAAGGCCGGATAGACCTGAACATCAAATTATCCTGTTATTCTGCCTGTGACTGACGCCCGGAGTTCACTCCTTCTTGCTCACTTTCACCATGATACTCCGGCAGCACTCGGCGTTTTTGATGATGAACGCCTCCGGCCGCTCGGTCACCTGGTATTGACCGTTGGCCTCGATGATCAGATCGTCCTTCTTCAAACCGTCTTTTTTATCGACAATCATGAACCGCCCGATGGGAATACCCGCTTCTTTGATTAACGCCATGTCTCCACCTCCCAATATCGTTTATCTCGTTTATTTCGTTTTTTTCGCTCTTTTCGTTCTTTTGAACCTGAAGGGCGTTACCTTGAGTCTGCTCCTAAATCAGAATCAGGCCGGTCCAGGTCACCCGGTCGCATACCGGGAGTCCCGCGACGGGAAGACCCGCATTCTCGAGTGTAGAAAAAACATCGATCCCCATGGCCTCCATGGAGGGTCTCGCCTTGAAGGGAAACCTGCACTTTATCTCCCCTTGAGCGGCCACGCACTCTTCGCACAGCCTGCAGCAACCACCGATGAGCCCGGTGGCAAAATGAAGCCCCCCCTCAAAAGCGAGCTTCTCACCCATGTTGACAAGTCCGTGGAGTTTCTTCGCCGGGGCGAATACATCCTCCGATAATTTACCGCCCGATGGCTCCGGAATCGAGGCCGTGACCTGGATGAGGACAGCCCGGGAAAAGCGCTCGAGAGCCCTGCGGAAATCCTCGACAGAGGGGAGATTCGGCGGACACATCAGATTGCGCCCGTAAGTGTCGCAGAGCGGAATCTGGCATTTCAGTCGCACCCGCTCGTCAACGACGATGCTTTTTGCGGGGATCAGGCGTACCTCCGAAGCGCCCTGCGCCTTCAGGACGCTGAAGATCCTCTCCAGGAGTTTTTTTTGACTTCCGTCCCCGATAGTCCCCCGCCTCGTTGTTTTTGTTTTTCCCTTTGTTCCGATCTTAGCCACGAATCTCCACCACGTAGCTGCTCTTCGTCAGCTTCTCGACACCTTTTTCCGTCATGACATAGGAATCCTCAACCCCCACAATACCCTCACCGGGGAATGTGAACTTGGGCTCCAGGGCGAAGGCGATTCCGGGCTCGATATTTCCCTTCCCGTTTTTTGAAAAAATGGGTGTTTCATCGAGTTCGATACCGATACCGTGACCGCAGAAGCCGGCTTTTTCGTTTCCGTATCCCATGAAATGATCCGCTAACCCGTTTCTGCCGGCAATCCTTTCTGCTTCCGTATAAATATCCGCGGTCGGAATCCCCGGCCGCATCAGGTCTTCGAGCGCTTCAAGAATTTCAACAGACACCCGGAAGGCACGAGAGTGCTTTTCCGTTAGTTTCCCCAGGCACAGGGTCCGTGTGATGTCGGCATTATAGCCCCGGAGGGTCGCGGCCATGTCTACAATGACGGGGTCGCCCTGACGGATGATTCTGAACCCCGCACCTGCCGGAAGCGCGAGACTGGTGCCCCGTCCACCCTCCGTGGTGTCGACAAAAGCCGGTTCCGCCGCATCGGGCCCTGATACGACAGGCCCCCAGTACATCTCGGCATTGAAGGCCCGCAGACGGACGAGGCCGGGGTGACCCTTCACCCGCGCCGCCGCTTCTATCCCGGCAGCGAGTTCAACCTCCGTCATACCCTCGCGCAGCGTCTTTCTTGCCGTAGCCACCATGGTGTCGGCAAGCCTCGCCGCATCACGGATGATAGCGATTTCATAGTCCGACTTGACCGCTCGAATGGCCTGGACAGCCGGCGAAATGTCGACGACGCCTGCCGGCTTGAGGGCGGCTTCGAGCCGCATGTAGTGGCTTACGGGCAGGACGTCGAGCTCCATGCCGAGCCGCTTCGGCGACCCGTATCCGTGATCTGAAAGCAGGGCGGCAAGGTCCTTCGGGCTGCGCGCGGGCAGAACCCTCTCCAGCGCCGTCTCGTCGATGACGCGGTTGATATTCTTTCGCACGAGAAGAAGGGGATTCCCGGAAACCGGGATGTACAGCCAGCCCTGGGGGACCGTACCGGTGAAGTAATACAGGTCGGCGTTCTGTGTTATGAGGGCACCGTCGATCCCCTGCGAGACCATGTATGTCTGCATCGCCTCGATTCGCCGGTTCAGTTCTTCCCTAGGCGTTTTTTCCATTTCCAACGATCCCCAAAAACCGGGGTTCTGGAACCGGGTTCCGGGTTCAGAGAGGAATAAGCTATGTTGTGTCTTTCCTGTACCCTAACCCCTGTATCCGATCCCCTGAATTAGAACTCCATTCCCGCCTTTTCCTTTACCCCCTTCGAATAATGATGCTTGATCTCTTTGACCTCGCTCACCGTGTCCGCCAGGTCGATAATCTGATGAGGGGCGTAACGGCCGGTGAGGACGACGGTGACCTGCTGGGGCTTGTTCCGGAGCATCTCGAGGACCTCATCGAGTGACACAAGCTTGAAATCCAGCGCCACGTTGATTTCATCCAGGATGACCATGTCGTATTCTCCCGATGAAATCGCCTCTCGGGCCAGCTTGAGTCCGGCACAGGCCAGGTCAATGTCGACCTGCGCGGGGTTGTCCCGCATGACGAAGCTGTCGAGCCCGCAGAGCCGGATGGTGAAGCCGGGAAGACATTTTTCCGCCGCGAGGACCTCCCCGTATTTTCTCCCTTTCATGAACTGGATCATGAAGACCTTCTGACCGTGGCCCAGGGCACGGAGCGCCTGCCCCAGGGCCGCCGTGGTCTTCCCCTTGCCGTCGCCCGTGATGACCATGATGATGCCCCGGGAGTGCTTGGCGAGGGTTGCTTCGATGGTGTCTTTTGTCATGTATCCTCCTGCCAAAGAGGGGTCACGGGTATCGGGTACAGGGTATAGGGGAAAAAAGCAAGATTGTTTACCTCTGCTCCCACCTCCCGCAACCCCGGGATGATTTTTTCTTTTTTTGGCTGAGCCCCGATGCCTGATGCCGGAAACCTCGGCAGCGCAGGGCGCTGTAATAAAAAGCCCGGAATGTCGAATATACCATCCCGGGCTCTTTCCCTTTCAGTTTGAGCAGCCCACCCGATTAAAGGCATCCCGCCATATACCGTTTGGCGATGTCTTCCGCAACGGTATAGGGGTCGATCTCCTTTTTCATCAGCTTGTCGATCAGCCCCTTCATCTCGCCGCTCGAAACGAGCTTCATGAGGACCGGCTCCAGAATGCAGGCCCGTATGGCCTCATTCAGCTCAACAGTGGCCTTGCGGCGGAGACGGTTGCCCAGGAGGTCGTGATCGATGAGATGCTTGTAATGATCGTCGATCTTGTCACTGAGATTATTCAAGGCCTTCTGAAAACCCGTCGGCTCGAAGGCGTTTTCCACCTTCATGATCGGGGGTCTCCACCCTGCCGGGAAGGAAGAGGGCGGCGCCATGTCCAGCATGGCCATGAGCTCTCTCGAGAGCTTCGAAGAGCCTTCACGGTCGGCCTTGTTCACCACGAAGATGTCGGCAATCTCCAGGATCCCCGCCTTGATGGCCTGGATCTCGTCGCCCATCCCGGGGACGAGCACCACGAGAACCGTGTGGGAGTGGTTGATAATGTCCACCTCCTGCTGGCCCGTCCCGACGGTTTCCACGATGACGACATCCTTCCCCATCACGTCGAGCACATGGATGGCATCACCGACGGCCTTGGCCAGTCCGCCCAGGGCCCCGCGGGTCGCGAGGCTCCGGACGAATACGCCCGGGTCCTCGGCATGTCTCTGCATACGAATGCGGTCACCGAGGATCGCCCCGCCCGTGAAGGGGCTCGTGGGATCAACGGCCAGCACGCCGACGGTCTTTCCTTTCCTGCGGATGCAGTCGATCAACCCGTCCGTGAGGGTGCTCTTCCCCGCACCGGGCGAGCCGGTAATACCGATAACGTGTGCTTTCCCCGTGAGGGGGAAGAGGTGCTTGATGGTGGTCTTTGCCTCGGGGATGTGGTCTTCCAGGTTCCGTATCAGACGGGAGGCGGCCCGAACATCCCCGCCTTTTATCTTCTTTGTTGTTTCCATTCAATCGCCTTTGTTATGCCCTCGGTTTCACGTTTGTGTTGATCCAGTCAATGATGGAGTCCAGGGTCGCGCCGGGCACGAAGATCGCCTTCAGGCCGGCGTCATAGAGCACCTGAAAGTCCTGTTCGGGGATGATTCCGCCGCCGATGACGGTGACGTCGTCTGCACCTTTCTCCTTGAGGAGCTTTGTTACCGCGGGATAAAGGTAGCGATGAGCGCCCGAAAGGCAGCTCAAGCCCAGGAGGTCCACGTCTTCCTGGATCACCGCTGAAACAATCTGCTCGGGGGTCTGATGACAACCCGTGTATATCACTTCATAGCCCGCATCCCTGAAACACCTTGACAGAACTCTTGCACCGCGATCATGACCGTCCAGACCCGGTTTTGCAACCATGACACGTAACTTTCTCTCAGCCATTTTAATCCCTCCTCAATCGTAGTCGTAGTGGTCTAGTACAGACCCGGATCGCGGTACTCGCCGTACACTTCGCGATAGACGTCGCAGATCTCCTGAACGGAGCACAGGGCCTTGACGGCCTCGATGCAGTAGGGCATGACGTTGTCGCCCTTCTTGCAGGCCGCCTTGAGGTCATCGAGGCACTTCTTGACGGCCTTGCTGTCCCTCTTTCTCCTGACGGCTTTGAGGCGATCGATCTGCTCGTTTTCGATCCTGTCGTCGATTTCGAGGAAGGGAATGGCTTCCTTCTGTTCGGATACATATTTATTAACGCCGATCATGATCTTCTCACCGGCGTCAATCTGCCGCTGGAACTTGTAGGCCGCGTCGGAGATCTCGAGCTGCGGGAAACCCTTCTCAATGGCGGCAACCATCCCGCCCATCTCGTCGATCTTGTGAATGTATTCCCAGGCCTGTTTTTCCATCTCGTTGGTGAGGGCCTCGACGAAATAAGATCCCGCCAGCGGGTCGATGGTGTTGGCCGCGCCGGTCTCCTCGGCGATGACCTGCTGGGTCCGCAGCGCAATCTGGACGGCGAAGTCGGAGGGCAGGCACCACACTTCATCGAGCGAGTTGGTGTGGAGCGACTGGGTCCCGCCGAGAACGGCCGCCAGGGCTTCCGTCGCCGTCCGGACGACGTTGTTGTAGGGCTGCTGCGCCGTGAGCGAGCAGCCTGCCGTCTGGGTATGGAATCGCATCCACCAGGACCTCTCGTCTTTGGACTTATAGCGCTCTTTCATGGCCTTGGCCCAGATCCTTCTCGCCGCGCGCAGTTTGGCGATTTCCTCGAAGAAGTCAATATGTGAGTTGTAGAAGAAGGAAAGCCGAGGGGCGAATTCATCCACGTTGAGACCCTTGCGGCGCAGCACGTCTTCGACGTACTCCATGCCGTCACGAAGCGTGAAGGCCAGTTCCTGGACGGCCGTGGAGCCGGCTTCACGGATGTGATACCCGCTGATCGAAATGGTGTTCCACCGGGGAACAAACTTGGTGCCGAACTCGACGGTGTCACTGATCAGCTTGACGGACGGCTCGGGCGGGCACATGAGTGTCTTCTGGGCGATAAATTCCTTCAGCATGTCGTTCTGGATGGTCCCGCCGATCTTGTCCAGGGGGATGCCCTGAATTTGGGCGGCGGCGCAGTACATGGCCCAGAGGGCCGTTGCAGGCGGGTTGATCGTCATGGATGTCGTGATCTTCGCCATGGGGATCCCCTTGGTGAGCACCAGGAAATCCTCCAGGGTGTCGATGGCCACACCGCACTTCCCGCACTCCCCGCGCGCTTTTGGGGAATCGGTATCGTAACCCATCAGGGTGGGGAAGTCAAAGGCGGTGCTCAAGCCCGTCTGCCCCTCCTTGAGGAGCAGGTGCCAGCGGGCGTTGGTCGTCGCGGCATCGCCCATGCCGGAGAACATCCGGAAGGTCCAGTACTTGCCCCGGTAGCCCGTCACCTGGTTGCCCCGGAGGTATGGGTACTGTCCCGGGTAACTGATGTCCTTCTCGAAGTCCATGTGGGCGATGTCTTCGGGGGTGTAAAGTCTTTTGATGGGGAGGTCCGAAACAGTTGACCAAAGATTATCAGGCTTCTGGTCAGCCCACTTCGCGACACTTTTCTTGACCTCGTCCTCCCACCTCTTCCTGAGCCGGCTGGATTGATCCAGCAATTCTTTTGCGAAATACACGGTCTGCTCCCTCCTAAACTTGTTTTTTTAAAATTCCATTCGTCGAGGTGACGATTTCTCTTCTTATCGCAAACCTTTTTAACATTTTATCGAATATTATCGCTATACTTAAAGAGGTCTTTTGTCAAGCAAAATAAGCGCTTACTGACGAGTTCAGTAGTCACGGAAAGATCAATTTAAAATCAACAACTTCGAATGGTACTCAGCTGCCTGCAGCAGTCGTCCGCAGCCGTGTCGCTCGGGCGGCTCCATTGACATACAGAGCCGGATTGGGATATGTTACGCAAAATTGCATACACAAGTCCTGATGGGCGACTCGACAGGGATCAAAACCGGCGATTGTAACCCGCTGAAAGAGGGACATATGAACAAATCCGCAGAAAGCGGAAAGAAAAAACCTCTTTTGATGGACCTGGAAGACAATGTCTTCCTGGAAGGCGAGAAACTCGTCATCATTGATCGAAGAAAGCTTCCCAGGAACATTGTGCGGGTAACTTGCGGAAATCACGAGGATGTTGCGCGGGCCATTGAGGAAATGGTAGTCCAGGGAGCCGGCGACATCGCTGTCACCGCGGGCTTCGGGCTCTACCTCGCCGCCCGGGAATTGGAACGGAAGGAGGACAGGGAGCGCAAGGCAACGCTCCAAAGGGCCGCGGGCAGGCTTCGTGCCACCCGTCCCACAGGTTTTCACCTCGCCGCTCTTTTAAACAAGCTTCTCGTGCGAATCGATGAGGAGGCGAAGGACCGTGAAGCTTCGGCCGTCATCCTGGATGTTCTGAAGAATACCCTGCAAAAACAAAGGGAGGTCTCCGAGGCCACGGGGAGGCACGCGGAGACGCTGCTCAAGAAGGGGGACACCGTTTTAACCCATTGTTTTGCCGGGGCGGGGCTTCTCTACATGCTCAAATACGCAGGGGAGAGCGGGAAAGACGTCCGTGTGATCTGCACGGAGACAAGACCCTATCTCCAGGGGGCGAGGCTCACGGCCTGGTCGGTGAGCCGGCTCGGCGTTCCCACAACGCTCGTCACCGACAACATGGCCGCTCACTGCATGTCGAAGGGTATGGTGAGCAAGGTGTTCACCGCCGCCGACCGGATCGCCATGGACGGGGTGGTGGCAAACAAGGTGGGCACGCTGCAGCTCGCCATCTGCGCGAACTTTTACAAAATCCCCTTCTACATCCTGGCCTACGGCGGGCCCGACAAACGAACCCCCAGGGGGGAGGGCATCCCGATCGAGGAGCGGGACGAGCGGGAGGTCCTTGAGTTCATGGGAACGCCCACCAGCGGCCCCGACGTGAGAGGCTACTACCCGGCCTTCGACCTCACACCGCCAGAACTGGTGACGGCCATCATCACCTCAAAGGGCATCGAGTCACCGCGTAAATGATGAATTCCGAGCTTCGAGTCTTGAATTTTGGCAGCAACAGCTTCTTGTCTGTTCAGAAACTGTAATTAAGACCTCGAAAGGGACTCAACGAATCAGCAGAATAACGCTAAAAGGGGCGGGATGTGAATTCCCGCCCCTTTCATTTATTGATGATAAACGGAACCCGCTACTTCGCGGCCTTTTTCGGTTCCGCCTTCACAGGCGCGTCTTCTTCCTTCATGCCCATGAGCTTTCGGGCCAGCTTCTTTTTCTTCTCGAAGTCCGTCAGCACCGTGAACATGAACCGCTGGGTCTGGGGGGCGCCGGCACCATGCCAGGTCCCAGCACCGTGCAACCCTGACGTCCAGTGCTGGAGGAACTTGGCAATCTTGAGCCTAGTTTCCGCGGGGGCGGCGGCACCGAAGACCTTCTTCAGCACGGGCCCGACCTCCGGGTCCTTCAGGTCCTTTAGCCTGGGCATGGTCACCACGAGACCGCCGCCGATGTCGCCGGCGTTCTTGAGGATTTCCCAGAAGCCGTGGGCGATGTTGAGTTTGGCGGCATTGCCGAAGAGGTCGTCCGGCAGGTAGACGCCGGAGCCCTTCGGTTCCTCGCGGCCGCGCATGGCTGCCGCAATCGCGCAGGCATGGGACGTCTCGCTGTAGCGCACCATGTCAACGATCTTTTCCTGTATGTGGGGAACTTTCTCCACACCGATGGCCTCGGCAGCCATCAGGGTCCCCCCGATGATCACGTCGGCAAACCCGACCTTGCAGGCCCCGCCGCAGTTCATGCGGTGCGCCTTCGCGAATCGCGTTACCATCCGGCCGGCGTACTTGGTCTCCCCGAACAGGAACACCCGTTCCCAGGGGATGAAGACGTTGTCGAAAATCATCGTCGAGGTTTCCCGCTGACCGTAGATGGGGTTCCCCAGCTCATCGGGGTCATCGACAAACATCTCCCGCTCGGCCGAGTAGGCATTGTACTGGCAGATGTAACTCAGACCCGGAACGCTGTTCTGCACGGCGAAGGCAAGGGCGAATTTCTCTTCGCCTTCCCTGAGGGCGCCGCCGGGGAGAACCAGCGTCTCATGGGACCCGATGGCACCGCTCTGGCTCACCTTGTAGCCCCGGACGACGATGCCGTCGTCGCGCTTTTCGACGAGGTGCAGGTAAACGTCGAGGTCATCCTGCTGGGAGGGCCTCTTCTTGCGGTCACCCTTGGCGTCGGTGATGGCGCCTGAAACGGCGAGATCGTTTTTCTGGGCGTAGGCCAGCCATTTGTTGAACCGCTCGTTGTATTTTGTCCCGAGATCGCGGTCCATTTCCCATGTCGTTGCCGCCACCGAGTTGAGGGCATCGCAGCCAACGCAGCGGTAGTTGCACGTACCCACGGTCTGGCTGGTCAAAAGGGCCATCTCCTGGCGCATGTCGAGGTCATGAATATTCCGCGCCACATTGAGATTGCGGTTGATGGGCTCCCCCGTAAGGTGGGACTTGGCGACCATGACCTCCTTGTGTTCCGGCTGCTCGGCGAGCCAGTACATTGCCGCATTGGCCATGACCATGGACTTGGTGACGGGGTTGTCGAGGAGGTTCTTCACCCACTTTCCTCCAATATAAACTTTGGGTTTAAGCTTCTTCATGCTGTCAAGATACTGCGCTTGTGTTATTAAAGCCATCGTTCGCCTCCTGTATGTTTTATTTTTCGGATTTGACCTCTATAAAAAAGGCCGCTTTACCCCCGCTATCGGGATAGGCCCCTATATTCGGTAACGCGACCTCCATCATCTCCTTCAATTTATCCTGTCCGCGTTTGCCGGAAAGAACCAGGCACAACAGATTCCCGTTTTTCAACTCGGCTTTCTTGATAAGACCTTTCCCTTGAAAACCGGGCAGTGCCTTCTTCCGGGTGCAGCAGTAGGTTATGCTGGCAAAAGTTCCTCCCAGCCCCGTATAGGTGCTGCGGTGCTTTTTCCCGATTTGAACTTCTATGGCTTCCATTCAGGGTTCATCCTCTTCGATAATTTATTCCTCTCCCGTCCTTGTAAAGGCGATTGCCCGATGAGATTCCAGGTGATAATAAAATCACCTATTGACCTAAATGACAATACGGAAAATATACGGAATAAATACGTATGATATCTAAGTATTGTTTAAAGTGACACTAAATATGATTTCAGGTTGGCCTTCCTGTTGCGGAGCCCCAGTTTTTTCCGGATGTTGTCCCGGTGGACCTCGACCGTCCTGGCGGAGGCGTTCAGAAGCTCCGCCATTTCCTTGGTGGTGCGCCCTTCCCGGATGAAATTGATGACCTTGATTTCCGTGGGAGTGAGGTTGGGGTATTTAGAAGACAGCGTGCGCAGGAACGGGGAGATGATTTCATTGAGATTTCGCTCCAGGATGTTCAGCTGGTTGAGCTGGTGGCTGTCGACGGGGGTGATTTTCATATTTTCGATGTAGGGAAGAATAAGCTCCCGGACATTGCAGATGACCTTCTCCTCGAGTTCCGTTTTGTCATCCTCTCTTCGCCTGAGGAGAACCTTGAGGGCGGTGTTCGCATCCTCGAGGTTTCGGGATTTTTCCTCCAGCTCATGCTCCCTCTTTTTGAGCGCCTCCTCCATGCGTTTCCGCTCCGTGATGTTGCGGGCAATCCCGTGGATGGCGACGGGTCTGCCGTTTTCCCTCATGCTCCGGGTACTCACCTCCACCCAGACGGCTTCGCCGGTGCGGGTATAGGTGAGAAACTGAAGCGGGTTCGGCACGTCGACATCGCCGCGTTTCCCGCCGAAGAGTTGCCGGATAACGGGAAGATATTTTTTGTCGAGAAGCGTCTCGAGGCTCATGCCCGGCATCTGTCCGGATTCGTAACCGTAGGTCCTGGCAGCGGCTGCGTTGCAGGAGAGGATCTTGCCGCCGAGATCGAGGATGAAAATGATGTCGTTTGCATTCTCGAAAAGCTCCCGATACCTCTGCTCCGACTGCCGCAGGGCCTCCTCGGCCTTCCTTCGCTCCGTGATGTCCGTCACGATTTCAACGACGCCGCTGATGGACCCTCTTTCATCCCGGACGGGATAACTGCGCAACACCCAGTTCTTCTTGTACGATGAAAAATCGACAACATCGTGGGGCTCTCCGCTCTCCAGCGTTTTTTTGGCCGGACAGACGCTGCAGGCCCTGCTGCGGTTATGCAGCGCCTTGTAGCAGTACTTACCGTTGAGCTGGCCGGGCTCCAGTTTGAAGAACTCACGCATCGCCTTGTTGGCCCATATGACCTTCAAATCCCTGTCCAGGTAGATGACGAGTTCCGTCATGGCGTCGAGTATGACCGCTTTTTCCTGCTCCGATTTGCTGAGTTCCTCAAAGAGCCGGACGACCTTGCTGTCGATTTGCCGGTTTTGCGGTCTTTTATCGGGTGCAGCTGATTTTTTCACTTATCCCTCTTCAAGAATTACCGGCAGCATGATTCGGCAGGATCCCGCGTTCGCGTTCAGGTGGGTTTCGTTCGAATGAATCCGGATGGTGAGCGTAATAGGGCCTGGAGGAGGCGTCACGACACCAGGTAATTTTTCTTCAAATCGCTCGTGTCATCTTTTTCTCTGAGCATCGACTCCGGGATCAGATAACTCCTCCCCCGGTTGAGGACAAATACGAGGCACCAGGGATCCCCGGGGGCGTAATCCCCTCGCTTCCCGACGATTTTTCCTACCAGGCGGTTCAGGGGGTGTCCTCGATGTTCAACGACGACAAAGGTTCCTAATTCCATCAGACTGTCCTCACGGTAAAACCCCTTCCCTGCGGTATTGCAGGGGAGGTGAAACATGTTACCGTTCTTCATTCCTCTATAGCACAGGGGTCCCTGAATCACAACTCCGTTGAAAATAAATTGTACTGAACCATACTCGAGATTGCAGCTACTATTATAAACAGAACTGGTGATCGATCACACCCATGCTTCACATTGCCTCCCAGGTGTATTTCATTGAATACAGGTTGGCGGAGGTCAATATTGATATCTCAACGGATTTTCAATAGATTTTGAATACAACGGGAAGGGAGCCCAGTTCGTGAAAAGCTTCGATGATCTCGATGATACCGACAATCCACACAAACCAGAGGGCGTCAAAAGCGTGTTTTCGAAAAACTCGCGGATTCACCGTGTACGTTTCAGGTTCCCGGAGGAGCGATAGTTTGGGGAGAAGAGCAGGGGTAACATCCCTGTAGTTTTTATAAGCATTACCATGCTTTTTCAGAAGCACCGCCTCCTCGCTATGAATAACGTATTTGTAATACATTGCATAGGAAAAAGTAATAACAAACGTGATCAGAAACGTTTCGGTTGAAAGACCAACGCCAACGGCCCCCAAAAAACTGAAGAAATACAGAGGATGGCGGCATATCGAATACGGACCGTCGGTAATCAGAACATTCTTTTTGTAGCCCCCGATGTAAAGACTGCACCATAAACGACCCAGGGAAGCGATCGCCACCAAAAAACAACCGCTGGCGAATAGTAGAGATGCTACATAAGTATCCTCCCACCTGTTCGCCGAAAGCAAAATAAATATGATCAGGGCGACTACGAGTAACCGACTGATCGGAATACGAAATTTTTCAATAGTAGATACTGGCATACAACTTTTTTTTGTTTTCGAATCCTGATCCAGTGACTGTACTTTGAGTCGAGTGGCTGCATATTTTCAGGAAGTTGTATGTAATTCAGTAGACACCGGATGTCAAGTTACGTTTTGTTCAGAAATGCCTGCCATACCGGAGCAACGAATTTGAGTCTTTTTCAGAATCGACCCCATTAAAAAATAGATTATTCGATCCGGCTGTGTTATGGGGACCACCGGAAGATCATTTCCAGGGAGGCATGACCATGGCGATTAAAATGCCCGTCAAGTTCCACGCGAATTACGTGGTCACAATCCGGACGAAAGATTGGGAGGCAAAGGAAAGGGCCCAGAAACTGACGATCCGTGAGCTGACGGATGAAGAAAAGAAAAGGTCATTCAAGGGCATGGAGGAGAAGGACATGCCCAACCACCAGTTCACTTTCTATGACTTCGGCTGCAAGAGGGTCCTGGAGGGCTTCCTGTTAAAAAATGAAGAGGACAGGGTATCCTTCCAGGTAAAGGAAAAAGAGTACGAATTTCAACTCTTTGTGCCGAAAAAGGACACCTGATTCCTCCCGCGGCCGTCACCAGAGAATCCGGGCATCCGCCGCCATCACACCCTTGGGACCCGCCATGAGCGGGTTGATGTCGAGTTCCTTCAGGTCGGGCACCTCCGCGGCCAGAAATGAGAGCCGCTCAAGGGTATCCAGGAGACCCTCCATATCAATACCCTTTTCACCGCGGACCCCTTGCAGAAGCGGATACATCTTCAGTGCTTTGACCATCCTTTCCGCCCTCCGCCGGTCAATGGGCACAATCTCCCGGCTCACGTCACGGAATATCTCCGTGTAAATCCCGCCCAGTCCGCAGAGGATCACGTGGCCATACTGAGGGTCTAGCTTGAGCCCGAGGATGAGTTCCCTGCCCTTTGCCATTTCCTGGACCTGGAAGGACTCGACTTTGATCCGGCGATTCCTCTTGCGGACATTCTTTAAAAGCCCCTCATGCGCTTCTTTCAGACCCCTCGGGCCCTCGATCCCCGTTATGACGCCGCCCCACTCGCTCTTGTGAAGGAAGGCGCGACCGGCCAACTTGAGGACCAGCGGGTACCTCAGCGCCGCCGACGCTTTCCGGATGTCCGTCCAACTCCCGGCTGTTTTACCCTTCACGCAGGCGATGCCGAAACTCCGCAGGAGATCGAGTGCATCCTCCCCGATGAGATGGCCCAGTTTGCGTCCCTCCCGGATGAGGCGGTCGGCTTTCTTCGTCTGGACGGAAAATTTTGGGGGCGACACGGGCTCAGCGGTGCGATTCCGGTGGTAACGGTGAGAGAAGGCAAGCCCGCGGACGGCCTCTTCGATGGTGCGGAAACAGGCAACGCCGTCTGTCAATTCAAAGCGCTCATTCGACGGCGGATCCGTCGGGTACGCCCACAGGGCGACGGGTTTTGAATTGCCGGCCCTTTCCCGCGACGCCGCTATAACCTCCATCAGCTCGATATCCTTATGGAGGGGCGAGACCATCGTGGGGAGAATACCCAGGATCCCGTCGACGTCTTTCGATGTCAGAAGCTCCGTCAGCGCAAGGCCGAACACACCACGGTAGTTCCCGCCGATCATGCCGATGGGCCAGATGTCTATGGGATGTCCCACGTGGAGCCAGTCGGGAATCCCCTCTTTCAACTTCACCGCAAGACCAGGCGGGAGCTTTGCGAGGGTGAGCCCCAGTTCCTCGCAGGCGTCCACCGTCATGATTCCGGCCGCGCCCGATATGGTGATGACTCCGATCCTCGGGCCTTTCATCTCCTTCATGAGAAGAAGCGCGTGGATGGCTGTCTGCATATCGCAGGTTTCCTTCACGCGGATGACACCGGCGCTTTCGAAGGCCGTATCGTTTACCTCATCTTCCCCGGCGAGCATTCCCGTATGCGAGAGCGCGGCCTTTGCGCCGGCCGTCGACCAGCCCGTTTTCAAGACGATGACAGGTTTTTTCCGCGTGATCCTCCTCGCCATTTCCAGGAACTCGCGCCCCCGGAGCATGCCTTCCATGTGAAGGGCGATGACGCTCGTCTGCGGGTCATCGGCGAAGTAGTTCAGCGCATCGATGTAATCGAGATCGCAGCTGTTTCCAATGTCGATGGCCTTTCCCCAGCCCCGGTATGAAAACGTGTCCGCAGCAACCTGAATGACCCCGGTCTGAGCGATGATCGCGACGGGAAAGACCTTCTCGGGGGGCTTGAGATCGACAAAAGCCGTCGTGAAGTGCGAAAAATTATTGAGCACCCCCATGGTGTTGGGACCGACCACGCGAACGCCGGACTCACGGGCCCTCTTCGCGATTTCGGATTGGAGCTCTTTTCCCCTCGCGTCGGCATCGGCGAAACCCTGGCTGATGATGACCACCCGCCGGACGCCCTTCCTGATGCACTCCCCAAAAGCGGGGATGACCAGCTCCCTGCCCAGGGAAATGACCGCCAGGTCCGGCACCTCGGGCGCGTCCATGACGGAGGGGTAGCTCCGGACACCGTAAATCTCATCGGCCTTCGGGTTGACGGGATAGATGGCTCCCTTGTATCCGTAACGGAGCAGCATTTCGACGTTGTTGTAGGTTCCGGTGCCGGTCTTTCTCGGCGCACCGATGAGCGCAACGCTTTTCGGTTCGAAAAAAAGTCTCACGGGATTACCCTTTCCGAGGCGGCGAATCTCCCAGAGATCTAAAAGGCAGGATCTGCAGGACCGGAATCTTATAGAACAAGGGAAAGGGGCGTGTCAATTCGAGAGTTGGGGGAAATCAGTGGGCCATTCCTTCTTCAAGGATTTCCCTGAGCTTTTCCGAAAGGGCCTTGATGGTGTAAGGTTTCTGAATAAAACCGTTGCAGCCGCGCTCCAGAATGGCGGTGGCCTGTCCGTTCATGCTGTAACCGCTTGCGAGGAGTACCTTCACGTCCGGGTTCATGGCCCGGATCTCGTCAAAGACCTTCCCGCCGCCTATTCCGGGCATGATCATGTCCAGGATGACGATGCCGATCTCTTTGATCCGGCTTGCGTAGACCTCGAGGGCCTCCTGACCGCTTCTTGCCGCGAGGACCTGGTACCCCAGGGTTTTCAGTATCTCCACACCCACATCGAGGACAATCTCCTCATCGTCCACGATGAGAACGGTCTCCGAACCTTTCAGAACGAGGTCTTCCGGCGCCGCTTCCCGCGTTAAATAGGTCTCGGAGCACGGCAGGTACATGGTAAAGGTGCTCCCCCGGCCTTTCTGACTGGACACGGTGATGAACCCGCCGTGATTTTTGATGATGCCGTATGCGGAGGCAAGACCGAGGCCTATGCCGTGTCCCATCTCTTTGGTCGTGAAAAAAGGTTCGAAGATCCTCTGAAGCGTCTCTTCGCTCATGCCGATTCCCGTGTCGGCTACCGACACCTTGACGTAACGGCCCGGCTTGACTTTGTAGGGCCGCACGAAATTCTCATCGAGGACGACGTTTTCCGTTTCGAGAAACAGTTTTCCGCCCGCCGGCATGGCCTGCCAGGCATTGACGTAAAAATTGAGGAGGACCTGTTCGACCTGGCCCTGATCGGCCTCGACGATCCAGACATCCTCTTCGTATTTGTGGTGGATCTGGATCTCTTTTTTGGTCCGCCCGAACATCTCGGAGCTCTTCCGGATGAGATCATTGAGGACCGTTGGCTTCACCTCGTATTTGCCGCCCTTGGCGAAACCGAGCAGCTGCCGCGTGAGGCTGGCCCCGCTTCTGACGATCTCCTCGACACCCTTGAGATGGGCCGTGTGGGGGTGATCGGCCGGAATATCCATGAGCATCAGGAACGAATGTCCCTGGATACCCATGAGAAGGTTGTTGAAGTCATGGGCTATTCCGCCCGCCAGGGTCCCGATGGCTTCCATTTTCGCGGCTTGCCGGATATGCGCTTCGAGCTGACGGGTCTGTGTGATGTCACGGGCGATGCCGCAGATGCCGGTGATCTCACCGGAGGCGTCATGCATGGGGACCTTCACGACATGGAGGGTTGTCGGAACGCCGTTGATGTTGAGGACGTACTCGTCCTCCGAGGTTTCCCCGTCGAGGACCCGGCAGTCCACCTCGCGGATCCGCTGCTCCGCCCCGTCCCCGAACAGTTCCCCGTCCGACATGCCGATGATCTCGGAGGCCGGGCGCCCCATGACATATTCCATGGCGGGATTCACCAGGACATAATTGAGGGCGCGGTCCTTGATGAAAATGCAGTCCTGGGCTGTCTCGATGATCGCCCGGAAGTGCTCCTCGCTTTTCCTGAGAGCCTTTTCGGCCTGTTTGCGCTCCGTGATGTCGTAAACCATTCCGATGACGCCGACGATCTCTCCCGCGGTGTTCCTGTAGGGTCCGTAGTTGCCCGAAACCCACCCGGAGTTGCCTCGATTCGACAGGAAGTAGGTCATGTCCGGCAGGGCCACCGTTTCGCCCGCGAGGGCCCTCTCCAAAATGCCGTCGAGGTACTCCTCGTGAACCTGCGGGAAGAGATCTCTCGATGATTTCCCCAGCACCTCTTCGGCCCGGTATCCCGTCAGATGCTCCATGAAGCGATTCCACATCTGGTGGCGCAGAGCCCGGTCGTAAACAACGACCCCCACATTGGCACCGGAAATGATGGCTTTGTTGAACTGATCCGACTCTCGGACGGCCTTCTCCGCCCTCTTGCGTTTCGTGATGTCCTCATAGACGGCAATGATCTTCCCTTCATCGAGGCTTTCGCCAATCCGGGAAGCCGTCAATTTGACCGTGATTTCACGGCCGTCCATCCGGACGCATGGGATCTCGAGACTGCAGGTCCGCTGGTTGCCGAGGATCGAATAGACATAGCGCCCGATCTCCTCGTACTCTTCGTCACTCCGGTAGAGAATCCGGGTGGTTTTTCCTGTCAGTTCCTCGGGATGCCAGCCGAAAACGTCATCCACGGCCCTGTTGGCAAAGATGATGACCCGGTTCTGCAGGCCGACGGCGGCATGCGGGATGGCATCCAGGAACGAGGCTTTCAAGGCCTCCAGGTTCCGCACCATCTCCCGTTCATTCCTCTGCTCGGTAATGTCCATGGAGTTGCCGAGCACGGCCCGTTTGCCCCGGTAGGTAATCGCCGTGACCGTCTCCATGATCCAGCGAACCTCACCGTCCTTCGTGATGATCCGGAATTCATAGGGGGCGGAACGGTACCCCTTGAGCATCTTGACGGCGTTTTCCCGTGCCGACTCGCGGTCTTCGGGGTGGACGACCTTCACTGAAGGAATGCCGATCATTTCCTGAGGCCCGTACCCCGCGTAATGAGCCGCGTGATGGTTGGCAAAGGCGAATTTTCCCTCCTGGACCATGTAGACGCCGGCGTAAGAACTGTTGGCGAGAATGGTGTAGAGCTGGTCGGAATCCCCGGAGGTGATCATGACTTCCTCCTGCGGGATCTTTTTCTCCGGCAAGGTTTCGAATTCATGAACGATGGACCTCAACGCCTCCTCCTGTCGACTCATACCCCTCATTCCCTCCTTCTTATTGGGGTCCCATCGGCGAATCCTGGTGGGTAAAAATTATTCATTCGTATTTGCAAATATTACGCCAGAAAAGCGCATAAAAATCGCTTGTTTCGTCATATTGGAAGGACTTGAAAATTTTACAAATTCTTTGACATTTCCCCCGCCAGGATTTAGCGTATCAACTGCATTTCCTGAAAGGCTGGTCGGAAAGATGACTCTGCCGTTCAAAAAATGGACTTTTTTTGTCATCTCTCTCATTCTCTGTCTTGTCATCAGCGCGGGGAATCTCGTCGCCGAGAAGTTCCCCTCACCGACGGGGGCCGTTAACGACTTCGCAGGAGTGATCCCGCCGGAGCAAAGGGCCGCGATGAGCAGCCTGGCCCAGGAGGTCCTGGAAAAAACGGGGACGGCCGTCGTGGTGGCCACCTTCCGGACCGTCGGAGATAACGACCCCGATGAATACGCCAACCGTCTTTATGAAAAGTGGGGGATCGGCAGAAAAGGGGAAGACAAAGGCGTCCTGATCTTCCTCGCCCTCCAGGAACGGCGCGTCAGGATCGAAACCGGTTATGGTGTCGAAGGGATCATCACGGACGGCATGGCAGGGGAGATCCTGGACCGCCATGCCATGCCCAGTCTGAGAGCCGGCGATTACGGAAAGGGCCTATACAATGCCATGTTCGCCGTGTCGGATCTTCTAGCCAGAAATGCCAATGTCACCCTTACAGGAGCGCCGCGCCCCCAGGTGCCGGCGGTGCGGGAGGTCCCGATCACCCTGCACCCGCTGACCGTGATCATATTATTGCTGATCCTGACGCTTCTTCTATCCACAAGATCGGGACGGCGGCTCCTCGCCTTGTTACTCCTCTCGTCGATGAACGGGCGGGGCGGTCGATACGGCGGGGGCGGATTCGGCGGGTTTGGCGGGGGTTTCGGAGGATTCGGCGGAGGATCGAGCGGGGGTGGCGGCGCCGGACGGAGTTTTTAGAAAAGAGGTGCAAGATGGCAAAATTTCCCCAAAAACCGGAAGACATTTTTAACGAGTTCACTGAAGATGCGAAGAAGGTCTTCGGCGACGAGCTTCAATCGATAATTTTATACGGAAGCGGCGCCCGCGGGGATTATCGACCGGGGAAATCGGATCTGAACTTCCTGATCGTCCTCACCGCAAAAGGAATCGATTTCATCGACGGGTTCATGGAGACCTGCGCCAAATGGCGCAAGAGAAGAGTGGCGACCCCCTTTTTCATGACGAGATCCTTTATACGCTCCGCCCTGGCATCCTACCCCGTTGAATTTCTGAATATCACGCGAAACCTCGTCCTTGTTTACGGTGAGGATGTCCTGAAAGATCTTGATTTTGATCATCAGACACTCCGGAACCAGTGCGAGAGGGAACTCACTGGAAAACTGCTCCTCCTGAGGTCCGCTTTTCTGGAGACGAAAGGGGAGGCGGACCGCCTCCGGAATCTCATCCGGGCCTCAATCACCGCCTTTATCTCCATATTCCGCGCCCTCATCCATCTGAAGGGATTGGATATCCCCCGGCAGCGGAGGGAAATCGTGAAAGCGGCGGCGGATGCCTATGGCATCGATGCGGAAATTTTCTTGAGATGCGTGGATGTCAAGGAGGGGAAGGTGGATTTAAGCACCGCGGAGATCAAGGTGGTTTTCGATCAATACTTGAAAGAAGTCGGCAAACTATGGGAAATTGTGCATAGAACACGCCTGTAGAAAACGAAAGGAGACTCTTCTCCATATTGAAGAAAAGGAGGTTGAAGACACATGGCAAAGAAAGGTCTATTGGTCGGGTTGGGCGTTGCTGTCGTCATTGCCGTCCTTCTCTACTCTTTCGTCAAAGGAACCTACAACAACTTTGTTTCCCTGGATGAGGCTGTCAAGTCGGCCTGGGGGCAGGTGGAAAACCAGCTCCAGCGGCGCGCCGACCTGATCCCGAACCTTGTGGAAACCGTCAAGGGATACGCCAAGCAGGAGAGGGAGGTTTTCATCGAGGTGACCAATGCCCGCGCGAAGGTGGGAGGCGCCGGAACCATTCCCGAAAAGATCGAGGCCAATAACGAACTCACATCGGCCCTCAGCCGGCTGCTCGTCGTCGTGGAAAATTACCCGGAGCTCAAATCCAATCAGAATTTCATGAAACTCCAGGATGAGCTTGCGGGGACGGAAAACAGGATCTCCGTCGAGAGAAGACGGTACAACGAGACCGTCCAGAAATACAATGTCGCCGTGAGAAGCTTCCCGGCAAACCTGCTGGCAGGCATCTTCGGCTTCAAACCGGGGGTCTTCTTCGAGGCGCCCGAGGCCGCGAAAACGGCGCCGCAGGTGAAGTTTTAAAAAGACAGGCTCGAGGCCTAAGGCGAAAGGCTCACAGCAATAAGAATGAGCCTGAATCAGCCATCGACACCCGGCTACAGGCAAGGGGCTGCCGGTACCCGCTCACACCGGTCTTTACGGCGGCTATCCTAAACCGGAAAAACAGGCAACGTGTTACTAACACCTTCGGATGATGGTGGTTGATCGTCGGCACTGTGCGTGGTATCTTACGTGATAGAGACGCGGCAAGACCGAATACGGTCTGAGAGAAAAAAAGCAATCCGACAGCTTCTTAAACCCATCGAGAGCTTTTGCGAAGGGGGGTCAAAATGACAAAGCGATATTTCGCGTCCCTTGTAATTGTCGCCCTGGTGCTGCTGTTCGCCTCCGTCTCTAATGCCCGTGACCTCGACCCGATTGTTTCCACGGAGTGGCTGGCTGCCAACCTGAACAACCCCCGGCTCGTCGTGATAGACATCAGAAAACCCGAGATGTACAGTGAAGGCCATATACCGGGTGCCCTGAGCGCCTATTATGGCATGTGGGTCTCCCCGATGGGTCAGAAGCATGCGGAATATCCGCCGGAAGACGACCTCTTTGACGCCATCGGTGATTTGGGAATCCGTCCAAACTCCATGGTAGTGATTGTCTGCAGGACTTTTGCCTGTTTCTACCAGGTCATGGCCCCCCGCGTCCTGTGCACCCTCCAGTATGCGGGTCTTGACAATATTAGCATTCTTGACGGCGGTCACGAAAAGTGGGGCCGCGAGAAGAGGCCGCTCTCCACGGTCATGGTGAAACCGAAGAAGACCGTATACAGGGGAAAGCTGAACAAGCAGCTCCATGTGGAAAAAGAATACGTGGCCAAACGCCTCGGGAAAGCGACGTTTGTAGATACGCGTGAGATTATCCTGTACAGCGGAGAGCAAAAACAGGACTTTGTGGAACGAGCCGGCCACATTCCGGGTTCCGTGAATCTCCCTGCATCGGAAGCATATACAAAGCTCGGCACATTCAAAACGAAAGAAGAGCTGGAAGCCCTGGTGGCCAATACCGTGGGCAGTGACAGGTCGAAGGAGATCATCACTTACTGCGATGCAGGCAAGTGCTGTCCCACCTGGGCCTTTATCATGTCGCATGTCCTCGGGTACAAGAACGTGAAGCTCTACGACGGCTCTTTCGAAGAGTGGACAAAGGATCCATCGCTCCCGGTAAGCCGCTGACGAAAATCCCGGATCTTGCCGTTTCCGCAAGCGGCAGGGTGTGATCATAGAGCAGGGGCATTTCAGCCCCTGCTTTGTTGTTTTTCAGCTGTTCACTCACCACTCCTCACTCTTTACTGTCTTTGTTGATCCATTTGTAAACCGGCAGGCGGCCCTTGAAGGCCGTTCCGTCCGGCATGACTTCCACGTCATGGCCCTCTATCTTTCTGATCTTGGTGAGGTAGGCAGGGACCTTCTTGCCTATCGTGGAATGGATGGCGTCTTCCACCCTCTTGAACTGCGAAATTTCAACGAGCGTCATGAGCTGGGGAAGGACCATGCCGAAATTCCCCTCTTCATAGAGATCGAGGGCCTTCCCGGGGTTGACCCAGACATGCTCCGTGAGTTCCATCCCGTCGTGCATGACCTGCTGGCCCTCGGGCGTCTCGGCCAGGAAGAACCGCACGTCGTAGCGCAGGGGCAGCGGCTCCGGCGTGATCCAGTGCGAAAAATAGTGCAGCCGGTCGAGGGGAAGGATGAGATCCTCTTTCTCCAGGAATTCCTGGAACTTCATTGTTCCGCTGTTTAGAGCCCGCCGGTAACCACAGAGCCTCTCCCTCTCTTCCTCCGTCCTTATGGAGACGGTTGAACCGTCCCGTCGGGTCGCAATCAGAATCCCCGCTTCTTCGAATGTCTCCCTTATACCCGCAACCCAGGCCCCGATGGCCTTTTCGGCCTGCGACATGTTTGGAAGAATTTCGAAGGCCTTCTTCCGGTCCATGCCCCTGCAGAATCGCTCGACCTGCGGCGCATAGTCCTCGGGGTCGAGGATCCCCCCCGGATAAACATGATAACCCGGGACGAAACGGCTCGACCTGCTCCTCAGGACCATGAGGACCTCGATGTCCCGGTCCGGGCCGGTTGGTTTCTCCCGGATGACCATCACCGTCGCGGCGTCCGTCGGTTTTACATACATTGTCTTACTTTCGACCCTAGCGTTTTTCCAGAAGGGCCACGGCCTCGATGTGCTTCGTCTGCGGAAACATGTCCAGGGGCTGGACCACTTTTAACTCATACCCCTCCTCAACAAAAAAGGCAACATCCCTCGCCTGGGTGACGGGATCACATGCCACATAAACGAGCCTTCGCGGCGCCATGGCCGCGATCACGTCGAGAACGGCCTTATCGCAGCCTGTTCTCGGCGGGTCCATCACGAGGACATCTGCGGGTTCGTCCCGGGAAAAATCGCCCTCGAGGATGTCTTTCACATCGCCGCAGAAAAAAACGCTGTTCGGCAACCCCCTCAGGTTGTCCCGGGCGCACTTGACGGCGCTTTCTTCGATTTCGATGCCGGCGAAGGACCCGCACCGCTCGGCGAGAAACGCCGAAAAAAGACCGGAGCCGCAGTAGCATTCAATCACCCGATCCGCCGGCGAAGGCGCGCTCATGCGGATCACTTCATCCACAAGTTTTTCCAAGAGGGACGTGTTTGCCTGGAAGAAACCGTCTCTGGGCACCTCGAAAAGTCTTTCTTTGACCGTCCGCCGGACCCGGGTTTCACCCGTTTCACCGTTTTCCCCCGACCACAGGACGAGCCTCAACTCCCCGGAGCGGATGTCCGCCTGTGCCAGGCCGCGACGAAAAGCGACGCAGGATTCGTTAATGGACTCATCCATGATCTCGCACCTCTCGATATCCAACAGCCTGCGCCCGCTCACGTCGAGAAAACCGATCACGGCGGGTTTCCCGGCGGCGGTCTGGACGTGATATTCGCCCTTTCCGCGGTAACCATAGAACCGGGGCGACGGAATGATCCGGCCGACGGGCGGAGACCTCAGCCCGCCCACCCGTTCGAAGGCGTCGATGACCTGCTGTGTTTTGAGCTCGAGCTGTTTTTTGTAATCGATATGCTGGTACTGGCAGCCGCCGCATTTCCCGAAATAGCGACAGGGCGCGTCCACGCGGTGTTCAGAGGGTGTGAGGATCCTTCGCAGCCTGCCCCGGAGATATTTCTTTTTCACTTCACGGATCTCGATCTCCGCGACATCCCCGTCGATCGTGAAGGGCACGAAGGCGACGAACCCGTCGACCCTCGCCAGGCCGTCGCCGCCGAAGGCAACGGTGCGGATCGCGGCCGTGAGCACCTGGCCGACTTTGTAGGGAAGCGCCTGACTCACATCCTCTCCCTTTTGCTCAACTTGAGCCTGTATATACCAGCAATCCCGGCGGCCGTAAATAGACGTACGGGGTGCGGATGCCTTGACATCCCTGAAAATTATATGCTATGCCACCTGAAATTCCGTAACTCTTTGAAGGATGTGACATTTTTGAGCGACGGCGAAAAAAAATCCATGCTCTGTCCCAACTGCCGCAAACTCATCAGCCGGGACGAACCCGCCTGTCCTTATTGCGGTCTCTCAAAACCCGGATGGGCCGTCAGGGAGAGGCTCCTCAAATTCTCCCTGCTGGACCCCGACCACCTCATCCAGGTCATCCTCTACGCGAACATCGCCTTCTTTGTCCTGTCGGTCGTGCTCGATGTCTCCGACCTGGGATTTTCAGCCAACCCCTTCAGATTTTTCTCGCCCTCTCCAAAGAGCCTCATCCTTCTTGGCGCCTCGGGAACCATCCCCATCGACGGTTTCGGCCGCTGGTGGACCGTTATCACGGCATCCTTCCTCCACGGGGGGATCCTTCACATCTTCTTCAACATGGCCGCCCTCTGGCAGCTCGGGCCTTTCGTCATGCACGAATTCGGCGCCAGCCGCTTCGCCGTCATCTATCTCGCAAGCGGCATTGCCGGCTTCGTTGTTTCCTATTTCGCCGGTGTTTCCTTCACGCTCGGGGCATCGGCATCCGTCTGCGGGCTCATCGGGGCCATTCTTTACTACGGGAAGTCACGGGGGGGCTATTACGGGCAGGCCGTCTACAAACAGGCCATGGGCTGGACCATCGGCCTGATTCTTTTCGGGCTCCTCGTCCAGGGCATCAATAACTGGGCGCACGGCGGGGGCCTTGTCAGCGGCATCGTCCTGGCTCTCATTCTCGGCTATCATGAAAGAAAAAAAGAAACGATGCTCCACAAGATCCTTGCCGGCGGCCTAATCCTTGTCACCGTGATTTTCCTGGGATCGGCGCTTCTGCAGGCCGTCAACATCCGTTTTTTCGCCCGGTAGGACCGCGGGGCTTCGATCCGACCATGTTTTAAGAGAAAGGAGAAATTATGAGAAGGTATATAAAGTGGCTGCTTATCGGTTGTGCGCTGGTGCTGTTCCTTGCGGGCTGTGCCGTCGTTGTCGGAGACAGGACGCTGGGAGTCGATTCCGGGAAGTTCATCTACACTGATAACGCCCTCTACGGCAATTATTACTACCCCATGGATGTCGTCTGGAATGCCTGCAAGAGAACCCTCTTCGATCTGAGGGCAACGGACGCGACCTACACCAAAAAAATCGCCTCAGGCACGATGGAAGGCACGGCGAGCGACGAGAAGATCCGGATCTCCGTGGAATACGTCTCCAAGAACGAAACGCAGGTGGCGGTCCGTATCGGCATGGCGGGGAGCACCCTCGGATCAAAACTCATCCACGACCGCATCCGGGACAACCTCCTGAAAGAAGGCCCGTCCCCCGCCGAAAGCACGGAGAAAGCCCCGGCCGTGGATGAACCCCCCGCGGAGGCGAAGGAACCCGTCAAATCACAAGATCTCGGCAAATGAACGAAAATGCCGAGCGCAAAAAAAACGGTTCGCACTTTTGCCGCGGCGTCCTTCCTGAACGCGCCCGGCATTGTAATCCCGGGACTCGAATCTGTCGTCAAAGCCTCGTACCTGAGGAGACTGAACCGGTTTCTCCTGGAGTGTGAGTGCAGGGGAAAGCGCGTGAAGGCCTATCTGCCGAATCCGGGAAGGCTCTGGGAACTGCTCATCGGCGGAAGGACGCTTTACCTGACAGAGGCGCCGGACGGGAGGGCCACAAGGTACACGGTGCTTGCCGTCGAGCGTGATGGAATCCCCGTCCTTCTTCACACCCACCTGACCAATCGCGTGGTCGGGGAGCTTCTCCGTCGTGGAATGATCCCGGGACTCGAGGACGCGCGGGTCCTGAAACCGGAAGTATCCATCGGGAGAAGCCGGTTTGACTTCCTTCTGGAGGCGCGGGGAAGACCCTTCGTTCTGGAGGTCAAATCGTGCACCCTTTACGGGCAAGAGATAGCCATGTTTCCCGACGCCGTTACGGAAAGAGGGAGGAAACACCTTGTCGAACTTGCCGAAATCTCACGCAGCGGTACCCGCACGGGGGTTCTGTTTCTCGTTCATTCGTCGAAAGCCCGTTATTTCCTGCCCGACTATCATACGGACTGGGACTTCGCGCAAACCCTCCATGACCGCAGGAAGGATCTTCTGATCAAGGCGGTTTCCGTGACGTGGAGGGGAGACCTTTCGCTCGGGCCCCGCGTCCGGGATCTCGAAATTCCCTGGCGTCTTTTTGAAAGGGAAGCCGCGGACAGAGGAAGCTACATTCTGATCCTCCATCTCCCCCGCCGGACAAATATCACCGTCGGGGGCCTCGGGGTGGTCGCCTTTCCCCCGGGATATTACCTCTACGCGGGATCTGCGAAAAAGGGCCTCCGGGCCCGTATGGCCCGTCACCTCCGAAAGAAAAAAAACTTTTTCTGGCACATCGACTACCTGGCCGCTCGATGCGACGCGTCACTCGTCATTCCCGTCCGTACCGGTGCCGACCTCGAGCATGAGATAGCAGCAAGCCTCCAAAAAACATCCGAATGGTCCATCCCGGGTTTCGGTGCGTCCGACTGCGCCTGCAAAACTCACCTTTTCGGCATGAAATCCCACCCCTTGCAAAGCGAATATTTCATCAATAATCTTCAATACTTTCGAATTGACCGCCTCAGCGACGCACTTTCCCCTCAAGTGTAGCGGATTTCTGTCGAGAATATTTCTGAAAAGCTTGGTTAGCACCCGGGCCCCAATTCCCCCATAAAGCCTGCCCCTGGGCGGCGAAAAAACCTTTTGAATGCCTGACATGGGCATCCGGTCAAGCTTCGGTTTTGACTTTTTCCAGGCGGTGGGCCATGAATGGGATCAGGAGAAACCAAAGGGGGAATGGACATGCGAACGGTTCGATTATCAGCAAAACCCCGTGTGATCGGGGTGATGGGAAGTCACAGGGGTGACACCCGAACACTCGAGGAGGCCTACCGGGTCGGAGAAGGGATTGCGAAAAGAGGTCACATCCTTCTCACCGGAGGCGGCGGGGGCACCATGCGGGCGGCTTCGGAAGGCGCCAGGAAGGCCGGCGGCCTCGTTGTGGCCGTTCTTCCCTCCGAGAGGCATTATCCCGCGAAGGGGTACCCGAACGATTTTGTCGATGTACCGATTTACACGGGCATGTCGGATGCCCGAAACGCCATAAATGCGAAGACCCCGGACGTCCTCGTCGCATTGAGAGGCGGCCTCGGAACACTCTCCGAAATCGCGCTGGCTCTCAAGAGCGGCACGCCCGTGATCGGTCTTCGCTGTCCCCGATTTGAGATTGCCGGGGACATCGACGTGATTCGAGTAGCCACCGTCGAGAGCGTTTTTGAAGAAGTGGAGCGGATTTTAGGTCGTTAGAATTTCCGAGGTGTGAGCAGGATTTATCTATGAGCTACAGACCGGACGAAAGCCTCGAAAACAGGAGGGAATACTCCCGGGTCGAAGCCTACATCCCCTTCGACGTCCGGGTCGTCCCGCCGGAGGAGCACAAGGCCGTGTGGTCGAGGGTTTCGGGCGACACGGCCCTGGAGTTTTCGAGCCTGCCCGATATCGAGGACAAGGCCCTTGCCGAGTGGTTCAAGATGCTCAACGCCAAGCTCGATCTCGTCACGAGCATGCTCTCCCTTCAGAGAGAAGGTTTCTGCTCTCTTCCCGTTGAGTGCGTGAACATCAGCGGCGGAGGCTTGAGTTTCTTTTCAAAGAAAAAATACGAGCTGGGCGACATCCTCGAAGCCAGGATGATCCTCAGCCGGTTGCGTTCTATCGCCCTCTATGTGTACGGAAAGGTCCTCCAGGTGAGAACCCAGGGCCAGGATCACCAGATCTCCATGAAGTACGTGGCCATGGATGACGAAATCAGAGAAGAGATCATCAAGTTCGTCTTCCACAGGGAGAGACAGATCATCCGGGAAAAAAGGAGGTAGAAAACCTCATCCATGCTTGTCATTATCGGTGCACTGATCGTTGTCGCGGCGCTCGTCAGCGGCTTCCTGCTGGAGAAGGGCAATCTCTGGGTCCTCGTTCAACCGGCAGAAGCCATCATCATCTTCGGCGCCGCCATCGGCGGGTTCATGATCGCCTCGCCCGTGAAGGTCATGAAATCCGTCGCGAACAGCACCCTCAATATCCTGAAGGGGAAGTCCTACTCGAAGGCCGATTACACGGAAGTCCTCATGCTTCTCGGGGAAGTCTTTTACAAGATCCGGAAGGAAGGGCTGATCTCCGTTGAGAACGACGTGGACAATCCCGCGAGGAGCCCGATCTTCAGAAAATACCCGAAGTTCTTCAGGAACAAACAAGCCCTTTCTCTCGTCGTCGATACGTTGCGGACCGTCATGACCACGAAGATAGAACCCCACGAACTTGAATCGCTGATCGGCGCCGAGTTGGAAACCCACCAAGAAGAGCTTATGGTGCCAACGAAAAGCGTGTCAAACGTGGCCGATGCCCTGCCGGGGCTGGGGATCGTTGCCGCCGTCATGGGTGTCGTTCTCACGATGCAGAAAATCGGGGAGCCCCCTGAAATCCTGGGCCACAGCATCGGCGCGGCCCTCGTCGGCACATTCCTCGGCGTTCTGATGTGTTACGGGTTCGTGGGTCCCGCAGCCCGGAACATGGAATACCACGCCAACGAAGAGATCCAGTACCTGACAGTCCTGAAAACGGCGATCGTCGCTTTTGTCAGCGGTGCGGCGCCCCAGGTCGCCGTGGAGTTTGGAAGGCGCGTCATCCCTGTCAATGCCAAACCCTCCTTCGAGGAAATCGAACAGGCCATAAGACGGATCAAGAAATAATGGCTGAATCCGGAAGACAGGTCATCATCAAGAAGGTGAAGAAGCGCGAGGTCCACTACACGCACGGCGGCCAGTGGAAAGTCGCCTATGCGGACTTCGTCACCGCCATGATGGCCTTTTTCCTCCTGTTGTGGCTCATCGCCATGATCTCGCCGGAAAAGCGCGCCGTCCTCGCCGAATACTTCAAGAACTTCAGCATCTTTCAGGACAGCGGCACGTCGGTCATAGACGGCAAGGCCTTCGTCATGGAGGACTTGATTACGAGACCTGAAATCCGGCCGGAAGAATTCGGGAACAAACTCAAGCGGGCGGTGGAGGAGAAACTCAAGGACATGAAGGATCAGATCCTGGTGGACGTCATCGAAGGGGGCGTACGCATCCAGATTGTCGACAAGGAGGGGAACACCATGTTCCCCCTGGGAAGCGCCGAACCCACACCCAAGGCTAGGGAAGTCCTGGCCCTCATATACGAAAACGTGAAAGATATGAAGCAGAAGATTGCCATCGAGGGGCACACCGATGCCGCGCCCTTCCGCGGGGATCAGATAACGAACTGGGAGCTTGCCACGTCGCGCGCCTCCGCCGCGAGGCGTGAGCTCGAGCAGCACGGCATCGAGCCTTCAAGGATTGCCCGTGTCGTCGGCTACGCCGACCAGGAACTGCTGATCAAGGAAGACCCGCGGGACCCGAGAAACAGGAGGATCAGCATCATCCTCCTCCAGGAGCATCAGCCGGCCACGGTGATCCAGAAACCCCTGGAGCGCGCTGTCAACAAGGGCACGGAGATCACGGGTCAGCAGGTGCAGACCGTACCCGCCGAAAAGGTGGCCGTCCAGGGCGACCCGGCGAAAGACGTCAAGAGCTTCCTGGCAGACCAGGAGAAAAAGTCCGCATCGGCGACAACGGACAACCGGAACACCGGCCAGAAACAACCGATGCATCGAAGAAATATCACGGGCGCCTGGGATTAATCACCCCTCTATCGCTCGAAACTCCGTATCCTCTCCATTCGCGGATTCCCATTCCAAATCCGGCATGTTCACAGTGTAAAGCTCTCGCGGGAGTGTCCCTCTGACGCACCGGCAGGCCGCGGGCGTCTTCCGGCCCCTGTTGCAGCGGTATTCTTTTAATCCCTCAGGAGGGCAGGAATAGCCGGGGCAGGAAAGTGCTCAACGCGGGCACGAAGGTCACGATGAGCAACACCCCCACGGCAATGAGGAAGGGAATCCAGATGGCGCGCGACAACCGCTCCAGCGACAACCCGGTAATGCCGCACACGGAAAAGAGCACACCTCCTACCGGCGGGGTGATGAGGCCCAGCACGAGGTTGAAACAGACGATCACGCCGAAGTGCAGGGGATCGATGCCCATCCTTTCCGCAATGGGCACGAGCACGGGCGTCACAATGGCAAGGGCCGGCGCCGTCTCCAGCGGGATGCCGATGATCAGGAGCAAGATGTTCACGAGGATGAGAAACACGTAAGGGGACGAAGACAGGTGGACCAGGCTTTCCATGACCTTCATCGGCACCTGCTCCACCGCCACGACCCAGGCGAAGGGCTCGGAGAGTCCGAGCAGCAGCATGACCACGGCGGCTTCCACTCCCGATGTCAGAAGAAGACGGTATAACCGGCTGAGCTTCAGACGGCGGTAAACAAAAAACCCGACCATGAAGGCGTACACGACGGCGATACCCGCCGCCTCTGTGGGTGTAAAGACGCCGCCCCAGATGCCCCCGATGATGATGAGGGGCATCACTAGGGAAGGCAGCGCCCGCAGGGTCCCCGTGAAGATGTTACGCATCGAGGCGCGAGGTTCCCTCGGGTACCCGTCGCGGCGAGCCACGAAGAGCATGTAGATCATGAGGCACCCTCCGAGCAGAAGCCCGGGGATGATTCCCGCAATGAAAAGGGCCCCGATGGAGACCTGGGCGATCACCCCGTAGATGATGAAGGGAATGCTGGGAGGCAGGATCGGTCCCATGCAGGAAGCAGTGGCCGTCACGGCGGATGACACCTCATCGTCGTAGCCCGCCCGCCGCATGGCCGGAAACATGACCGTGCCGATTGCCGCGGCCGTGGCCACGGCGGAGCCGGATATGGAAGCGAAGATGGCGCAGGCAACGATGGTGGTCAACCCTAGGCCGCCGCTGATGTGTCCGACAAGCTGGCGGGAAAACCCAACGAGGTCGTCCGTGATTCCCCCTTCGTTCATCAGATTGCCCGCGAGAATGAAGAGCGGTATGGCCAGCAGCGGAAAGGACGCCATGCCGGCGAAGGTCGTCTGAATGAGGAGGGTGGGGGAGATACCGCTGGTCAGGAAAGTGTAGACCAGCGCGGAGCCCCCCATGGCCAGGGCAACCGGGATCCCAATGGCCATGAAAACCAGGAAGGCAATCAGAAACAGGGAAAGCAAATTCAGCCACCTTCAGATTCGGAATGGAAAAAAATCCAGCACTGCTCGATGGTTATCAGGAGCATGATCGCGAAACCGGCAGGCAGGGCGAGATAGGGCAAACTCATGGGAATGCCGATGGCCGTGGATAGCTGGTGCATGTTGATGACGGTCTGGCGCACACCGAACCAGGTCATAAGACCCAGGAAGACCAGCATGCCGGTATACATGCACCCTGTGGCGACACGGAAAGAAACCTTCGGGAGCCTTTTGACCAGGATATTCAGGCTGACCTGGTACCCCTTCTTCAGTCCGACGGCACTGCCCATCATGGACGCCCACACGAGGGCGTAGGTGGCCGCCTCGCCCGACCATACGGGCATGACGCCGAGAACATAGCGCCCGAAAACCTCATAAGGGATGACCACGGCGATAACCGCCATGGCCGCCGCGGTCATCCCCGAGGCGGCTTTGACAAAAATATCATTCAGTCTCGAGATACCCGGCATGGACATCACTTGGTCTTCAGGATCGCGTCGACCTTATCTTTGCCGAACTGTTCGGCAACGCTGCTGATTGCGGGCTGCATGGCCTTTCGCCAGGCCGCCTTGTCGACTTTCCTCTCCACCTTCATGCCTCTCGCGGAAAGCTCGGCGATCTGCTTTTCTTCCATGTCTCTCCCCAGCTTTCGCTGATACTGGGCGACTTCCCTGGCCGTCTTGAACAGCATCTCCTGATCCTGCTTGGGAATGGTCTGCCATTTCTTCAGGCTCACGATGAGGACAGCCGGGGAATAAACATGCTGCGTCAGAGAGAAATATTTCTGAACTTCGTTGAGTTTCACCGAATAGATCACGGCGACGGGATTCTCCTGCCCGTCGATGGTCTTCTGCTGAAGGGCCCCGTAGACCTCCCCCCAGGCCATGGGCACGGGATTCACGCCTGCCGCTTTCCACGCGGCAATATGCACCTTGTTTTCCATCGTACGGATCTTCAGCCCCTTGGCATCGGCGGGAACCCTGACGGCGCGCCGGGAATTCGTCAGGTTGCGGAACCCGTTTTCCCAGAAAGCCAGGGCCTTGAACTGGGCCTTTTCGAGTTCGTCCAGAAGCTGCTGCCCTATGGGACCGTCCAGCACCTTGTCCACATGCTTGTAATCATTGAACATGAACGGTATGTCCAGAATCCCGATGGCGGGGCTGAATCCGCCAATCGGTCCCGTCGAGCCGACGTAGATGTCGATGGTTCCCTGCTGCACGGCCTCGAGCAGTTCCCGTTCACCCTTGCCGAGCTGTCCCTCCGGATACACGGTGACCTGGATGCGCCCGTTGCTTCTCTCCTTGACCAGCTCCGCAAACTTACTCGCTCCCTGGTTGTAGGTATGGCTCATGGGCGTCGCGGAGGCAAGCTTCAGCTGGGCTTTGAACTCCCCCTTGTCGGCCTTTTCACCGCTGCCGACACAGCCGCCGACGGCAAATACAACAAAACAGATAAGACCCAAGACACCGATTCGCTTCATCATTGTTCTTTCCTCCCTCAATGTTTATGTGGCATCGCACCTTTTCATCGCCAATAAATGAAAAAAGTGTTTTTGAATACTTATTAAAAGTGCACCCCCTCCTGATGCGGGACGTTCCGGACTTTCCCTTTCCTGGAGAGATAAGATGGGGGACTTTGCAACAATTTGATTTTGAAAAGGATTTTCTTTTACGTGGAGCGAGTATAGGAAAAGCGATTTTGTGTGTCAAGTAGATTATGACCACAAAAAATCAGGTGTGATTTCCATGATCGCGAAAAAATGTACCGGGCAGATCCTGTTCCTCAGGCGTGTATCGTCTTTTCCTGGAGCTTACGCCAGGTATTTTCCGAATACCAGATATCCACAAACTCAATGAGGGACTGCCTTTCCTCCGCATGCATCACTTCCGCCACAGCCTGACGCGAAAGCTTCTTGATACTTCCGAATGCCACAGGATCTTTCGATGTATACTGCCCGGCAATGCGTCTGACGGCCTCGTGGAACTGGTCTTCAGAAACAACCTCATCGACCAGTCCGAGTTTAAGCGCCTCCTCGGCGCTGTACATATCACCGCTCAGGATCGCCCGCTCGGCATTCCGGTGACCCATCCAGAACGTCATCAGCTCGACACTCCCAGCGAAGAGGGACGAACTGAAATTAATCTCGTTGAGAGCTATCCTGGATTTCCCCGCAACCATGATCCGGTAGTCACAAGCTATGGCCAGCATGCAGCCGCCCGCGATGGTGTGACCGTTGAGAGCCGCAATCACCGGCTTGGGATACAGGAAAAGCTCCGTGTAGAGATCGGTGAACTTCGTCAGGTAGCGCAGGAAATCCTCCCGTGGATAGCTGAGAAATTCCGGAATATCGAAACCGAAGGTGAAAAATTTACCCTGGCCCGTCAGGATCAACGCCCTGACGCCCGGGTCCCCCGCGACCGCCCGCAACGCACCGGTCAATTCATCCACCATTTGTTCGTTCAGGGCGTTCACCTTCCCTCTCGCAAGGATCATCTTTGCGACGTCACCTTCCTTCTCCAACCTGATGAATTCCATAGAACCTCCTCTCCCCATCATCGGGGATGCCTTCTTTCATCGCCACGGGTTATCTCTCGATTTCGAAGAGCACCCGTGGACTCTTCGTGAGGATTTCGTTTCCCTGCTCACGGATATGGATCATGTCCTCGAGCTTCACGACACCGCCCTGCTCGTCCATCATGTGCAGTTCCAGGGTGACCACATAACCATGGTCCAGCACGGAGGCATCGTTTGCCGAAAGGATTGGCGGCTCATTCAGCTCGATTCCGACGCCATGACCTACCAGCCGCGAACATCTTCCCGAACCGAAAGATTGAAACTCTCGAGAGCGATTGAGAGAATTCGCTTTTTCGAAAGCAATCCTGCAGATGTCGCTCCCCTTCATCCCCGCTCTCATTTGAGGGATCACATCATCCGCTATTTGCTTCAGATCCGCATACAGGGATTGCATTATCCCGCCCGCTTTCCCCAGGCAGTAGGTTCTTGACTGATCGGCGTGATACCCTTCCACATGGGTGGGAATATCCACGACGATCATATCTCCCTTCGAAATCTTTCTCATCGAAGGGCCGGCAGGCACCGACGGGCTTAAGCCCACGCCCGTGATGGTGTATACGACCCCGCTGAACCTCGCAATGTTGGGCCCCGAGGCAATAGGCCCCCGGCTCATGAAGAAGTCGGATTGCCGGATGAAGAAGATGCCCTCATGCCCGGCGAGGCGGTGGGCATTTTCGATAAGCGCGGCGAGTTCGAGTTCCGTCATCCCTTCCCGGAGATTCTCGACAAGGGCCTCATGCCCCCTGTGCAGCGCCTCGCAAGCCTTCTTGATCGTCTTGATTTCTTCGGGATCTTTCCTTTTTCTCTGTTCCAGAAGGAGGGGCGAGATGTTCACAAATTCGAACCCCGGAAAGGCCTTCCTGATGCCTTCGAACTGCTCAACCGTGAGGATGTCGAGTTCCGTACCGAGGCGTTTGCCCGCCCCTGATAACCCGGAGGCCTTGGCGATATTCTCGAGACGGCGTTCCTCCCTGACCTTGCCCGGGCTGATAAAAATGTCCTGCACGGCGAAGTCATAACCGCTTCTCACGAAGAGGCCGTAATCGTCGGGAAGGACCAGGAGGCCGGCCGGCTGGGCCGTCCCCGTGTAATAGTAGATGTCCCGGGAATACAAAAGAAGGGCGCCGGATAGTTCCATTCCCTTGAGGTTTTCCTGCAGGGTCCTGATTCGATCCTGACGTTTCATGAACAAGCCTCCCGGATTTAGAGAAATAAAATTTCTCGGTGATAATTTAACACAATGAAAAAAACAATGGACTTAACAAATATAACATTTTTCTTATTTTACTATTTAACGGCGGGCAAATCCTCGAAAACCCTTGCGGGCACCGGTTGTGTCCCTCAGGGGCATTAACATACTCATGTAATGGGCGCCTTTCGTCAGGGGGCAGGTGAGCTATTGTCAGGCCCCGGGTGAAGAAACATGCAACCGGCGGGCTTCAGTTCTCGGCCTTGCGCCTCCAGAGAGTGAGTATCTTCTCGGCCTTGTTGTCCGTCAGGGCCGTGAGGCCCCGCTCATAGCTGGAAAGGGTCTGTCTTGTCACCCCGATCGCCCGCGCGAGTTCCGCCTGCTGGATGTAGAACTCGGAACGGAATTTTCGGATGAGGGATGGATCCCGCACGATATCTTCGAGACGTCTCGGGTAGATCACGCCCTCGGCGGGAGAGCCTTTTCTCGTCTTCTTCCGGGACCTCCTCTGCCGGTGGGGCAGTTTCCTGACTTCCGCGATTCTCCAGAGTTTTTCCGAGAGCCTTGCGGAAATCGGGCTTTCGAGCCATTCTGTAAAGTAACCCCTCGTGCGGCTCACAGGCTCCGTGATCATGAAATCCTCGAGTACGCCGATCGAGGCAAGTCGGTCGTGGGCCTTCGAGAAAGCGTCCACCGTCTGCCCCGGGTTCCGGAAGTTCGCCTCTTCTCCGCAGAATTCGAGGATGGTACGAGGTGTGGCCCGGGGTTTCTGCCCCTTTTTCCCCGCCACGATACCGACCATGGTCCAGAAGGTCCCGAGTTTCTTGGTGAAGCCCTCGTGATAAGGGCTTAATTTCAGCAGTTCCCTGCTGTAGTGGCCGATCCAGCGAAGCCCCTCGGGGCTCAGGAAATGCGAAAGGGCCTGACCGCAGCGGAAACGGAAAGCGACCCATGTCTCTTTGCCCTTCTTGTATTCCACGTCAACGATGTCCAGGAGTCGGTCCGGGCGCTCCCTGCCGAAAGTCACCGTTCCGCCTGTCAAATAGTCACGCCAGGCCATGGTCAGGCATAGATCGGAGAGTCGCAAAACTTCCTCTTTGAACACGTCGTAAAGGGCATGGGTGCTTCCGTGACGGACACGGATCCCGCGGGCATCGGCGATCTCCCGCAGGGTGATCCTTGCGATGTCACGGGCGGGATCCCTCAGCTTTGCAATGCGGGCCATCAGAATGAGAAAGACGTCTGCCGTCTCGACGGAGAGCTGCCGCACGGTCGCACGCTGGCCGCCCGTATGGGTGAAGATGAGGCGGGGAACGTAATAAATGGCCTTGGAGGGGTCGAACCGGCCCCAGAAATCGGGCGGCGGTCTCAGGTAAAAGCTGATGTGTCCGTCCCTGGACTCATAGCGAAACCGCGGCCTGCCGAAGGAATCGGGGTCCCAACCGCTGCCCGAACCGCCGGCGTAGATCGCACGGAGGGCGGCCATGACGACGGGGCTCGTGGGGACAGGTAAAACCCCGGCCTCACCGGGTACCTGCTGACGCAGTGAGCTGGAAACTATATCAGGCAGCCCGGACGTGTCGCCGATTTTCCGGGAGCCCGACTTCTCCGGGCGATCGGCCACCTTGGACCTCCGGAAAAAGTTATCGTATATAGAAAGCCGCGGGCTCCTCGTAACGTGAAGTAGAGGAGCCCGACTTTTATTTTTATTTGAACTTCACGGAGATCTCGACGGGGCCTTTCGGGTCCAGATCGATGTAGCGGGCCCGGATGGTCGTGTTCGGTGCCGTCGGCGTCAGTTTCGTAATCGTCCCGAGAGAGAGGAGATCCCCTTTCTTGAGCTTTTTGCCCTCCGCTTTCAGGGAATCTTTAATCCAGAGGACAACGTTGAGGGGGTGGTCCAGAAGGGCGCTTCCCTGACCTTCGACGAGCATGGTCCCTTTGTCGTCAAGGATCTGCAGCTTGAAATTCTTCAGGCGATCCATCCACTGCTTCGAGGCCTTGACGGGGATAGGATTCCCCATGACGCCGTAGCGGGCGGCCACATTGATCGCCGTGATCGCCGGACCGTTGATCTTGACATCCTTCGCGTAGCCAAGATCCGGAAGCTCTATAAAGGGTATGGCGGCATCGATTTCTTTCAGGGCATCCATGGGGGTCTTTGCCTTGTTTATTCTATCGCTTTTCACACGGAGGATCAGATCGCCCTCGTAGAGAGGCCTGGCCCCGAAGTCCGCGGGAACCTCGGCACCGCTCTTCATGATCATCTTTTCCATGAGCGTGCCTCTCACCGGCGCCGTGACCCCGAAGGCCTTCTGGACATTGGGGTTGGTGAGCCCCGCCTTGTAACCCACAACCTTTCCGAAGGTGGGGCCTATGGCTTTTACGAAATCGCCCTGGATTTTCATGGCCTGATCCATGGTCATGTTCGGATCATAGGACGGGATGGGCGCTTTTTTCAGGAAAGCCTCGGCGAGTTTAGCCCCGTCATCGGCAGCCCATACCGACGGCCCGGCGAGCAAAACGGTCAGCGCCGCAACGAACACAGAAAGCTTGAATACCCGAAAAACAGTTGTCTTTTTCATGGAAGACCCTCTCCTTTCCTTGTGATGAAGTTGATAAAAAACGGCCTGCAGATGTTTTAAAAATTTACTCGTTATCGTTAGAGTTTTTAATGTGAAAGTCAAGGGTTAAATGGGGACGGGCTCTTGCTTAGGGGCATATGAAGGGGATTCTTTGCGAAGAGAAAGCGTATAATTTCTCAAGTGGAAGGGAACGACAGGGGCGGCACTTTTGAATGCACTAATCTGATTTTTCTTGTTTTTCCTCGATGGTCCTTTGTGAGGCACGCCAGGCATATGGTGGGTCCCGCTTTCCCCAGGATGCCGCCGCTTTTTGCCGTGCGGCCGCAGTACAGGCAGGGCTCATATTGCTCTTTGGCGCCCGTCATTGCTTTAAACCGTCCAACAAGATTTTTCTTTATTCTTGTCCTTTATTATCCTATCGTCCCGATTGAAGACGAACTTGAGCGTCCAACAGCATACACGGACCCCGGCAAATGACTTTGACCGTGAGGAAGTTATGACCGATGAGAAAAAGAAAAGGGCTGCCTTCGTAAGATCTTTTCTCCCCCCGAAAATCCCCCGCCTCTGGTGCCCCCTGCTCACCCATTACAGAGGGGACGGGGCCATCGATTTCGACCGCATGTCTGCGCACTTGCGCTTCGTATTGCCGTATGTGAAGGGTTACCTGATCCCGGGTTCCACGGGGGACGGATGGGAACTGGACGACAGGGAAACCCTCGATGTCGTGAATTTCGCCATCCGCAAGAGCCGCGAACATGAAATGTATCTGCTCCTGGGTGTCCTCAAAACGGACTTGGGTGCCATGAACCGGACACTCGAAAACATGATCGGTGTCCTCCGGGGCGTTTCACGCACCGAAGGCACCGGCGAATCCCTGCAAAAAGCTCACGTCTGCGGCTTCACCGTCTGCCCGCCGAAGGGGAAAACTTACTCGCAGGAGGAGATTTACTCGGCCCTTTCGGAGATCATGAAGAGGGGCCTTCTCACCGCTCTATATCAGCTCCCGCAGGTCACGGAGAATGAGGTTGCCCCGGAAACCTTTGAAAGGCTGGTCGCAGCCTATCCGAATCTCATATTCTTCAAGGATTCCAGCGGCGGGGACCGGATCGCCCTGTCGTCCGTCGACAAGGGAGGCGTGTATCTCGTGCGGGGGGCCGAGGGCGACTACGCACGATGGCTGAAGGACACGGGCGGTCCCTACGACGGCTTTCTCCTGAGCACGGCCAACTGTTTCCCGGAACAGCTCCACGGGGTGATCGAAAAAATCGAAGCACGGGACATCCCGTCGGCCACGAAGATTTCGGAAAGAATATCAGGGGCCGTTCGCGAGGTTTTTCCCCTCGTTCAGCCTCTCTCTCACGGCAACGCCTTCACGAACGCCAACAAGGCCATCGATCACTTCATGGCTTTTGGAGCCGGGGCAGAGAAAAACCCCGCTCCCATGCTTCACGCGAAGTTGCGCCTGCCCGAGGGGGTCATAACGGCCACTGGTGAAGTCCTGAAGCGCTACGGTCTGATGCCCCGAAAAGGATACCTCGAATAAACTCAACAAGCAGGAGCGAACCGGCATGACAAAGGTCATCACCCTGGGAGACACGATTGCCGTCAACTACACGGGCCGAATGGAGAACGGCGAGATCTTCGATTCCACAAAGGATCGCATGCCCGTGAAATTCACCGTCGGTCTGGGATCGCTGATCCGGGGTTTTGAAAGGGCGGTCATCGGCATGACGGTGGGTGAGAAAAAAACCATTGTGATTGCCCCTGAGGATGCCTACGGACCCCGCAGGGAAGAGATGCTCGTCGACCTCCCCCGGGGAAATGTCCCCGCCGATGTGGATCTGGCTATTGGTGCCGTGGTGATCCTCGGCGACCGGGACGGCAACACCATGCCGGCAACCATTGTCCTCATCGAAGCAGAGACCGTCCGGGTGGACCTGAACCATTGCATGGCGGGCAAGACGCTCGTCTTCGACATCGAGATTCTCGAGATTGATTGACGCGGAGGGGCGGTGCGGGATCCATACGACGCGGATCGACCAAACGATTAACAACAAAGGAAGAACGGTGAAAGAGACATGAAAGCCATTGATGTCCAGGTACAGACCTTTACCAGGGAGGCAATGAAATACCACCCTCAACCGGAAGAAATCGAGGCGATGGCGCGAAGCGTTTTCAAGCGGGAGTCGGTCTTTGTGGAAGAGAAGGCCTTCATCGCCGGAATAAGGGAAGCGGGCGTCCGCGCTATTTTAATGAGCCCCATGGGCTGGGCCAGGGCCGGACGTGACATGGCACGGATCAGGGAGATGCACGACTACATGGGGCACCTGAAAAAAACCCATCCCGACGTTGTGCTCGGCTGCTGGGGGGATATAGACCCCCGGCTGGGTTACCCGGGTGCCCGGGAATTGGAGCGATGCATCCGGGACGTCGGCATGATGGGTATCTATACCGGGGCCATCCTGACGGGGATTCCCGTCAACGACGGGCTCTACAGGCCTTTGTACGAGGTGTGCGCCGAGGCCGGCGTGCCGGTAAAGTTATCCGTCGGGATGACCGCCGTCGGGCAGGGCAAGCCCGGAGGGGGCGGCATACACCTGATCCATGAGAACCCTATTCCCTATGTCGACGATGTGGCCAGACAATTCCCCGGACTGACGGTCATTGCCGCCCATTGCGCCTGGCCTTTTCACAACGAAATGACCGCCGTGATGATACACAAGGCCAACGTCCACAACGAGCTGCACGGCTGGTCGCCGCGATACTTCCCCCCGGAGCTCAAACGGGAGATCAACGGCAGGCTTCAGGGCCGGTTCATGTTCGGTACCGACTATCCCTGGTTTTCCTATGAGAGGTTGTTCAAGGACTGGGAAGGCGAGGGCTACAAACCGGAGATATTGGAGAAGGTCTATCACCAGAACGCCCGGAGGATTCTCGGCCTGGCCGGGTGAGTCGGGAATCCGTATAACACCCCGGTGGATAAGACAATTCCGGGGGTCCCGCCTGCTGACGGCGGTGAGAGACGCCAGAGCCCGGATGGGCTGCATCCGGGCTCTGTTTAGTTTAATGTTCTCAGGAGATGAAGAGATTCTTCGATGAGAAGCTCGGGTCGCTCGTGAGCCGCACCCCCAGTCGCCGGAGCCCTGCCTCGTCTCCCGGGGTCGGGATGTGGGTCATGTGAACCTCGCACTCCCGCAGTTCCTTGATCTTCTCCAGGGCCAGTTGCGCCGCGGGGTTCGTCGTCGAGCTGATGCTCAGCGCGATCAGCGTCTCCTCCAGGTCGAGGCTCACGCTCTTTTCGTCCAGGATCCCCGTCTTTAGATTCCGCACCGCGTCCGTGATGAATTCGGGAAGCAGCTTGATCTTCCCCGGGACACCGGCCAGGTGCTTGATGGCGTGGATGACCACGCTCGAAGCGGCGTGCAGCAGGGGCGAGTTGTTCCCCGTGACGATGGTGCCGTCGGAGAGTTCAATGGCCGCGCCGCAGTAAATCCCCTCGTTTCCCTTTTCCTCCTCCCCGGCTGCCTGAGCGGCCTTCCGGGCCGGCTCGACGACAGGCCGGTCCTCCGGCTTGAGGTTGAAGTCTTTCAGAAAGAGCACCACCCGCTGTACTGTTTCGCGGTCGGTAAACCCCATGGCGTACTCGCACCGGTAGCGGAAATAGCGGCGGATCAGTTCCTGCTTCGAAGCCTCCTGGGTGACGGCGTCGTCAACGATGGCGAACCCCGCACGGTTGACCCCCATGTCGGTCGGGGATTTGTAGAATGAAGGGCCTCCCGTGATCCGTTCGAGAATCCTCTTGAGGAGCGGGAAGGCCTCCACGTCGCGGTTGTAATTGACGGACATCTTCCCGTAGGCCTCGAGGTGGAAGGGATCGATGAGGTTGAAGTCGCGGATGTCCGCTGTGGCCGCTTCATAGGCCACGTTGACGGGGTGTTTCAGCGGCAGGTTCCAGATGGGGAAGGTTTCGAACTTCGCGTAACCCGACTGGATGCCCCGCCGGTAGTCGTGGTAGAGCTGGGAGAGGCAGGTGGCGAGCTTGCCGCTCCCGGGTCCCGGCCCCGTCACGATAACGAGGGGTTTTTCGGATTGGATGCAGGCATTGGCGCCGTAGCCCTCGTCACTCACGATGAGGTCCACGTCCGTGGGGTAGCCCTTCGTGTAGCGGTGGGTGAAAACCTCGATGTTCCGCCGCTCCAGTTTGTTCTTGAACAGGGTCGCCGACGGCTGGTTTTCAAAACGCGTGATCACGACCCCTCTCACCTCGATTCCCCAGGCCCGGAGGTCATCGATCATTTTCAGGGCGTCTGAGTCGTAGGTGATGCCGAAATCGGCCCGGATCTTCTTCCGCTCGATGTCGCCCGCGTAGATGCAAAGGAGGATGTCTGCCTTGTCTTTCAATTCCTGGATGAGGCGGATTTTGACGTTCGGGTCGTACCCGGGGAGCACTCTGGCGGCATGGTAATCATAGAGGAGCTTCCCGCCGAACTCGAGATAGAGCTTGTTGTTGAATCGCTGGACACGCCCGAGGATCTCCGCCGTCTGTTCCGCAATGTACTTCTCGTTGTCAAAACCTTTCTTTCCCGGCATAGAACCCCCGTCGCCAGTTCTCTCGTCACGCTCTGGGAAAATATCAGAGAAGCCGCCCTGTGAAGATATCGCAACCGATGCCCATCGTTATGCGATTAGTCCCGACATGTGTGCCGGCGGCGGCAAAGCCGGGGGAAAAGTATCTTCTTTCTCTTTATTTGTAAAGTGATTTCCTATGAAAGAGATGGCAAGGGGGAATGGGTCTTGCGCTCCGGGTCGTCATGAGGCGCACCAGGCCGGGCAGATCCTTTCGTCTTCCGCCCCATGGTTTTATGAATGGTATGGCGGCGATGCCCCGCTGCCGCCGGGACATCGCCGCCAACCGCCGTCCTGCCCTCGAGTCGAGGCCAGGCGTTAGCTCTTGGGTACTTCAGAAATCGGGATGCCGATTGCGTCGGCCACTCCCTTGCCATAGGCCGGGTCGGCCTTCATGCAGTTGCCGATGTGGCGTATCTTGACTTCCCGCGGCGCCTCGGCGATCGCCCGGGCGGTGTTTTCGAACAGGGCCTTTTTCTGCCCCGCGCTCATGAGGCGGAAGAGCAGGCCCGGCTGGGTATAGTAGTCGTCATCGTCCTTACGGAAGTCCCAGTGATCGGCGGCGCCTTCGAGGGCAAGGGGCGGTTCGGCGTATTCCGGCTGCTCCTGCCATTCGCCGAAGCTGTTGGGCTCGTACCCGAGGGTGCTTCCGAAGTTGCCGTCCACCCGCATGGTACCGTCGCGGTGGTAGCTGTGACGGGGGCACCGGGGGGCATTTACGGGAATGAGGTAGTGATTCACTCCCAACCGGTAGCGCTGGGCATCACCGTAAGAGAACAGCCGTCCCTGGAGCATCTTGTCCGGCGAGAAACTGATGCCGGGCACGACGTTGGCCGGGTTGAAGGCCGACTGCTCGACCTCGGCGAAATAATTTTCCGGGTTGCGGTTCAGTTCGAGAATCCCCACCTCCATCAGGGGGTAATCCTTGTGGAGCCACACTTTCGTGAGATCGAAGGGATGGAAGCGGTATTTGGCCGCGTCCTTCTCCGGCATGATCTGTACCTTCATGGTCCATCGGGGGAAGTCTCCCTTTTCAATACTGTAGTAGAGGTCGCGCTGGTGGCTTTCCCGGCACTTGCCGATGACCCCCTCGGCCTCCTGGTCGGTGAGGTTCTTGATCCCCTGGTGGGTGATGAAGTGGAACTTGACCCAGTAGCGCTCCTTTTTAGCATTGATGAAGCTGAAGGTGTGACTGCCGAATCCGTGCATGTGGCGGTAGGTGGCGGGGATGCCGCGATCGCTCATGACGATGGTGACCTGATGCAATGCCTCGGGCAGGGAACTCCAGAAGTCCCAGTTGTTAAGGGCGCTGCGCAGATTCGTGCGCGGGTCGCGCTTGACGGCGTGGTTGAGATCCGGGAACTTCAGGGGATCGCGCAGGAAGAAGACGGGCGTGTTGTTGCCCACGAGGTCCCAGTTTCCCTCTTCCGTGTAGAACTTGATCGCGAAGCCCCGGATGTCGCGCTCGGCGTCGGCGGCGCCGCGCTCGCCTGCCACCGTGGAGAATCGGACGAAACACTCGGTTTTCTTTCCCACCTGCGAAAAGATCTTGGCCCGGGTGTATTTGGTGATGTCCTTGGTTACCGTGAAGGTGCCGTAAGCGCCTGAACCTTTTGCGTGCATGCGACGCTCCGGGATAACCTCCCGGTCGAAGTGTGCGAGTTTCTCCAGGAACCAGACATCCTGAAGGAGTTGAGGGCCCCGCTTGCCGGCGGTGATGACATTCTGGTTGTCAACAACGGGTGCGCCGAAAGCCGTCGTAAGTCTGTTTTTCGATTCCTTCTTCTTGGCCATTTTACGTCTCCTTTCTTTTCACGTTAGATCATTCTTATCCCTTAGTTATCAATAAGATCTTTTTTGTAATTGAATATGTTTATAGAGAACCATTATCGCAACATTGGCAAAAAAAGAGGGCAACTGAGTTAGTTTTTCTCCTGGCAGTCAGGGCAAATTCCGAAGAAATCCAAACGGTGATGATAAATCTTGTATCCCGTCTTGCGGCTCATTTCTTCGCTGATTGCATCAATGCCCATCAGTTCCGGATCCATGATTTTTTTGCATTTCACACAGATTGCGTGAGGGTGAGGTGAGGGGTTGCTTCCGTCATACCGGTTGCTCCCGTCAGGGAAACCCAATTCCAGGACTTCGTTGAGCTCTTTTAAAAGAGAAATCGTCTTGTATACCGTTGCGAGACTCGTCGTGGGGAATTCGGCCTTCACTACACGGTAAATCTCATCTACAGTCGGGTGACCCTCGCTCCCGGCGACAATCCGCAGGACGGCAAGCCGCTGCGGCGTAATGCGGAAATCCCGGCTCTTGAGCTTGGAGAGCATTTCCTCTATGCGTTTTTGCTGATCCCGGGTTGTGACTGGATACATATCGCTCATATTTATAGAGAATGATTGTTTAACAATAACGATTATTGATTACGCGTTTTACTCTATCCTGTCAATGATTATTTTCGTTTATGAAGACCTGAATGGAAAAGACCATCAGGAACCGTGAAACCGGCAGACGGGACCCGACAGCTCAGGGATGATGGCCTGGTCATCTTGGTTCTCAAGCGGTTTCAGACCGGCCAATCTAGACACGATCTCCCGCGCGAGTTTCTCCATGGCATCTTTTCGCGTGTCAGGAAATACGATCACATGATAGCGGACGATGTGCCAGTCGAATCCATCCGATCCTCCATCTCTCGCAAACTTCACCCTCGAGGGACAGCTCAGCCCATCTTCTCGAGGAGGCCCTCCAGGATGAATGCGGCCGCTTTCTTGTCCAGGGGCTTGTTGTCATTCCCGCACTTGGGGGAGTAAACACAGGCGGGACACCCGGCAAGGCAGGGGCAGTCCCTCACAAGCTCGAGGGTCAGCCGCGCGAGCTGCGGGATAAGGTCGTAAGCCTTCTCCGTGAGTCCGATGCCCCCCTCGAAGCCGTCGTATATGAAGATGGTGGGCTGCATCGTGTCGGGATGTCCCGGCGTCGACAGTCCCCCCACGTCCCAGCGGTCGCACATGACCTCGAGAGGCATGACGCCGATCATCGCGTGCTCGATCCCGTGGAGGCCTCCGCCGAAGTGCATGTTTTTTTCGATGACGGCCCTGCGTATCTCCTCGGGGACCGTAAACCAAAGCCCCGTCGTCCTGAAGACGAGGGGAGGGAGGTCCAGGCTCTCCGTCGCGATCACCTGCTCGTTCTTCAGGATCTTGTACCCGATGAACTGCTCGGTAACCTCGAGCCTGCCGAAGCGGGCCTCGAATCGTCCGAAGCGCCTCCTGTCGAGTTCATCGAGAACGGTGAGATCGACGATCTTGAGGGACCGGGTGTAGTAATCCACGTCGGCCCGCCGAGCCTGTATGACGTGGTTTCTCAAATCCATCTCCTGGACCGTGTAGGTCTCACCCTGGTGAAGGAGCACCGCGCCCCTGTGGGCTTCCCGGAAGGCCTGCGCCCTGTCCATTGTTTCGAGGATGGACCCTTCGCAGACGATCCGGAAGTTCTCTTCGGAGATCTGGTCCAGGCCTACGACCTCCGTTGCCCTTCCCCTCCCGGCATAGACCCAGCCGTGGGGCGTCTTTCGCACCAGCTTCTCGCCGGAGAGGATCTCCAGGATTCGGGCGAGCTGAGTGCCAAAATAGGTAGCGTCTTCTTCCACCACGACGGGCATCTCCGCCGCGGCACAGAGCACCTGGCCCGAGAGGATGTAGGGATTGTCGAGGTCGACGACGGCGTGCTCGTGGGATTTCCCGAAAAAGAGGGACGGGTGTTTCATCAGGTACTGGTCGAGGGGGTTCTGGAAGGCAACAAGCGCCGCCACCGACTCCCCGCGGCCCCTGCCCCCGCGACCGGCCTGCTGCCACGTGGACATGATTGTGCCCGCGTATCCCGAGATGACGATCCCGTCCAGTGTCCCCACGTCGATCCCGAGCTCCAGGGCGTTGGTGGCGGCCACGCCGACGAGCCCCCTCCGCTTCAGGCCGTCCTCGATCTGCCGTCTCTCCTCGGGGAGATAACCCGCCCGGTAGGATGCAATCCGTCCCGAAAGGACGGGGTCCGACTCGCCGACGGCATCCTTTGCCCAGCGAGCGATCAGTTCCGCCATCCTTCTCGAGGCGGTGAAGCAGAGTGTCTGGAGCGAATGCCTCATGAAGAGAACGAAGAGATCCCTCGTTTCCTGGTGGGTCGATAGCGTCCCTGCGGCATCGAAGAAGGGGTTATAGAAGACGAAGTACTTTTTACCCCGCGGAGAGCCGTCCCTGTCCACAAGCTCGAAGGGAAGACCCGCGAGTTTCCCGGCCAGTTCGAGGGGGTTGGCCAGGGTTGCCGTGGAGAGAACGAACCGGGGCTCCGAACCCGAATACCTGCAGAGCCGCCGCAACCGTCGGATCACGAAGGCGACGTTGGACCCGAAAACACCCCGGTAACGGTGGGCTTCGTCGAGCACCACGAAACGGAGGTTCCTCAGGAAGCTCTGCCACTTCTGATGCCAGGGCAGGATCTGGTGAAGCTCATGGGGGTTCGTGATGATGATCCGCGCGCCCTCCCGGATGGCGGAGCGCCGTGAAGGGGGCGTGTCGCCGTCATATATCGCCGGACGGATGGAGGCGCCGCAGGCCCGCTCCATCTCCCTGATGACCTTCAGCTGGTCATTGGAGAGGGCCTTCGTGGGGTAAACGAAGAGAGCCGCTGCGGATTCGTCCTCGAGGAGGGCCTCGAAGACGGGAAGGTTGAAGGCGAGCGTCTTCCCCGAGGCCGTCGGGGTCGTGATCACGACGTTTTTCCCCGAGCGCAGGTGGTCGATGGCCTCGCACTGGTGGCTGTAAAGCCTGATCTTCCTCTCGTCGAGATAACTCTGGAGTACTTGCGGGAGTGACCTTTCGAGCGTCCCGTAGACGGGCCCCCGGGCGGGGAGGATTTCCATGTGCTCCACCCGCGATCGAAATCGCCCGTCCGTCTTGAGGGTCTCGATGAGATCGGCGATCAATAGGACCACTCCTCGTGGAGCCTGGAGAAGAGGTTGGTGAGCGTGACGAGGTCCATTCGGTTGTGTTCGACGATGGGGACGAGGGGGCCCGCGTTTCCGGTCCGCATGTAGGTCTCATAGAACTCCGGGACGAGACTGCTCGGGACGTCGTCGGTCCGCTCGACTCCGAAGAGGTTTCTCTCCAGGGTGGTCAGGCGGCAATCGGAGAATTGCCCGCGCCAGGCCCGCCTCGAAAAGTGCAGGATATCGAAGTGTTCCCTCTCAATGTCTCCCGGCATCCGGTAGTAGGCCAGCCGGTCGCGGATGTATGGGATATCGAAGGCGCGACCGTTGAAGGTGATGAAGGCCCTCACACCGTCCAAATGCGAAAGCAGTCCCGCGAGAGCGGCCGGCTCCTCCTCGATGTCGCGGATCAGGTACTGGCTGACGGTGAGGTCTTTCCCCTCGAGGCGGGCCACGCCGAGAAGGATGATCGGCCGCAGAAAAAGCCCCAGGGTTTCGATGTCCAGGATGATGAAGTCGTCGTCACGGTGAAAACCGGAGGCCAGGAATGCCAGGGGATGGGATTTCTGAAACCACCTCCCGATCCAGGCGAGAATCCTCGACGTGTCCCCCTTGTCCATGACCTTGAGGAATTCCTTCGCCGCGCGGCCGAATCGCGGATGTCGGGCAAGATCCTCGATCGTGCCGTATCCCTCGCGCTTGAGGGCCTTTTCCGTGAAATCCCCGATGCCGTAGAGGAGCTTGAGGTCCGAGAGGATCCTCTTGCGGGTTCCTTCAGGATCGAGATACAGTCGCTTGAGAGGCTGCCGGTTCCGGATAAGATAGCAGGACCCCCACTGCGTTTCTATCACCCTGCCCGGGATGACATCCTCGAGACGCAGCCCCTCGTACTCCCTGAGGAGCCTTCTCTTCAGTCCCTGGGCTTCCCGGTACTGCCCCTCGTCCATTTCGGTGTAGAACAAGGAGGTCGTCCCCCGGGGCGTGACATTCCCTTCTTCGACGATTCTGTAATCGCGGGAACGCTCGAGACCCTCTCTCAGTCTGCGGCCGATGCGTTCGGGGGACTCTCTCTTTGCCTTGTCGCTTTTCATGCCGTGATCTCTTCTAAAGCCCGGCGCCTGCGTCCTTCCTCAGGAGATCGATCACCTGCCGGGCGGCCTCCGATGCCCGCTCCTCAAGGGCGGGCGAAATGAACCCCTGCACCGTGATTCTTTTCAGCTTCTCTCGATCGGTCACAAAGGGGTCCTGTCCCCCCCGGCGGACGACATCGATCTCGAGATCGACGTAACGCACTCCCCAGGGATAGAGTTCGACCGGCGTGTTGATGTTCACGTAGACGCCTTTCGACCTGCCCTTCCTGGAGTAATAGGTGTGACGGACATACATGTCCCCCTCGCGGCACTCCGTGAGGGCGTAATCCCCCTCCTCGATGGGGAGGTCGAGGCCGTCGTAACGGCCTCCGCGGAAAAACCTCCGGACGACGACCCGCCGATGCGCGGCATCGGCCGCCGCCATGGGCCCTTCGCCGAGATGGATCACCTTGCCGTCGACACGCACATGCTCGATCCGGGCAAGGTTTTCAAGGGCCAGGGGCTGAAAAACAAGTGCACGGTAAAGTTCCGCCCCAACCCTATCGCAATCCCCGGGCCTTTGCGAGAGATTTTCCTCCTGCTTCTCGAGGCTTCGGGGGTCGATGAGGCGCAGGCGGTGATGGTTTTTGACCGTGGGGAGGACACTGGAACGGACTTCATCGAGATACGCCTTGGAACCAAAGGGGAACTCCACGGCGGCCTTGGCCTGCTCGCCGAAGTTCACAGGGGTTTCGAAGGACGAAACGACCATGTCGGGGAGTTTCAAAAGAAGAAATACGACGATTTCGCGGGTCAGTTCCCACTCGCCGGCAACAGTGACGCCCTGCCGGTCCGGCCGGTCACGGACCTCCAGGTCGTGGGGTTCCCCTTCGTCTGTGTCGAGGGAAAAGCGTTCCCTGGCCGCATCCGAGGGGTCGGTGATCCGGTATCCCCCCTCCAGAAGCAGTCTCGTGAGGGCCGTGGCGTAGATGCCCCTGATTTTTATCCCGGGCCGATCCATCTCAAATCGGAATCCTAAATATTTTCTCTCCGTCCGGAAAAGGCAACCCCTTCCACTTGGAGGACCGTGCCGTCCATCCGGGTCCGGGCGTCGAGAATTTTCTCGACGAGCCAGAGGTTGGACCGGACGTGGTCTGTCAGGATGGGGATTCGGTAAGTCGAACGGCCGCCGGCAAGGGCCGCAAAGAGGATAAGCTGATCGGCCAGGTGGCGGTCCACCGCGGCACCCGAATCCAGGTCCTCGAGAAGGGATCTGACGACGAACTCCGCGATGGCTTCGGATCGCCGGCCGGGTCTCCCGGCCCGGTCGGCGCCGATGAGACAGCCGAGATCCGTCTCCGCGAGCAGCATCAGGGCCGCACCCTTCTGGTGAGCTTCGCTGTCGCGGAGGATTTCGAACTCGGCTTCCAGGCCCCGTTTGTCGAGCAGTTCCCGGCACCTCGAGGCCATGCGCTCGCTCACCTTTTCCCTTTCGAGGTGGGAGGAGAGCGAGATGCCGGTAATCTTCCTCAGGGAACCCTGCTCGGGCATCCGGAGGGGCTCAAGGGGCATCCCTCGCGGATGAACCTGGAGATAAATCTCCCCGCCCCCCTTCGGTACGTAGCCCGGCCGCCTGATCTCCAGCCGGACCTCGGCCCCCATCCGCCTCAGAAGTGGAATGAGCGCCCTCTGCATGTGGAAGGCGCTCGGCGCGAAATCCTGGAAGAGTCCCCCCGTCATGGAAAAACGGCACGTCTTTTCGGCATGGAGGGCAAGGGGCAGAAGGGTGAAAGCCAGCATGGTCGTAGAGCCGGCGGTACCGATATCGAGTTTGTAGTCACCGCCCCGGAGGTCCGGTCCCGGGGCGTAAAGGATTTCCTGCGAGCCCACACGGTCCCCCTCCAACCGGCCACCTGACAGGGTCGCGCAGGCCCGGAGCGCCTGCAGGTGCTGGGGCCGAAGACCCGGCTTCTGTCGTTTCGCGCGGACGCGCGTCATGCGGACGGGTCTTCCAACGAGTGTCGCCAGGGATGCGGCATAGCGAAGGAGGGTTCCGCTCCCCGAGTGCACAGAGCCGTCGATCTCGATCATGCGTTCAGTCCCCGCCCGGTTGTCTGCGGGTGGCCCGGGAAAAGGAAGCTTCAGAAAGCCCTGATCTTCCCGGCAAGCTCTCTTCCCAGTTCCTCACACCTCTTCAGCGCCTCGGCGTCGGGAACGTAACGGACGGCCAGTTCTCCGGCCACCTCCATGCCGGCGGCCTGAAGCTCCGCCGCAACGGTTTTCGTCACCCCCGGCGCCCACCCGTAAGAACCGAAGGCGGCGCCGATCCGTCCCCTCGGCCGGAGCCCCTTGACGTAGGTGAGAAACTCGGCCACCGACGGGAAAAGATTGTTGTTCAGCGTGGGGGAGCCTGCCAGGAGGGCCTTCGCGTCCAGGAGTTCCTTGACGATGTCCGATTTATCCGATCCGGTCAGGCGGTATACGCGGACCGGAACCCCGCCGTCCGTGAGTCCCCTCTCGATGGCCTTTGCCATCTTTTCCGTGGACCCCCACATCGTGTCGTATACGATGACGGCTTTCTTTTGCGACTCGTTCCGCGCCCACTTTGAATAGAGCGAAAGGATCTCCGGGATGTGGCTTCGCCAGACGATGCCGTGGCTCGGACCGATCACATCGACCTCGAGACCCTCGAGTGCATCGAGCGCCTTCAGGACCTGCGGACCGTAAGGCATGACGATGTTGGCGTAGTACTTGCCGGCTTCATCTAGGAGAAGCGGAAGCCCGAGTTCGTCATCGAAGCGCTCCGACGAAGCGATGTGCTGCCCGAAGGCATCGTTGGGAAGGAGGACCCTGTCCTCCTTCACGTAGGTGACCATGGAGTCGGGCCAGTGGACCATGGGGATCTCGACGAAACCGAGTGTTTTTCCGCCGAGGTCCAGCGCATCCCCCGTCTTTACCGTCCTTGCCCGGATGTGGCCTCCGTAGTGGAGCTTCAGGGCATCCGACCCCCGGGGGCTGCATAGGATTTCAACCCCGGGAATCTTCTCCAGGATCCGGGGCAGAGATCCCGAATGGTCCATTTCCACGTGGTTGACGACGAGGTAATCGATCTTCCCGGGATCGAGTGCTTCCTCGATCCGCCCCCACATCTCCTCGAAAAAAGGGGCCTTGACGGCATCAATGAGGGCCGTCTTTTGAGCCCTGATGAGGTAGGCGTTGTAGCTCGTCCCCCTGTGGGTGCTGTACCCGTGAAAATCCCTCACATTCCAGTCGACGGCGCCGACCCAGTCTATCCCCGGCTTGATTTCGATCCGCATAGGTTTGTCCTCGCCCGGTTTCTCAATCGACGGGTTGAAACTCGCTCTTTGCCGCCCCGCAAATCGGGCAGACCCAGTCCTCGGGAAGCTTTTCGAAGGGCGTCCCCGGGGGGATGCCGCCGTCCTTGTCGCCTTCTTTGGGGTCGTAAATGTAGCCGCAAACCGTGCACTCGTATTTTTTCATATCCCTTTCCTTTCCACTTGAGATTCAACTCGATATTATTAAGGCATTCTTACTGAGAGGCAAGTCCAGGTTCCCAGGTGGCAATTTAATGATTTCGTCTTCCCTTGTAAAGAGAATCCCTGCAGTCTTTTGAATCATCTCTGGCAGGCGGGGCAGTAAAAGGTCCCGCGGCCGCTCAAGACGATCCTGCGGATGGAACGCCCGCACCGAAAACAGTCCCCCCCCTCCCGGCCGTAGACACGGAGGTGCGCCTGGTATTCCCCTTTCCTCCCATGGAGATCTTTCCAGTCGGAGATCGATGTCCCCCGGCACTGGACCGCCCGGCACAGCACCTTCGTCATTGCCCGGATTATTTTACCCCATTCGCCGAGGGAGAGACTGGACGTTTCCCGCAAAGGGCTTATCCGGGAACGGAAAAGGATCTCGCTTGCATAGATGTTTCCGATGCCCGCAACCACATTCTGATCCATGAGAAAATTCTTCACGGGGAGCCGGCGCCGCCCTGCGATCTCGAAAATCCGCCGGCGATCGAGGCCGTCCAGGGGCTCGCACCCCCGGGGGAACCCGTCATCCCCGCGGGAACACCGGAGGGTCGCCAGCCGCCTCAAGTCGGTCAGAAACAGGCTCCCGTGGGGAAAAGCAAGAAGAAAACGGGCCCTCGGAGGAGCGACACCCGTCTCCTGCCAGTGAAACCGGCCGGTCATTCGAAGCTGGAAAAAAAGAGAAAGGCTTCCCTCGAGTTGAAACTGGAAGGCTTTGCCCCGGCGAAGGATGGCGAGAACTCTCTTCCCTGCGGGGTTCTCCATTTTCCCCAGGCGATCATCGAGGATCCGGCCCTCCCGTATCCGGGCCCCGAGGACAACCTGCCGGAGCTGACGGCACAGGGTTTCCACTTCGGGCAATTCGGGCATGCTATTGTCCTGCAGGGGAGGGAAGGGGCCGGTCCCTCAATATGGCTCAACGGCCGGCAGCTGACCGGGCTTTCACCCTGATGACCACTTCCACGGCGGGTGCTTTTCCGCCCTCGAAATAAACTTCCGTTGGAGGCATCAGTCTGGGGGTGAGCGTCGTGGTCTTGCTTATTCTCCTCAAGTCGATGGTCTCCGTCGGGACCAGGATATCCACACCCCTCAGGCGGCGGGGGACGAGAATGGGAATCGTCAGGGGTTTTACCTCGATCTTCTGGAGAATAAGCCCTGCGGCGAGCGTCCCCTCGGTCCGGACCTCCACGGGTGCCAGTCTCGAATGAAGTCTGGATGCGGAGACTGCAATCCGTTTGGGATTAATATCGAGCACCGCGATGCTGGAGGGCGTCTTGATCATCTCGGCCGAGAGCTCTACCTCCTGTTTCCCCTCCCGGATGCCGGCAAGGTCCACAGACATTTTCAGGTGGGCCGGACTCAGGAGGTTGAAGGCCTGTGCCGGGCCTTTAAGAAGCACCTTCGTCTCCGTGACCGTCGGCCCCTCAAGGATCCACTCCGATGCCAGGTTGCGGTATTCAATGGGCACGATGAAGTCCCTCTGAACAAACTCCCTCTGGTAGCCGAAGAGAAACCACAGCAGCACGGCAAGGAAAACGGCCACACCCTTCTCCAGGGTATTTTTCCTGAACCACCCGGCAATGCGTTTCGACTTCTTGCGGCCCGGCACCTTATCGCCGTAAAATCGCTGCAGGACCATTTTGAGCTCGGCGGCACTCTTGAGAACCTCGAGCCGTTCCTTGTTGGCAATCGAGATGGTCCCACGTTCCTCGGAGACCACGACACACAGGGCATCGGACCGCTCGGTCAGCCCGAGGGCCGCGGTGTGGCGCAACCCCAGACTGCCGTATTTTTCCGCGTTGGTGGAAAGGGGGAGGTGGCAGCCGAATTTGGTCACACGGCCATCCTCGATGATCACCGCCCCGTCGTGACCGATGGAGTGCGGATCGAAGATGCTTTCCAGAAGCGGCTGACTCAAAATCCCCTCGAGCGTGTTTCCTCCCGTCAGGTGCCGGTCCAGGGGATCCTCGGCCCTGAGAACGATGAGGGCGCCGAATCGCTTCTTGGCCAGGCTGGCCACCGTCTGCGCGATGATCTCCGCCTCTTCGTAATGCGAGGAAATGCGCTCTTTCTTGTGGAGCCTTCCCCAGATGGCGATTCGCTCAAAAAACCGCCTCAGTTCCTCCTGAAAGATAACGACGAGGGCAAAGAGGATGATGGCAAAGAAACTCTGAAGCACGACGGCCGTGAGATAGAGTTGAAACTGCCGGGCCAGGATGTACACGATCCCGATGAGACTGATGCCGCCCAGAACGAACCGGGAGGCCGTGTCCCTGAACCAGACCAGGAGCCCGTAGATAATCGTCGTAATGATCAAAATGTCAAAGAGATCCTGGATCCGGAAGCCATGGGGCACCATGAGAATGTCACTGAGCATGGATTCGCTGGTTCTCTCCTTTCCGCGGCCTCAAGTTGTTCGAATGGCTGGGGAATTGATCGGATGGGAGGACCGTGGTTCCGATCAAAAAGGTTTACTAAAAAACCTGCGACATCTTACGAAAAAGTGAGAGAAGCTGTCAACACAAAGATGCGGTTTGCACCGGGAAAAGGATGAATTTTTGTCCCTTCCGGGTCGCGGAGCCCGCGGGGAGGATCGCGTCACGCGCGGAAAGTCAAGGTCGTTCCCGCCATGTTCAGAAGGAATTGATGGGGGAGCTTCTTCTCGATCGCCATGACGGCCTTTCTCCCCGTGCAATGGCAGGGGACGACATAGTCAGGACCGATCTTTTTCAATGCATCGGCCGTTTTACCGATGACAGGTTCGAAGGCGGGCCCGGCAAGATGAAATCCGCCCATGACGGCGTGAATCCTTCCTATACCCGTCACCTCCCGGGCAAAGTTGATGGTGTTGACAATCCCCGAATGGGCGCACCCGGAAAGAATGACCAGCCCCCTGCCTTTCAGATGCATGACGAGGGCGGAGTCCTCCTCGATGGGATCCCACTTTTCGCTTCCCCGATCGTCGAAATGGGCCATGGGCATGCCCTTTTCGAAGGCTGTTGCCCGGCGGACTTCGCCCAGGAAAAGCGCCCGGCCGCCGAGGAGAGGATAAGGCACCCTCGTCTCGATGAGGCGGATGCCCAGTTTCTCGAACCTCTTCCTCGTCACAGCGGGAAAGTAATGCCGCGTTTTGCCGAACTTCAGGTACCGGGAAGACTTGAAGGCTTCCGGGTGCAACACGAGGGGGATCCCCTTCCTGCCGATCCGCCCGACGAGGGATTCCAGGCCGCCCAGGTGGTCGCTGTGCCCGTGGGAGAGAACCATCACCTCCACCGCCTTCAGATCAACGCCGAGGATATCGGCGTTGTGGGCCGCGCCTTCCCTGGAAAACCCGAAATCGAAAAGAAGTGTCCTCTTTCTTCCGCCCGACGATATCCGCACGACGGCCGAGAAACCGTGCTCCGCCAGGACGGAGTTTTTGATCTCGCCATCCTTCACGGCTTTCGCTCTCGTGACCACGTCACTGTTGTCGCTGGCGGTGATCTCGATGTAGTTGTCCTGCAGAGACAGGATCTCAACGGAGTCCGTCTCTTTGATGCCGATTCTTTTCATGGCTTTTTTCTCCCGGGGGGTGGCTCATCGAAATCAGTTTAGCAGCCCTGGGGAAGAAAAGCTACAGGCAGAGTCTTCCCCCCTCCCGCTGCGCAGGGGAGCCGCTCACCGTGCGGGGACGGGCGGGAAATGCGGTTTGACCGGCCGGGCAAATCTTGCTATAGATTCCCGGCAAAAGAAAGCCTGAAGGACGACAGATTTGAAGGTCTTACTGGCCGGCTATAATATCGACTACGAAACGATCCGCGAACTGCGGGAAGCCCGCCCCGAAACCGGGCACCTGACGCCGGAGACGATTTCGGCGGCCTATGCGCGCATCAGCAGAAACCCGCTCCCCGTCAACGAACTCAGGCAAGCGGCCCGGAGGGAGGTGGAAAGCGCCAGGAAGTCCAACAGGAACATTGTCTTCGGCATGGGGCACAGCTCCATCGCCGAGCATGCCGTATTCAATATCGATGTCCTCGGCGTATCGCGGTTGCTCGTCGAGGAGATCGAGAAGTTCCGCCTCTGCTCCTACACGGAGAAATCCCAGCGATACGTTCTTCTCCGGGACGACTTTGTCGTACCGGAAGAAATCCGAAGAGCCCGGCTCGACGAGTCCTTCACCGGCATGGTCCGGTCGCAGAACGCCTTTTATCACACCCTTTACAAAAAGCTCCTCCCCTACGTCCTGCGGAAAAACAGGGCGATGGCCCGGGAGCCCGCCCAGCGATCGACCCTCGAAGGCTGGGCGAAGGAAGATGCCCGCTACATCCTCTCCCTCGCGACGGAAACACAGCTCGGCATGACCCTCAACGCGAGAAACCTCGAACTGATGCTCAGGCGCAGCGCGGCGCACCCCCTCGAGGAAGCGAGGCGATACGGCCATAAGCTCTTCGAAGCTACCGGCGACATCGCCCCCTCCCTGGTTCGATACACGGAGGCCACGGAATACGACAGCCGGACGAGGGAGACCCTCAGGGAAAAGGTCCGGGACATGTTTGCCGTCGAAATCAGGAAAACCGGGAAAGAAAGAACCCCGAAGGCTGCGAGCCTCATCCATGTCACGCCCGACGCGGACAATCGCCTGATTGCCTCTCTCCTCCACTCCTCTTCGAGCCTCCCGATGAAAAAATGCATGGCCCTGGCCGGGGCGATGAAGTCGAGGGATAAGAAGGAGATCATCCGGGCCGCCCTCCGGCACATGAGGCCTTATGACCCGGCGCTGCGGGAGTTTGAAAACGTCGACCTCCACTTCGAACTCGTGGTCAGCGCCTCCTGCTTCGCCCAGCTCAAGAGACACCGGATGGCAACAATCGTCTGCCAGGCCTACGAGCCGGACCTGGGCGTCACGGTGCCGCCCGCCGTCACCGACGTCGGCATGGAGAGCGCCTTCCGGGAGGTCATCAGACGGACGGAGGCGCTTTACGAGAGGATCCGGCGAGTGGACCCCGTGGCGGCACCTTACATTCTGACCAACGCCCACCGGAAAAGGGTGTCCATCAAACTCAACGCGAGGGAACTCTACCACATGGCCCGGCTCCGCACCGACCGGTACGCCCAGTGGGACATCCGGGAGGTCACCGGGCGCATGCTGGCCCTGGGGCGAAAGGCCATGCCCCTGACCCTCATGATGGCCACCGGAAAAGATCTCTTTGCCTCACACTATGAACACTGTTTCCGTGACGATCGATCCTGACGCAGGCCTTTTTTCCTCCGGCGAACGATGAAACCATGATCCAGTGGAACTTTGTTTTCATCTCATTTCTCATTGTGTTTCTGGCCGGCAGCGCCATCCGATGGTTTCTCGCTTGGGTGAATATCAATCATCTCCAAAAGCACGGCCACATCGTGCCCGACGAGTTCCGCGGGGAGATTGACGCGCAGACCCTTTCGCGGATGACACAGTACACAATCGCATCATCGGCCTTTGCCTCTCTGGAAAGTCTCTTCAACGACGCCGTTCTCCTCGTTGTCCTCTTCGCGGGGCTGTTCCCCTGGCTGGCCGGCGTCGTCGCCGCGTGGGACCCTCACCCGATCTGGGCGGGGCTCTACTTCTTCATCCTGCTCTACCTGGCCGATGTGATCCTCGACATCCCTTTCAACCTCTACGGCACCTTTGTGATCGAAAAAAAATTCGGCTTCAGCACCATGACGCCCCGGCTGTGGCTCACCGATCTTTTTAAAAATCTTGTTCTCTCGGTCATCCTTCTCTCTCTTCTGATGATCCCCGTGCTGGCCCTGATCGAGCATGCCGGACCCAGCTGGTGGATCTGGGCCTGGTCCTTCTTCGCCCTCTTCCAGTTTCTCGTGATCTGGCTCTACCCCATCGTCATCGCGCCGCTCTTCAACAAATATGAGCCCGTCAGGAACGAGGATCTGAGGGCGAGGATCCTGGAGATGATGGAGCGGGCAGGTCTCCGGGCGAGCGGCATCTACCAGGTGGACGCGGGGAAGCGAAGCAGGCATTCCAACGCTTATTTCACCGGGATTGGAAAAACGAAGCGGATCGTTCTCTACGACACCCTTCTCGGCACCCACACCCCGGAGGAAATCGTCTCGATCCTCGCCCATGAGATCGGGCACTGGAAGAAAAAGCATGTCCTCAAGCAGCTCCTCCTCATCGGGGTGACTTCCCTGATCGTCTTTTATCTCATCGCCTGGATGATCGAATGGCCGCTGATATACCGGACCTTCGGATTTCAGGAGAGGATCCCCTCGGCGGGAATTCTCCTCACGGCCATTCTGCTGAAACCGGCGGCCTATTTCCTCGCGCCGATTGGCGCCATGATTTCCCGACGGTTTGAGCGCGCGAGCGACCGTTACACCTTCGAGCTCATCGGATCCACGGTCGCCCTGTGCAACGCCCTGAAACGGCTGGCCAAAGACAACCTCTCCAATCTCCACCCCCACCCTCTTTACGCCTGGTTCTACTATTCCCACCCCCCGCTCACCGAGCGGATCCGGCAACTCAGGACCATGGAGGCCTCAAAAGACGCTTGATTTTCAGGGCCCAGTTAATAAAATGACGGGGTACATCACCCTGCGAGGCGAGAAACCCCATGCCCATCTATGAATTTTACTGCAGGCGCTGCAACACCGTTTTCAATTTCTTCTCGAAATCCGTCAACACGGAGAAGGTCCCCTGTTGCCCCCGCTGCGGGAAGGTGAAACTGAAGCGCCAGATGTCCCTTTTCGCGAAGGTCTCCACGGCCAAAACGGAATCCGGCGAAGACATGCCGCCCATCGATGAATCCCGCCTGGAGAAAGCCATGTCCATGCTCGCCTCGGAAGCGGGTTCGATCAACGAGGATGACCCGCGCCAAGCCGCGAGGCTCATGAGGAAGCTTTCGGACGCTACGGGGCTGAACCTGGGGGCGGGGATGGAAGAAGCCCTCAGCCGGATGGAACGGGGGGAAGATCCGGAGAAAATCGAGGCGGAGATGGGCGATCTCATGGAGGGGGAAGAACCCTTCACCTTCGGCGAGAAATCCCGGGGGGGCCGGAGGCGTCCCAAGCCCAAGGTCGATGACAAACTCTACGATCTCTGATCCGGGAAACGTTTAACCCGGCCGTTGTATGAAATTTTCACCGACCCCGTCCTGATCTCTTCACCCCGCCCGCCTTTGAGCGGGCCGGGCCGCGAGTCAATCCACCGTTCGGTCATTTTGCAACTGCCGTCGCCCGCGCGCCTTGCAGGACCCCGCAACTCATACTTTTTTATCAGCCCTCACATGAAAATGTCCCAATGTCAGACCAGTGCGATTTTTTTAATTGCTTTTCTTTAAATCGTGCAGCTATATTAGGCGCCTACCCCCTCTGCGGATAACGGTCAGTGTGAACATCCGGCCCTCCAGGGCCCGGAAGCAGGTCATGAGAAGTCGTGTATCCATGATTGTCCTGTGCGCCGTCATGCTGTTTTCGACCGGCGCCCCCCCGGCCTTTGCCCTCCCCGATGAATACCTGTTTTGCGATCCCCCCCGCGGATGGAGCGTCACGTCGAAAAAAGCAGACTCCAAAACGGCCGTCATGGAGATCCGGCCTGATTCCGAGAAGGCCAACGGCTGGTCGCAGAACATCACGGTCCAGACCTTTTACGGAAGGTCCGACATCCTCCCCTCCCAGTGGTGTGAAGACTTCAAAACGCAGATGACGGAGGCCTGTTCAAGCCTCTCCTTCTCGAGGGTGACGGTTTTCAAGGACAACGGTTTCAGCGCGGCAAGAATGATGATGTACTGTCCGGACCTCACGGAATGTGAGCGGATTCCCGAAAATCTACGCAAGAAAAAGGGGGAGATCGTCTACATCAAGGCCATCCGCGGCCTCAATCACTTCTACGTGATCCAGCGCGCCTGGCGGGGCAAGCCCTTCGAGGACCCTTCCACCTCGGAAATGCCGAAAGGGCTCATGACGGAGTGGATGAAATTCTTCGAGAGGGTCCAGGTCCATCCGGCGAAATGATGTCTCCCGCGGGCCGCGCCAGTGACTCACGGTCCGGGTGTGAGGACGCCGGTCGATCAGCATTCGAGCAGTTCCTCGGGCGAGTCGATCAGGTAATCCGGCCCCGCTTCCGCGAGCCTTTCCCTCGGGTGCCAGCCCCAGGTGACGCCAATCGTTTTCACACCCGCGCTCCGGGCTTCTTTAATATCCCCTTTGGTATCCCCGATATAATAACTTCGCTCCCGCTCCGTGCCGAAGGCTTTCATGGCGTGAAGGATTTTCTCGCTTTTGCCGAGCATGAACTCGTAACCCAGGATATCGTCAAAACAGCGCTCCAGGCCGTGCCTTTTCAGGATCAACCGGATCGCGCGGGCGGAATTGGAGGAGATGATGACGAACCTTTTGCCTTTTCTCAATTTTTTCAAGACGGGGATGAGTTCGGGAAAGGGCCTGACGCTGTCGTAATCGAGGGTCGGGGCAACCGATGCGGCGACCTTCGTAAATGCCCGCACATCGACCCCGCGACGGGCGATGGCCTCGTAGAAATTGTCGTCGAAGAGGGACAGGAATTCCTCGCGGCTCCCGATCGGGGACAGCCCCATGGTCTCCAGGCAGACGTTGACGGACTTCTCGTAAAGGCCGAGGGAGTCCACGATCACACCGTCAAAATCAAAAATAAACAGATCTTCCATGTCCTCTCAGCGACGGCCCGCCCCTCCGGACTCGAAAAGTACCGACTTTATCCGGCCATAGAACAGAACTTAAAACGCTACGCATCGAAGAGTCCCCGGATGCTCTTGGAGAAAGGTTTTCGAGCCACCCCCTTCTCGGTGATGATGGCCGTGATATAGCGGTGAGGGGTTAAATCGAAGGCGGGGTTGTAGACCGCGACCGCTTCGGGGGCCGTCCTCAACCCCTGAAGCCCTTTCACCTCGTCGACGTGGCGCTCCTCGATGGGAATGCCCCGGCCGTCTTTGACCGACCGGTCAACGGTGGAAAGCGGAGCCGCGACGTAGAAGGGGATCCCGTGCGCCTTGGCCAGGACGGCAATCGAGTAGGTCCCGATTTTGTTGACCGTGTCGCCGTTTGCCGCTATGCGGTCGGCCCCCACCATGACGAGATCGACCTTGCCCTGCTGCATGATGAAGCCCGCCATGTTGTCCGCGATCAGCGTTGCGGGGATACGTTCCTCCAGGAGTTCCCAGCAGGTGAGCCTGGCGCCCTGAAGTACGGGTCGCGTCTCATCGACGTAGACGTGGACGGTCTTTCCTTCCTCGCGGGCCGCACGGATGACGCCCAGGGCCGTCCCGTAGCCCGCCGTGGCCAGGGCGCCCGCGTTGCAGTGGGTGAGGATGTTGTCGCCGTCCCGTATGAAGGCCTTTCCGTTCAGACCGATCCGGCGATTGACCTCGATGTCCTCCTCGCCGACGGCGATGGCCTCCTCGACCAGGGCCTTTTTCACGGCCGTGATTCCGGAGGGAAGGACTTCGGCAAAACGCCGCTGCATCCGCTCGATGGCCCAGAAGAGGTTTCGGGCCGTGGGGCGCGCTTTCGAAAAGGCCCTGCAGAGATCCTCGAAGGACTTCCGGAATTCGGTTATCTTCGTTTCGGAAAGATGGAGCGTGCCCAGGGCGATGCCCATGGCCGCGGCAACGCCGATGGCCGGGGCGCCTCGGACCGTGAGGTCTTTGATGGCCGCGAGGACGTCGCGCCAGTCCGTGAGGGTCAGGTAGTGCACCTTCCCCGGAAGGGCCTTTTGATCGATGAGGACGACGGCGTCGTCCGCCCAGAGGATGGTTCGGATCATGATCCGGCAAGCATTTTCTTGAGCAGCTCGTTCACGAGCTGAGGGTTGGCCTTCCCCTTGGTGACTTTCATTACCTGGCCCACGAAGAAGGCGAAGAGTTTCTCCTTGCCGGCGCGGTACTCGGCGAGCTGCGCCGGGTTTTTCGTCATGGCTTCCTCGATGGCCTTCACGACGGCCCCCTCGTCGGTGATCTGGGTCAGGCCCTTCTCCCTGACGATATCGGCGGGTTTCTTCGAAGATTTGTACATGGCCTCGAAGACTTCCTTGGCGATCTTTCCGCTGATGGTCCCGTCCTCGATGAGGTTGATCATCTCCGCCACATGGGCGGGGGAGACGGGACTCTCCCGGATGTCGCGTTTCTCCTCGTTGAGGTAACGCAGGAGATCGCCCATGACCCAGTTGCCGGCGATCTTCGGTTTGCCGCAGAGGCGCACGGTCTCTTCGTAGAAATCGGCCAGGGCCCGGGTCGTCGTCAGCACACCGGCGTCGTACACGGGGATGCCGTACCGCTCGACAAATCGTTCCTGCTTCTCCAGCTGAAGCTCCGGGACCGTTTTGCGGACCTCCTCGACCCATTCTTCGGAGATCAGGACGGGAACGAGGTCCGGGTCGGGGAAATAGCGGTAGTCATGGGCCTCCTCCTTGCCGCGCATGGAGTGGGTTTGACCCTGGGCATCGTCCCAGAGGCGGGTCTCCTGGATGACCTCGCCGCCGCTCTCCAGGATGTATTGCTGCCGTTTGACTTCGTACTCCAGGGCCCGTTGGACATTACGGAAAGAGTTCATGTTCTTGAGTTCCGTTCTCGTCCCGAAGGATTCGGCGCCTCTCGGCCGCAGAGAAACATTGGCGTCGCAGCGAAAAGAGCCCTCCTCCATGTTGCCGTCGCAGATCTCGAGGTAGACCAGTATGTCGCGCAGCCTGCGCAGGTACTCCGAGGCCTCCTCGGGGCTTCGCATGTCCGGCTCGCTCACGATCTCGATAAGGGGCACGCCCGTGCGGTTGAAGTCCACGTAACTCCAGGGATTGCGTTCGTCGTGGATGAGTTTGCCGGCATCCTCCTCCATGTGAATCCGGGTGATGCCGATCCGCTTCTTCCGCCCGTCCAACAGGATGTCGATATAGCCGTGTTCGGCCAGGGGATGGGCATATTGCGATATCTGGTAGCCCTTGGGGAGATCGGGGTAGAAGTAGTTCTTCCGCGCAAAGTTCTCGTAGGCGTTGATGCGGCAGTGGGTGGCGAGGGCCATCTTTATGGAGAACTCCACCACCTTCCGGTTCAGGACGGGAAGCACGCCCGGCATGCCGAGGCAGATATGGCAGGTGTTCCGGTTGGGTTCGGCGCCGAATTTGGTGGGGCACCCGCAGAATATCTTCGAGTCGGTGAGAAGCTGGGCGTGGACTTCCAGCCCGATCACGGTTTCGTAGGACATCAGACGCTTGGCCTCCTTCTCCTGATGCCTGAATGTTTCTCGTAGGCGTGAGCGACCTGCAGAAGTTTTCCTTCCTCAAAGTGACCCGCCAGAAACTGAACCCCGATGGGAAGCCCCGACTTCGTGTAACCGCAGGGGACCGATATCCCGGGGATCCCGGCCAGGTTGGTCGATATCGTGAAAATATCAGAAAGGTACATCTGGAGGGGATCGTCTGTCTTCTCCCCGATCCGGAACGCGGGCGTGGGGCTCGTGGGGGTTATGATGACGTCGCAGGTCTTGAAGGCTTCCTGAAAGTCGCGCTTGATCAGCGTTCGAACCTGGGAGGCCTTTTTGTAATAGGCATCGTAGTACCCGGAAGAAAGCGCGTAGGTCCCGATCATGATCCTCCGCTTCACTTCGGCACCGAAGCCTTCGGATCGCGTCATCTTGTACATTTCCAGAAGGTCCCGGCCCCCGGCCGAACGATAGCCGTATTTGACGCCGTCATACCGGGCGAGGTTGGAACTTGCCTCGGCGGGGGCGACGACGTAGTAAACGGCCAGGCAGTACTCGGTGTGGGGCAGTGAGATGTCGACGCATTTCACCCCGACTCCCTCGAGGACGGCGATGGCTTTCCTGACGGCGCCTTCCACCTCCGGGTCGATCCCCTCGATGAAATACTCCTTCGGGATCCCCGCAGTCCATCCCCTGACATCCTTCCCGATAAAGGAGAGATAATCGGGAACCTCCATCGGAACCGATGTGGACTCCAGGGGATCATAGCCGGCGATGACGTTCATCATGATGGCACTGTCTTCCACGTCCTTCGTGAATGGCCCGATCTGATCCAGCGATGACGCGAAGGCGACGAGGCCGAAACGCGACACCCTGCCGTAGGTCGGCTTGAGGCCCACGACCCCGCACAGGGCCGCCGGCTGCCGGATCGACCCGCCGGTGTCGGAACCCGTCGCCGCGATGCACTCGTCGGCCGCCACGGCCGATGCCGACCCCCCGCTGGAGCCTCCCGGAATCCGTTCGAGATCCCAGGGGTTGCGGGTGACGCCGAACCAGGACGTCTCCGTCGAGGAACCCATGGCGAATTCATCCATGTTCGCCTTCCCCACGAAAACGGCGCCTGCCTCCCTCAGCTTTTTCACCACCGTGGCGTCGTAAGGGGGAATGAAATTGTGGAGGATGCGCGAACCGCAGGTCGTCCTCACGCCCCGGGTGCACATGATGTCCTTGAGGGCGACGGGAATACCGGTGAGCGCCTTGGTCTTCCCGTCCCGGATGTCGCGGTCCGCGTGCTCGGCCGCCTCGTAAGCCGGCTCCCGCATCAGTGTGATGTAGGAATGGACCTTCCCTTCCACGGCGTCGATCCTCTTGAACACGGCGTCGACGACCTCACTGGCGGAGACATCTCTCTTTCTTAACTTGTCCTGCAACTCGTGGATGGTCAGTTCATTCAGTCCCATGATTTAACCTGATTTCTTTTTCCCTATGCCTTCAGCCTTTAGCCCTTCGCCCTTTGCCATTTCTATTCAATCACCTTCGGCACTCGGTAGTAACTCCCCGCCTCGTCGGGAGCGTTCGCTAGGGAGAGTTCGTGAGGCAGGGACGACCGGACGTCATCCCCTCGAAAGGCGTTCTGCAGGCTGATGGCATGCGTTTCGGGTTCCACGTTTGTCGTGTCCACCTCGTTCAACTTTTCCATGTAGGCGAGGATATTGTTGAGCTGGTGGGTAAACTTCTCTTTTTCCTCCTCCTGGAATTCGAGCCTCGCCAGGTGGGCCACGTGTTCCACTTCCTGTTTCGTGATTTTCAAAGCGGCGCCTCCAGTTGAAAAAATCGCAAAGCCCCGGGGCTTCCCTGCGGAAGGGGGGCTTCACCGAAAAGGCTTCTGTCTACTGAAAAATCTTCCAGAACGGTTTGACCTGGTTGATAACGGCATTGATGATGGAATCAATCGCCGGGTTTGCCTTCGACTCCACGGATTCCATCTCAGCGGCCGGGATATGCGTCGCCCCGATCATCTCGTTCAAAACCACCTGGATGGACTGGGTCAGGCCCTCGATGTGGTAACCCCCTTCGAGGGTGATGACGAACCGCCCGCCGCAGCAGGCATCGGCGATGTCCATGAGAACCCGCGCGAGACGTCCGAAACCCTGGGGGGTGACCTGCATGCCCCCCAGGGGATCCTTGAAGTAAATGTCGAACCCGGCGGAGAGCATGACGATATCGGGCTTGAACTCCAGCGCCACGGGTTTCAGGATTTTCCTGAATATTTTCAGGTATTCCGCATCCCCCGGCCCGGTTCTCAGCGGCACGTTGACCGTGTAGCCCTGCCCGGCGCCCCTTCCGATTTCCTGGACGCTGCCCGTGCCGGGGTAATAGGGGTACTGGTGCGTCGAGAAGTAGAGCACCCGGGAATCCTCGTAGAAGGAGTGTTGCGTCCCGTTTCCGTGATGCAGGTCCCAGTCCACGATGAGGATCCTCTGCATTCCGTGTTTCTTGATGGCGTGCACGGCTCCGATGGCGACATTGTTGAAAAGGCAGAATCCGGCCGCACGGTTTGCCTCGGCATGGTGTCCCGGGGGCCTGACAAAAGCGAATGCGTTTTTCACCTCACCCTTCACGACACAGTCCACCGAGTTCAGAAATCCACCCACCGCGAGCCGCGCCACTTCGAAGGATTCCGGGGAAGTCTCTGTGTCCGGGTCGAGGTAGGAGTGACTCTTCCCCGACGTTGCCGCCACCATGCGGTAGTATGAGGGGAGGTGGATTGCCTCGATTTCCTCCTCGGAAGCGAAACGGGGAGTGATATCGACAAATCTCCCTTTCATTTCGCCACTCTCGAGCATCTTGTATATCGCCTCCAGCCTGCGCGGCGATTCAGGGTGATAATGCCCCGTCTCGTGATTGAGATACCGATAATCCTTGACAATCCCCGTCTGAGAGGGCATGATTCACCTCCTGAATTGGCCTGTAATATTTTCGTGCTCAATATCACGAAACACCTTAAAAAGCAAAGATTTTGGTCCACCCGGCGCGTCTTGAAAACCGTTGACAAGCCGCCGGAGCTGGATATATTGATCTCACCACTGGAAACAAGGATTGAACCTTATGTTTGGCATCGGAATGCCGGAGTTGATTGTCATTCTGATCGTTGCGCTTCTCGTGATCGGGCCCAAGCGGCTGCCGGACATCGCCAAGGCCCTGGGAAAAGGGGTTTCCGAATTCAGGAGGGCCATGGACGGCGTGAAAGAGGAACTGAACGTCGATGAGTTGAAGAAGGACGCGGGCGACCTGAAAGATTCCCTGCTCTACGGCTCAAAAGATAAGGCGGAGGGTCAGGCAACCCCGGCGGAAGTCGGGGGGACCCCGGAAGGAAAAACAGGCCAGAACCATGAAAAATAATCCTGCGGGCCTTCAGGACGCCGCATCACGGCTGACTCTGGATCTCCCCGGTCCAGAGTTCAATTTTTATGCGCGGGGAAGAACGTAAACGGTGCGTGGCCAGGGCATGAGCGATCCCGACAATGAGAAAATGCCCCTGACGGCACATCTCGAAGAGCTGCGGACAAGACTCATCCGAAGCCTCATAGCCGTCGGCGTCTGCTTTGTTGTCTGTTACGGCTTCAAGGAAAAGCTTTTCTGGGTCGTCTCCCGGCCGCTCATCGAGGTGATGCCCCCCGGGAGCTTCATGATCTTCACGGGCCTTCCAGAGGCTTTTTTCACCTATCTGAAAATTTCCTTCTTTGCAGGGCTTTTCCTGGCCAGCCCCTTCGTGCTCTACCAGATCTGGAAATTCATATCGCCGGGGCTTTACCCGGCGGAAAAAAAATACGTCGTCCCCTTCGTGATCACCTCGACTCTCCTTTTCATATCAGGGGTCTGTTTCGCTTACTTTATCGTCCTTCCGCCGGCATTCAAGTTTTTTGTGGATTTCTCCACCGATTTTTTCCGGCCCATGTTCACCCTGAAGGAATACCTGTCGCTCACCCTGAAGCTGCTCCTGGCCTTCGGGATCGTCTTCGAGATCCCCGTGTTCCTCTTCTTCATGACCAAGGTCGGCCTCGTGGACTCCCGTACCCTTGCCCGGCAGAGAAAATACGCCATCCTCATCATCTTCATTGCGGCGGCTCTGCTGACGCCCACCCCCGACGCCTTCACGCAGATCCTGATGGCCCTCCCGATGATGGCCCTGTATGAAGTGGGCATCCTGGTCTCAAAATGGGGAGAGAGAACCAGAAAAACCCCGGTCGAGTAACGCCATGAGCCACAGGAAAATGACCCTCTCCAGGATGATGATTGCGAGGATCAAAAAAAGCCGGATCTTCAGGAGGACCTTTGTCGGTATCCTGATCCTGTCTGTTGCAGCCTTTGTGGGGGGGGCGGGGTATCTCCTCTATCTGATCGTGAACGCACCGAACGTTGAGACGCTCAAAGATTACAGACCCAACACGATCACGCGGATCTATGCCGACAAAAACGAGATCATCGACACTTTCTTCATGGAGGATCGCCGGATTATTTCCGTCCAGGATGTCCCTCCGGTGGTGATCAACGCCTTCATCGCTTCGGAAGATGCCCGTTTTTTCCACCACACGGGCCTGGACCTTTTCAGTATCGCTCGGGCCGCCCTGAAAAACCTCGTTGCCCGGGAGATCGTGCAGGGCGGGAGCACCATCACCCAGCAGGTGGCCAAGTCCATTTATCTCACTCCGGAGAGAACGATCATCCGGAAAGTCAAGGAGGCCATTCTGGCCTACAAGATAGACCACTCCATGAACAAACGGGAAATCCTCGAGCTCTATCTGAACCACATCTATCTCGGCCACGGAGCCTACGGGATCGAGGCGGCGGCACAGGTCTACTTCGGGAAGACCACAAAAGACCTGACGCTGCCGGAAGCGGCGATGCTGGCCGGACTGCCCAAGGCACCGAGCAGATATTCGCCCTACGGGAGCATGGAACGGGCCAAACAGCGGCAGGACTATGTGCTCGTGCGGATGGTGGAGGACGGCTACATCACCGAGACGGACAGAAACCGGGCCTTGAAGGCCCCCATCAAGCTCATTGCCCCCGCACCGAAAGAAAAGGTGGCCCCCTACTTCACGGAAAACGTGCGCCGTTACGTCGTGGAGAAATACGGCAGCGACGCCCTTTACAAGGAGGGCCTCGAGATATACACCACGCTGAACGTGGAGATGCAGAAAGCCGCCTTCGCCGCAGTGGAAAGGGGACTTCAGGAGACCGAGGACCGGCTGAAATACGAAAAAGGGGTTCTTCAGGGGGCGCTTTTTTGCATGGACGCCAAAACGGGCGAAATCAAGGCGATGATCGGCGGGCGGGACTACAAGAAGAGCGAATTCAACCGGGCCACCCAGGCAAAACGCAGGCCGGGTTCGGCCTTCAAGCCTTTCATCTACACGGCGGCCTTCGACAAGGGCCTCACACCGGCGACGGTCATCGTCGACGAGCCGATCGAATACGAGTACAAGAAGAGGACCTGGCAGCCTCAGAATTTCGATCGGAAATACAACGGCCCGACGACCCTGCGGACGGCCCTCGTGCACTCCAGGAACGTGGTGACAATCAGGCTCCTGGAGGAGATCGGGCTCGGCTACGCCATCGATTATGCCGGCAACATGGGGGTTTCCTCACCCCTGACGAGGGACCTGACCCTGGCCCTCGGAACCTCCACTCTGACCCTCGAGGAAATGGTCCGCGGGTTCGGCGTTCTCGCCAATCAGGGCAAGAGGGTAGAGCCCTTCTTCATCAAAAAGATCGTCGATCGGACGGGTCATGTGCTGGAGGAGAACGTCCCGAAGGAGGAACAGGTCATCGATCCGAGGATTGCCTACCTGACGACCAACGTACTCAAGGACGTCGTTCAGGAGGGCACCGGCGAGAGGGTCAAGGTGATCGGAAGACCCGTGGCCGGCAAGACGGGGACGACGGACGATTTCAGGGATGCGTGGTTCGTCGGGTTCAACCCTTCGCTCGTTACCGGCGTCTGGGTCGGATTCGACGACGAAACACCCATGGCGCACAACGAAACGGGGGGGCGGGTGGCCGCGCCCATCTGGCTCTATTTCATGGAACAGACCCTCGCTGGACAGCCCGTGGAATATTTCCCGGTGCCGGACGGCGTGACCTTTGTGCGGATCGATCCGAAGACGGGCTTCCTGGCGGGATTCAGCCAGAGCGACGCAATCTTCGAATGTTTCCTCGAAGGAACGGCGCCCACCCAGTTTGCGCAGGGAACGCAGGACGCTTTTCATCCGGAACCCTGACGAAAAGAAATGGAATAATTTTCTTGACAAAAGATTATTTTTATATCACAAAGTGCAATCGAATTAGAGCGAACCGAAGGTCGATATCATGATTCCTTCATACCTGACGAGCATGATTTCCGTAGTTGTAGGCGTCGTTGTCGTCGTCATCGTAGCGGCGGGGACCGTTGCTCGTCTTGCGTGAGGAATTGAGATAACAGACACGAGCCGCGGGCCCCGAAACCCCGCGGCTTTTTATTTCGGAAAAAAGCCGCAGCGAAGAATCGCCTGCGGTTTTTTTCGGTCAAACCGACTTCGCAGTCATTTTCTTGCCAGGAGGTGTTTAAGGTGAAGCTAAAAGGTGCTCAGATTTTCATCCGGTGCCTCAAAGAGGAAGGCGTCGACACGATTTTCGGATATCCCGGCGGGGCCGTCATCGACATCTACGATGAATTGTTCAAGAGCGAAATCAAGCATATCCTCGTCCGTCACGAACAGGCAGCCGTTCACGCGGCGGACGGTTACGCCCGGTTGTCGGGCAAGGTCGGTGTGGCCCTCGCCACGTCGGGACCCGGCGCGACGAACACCGTCACGGGTATCGCCACGGCCAACATGGATTCCATCCCCATCGTCGTGTTCACCGGCCAGGTCCCCACGCACCTGATCGGGAACGACGCTTTCCAGGAGTGCGACATCACGGGCATCACGCGGCCCTGCACAAAGCACAACTACCTCGTGAGGAATATCGATGATCTGGCCAACGTCATCCGGGAAGCCTTCCACATCGCCCGGACGGGGCGTCCCGGCCCGGTCCTCGTCGACCTGCCGAAGAACATCATGGTGGCCGAGACGGATTACGACCCGACCAAGATCCGGATCAACGCCACAAAGCTCTCGACGCCGGCGAAACCGGTTCCCAAGAAGTACGTCCAGCTGGTGGAGATGCTGAAGGCCTCGAAGCGCCCCCTCCTCATGACGGGCGGGGGAATCGTCCTCGGCAAGGCCTGGGATGAATTGCAGTGCTTCGCCCGCCGTGCGAAGATTCCCGTCACCTCGACCCTCATGGGTCTCGGCGCCTTCCCGGGCTCAGACCCCCTCTGGCTGGGCATGCCCGGCATGCACGGCACCTATTACGCCAACATGGCCATCAGCCATTGCGACCTGCTGATCACCATCGGCGCGCGCTTCGACGATCGCGTGACGGGGCAGATCGACACTTTTGCGGCGAATGCCGACATCATCCACATCGACGTGGACCCCTCGTCCATCAACAAGAACATCGTCGCGGACCTGCCGATCGTGAGCGACGCCCGGAGCGCACTGGAGATCATCAACCGCACCCTCAAGGATCACAACTACTCGCCCACCGACGCGGAGCGCAAGGAGTGGCTGGGTGAGATCGAGACCTGGAAAAAGAAGGCCCCCCTGAGCTACTGCCAGGAAGCGGGGCTCATCAAGCCGCAGTGCGTCATCGAGACGCTCTACGAACTGACAAAGGGCAACGCGATCATCACGACGGAGGTGGGTCAGAACCAGATGTGGGCGGCCCAGTTCTACAAATACGATCACCCCCGAACCTTCATCTCCTCGGGGGGCCTCGGGACGATGGGGTATGGCTTCCCCGCCGCCATCGGCGCCCAGTTCGCTTTCCCCGAAAGGCTCGTGGTGGACATCGCGGGAGACGGCAGCATCCAGATGAACATCCAGGAGATGGCCACGGCCGTTCAGTACAGCGTCCCCGTGAAGATCGTGCTCCTCAACAACGGCTATCTCGGGATGGTCCGGCAATGGCAGGAGCTTTTCTACGAAAAGCGGTACTCCAACACCGACATGACCTACCAGCCGGACTTCGTGAAGGTAGCCGAGGCTTACGGCTGGAAGGGTTTCCGGGCGACGAAGCCCGAAGAGATCCGGCCCACCCTCGAGAAGGGCATCGCCGCCCCGGGGCCTGTTCTCATGGACTTTCACGTGGCCCGGGAGGAGTGCGTCTACCCCATGGTGAGGCCGGGGGGCTCCATCAGCGAAATGACGCTGGCGACCCGGGAGATGATCAATTAAAAGAAACAGGCGATTGGCAAAAGGCTCAAGGCATCAGGAAAGAATGTTCAGGGCCGCTCAAGCCGATCCGAACTAAATTTTAAGTATTGGAAAGGGTGGAAGGTTATGGACAAGAAAAAGGAGCGCATCATCTCACTTCTCGTGAACAACAAACCGGATGTGCTGGCGAGGGTCGCCGGCACGCTGGGCGGAAAAGGGTACAACATCGAGAGTCTCTGTGTCGACGTGACGATGAACCCCGACGTGTCGAAGATCATTCTCACGACCGTCCAGACGAAATCGAACCTTTCCAAGATCGAGAAACAGCTCGAGCGCCTGATCGACGTCGTCAAGGTGGAGGACCTCACCGAAGTGGAGACCATCAAGCAGGAGATGGTCCTCATCCGCATGAACCTGACGGAGACGACCAAATCCGAATTGATCCGCACGATCAACGCCCTCAACTGCAAGATCATCACCTTCAACACGGACCACTGCGTTCTGGAATACACGGGATCGAAGGACGCGGTCGACGCCATTTTGAAGAAACTTGCCCCGCTGGGCATCGACGACATCGCCAGAACGGGGGTCGCGGCACTGGAAAGAAAGAACTGAGTTATGCTTGATCGAGGAGGATCGTCATGGCAGAGATGAATTTCGGCGGTATGCTGGAGGAGGTTATCACGTCGGAGGAATTTACCCTTGAAAAGGCGCGCCAGGTTTTGAAGAACGAAACGGTGGCGGTGATCGGATACGGCGTCCAGGGGCAGGGGCAGTCCCTGAACATGCGGGACAACGGCATCCGTGTCATCATCGGTCAGAGAGAGGGGGGCGCCACATGGGAGAAGGTCCTGAAAGACGGCTGGGTGCCCGGCAAGACCCTTTTTACCCTCGAGGAAGCCGCCAAGCGCGGCACCATCCTCCAATACATGCTCTCCGACGCCGGGCAGAAGGCACAGTGGTCCGCGATCAAACCCTACCTCACCAGGGGGAAGGCCCTCTATTTTTCACACGGATTTTCCATCACCTATAAGGATCTGACGGGCGTGATCCCCCCCGCCGGCGTCGACGTGATTCTCGTGGCGCCGAAAGGCGCGGGCCGGACCGTCAGGAGCAACTTCCTCGCGGGAAGCGGCATCAATTCCAGCTACGCCGTCTTCCAGGACGCCACGGGAAAGGCCCGGGAGAGAGCGCTGGCCCTCGGCGTGGCGATCGGCTCGGGATACCTCTTCCCGACGACGTTCGAAAAAGAGGTCTACAGCGACCTGACGGGAGAGAGGGGGGTGCTCATGGGGTGCCTCGCCGGCGTCATGGAGGCCCAGTACAACGTGCTCCGCAAGCACGGCCACAGCCCCAGCGAGGCCTTCAATGAAACGGTCGAGGAACTCACCCAGAGCCTCATGCCGCTCGTCGCCGAAAACGGCATGGACTGGATGTACGGCAACTGCAGCACCACGGCCCAGCGCGGAGCGCTCGACTGGAAAAACCGTTTCCGTGACGCCGTCGCCCCCGTTTTCGAGGAGCTCTACAAACGGGTCACCGCGGGGGAAGAAACCAAGATCGTTCTGGAGGCGAACAGCGCCCCGGACTACAGGGAAAAGCTGGAAAAAGAACTGGCCCAGATGCGCAACTCCGAGATGTGGAAGGCCGGAGCTGCAGTCCGGTCCCTGAGACCGGAGCGGAGAAAAAAGGCTTAAACCGGACATCGAACATGCTTCAGAAAGGAAGAGCCATGCGCAGTGACCTGATGAAAAAAGGCCTCGAGAGGGCGCCTCACCGGTCCCTCTTCAAGTCCATGGGTTACACGGACGAGGAAATCGCCCGACCGCTCATCGGCGTGGTGAATTCGGCAAACGAGATCATCCCGGGTCACATCCACCTGGACATCATCAGCGAGGCGGTCAAGTCCGGCATCCGCATGTCGGGGGGCACGCCGGTGGAGTTTCCCGTCATCGGCGTATGCGACGGGATCGCCATGGGTCACACCGGGATGAAGTATTCCCTGGCCAGCCGCGAGAACATCGCCGACGCCGTCGAAATCATGGCCATGGCCCACCCCTTTGACGCTCTCGTTTTTATCCCCAATTGCGACAAGATCATCCCCGGGATGCTCATGGCGGCTCTTCGCCTGAACATCCCCTCGATTTTCGTCAGCGGCGGCCCCATGCTTGCAGGCTCCGTGGAGGGTAAGGCGGTGGATCTCATCACCGTCTTCGAGGGTGTGGGAAAGGTCAAGTCCCGCCAGATGGCGATGAACGAGCTCAAAAAAATCGAGGATTGCGCCTGTCCCGGCTGCGGTTCCTGCTCCGGCATGTACACGGCCAACACGATGAACTGCATGACCGAGGCCCTGGGGATGGGACTGCCCGGCAACGGCACGATCCTGGCCGTGGACGCGGCCCGTGTCCGCCTGGCGAAGACAGCGGGAGCCCAGGCGCTGGATCTCCTCAAAAAGGGGATCAGGCCCCGCAGCATCGCGACCCTCGACGCCTTCAAAAACGCCATCGCCGTGGACATGGCCCTTGGCGGTTCAACGAACACCGTCCTTCATCTTCCGGCTATCGCTCACGAGGCGGGGATCAAGCTCAATCTCGACCTCTTCAACAGGATCAGCGCGAAGACCCCCAATCTCTGCAAGCTGAGCCCCGCGAGCGCCCACCACATCGAAAACCTCGGGGCGGCCGGAGGCGTCCAGGCGGTTATGAAAGCGATCAGTCCGCTGGGCGTGATCGCCGACAAGGCGCTCACCGTCACGGGCCGAACGGTGAAAGACAATCTGAAGGGGGTCCGTGTTCTTGACCACGAGGTCATCCGCCCCGTCAAAAAACCCTATGCCAAGGAGGGCGGCCTCGCCATCCTGCGGGGCAATCTCGCACCCGACGGCGGCGTCGTCAAACAGTCCGCCGTGCTGCCGGAGATGCTTGTCAACGAAGGGCCTGCCCGCGTCTTCGACAGCGAGGACGGCGCCATCGATGCGATCCTTGGCGGCAGGATCAAGCCCGGTGATGTCGTCGTCATCCGTTACGAGGGCCCCAAAGGGGGGCCGGGCATGAGAGAAATGTTATCCCCGACCTCGGCCATTGCCGGCATGGGCCTCGACAAGAGCGTGGCGCTTCTCACGGACGGTCGTTTCAGCGGAGGCTCCCGCGGCGCGGCCATCGGCCATATCTCGCCGGAGGCCGCCGATGGCGGCCCAATCGCCCTCATCCGCGAAGGCGACCGCATCTCCATCGACATCCCGAATAAAAAGATCACGCTCAAGATCAGCGCCGAGGAGCTCAGGCGAAGAAAAAAGGCCTGGAAACCCCGGCCGCCGGCGATCCGGTCGGGTTACCTCGCCCGGTACTCGAGCCTCGTCACCTCTGCGAGCACCGGCGCCATCCTGAAAGACCGTCCGTAAACCAACGCACTTCCCGAGGGATGCCGGTAGCAACCGGCATCCTTTCATTTGTCACATGCCTTTTTTTGTGTTAATTTTTTCTTAAAATACATCCGCACCCCCAGGTAGGACGAATGAGAGGATGCCCGGCAGAAAAGATGATCCGGAAGGCAGGCCCATTGTCCCTTCTGTGTTTCTCCCTTGCTTTATTCCTTACCCCCCTTGCCTGCAATCCGTCGCCTTCCCACAGCAAAGCCGCCGTCGCCTTCAAAAAAGAGGTCCGGGACAACATCGAAAAACTCTCACCGCCCTTCGCGGAGGCCCTGCACAAGGGGGACCACAAGGCCCTCGAGTCGGCACTGACGCGTGCCTGTATCGAGGCGGAGGAGCAGGGAAAACCTTTTTCCTGCGGTATCGCGATCCTGGACAAAAACGGCGTTTCGATGACATCCACCTCCCCGCGGAAGCCTTCGAGGGGCATCGATTATTCGCACTACGAATCGATAACGAAAACCCTCCGGGAAAAAAGGATCGTCCGTGTAAGGCTGTTCCTCCAGGACGGGACAAAGATCTACGCCGTCAGTTCCCCCCTCATGAGAGACGGCCGGCTCGTCGGCCTGCTCGTCCTGGGTTATTTTTCAACGGAGGTTCAGCGTAACTGGGGCCTCACCGAGGCGGAGTTTCTGGAGCTCGATTTCAACCGCTGATGAAGAATCGATGACGGAGCCAGCCGAAAGGAAAAACGATCTCATCCGGACCCGCGGGGAGAGAGAGGGGACCGTCAAGCTCTTCCTCTCGGGCCGGCTCGCCCTGAACAGCCTGAGCTTCTACACCGATGAGATCCGCAAACGCCTGGAGGACCTCAAGCCGAGGGAACTCATCGTCGACCTGACCAACATCGATTACCTGGACAGTTCGGGGGCTCTGCTCCTCCTGGAGCTGGAACACCGGGCGAAGGGCCAGGCCGTCGTTTTCTCGTTCGACAACATGTCGGACGAGGTCCGGCGCATCATGGACCTCGTTAACCCGGACGCCCTCGTCAGCCTGGCCGTCAAAGCGGAAAAAAAACAAAGATACGTCCTGGAAGAAATCGGCGAGGCCGGCTACGCTTTCTATAAAGACCTGATACAGGTCATGACGTTTGTGGGGGAGATGCTGGACGCCCTGTTCCATGCCGCCCGGAACCCCCGCCTCGTCCGGTGGGAGGATGTCTTTTTCTACGTCAAGAGGGCCGGGGTGGACGGACTGCCGATCCTGAGCCTGCTCAGTCTCCTGATGGGGCTCATCATCGCCTTCATGTCCTCCCTGCAGCTCAAGCAATTCGGGGCCAACATCTACGTGGCATCCCTCGTCGGGATCGCCGTCATCCGGGAGCTGGGGCCCATGATGACGGCCATCATCGTCGCCGGGCGTTCCGGGTCGGCCTTCGCGGCCGAGATCGGAACGATGAAGGTCAACGAGGAGGTGGATGCCCTCGTCACCATGGGTTTCGACCCGACCCAGTTTCTCGCCGTTCCGAAGATGCTGGCCGCCATGATCGTCGTCCCGATTCTGACCCTCTACGCGGACTTTTTCGGGATTGTCGGTGGGCTTCTCGTCGGGATCACGGGGCTTGACCTCACCACTCACACCTACATCCAGCAGACGGCAAAGAGCGTCACGCTCTTTGATTTTATCTCCAGCCTGATCAAGACCGTGGTCTTCGCCGCCCTCATCGCGGGGATCAGCTGCCAGAGGGGCCTCCAGGTGCGGGGCGGCGCGGAGGCGGTGGGTGCCGCAACAACATCGGCCGTTGTCTCATCGATATTTCTGATCATCGTTGCCGACTCGGCCTTTGCGATCCTCTTCTATTACGTCCGATGGTAAACGGTCGATGCCCGGTTAAACACCGGCGGGAGTGAGACGTGGCTGCAAACGGCAGGGAGCCGATCATCATCGTCCAGAATCTTACGGCCCGGTTCGGCGACGATACGATCCTGGAAGGGATCAACCTAGAGGTCTTTCAGGGCGAGATCCTCGTTATCATCGGTGAGAGCGGCTGCGGGAAGACGGTTCTCTTGAAGCACCTGATCGGGTTGTTCACACCCTGCGAGGGCAGAGTCCTTGTCAAGGGAATCGATCTCGCCGGCGCGGGCGATGATGAGCGTCACCGGCTTCGCATGGAGATCGGCGTTCTCTTCCAGTCCGGTGCCCTCTTCGGTTCCATGACGCTGTCGGAAAACATCGCGCTTCCGATCAGCGAGTACACCCGCCTTTCCCCGGAGATGATCGACCTCGTCGTGAAAATGAAACTCGGTCTGGTGAATCTCTCGGGCTACGAACACCACATGCCGGCGGAGCTGTCGGGCGGGATGAAGAAGAGGGCTGCCCTGGCGAGGGCCATGGCCCTTGACCCCTCCATCCTCTTCTTCGACGAGCCCTCCTCCGGCCTGGATCCCGTCACGGCAGCCGGGCTCGATCTTCTCATCAAGGAGATCAACCGGACCCTGGGAACCACGATGGTGATCGTCACCCATGAACTTGCCTCGATCATGAACATCGCCCAGCGGGTCGTCATGCTGGACAAAAACGTGCGGGGCATCATCGCCGAGGGGGACCCCCGCGAGCTGAAAGAATTCTCGAGAGACCCCCGGGTGATCGCCTTTTTCAACCGGCAACCCCACAAAACAAGGACAGGGGACTTCCATCATGACTAGGAGATCTTCCCATCTTGTCATCGGTCTTTTCACGAGCATCGGGATTGTCATCGGGGCGGGTGTCATCCTCTGGCTCGGCGCATCGAAATACTTCGAAAAGGGAGACACCTACACGACCTATTTTGACGAGTCCGTCCAGGGTCTCCAGGTGGATTCGATCGTCAAGTACCGCGGCGTAGACATCGGCCGGGTCAAACAAATCCGCGTGGCGCCCGACAACAGGCTCATCGAGGTCGTCTTGAAAATCCAGCTGCGGGGCGAACTCGAAAAAACCGTCGTTTCGGAACTGAAAACCGCCGGTATTACAGGCATCGTCTTCGTTGAGCTCGACCGCATGGACCCCTCGGAACCATCCCGATCCCCCCAGATCGATTTTCCCTCCGAATACCCGATCATCCCATCCCGTCCCTCGGAAATCCGGCAGATCCTCTCCGGCGTGGACAGTATCATCGAAAAGATCAATCAGATCGACTTCGGCGCCGTCTCCGGCCGGGTGGAATCGGCCGCCAGATCTGCCGAGAACTTCTTCGGCGGGCCGCAAATGCAGAGCATCCTGGTCAAACTGGAGGCGGCGACGGTCAGCCTCGATTCAACCATCGGGAAGGTCGACAGGGCCATGGCGGACGGGAAATTCGAGGATGTACTCGGTGAAACGAAAGCCGCCCTGACCGAGGCGAGACTGCTGATAAAAACGATGCGGGACGAACTCGGAGAAATGAAACTCGCCCGGACGGCCGGTAAGGCCGACCGTCTCGTCGAGAACCTTGACCGGAGGACCCGTGCGCTGTCCATCGAGATCCGCACAACCGGTGAGAGTCTGCGGCGGACGTCGGAGAGTCTCGAGCGGCTTCTCGACAGGCTCAGCAATAACCCCTCGGACCTTTTTTTAAGCAGCCCGCCGCCGGGTGGGCGAGGCGAGTGAATCGACGGCAGAGAGGAATTTGAGAAATGAAGAACGACGCGCGGAGCTTCAACAGGAACGCCCGGGTGCCTCCTGCAAACTGCCGGGGCCTTCTCCTGGTCTTTTTTCTGCTCCTGATTGCCGCCTGCACCCCTGCGAAGTCTCCAGGCAGGGCCTTCGAGTACTACACCCTGGAGTACGCATCGCCTGTCTTCGGCAACCGCCCGCCGTTCGACGAACTCTTGACGGTCGAGCGTTTCTCAGCGGCCCAGGCCTTCAACACCACGGCCATGGTCTACCGGTCTGCTCCAGTGGTGCTCAACACCTACACATACCACCGCTGGAAGTCGTCTCCGCCTGAGATGGTCACCGACCTGATGCTTCGCGACCTCAGACATAGCGGCCTCTTCAAAGCCGTCTTTCCCGAATACGACGAGGCCGACGCCCGGTTTGTCCTTCAGGGCCGTCTGGTGGAATTTATGGAGATCGAGGACGAAGGAAACCGAAAGGCGCTTCTTTCCCTCGATATCACCCTCCTGGACCGGTCGCGGGTGAGTTCTGCCGGAGGCGTGATCTTTCAGAAGGGATACCGCGCCCTCGAGCCGCTCGAGTCGCTGACGCCGGCCGCATACGCCCGCGCCATGAGCCGGGCCATGGAACAGGTCTCCAGGCAGACAACCTCCGATATTTGCGAGGCCGTGGAGAAAACGGGGAAGTCGAAAGACGGCCGTCCGGCCCCGTGAACCCTCTTGTTGAAGGTCTTCACTTGAAAAGTTTCACCCCCCGCTGAAGTTCAGACCTCATTTCCTGCTTGATAGGGTCTTGCGTGCATGCCGCCTGTCCTTTAGCGAACCTGAGCGGAGGAGACTTCGTTCAGCCGCTCTCGAATCCGTGAAAGGCCTTTCCTTTTCTCCGCTTGCCATCACCGCGGTTTGAGCTTAAAATCAATCGTAAAGTTCTTGTCCGGCTTACCCATCTTTTTTGCAGCAGAATACACCGGCCGGTTCGCATTGAAAGAAACATCCGTTTCATCCTCATAGATCCTTCAACCCCCGTGACCGGGCGGCACCTCACTCCTTCGCGGAAGGAGGCCGTGTCCGGATGAAGGAATCGCCGCCGTGAAAGAAAAGCGACCAGAATTCCCCCACATCCCGTCAAGACTGGCGGGGCTGGGGGAAATTGCCGGCAATCTCTGGTGGAGCTGGCACCCGGCCGTGAGGATGCTTTATAAAACGATTGACCGGCAGGTCTGGAAGGAAAGCATCCATAACCCGGCGAAGATGCTGAGGGAAGTGCCGGGGGATTTTTTCAAAAGAGCTCTTTCAAACCCCGAATACCTCAAGACATACGATTTGCTCCTGGATAAGTTCCAAAAAGAGCTGGCCGAGGAGGACTGCTGGTGTGAGCAGGAGATTCCCGTCCCGGAAAACTACACGGTGGCCTATTTTTCCACCGAGTACGGCCTGCACCATTCGCTTCCGTTCTATGCCGGCGGCCTGGGATTCCTCGCCGGGGACCATCTCAAGGAATGCAGCGACCTGAGGGTGCCCCTGGTGGCCGTGGGCTTCATGTACCCCGAGGGATACGTTCGCCAGGAAATACGCGATGACGGCTGGCAGGACAGCAAGGACGAGTCTCTCAGCCGCGAAGCGGCATCCATCGCCCGGGTGCTGAACGACAGGGGCGATCCCCTGATCGTCAGGGTGCCCATGATCGAACCGCCGATCCACGTGGCCGTGTGGAAGGTCTCGGTGGGACGGATCCCTCTTTACCTCCTCGACACTGACATCGAAATAAACGACCCCTGGAACAGGAAGGTTTTGGCACACCTTTACATCGGCGATGTGGAGCAGCGCCTGCGACAGGAGATCATCCTCGGTATGGGCGGCACCGAGGTCCTGAACGCCCTCGGGATCCGGCATTCCATTCTTCATCTCAATGAAGGTCATCCGGCTTTTGCAATCCTGGAAAGGATTCGGGACAAGCTCTCGTCGGATGTGACCTTCCGGGAAGCGGCGGATTATGTAAAGCAGACCTCCATTTTCACAACCCACACGCCCGTACCGGCCGGCCACGACGTCTTCCCCTTTCACCTCATGGAGAAGTACTTCAAGGGCTACTGGCCGTCCCTGGGGCTTTCACGGGACGAATTCCTGCAGCTCGGCTTCCACCCGCTGGAGCCGCAGGCCGGATTCAACATGACCGCTTTCGCCCTGCGGATGTGCGGTTATCGAAACGCCGTCAGCCGCAAGCACGGCGAGGTCACCCGGAAGATGTGGAAGGGGCTCTGGCCCGGCACCCCGGAGGAATCCATTCCCATCGAGCACGTCACCAACGGCATCCACGTTCCCACATGGGTCGAACCCAAGATGGAGCTTCTCTTCAACCGCTACCTGGGAACGGACTGGATTTCCAGGCACGACGAACCCGCTCTATGGGATCGCATCGACGACATCCCCGACGAGGAACTGTGGAAGACTCATTACTGGCTCAAGATCAAACTGATCGACGCCGTCCGCGACCTGGGCCGGAAGAAATGGACGGTCCGCCACAGCAACCCCACGAATATTCTGGCGGGAGGCGCCCTGCTGGATCCCTCGGTGCTGACGATCGGCTTTGCCCGGCGGTTTGTCGCGTACAAGAGGGCGGACCTTATCTTCCGGGACGTGGAGAGGCTGAAGAAAATGCTCGACAGCCGCTGGAGGCCCGTGCAGGTTATCTTCGCCGGAAAGGCCCACCCGTCCGACGATCCCGGTAAACTCATCATCCAGAAGATTTTTCGCGCCGCCTGCGACCCGGGGATGGGGGGGCGAATTGCCTTCATCGAGGACTACGGCGAGCAGTTCGCTCAGTATCTCGTCCACGGCGTCGACCTCTGGCTCAACAATCCCCTGCCCCCGATGGAGGCGTGCGGAACGAGCGGGATGAAGGCCGCTCTCAACGGCGTTCCGAGTTTGAGCATCCTCGACGGGTGGTGGATGGAGGGATACAACGGGAGGAACGGCTGGGCCTTCGGCGACGGCACGCCCGCCGGTGACAGGGACAGGGCCGACGCCGAGGCGATCTACCGTCTCCTCGAGGACGAAGTCATCCCTCTTTATTACAGCGTGTCGGAGGACGGCGTCCCCCACGGGTGGGTCGAGAGGATGAAGGCCGCGATCAAGAGCACTGCCCCCCGCTTCTCGTCACGGCGGATGGTCCGGGAATACCTCGATCATTACTACACCGCCGCCCTGAAAAATATCTGACCCGGAGAAAAGGAAGAAAGGATGAAAAAGAAAGAGATGCAGTATTTTGAGGCCCTCTACGACGCGGCGAGGGTGGTGAATGCCTCGCTGGAACCGGCAGCGGTCCTGGAGAAGATCGTGCGTTGCGTCACGGAAGCCATGAATGTCAAGGCCTGTTCCATCCGGCTGCTCGATGCCCGGGGAAAGCGTCTCCTCATGGGGGCGGCCCGGGGGCTTTCCAAAGGGTACCTTGTCAAGGGACCCGTACTGATCAAGGAGAGCGGCATCGACCGCAGGGCCCTGGCCGGCAGGACCATCTGGATCCGTGATGCCCGGTCGGACAGGGGTTTCCAGTACTCAGCCGAGGCGAAGAAGGAAAAAATCCGCTCCGTTCTGGTGACGCCGCTTCGGGTGGCAGGGAAGGCCATAGGGGTACTCAGGGTATACACGACGGAGGAGAGGAGATTCGACAGGCAGGAGATCCGTTTCCTCGAGTCCGTGGCCAACCTGAGCGCAATCGCCCTGGACAACGCCCGTCTGTACAAGTCGCTGAAAACGAATTTCGATCTGCTCGTCGAGCACAAATATCGCCTGGATGACAATTAACGGGGCAGGGTTCCGGTGCAAACAGCAAGGATTTTCCCCTCATCCAGTAAGGAGACAGACATGGTAAGAGTCGGCATCAACGGGTTTGGAAGGATCGGCAGGCAGGTGCTGAAGGCTGTCATGGAGAGACACCCGGGGGCACTTCGCATCGTGGCGGTGAACGACCTATTCGATGTGGCGACCAATGCCCATCTTTTCAAATACGACACGAACTACGGCCGGTTTAAGGGCAACGTGACCGTCGGAAAGGATTTCTTCGTGATCAACGGGCAGCCCGTGAAAAGCTTTGCACAACGCGATCCCGCACAGATACCCTGGGACGACGAAGGGGTCGAAATCGTCATCGAGAGCACGGGGCTCTTCACGGACTCGGTTAAGGCCTCCGCGCACCTTCAGGCGGGGGCCAAAAAGGTGATCATCTCGGCACCGGCCAGGGGAGAGGATCTGACCGTCGTCATGGGCGTGAACCACCGGGTCTACAACCCGAAGAAACACCACATCGTTTCCAATGCCTCCTGTACGACGAACTGTCTCGCTCCCCCCGTGAGCGTCGTCCACGCAACCTTCGGAATCGAAAAAGGGATGATGACGACCGTTCACTCCTACACGAACGACCAGCGCATCCTCGATCTGCCTCACAAAGATCTGCGGCGCGCCCGGGCGGCCGGCTGCAACATCATCCCCACGACGACGGGGGCGGCAAGGGCGCTGTCCCTCATTATTCCGGAGCTCGAAGGCCGTTTCGACGGTTATGCCCTGCGTGTGCCCACGGCGACGGTTTCCATCGCCGATTTCACGGCGGAGATCAGGAAACCCGCAACAACGGAAGAACTGAGAAGCGCACTGGTGCAGGCATCGAAGAAGACCCTCCGCGGGATCATGGCCTGCGAAGGCGAGCCTCTCGTTTCGACGGATTACAAGGGAGACGACCACTCCTCCATCGTGGACCTTGAATTCACCCAGGCATTCCGCGGCAACATGGTCAAGGTCGTCGCATGGTACGACAACGAGTGGGGGTACTCGTGCCGCGTGGCCGACCTGGCAAACTTTGTGGCCTCGAGAGGCCTCTGACCACGGAACCTGAAAGCCATCCAGGGGAACACAACCGATGAAAAAATTCATCCCGCCGCGAAAGGTGAAAAAGAGGGACGGGTCCGTCGTCCCCTTCGACAGGGGCAAGATCGAAAACGCCATCTACAGAGCCGCCATGGAGGTCCTCCAGGAGAAGGGCAGGGCGGCCTTTGTTTCCGGGATCGTGACGGAAATCGTCCTCAACGAGATTTCCGCTCAATATGGAGGCCGGCAGATCGACGTCGAATCCATCCAGGACATCGTCGAACGGGGTCTCATGAAGGCGGGTTACACCGAAATCGCCCGCAGTTACATCCTCTACCGGGAACGGCGGGCCGAGATCCGCACGGCCAAGGCCGCCCTGGGTCTCCGGGACGACCTCAAGCTATCCATCAACGCCATGGAAGTTCTGAAGAAGCGCTACCTCCTCAAGGACGACGACCAGAACGTCGTCGAGGCGCCGGGGGAACTGTTCCGCCGGGTCGCCCGCCACATCGCTCAGGCGGAAAAGGCCTTCCGGGGGTCGCCGTCCGTCGGTGAGGCGGAGGAGAAATTCCTGTCCATGATGAGAAGCCTGGAGTTCATCCCCAACTCGCCGACGCTGATGAACGCCGGGACCTCCCTCGGGCAGCTCTCGGCCTGTTTCGTCATCCCCGTGGAAGATTCCATCGACGGGATCTTCGATGCCCTGGAAGACATGGCGAAAATCCACCAGACAGGAGGCGGCACGGGATTCAGCTTTTCCCGCCTGAGACCGAAGGGGGACCTCGTCTCCACGACGAAGGGGGAGGCATCCGGGCCCGTCTCCTTCATGAGCATCTTCGACCGGGCCACCGGGGTCATCGTCCAGGGGGGGAGAAGGCGCGGGGCCAACATGGGCATTCTGCGCTGCGATCACCCCGATGTCATCGATTTCATCGAAGCGAAAATGGAACGAAGGCGTTTCACGAACTTCAATCTCTCCGTCGGCATCACCGACCGGTTCATGAAGGCCCTTCTGAAAAACGGCCCCTTCGATCTCGTCAACCCGAGGACGAAGCAGAAGGTCCGGACCCTCAAGGCCAGGGCGGTCTTCGATCTCATCGTCAACGCGGCCTGGCGCACGGGAGACCCGGGGCTGATCTTCCTGGACGAGATCAACCGGAAGAACCCCACTCCCGGAATCGGCACGATCGAGGCGACGAACCCCTGCGGGGAACTCCCCCTGCTGCCCTTCGAAAGCTGCAACCTGGGTTCCATCAATCTGGAGAAAATGGTCTCCGGGGGGCGGCTCGACTGGGAGCGCCTCCGGGACCGCGTCCGCTGGGGCATCCGTTTCCTCGACAATGTCATCGAGGTGAACCGCTTCCCCCTGCCCCAGATCCGTGAGATCACCTTCGCCAACCGGAAAATCGGCCTGGGGGTCATGGGGTTTGCGGACATGCTGATCAGCCTCGGCATCCCCTACAACAGCCTCGAGGCTGTCCGTTTCGCCCGGAGACTCATGCGCTTCATCCGCGACGAGTCCCTGAAGGCTTCAGCGGAGCTGGCAGAGGAGCGGGGCGTTTTTCCGAACTTCGATCAGTCGGTCTACGCGCCGAAGAACCTCCGGCTGCGCAATGCCACCGTCAACACCGTCGCCCCCACGGGCACGATCAGCATCATCGCCGGCTGTTCGAGCGGCATCGAGCCTCTCTTTGCCGTGAGCTTCGTGAGGAACGTGCTCTCCGGGACGAGGCTCTTCGAAACCAATCCCATTTTCGAGGAGATGGCCCGAAGCAGGGGCATCTACAGCCGGGAGATCATCGCCGAAATCGCCCGGGCGGGCAGCCTGAGGACAGTGCGCGCCGTCCCGGCCGATCTCCGAAGGCTCTTTGTCACGGCCTTCGACGTGTCGCCGCAAGAACACCTGGACATCCAGAGCGCTTTTCAGGCCTACACGGACAATTCCGTCTCCAAGACCATCAATCTGCCGGCCGACTCGACGGTGGAGGACGTCCGGAGCATCTACCTGAGGGCCTATCGCCTGAAGTGCAAGGGGATCACGGTCTACCGGTACGGCAGCCGGGAGGAGCAGGTGCTTTCGTTCTACAGTGCCAAGGAAGCCCGGGAGTCCCGGGATATCGAGTTCGTCTCGGCCGATTCGGATTACTCCGGCGGGTGTGCGGCGGGAACCTGCACCTTCTGATCTGCCCGTGCCTTCGGCTTCCCGGCTTCAGCGCCGGTATCTAGCCGGTGCGACCCCTCGAAGATCCGCCGGTAGAACCAGGCGTGAAGGAAAAAGAAGAGCGTGATCCCTCCGGTGCGCCGGATCATCTTCCTCGCCAGCCGGCGGACCCTCGACTGTGCATCCACCTTCCTGTCGGAGAGATATACGGCCAGCAGCCCCCGGATGACCATCCGGTGGAACTCCGGGAACGGGAGCCGGGTGATGCCCCGGTCGGCCTGTTCGAAGAAGTGGGCGAAGCGCTCCTCCATCTGCTTCTCGTCGGCGTAAAAGGAACAGAAGTTGAGGTCTCCCCCTAAACGGTCCTCTTCCTGGTCCACGAAATAATCCATCAGGATGTGAAGACCCTGGACCCAGGGGAAATAGGCGTCCTTGAGCCTGGCGGCGAGGTCCTCCGAAAAATCTTTCTGAAAACCGTGCGAGACGAGACAGAAGATCCCGAGGGTCGAGCCGGTGCAGGCGGCGAACTCGTACCAGCTCATCTCAGGCAGGTCCTTCCGGTGAGATTTAAACCAGGCCTTCAACCGGGGCAGGCGTTCTTCCTTCCTGACGTGCTTGTGGACCTGCAGGTCACAGTAGTAACCGGCTAGTTCCTTGAGGGCCGGCGCGATCTCGCCGTAGGCGGGATGCCTCTCCAGGGCAAACTGGCAGGTCTTGACCAGGGCGCTCAGGTAGCCGCCGTCATCCTGTTCATCGCGGAAACGATAGTAGCTCTCGAGCGGGGCGCCCGGCGTAAGGGCATGGCCCATGGAGGCGTGCAGGGCCCGGAAGTCCTCGGGGTCCAGGGACGTGCTCCTGTCGCAGAGATTGTCGAGATAGTCGCTGATCGTCTGGTAGGCGACGATGAAACGGATCGCCTCTTTCCAGCGCTCGTCCGCGAGCAGCGCCAGGACCGCCCCCCCCTCGCAGTGAAAGGTCTTGGTCTCGATGCTTGCCAGGGCCTGGCTGCGCAATTCCGGATCGGGGATCTTCCTCGCCTTCTCCTTCCAGCCGTTGAGATACCGGTGGACGCAGGGCAGGACGCCGTGAATCGCGAGGCGGGCCATGGAAAAGAGGTTTGTCGGAACCTTCATAGGCTGCTCCCGACCAGTGCTTTTAGCACAGCCGGGTGTCGGAAACAAGCCGTACGATTTTTCGTGCCGAATCGGGCAACGGTCTGCTATAATACCCGGAAAAAGCGGTCCCCCAAGCCCGCCATCAGGTCCTGCCTTTCATGTCCCGTGTCATCGTAAGACGGTCCTCATACCATGCCGACAAACTCAAGCCCCACATCTTCGAAATGATGTCTTCCTTCGGCACGGACGCCATCAGGACGGGAATGCGGGTCCTGGTGAAACCGAATTTTCTTTCGCCCGCCTCCCCCGACGATGGTCTCCTCACCCACCCCGCTGTTGTCAGGGCCGTCTGTGAATACCTGCTTCAGAAAGGGGCCAGCGTCACCGTCGGGGACAGCCCCGCCATGGGCTCCTTCGAAAAAATCCTGAGGGACAACGGAATCCGAGATGCCCTTGCCGGCCTCGACGTGAAGGTCGAGGAGTTCAGTTCCTCCGCGAAGGTAGACATCGGCGAGCCCTTCGGCAGGATCGACATGGCCGAAGAGGCCCTGCGGGCGGACAGGGTGATCAATCTCCCCAAGCTCAAGACGCACAGCCAAATGCTCCTGACGCTGGGGGTCAAGAACTGCTTCGGCTGCATCGCGGGGTTTCGGAAGGCCGAGTGGCACATGCGGGCAGGGGTCAATCACGAGATGTTCGCAAGGCTTCTCGTCCAGATTCACCGGGCCGTGAACCCTTCCCTGACCATTCTCGACGGCATCATCGCCCTGGAGGGACCGGGCCCCGGCCGCGGCGGCATCCCCCGGCACCTGGGCGTCCTCATGGCAAGTGACAGCGCACTTGCCGTAGATGTCACGGTCTGCCGCATGCTCGGGATTGACCCGGAAACGCTCCCGACGAACAGGGTGGCCCGGCAGATGGGGCTCTTGCCCGAACAGATTGAAATCGAGGGGATCCTGCCGGGAGTGGAGGATTTCAAAATCCCCGGGGCCACTTCTCTCGTTTACGGCCCCAAACCCTTTCAGGGATTCGTCAGGCGCCACCTGACGAGAAGACCCGTGGCGGACGATGATCTCTGCGCTCTCTGCGGGGACTGCACGACCTTCTGTCCCGCCGGGGCCATCGGGGATAAGGGGAAGAAACTGCGCTTCGACTACGACAGGTGCATCCGCTGTTACTGCTGCATCGAGGTCTGCCCGAAGGGTGCGCTCCGGACAGCGGAGAGTTTTCCGGCAGCGCTCTTCAGGAAGTTGATTCAAAAGAAGGACGCCCCGGGGCGGAAGTCCTGACCCCCAGAGAAAAAGGATTCACAAACGGGGGGGTTCCATGGTAGATAAAAAATCGAGACTATGCCATTTGAAAAGGAGGTTTTCGTTATGTCCGATGAGCGGGCCCTGACACTCGGTTTCAAAATAAACGAAAAAAGCGTCACGACCCTCCTCTTACTTGTCCTGCTGCCCAACCTCCTGGGCGCGATTCAGATTTCGACCCCCTGGGGCTTCAAGATACACTTCTTCCAGTACGCCATCTTTCTTGCCGCCTTTGCCTTCGGGCCCGTCGGCGGACTGCTTTCGGGGTCGGTCGGTTCCCTCTACGCCGCTTACCTGATGGCAAACCCCTACATCCTGATCGGGAACGCACTCCTGGGCCTGGCGACGGGATACTTCGTCAGACGCGGCTATTCCTGCCTTGTCTCGGCCCTGCTGGGCTTTGCCGTCCAGATCCCCTGGATCGCATTCACGGATTTATTCCTGATGAATCTGCCTGCCTCTTTTGTCGGGGGGCTGATTATCACGCTCACCGTCACCAATGGCCTCTGGGCGGCACTGGCCGGCATGAGCGCTGCCCCGCTCAAGAGATACCTGGAATGATCGCCCCCGATTTCTCGAAATACGCCCTGGCCCTAGTCCATGACGGTCACATCGTTTTTTCCTCACAGAACAAGGGGATTGCACCACTGATGGAATGCATCGAGGCTTGCTCCGCCAAGTATCGAAACTGCCTTTTGTACGACAGGGTCATCGGTCTTGCCGCGGCAAAGCTCGTGGTGGCTTCGAGAATGATCACGTCGGTCGTGGCAGGGGTCTCTTCACAACCCGCCGTAGAATTTTTGCAGAAAAGCGACATTCCAATGGAGTCACAGCTAACGGTCCCCCGCATCATCGCCCGCGACGGGGTATCGACCTGCCCCATGGAACAGAGGGCCCTGTCAACGGATGATGCCGACCTCTTCTTGAACCAGATGAGAGTTTTCTTTCGGGATCTGAAAGAAAAGAGCTGAGGGCTGCCTGCTCATAAGGGCGGCCCGATGGCCGGACCGGCAGGCAAAAAAAAGCCCCCGACGTGTCGAACGGGGGCTTTTTCTATCCAGGCAACTATTTTACGGCATTCTTGAGCTCTCTTCCGGGAATGAACTTCGGGACATTCCTGGCGGGAATCTTGATCTCTTTGCCCGTCCTGGGATTTCTCCCCTTCCGGGCCGCCCTTTTCGACACGGCGAAGGTTCCGAAACCCACCAGGGTCACCCTCGCTTTCTTCTTCAACGCCTTCGTGATCACCTCGAAGACGCAATCCACCGCCGCAGCAGCGGCCTTCTTTGTTTCCACGATCTTTGCGACTTCTTCTACCAGATCAGCCTTATTCATCTCACCCTCCTTCTGTCATAATGTTCTCAACTTCTGTTTGGCCGCCGCCCGGCGATCCCGCTCACGGATCGCGCCTTTCCTGTCCTTTATTATCCTCCTTTCTTTTTTAATAAAACGCGGCTCGCAGTCGTCTTTCATGGACTTCCTTGCGTGACTGACATTCGAGGCAAAGACTCGTCGTGGGGCGGGCCATCAGTCTATTCAGGGAAATGGATTCTCCGCAGTCCTCGCAGATGCCGTAGGATCCGGCGTCGATCTGTTCGAGGGCTTCCCTCAGCCTTTGGAGAAGCTGCCGCTCCCGCTCCTTCACGACCAGGCTGAAGTCCCGGTGGGAGGTCAGTGCGGCTACATCACTCGGATCGGGAAGGTTGAGGTGAATCCCTCTGATTTCTGAAAGGGAGAGGGCCTTTGAGGTTAATTCGCGAATCATCGCGACGAGCATCTTCCGAATCGTTTCGAACTCTTTTCTTTTCATTTCATCCCCCCCTTGATGTTCTGTTTTCGAAATATGCCGACTGGGTCCGTTCTCTCCTCTGCTCCGATTCAGGACTGCGCTTTGTCGTTTCTTGCGGGGATCCTGAATTGAGCAATTTTGTTTGTATGAGGGGATGCATTTACTGTGCCTTCACACCTCTGCAGTGTCAAATAATTCATCTGTATAATCAATTAGATAGCTCTAAATCGTTGCATCCAATTCCTCCCAAATAACTGGAATTCCTGCATGCGTCAAAAGATCAACGCTTTTTCTGTTTTGATTATTGACAGTAACCGGCGGGTGTAAAGCGTCAGAGTTCCTTTCAGGACCCGGAGGCCCGGAAGGGACCGGGTGAAGGCAGGCTTTTTCAGCCCGGGAAAGATATAAAAAAGAAACGCGCCGCGGGGAGGATGCGAGCGCGCATATTCTCACGGGGAAACGGAGGCACCGCTCCTCTCGAGTGCCTCTGGCATCAAACATGTATTAAACAGAAAGTGAGAAAAACCCAGAGGAGTTCATCCATGTATCTCGACATCCATCCCCGTCACACCCCGGCAGAAGTCATTGCGATGCGTCTCATCGTTCTTCTCGCCTGGCCCTTCGAAAAGCTGAGCCTCTGGTTGCGCCGGTGCACGGAGAAGATGCACAACATCGATCTCGGCAGCGTGGATTTTTAGACATCAGGACCGATGACCCCGACCATCGGTAATCACATCAGGACAGGGGTTGCCCAGACCCTTCTTCCGCATATCGACGGGACTACAGTTCCACCAGCGTGTATCGATTATCCCCCAGGCCGATGGCCGCCCCGTACCTTGTAATGTGAGACCCGTCAACACCTGTCGCTTTCCTGAAAATATCGACGTTACGGTGCTCTTTCAGCACCAGGTCGTATGAAGCCTGGTCGCAGGCCACGGGGTCCGTTGATGCGACGAGGCCCACGTCTTTCCCGATCACCTCAGAATCGGGCATGCAGTCGCAGTCTTTTGTGATGTGATTGACGAAATTCACGCAGACACATATCTTCCCTTTAGACGCTCCGAGGGCATACTCCGCGCAACGCTCCATCACTTCGAGGCTCGTCGCCCCGTGCCACGGGATTTCGATGGCTTCGCTGCCGCAGACGGCGATGCATTCCGCGCAGCCGATGCAGCGTTCCGGGTCGATGACGGCTTTTTCATCCTCCGGCATGGAGATCGCGTCGGCCGGGCAGTTCTCCACGCACTGTCCGCAGGAGATGCACTCGGCATTCACATAGGGCTTGATTTTGGAGTGCATCTCCAGCTTGCCGGCCCTGGAACCGCACCCCATGCCGAGGTTCTTGAGGGCTCCGCCGAAACCGAAGAGGATGTGCCCCTTGAAGTGTGATACGACGATCAGGGCATTTGCGCGGGCGATGTGCCTCGCGATCCTGACCCTGGAGAATATCCGGCCTGAAATCGGTATTTCCTCCTCCTCTTCACCGGCTTGACCGTCCGCGATGACAATCTTCGTCTTCAGGGCATCGAACCCATGCTCCTTCGCAATCTTCATGTGGTCCGTGGCGTTGAGCCTCATGCCCCTGTAGAGGGTATTCGCATCCGTCAGAAAGAGCCGGTCAGTTAGGGGCTTCAGCGACTCAATGATCGGCCGGATATGCCCGGGAGAGACAAAGCGGGTGTTACCTTTCTCCCCGAAATGAACCTTGATCGCCACATCATCGTCCCCTGTCCAATTGCCCGTCCTGTCAGCGAGGACTTTGTCAAAAACATTCCGGATTGTCCCCGGGTCGATCCGGGTGGAATAATAAACTTTCGCTGCCATGCCTTCCCCCTGCAAAAACGAAAATCACACCCGAGTTTTTTCATACCCGAAAGCGGCTTTTTTGCCAAGGTGAATGTCCCCGCCCTTTTTGCCACCGGTCGCAGGATCTTTGCAAACGGGGATCCCGTCCTTAATATACAGGTCAGAAGAGCCATTTTTTCCTGAGGATTTCGACGTAATTTTATGCTATAGGGATCCTACGAAATTTCATCGCAAGGAGAGTGAGAAATGGCATCGCAGTTGCCCGAAGGAGAAGAGATCCGCAGGGCCATCAAATGGATTTCCGAATTGCGTGAGACCCAGCCCGACCGGAAGCTGAGCAAGCTGGTGGAAGAAGCGGCTCTCAGGTTTGATCTCTCTCCTCAGCAGACTGATTTTCTTTATAATTTCTTTACCAAGAAACCCTGACGGTCCGTGACCTGAGGCCTTCACGGGTAGACACTCAGGAACACAGTATCCTGCAACCCGGCCCAAAGGACATGAAGGTCCATACGCTAGCGAAAGCAGAGATCGCAGATACGGTCATGGGAGGCTCTGGCAGGGGCATTCAGGGCCCGTGGCTTCCCATCAAGCTGGAGCCTTTCAAGGTCCCGGAAATCTCTCACGCCGGGATTTCAAGCCCGTCTCACCTGCTCTACCGATCCGACGAGAAAGGCGACCTGAACGGTGAATGTCAGGATGCCGTTTTTCTGGGGGGAATACTTTCTCTCTATGGAAAGACCCGTGAAGGATCGGTCATCCTCAGCAGGACCCAGATCAAGGGTATCAACATCGACACCTGGGCCTGATCCAAAGCCCTTTCCTCCCAGGGGCTTGAACCCCAAAAGACAAAACGCGCCGTCTCCAAGATCGTAACGGCATTTTTGCCACCGGCAGAAGCTTTCCGCGACACCTGCCATTGATCGCTCAAACCCTGTAAAAAGCACTTGACCCCCGCCGAGGAATCAAATAATAGAAAACGGCCCTTGAGGGAAGTAAACGGGTAGACGCGGAAGCGTTCTTCCGGGTCCCGGGTATAAAAAAAGGGGAGGGAACCGCATGTTAGCCTTTGCCGATAAGTTACTGCACGTTACGGAACAGCACGCCAAGGAAATCTCCGGTCAGTGGTGCAAGGCCATCCAATCGAATCCCAGGACACCGACACTGCACACGACGACCCGGGAAAAATGCGTGGAGTTCGCTGTAGAATTCTACAAGAATTTACGACGGATTTATTTCGACGAGCCTCCCTACAAACAGGTCGAAAAATACTTCGAGCATTACGCCGAGGAGCGGGTCCGGGAGGGGCTGCCCCTTCATGAAGCGATATACGCCCTCGTGATGCTCAGGCGGCAGATGTGGCTTTTTGCCGATTTCCAGGCGATCTTCATGACGGCCATGGACCAGTACAAGGCCGTCGAGAGCATCAACCGGACGATCCGCATCTTCGACCAGGGGATCTACATCATCTCAAAGAAGTACGGTGAGCTGGAAAAGGCCCGAAAGAACGTGAAGTAGCCCCTGACGCCGCGCAGGCCGCCGCCAGCACATGAAAGCCCTTCCCGATCGCCTGTCGGGAAGGGCTTTTTACGTCGCCCGGAAAACCGGGAGATGATCATTTCGCCGCACCCGGAAGGAGAAGCTGGTTTGTTTTTGACCTGGACTCGCCCACGTTCGTTACGTAAATCGCCGGCTGGCCGATCACGGGGCAGAGGGTTTCACAGATCCCGCAGCCGATGCAGAGGTCGAGGTCCACACGGGGCCGCTTCACACGGATGATTTTCCCCTCCCGGTTCCTCACGTTGGCATCTTCAAGCCATATGGCCTTCGGGGATGTGGGACACGCCTCCTGACAGACAATACAGGGCGTCGAGTGGGCATAGGGAAGGCAGCGTCCCTCGTCTATCATGGCAAGGCCGATCTTGACCTTCTGTTTCTCTTCCAGCGGAAGCCTCGCGATGGCCCCCGTCGGACAGACCTGCCCGCAGAGCGTGCAGCGGTGCTCGCAATAGCCGATCCGCGGGATCAGCACGGGCGACCAGATCCCCTCCACACCCGCCTCGAAAAGGGTGGGCTGAAGACCGTTGGTGATGCAGACCTTCATGCACTCCCCGCACTTGATGCAAGCCTTCAGAAATTCCCGTTCTTCCAGCGCCCCCGGCGGGCGGATGAGCCTGGGGTTCACGTACCCGGGCTTTGACAGGGCCGTCGTCCTTATGAGCGGCACGGCCGCGATCCCGGAAGCGAAGGCGATGACGACATTTCGCCTCCCCAGGTTGAAAGCCGCGGGCGTCCCCGGCGTGGTGAAACCGAAGGAGACGGCGCTCATCGGGCAGAGGTCGTCACAGTTCATGCAGTAGAGGCACTCCGCAGACTCCCACCTGTTGCCTCCGTGAATAGCGCCGCCCTGGCAAAGCGATTCACAGGCCCCGCAGGCATTGCAGCCTTCGCTCAGCGATCTCCTGAGCAGGGCGTAGCGGGACAGGACCCCGAGGAGCGCGCCGAGCGGGCAGAGAAACTTGCACCAGAACCTTCTCTCGACGAGGTTCAAGCCCAGAACGGTCAGGAACAGAAGACCGATGAAGGCGCTCTGGACAAAAAAGGGCTGTTCAAAGGCAAGGACGCTTCTTTTCAAAAGGTCATAGAGGAATTCCGACCCCTGAACAATCCCCGGGGGATTCCAGGCGAATATGGCATCGAAGAAGGACCTGACGGCATAATTGAAAAGGGGATAAATACTGACCGACAGAGAACGGATCAGGATCGACAGCGGATCGAGAATGCCCGCGAGATTCAGCCTGAAAAGGGCGGCTGCGAGGATAAAGAGTAGAATGTAGTACTTCCAGCGGTAAAGGCGCCTCCGGTCGCCGACGGGCTTTGCCTTCCTCAGGGAGCCCACCATGTTGTTCAATGTGCCCAGCGGGCAGACCCACCCGCAGAAAACCCTGCCCATGAAAACGGTAAGCACGATCAGGATGATGGACAGGTAAAATGCCACGGGGACGGCGTGGGACGCAAGCAGCGTGGTGATGAAAATAAGGGGGTCGAAGTCGAGAAAAAGCCGCACGGGATATCCGAGGTCATCATACCCCTTGGACTCGGTCTGTATGAAGAGAAAAAGGAAAAGAAGAAGGAAGACCGCCTGGGAGGCTCTGCGTAAGCTTTTGATCATGGTGTCAAATCGCGTGAGGTAAACTACAGGCCTTCACACCCGGACTTTTTTTATTTTGATTTTCGAAAGGTCCATCACACCCAGGCCGGCCTTCGCTCCAAGCCGGACGTAACCGAGATCGCTGCCCTTGAGACCGAAGAGGGTCGCCCCGAAGGAGTCCATGGACACCTGGTCGGTACCGACGGCAACGAGATTGAGCTGTTTGACATCGCTCAAGCTTCCGCCCGTGGGGCCGTTCGCCGTGAGGATCCTGACCGCGTCGAGGACCGTGAGTGTCGGCTTGATCGCCTTTGCCAGATCGACGAGGCTTTCGTCAATATTCTGGTGAATCCGGCTTCGCCAGCCCCCCATCACACCCATCCAGTTCTTCATGGCCAGGGTCAGTGTCGACAGGCTGTGTTCCTTGGCGATGGGGACGTTTATGACCTTGTCGGCTTCCAGGACATCGGCATAGAGAGGCCACGACTTCAGGACAAGCCCGTTCATCCGCACTTCCCGGTACTTCCTGTCGTCGATGTAACTCACCTCCGCGCCGGCGGCGCCCGCAGCCTCCGCGATGCCGCTTTGCCTGTAACATCTCCGGGCGTCGCTCACCGTGCGGTCAAAGACCTTGACCTTCTTTGCGCCGGCCTCGTAGCACAGTTTAACGATTGTCCCGACAACCTCGGGGTTGGTCGTCGCCGCGTATTCCGGCGTCCGGTCCCAGCCAATGTTGGGCTTCACGACGACGACATCCCCTCTGGACACGAACCTTCTCATGCCGCCCAGGACATCGATGGCCGCCCTGGTGATCTGAACGGGAGAGTTACCCTGGGCCACGGCCAGATCCACCCTCTCGGCCGCCTCGAGCATGCGGAAGACATACCCGAAGTTCACGGGCAAGGTGATCCCCGCCCCGACCATGGCGGCACTCCTCAGGAATTTACGGCGATTCATGCACTGTCTTCCGTTTCACTCTCTGTCTCTTCAGGTCTTCCCGAAGGGTCCTGCATGCCGGTACAAAGTCGATGACAACGGTAAATTAGCAGGTCGATTGAATAAATGCCAAGATTTTTTGACGGTGCGCCTTTCTTTCGCCCCATTGCGAATTTTTCTGGATTTTACCTGAACCAGTGCTTACTATAATAGAAAAAATACGGGAGGATTCCGATGAAGCGAAAGAAATGGCTGCCGGTGCTCTGTTTCGTGAGTGTGATGTTTCTTTTTCTGTCAGCCCAGCCTCTTTTTGCGGCCGACAGAACCGTCAAGCTGGTGATCCCGGACTGCGGGTGACCCACCACGGCCAGCAGGGTAAGTTATATCCTGGGACAGGTTCCCGGCGTGAAGGATCATCAGGTAAACCAGTTTACCCATGAAGCCGTCGTGACATTCGATGACACAAAAACAAGCCTCGAGGCCATCGTCAAGGCGCTGACCGACGACGGGTTCCCGCCTTCAGGTCAGCCACAGTGGGTTAAGTAAAGGTTCCTCCAACAAACTTGAGAGGGCCCGGAGGGTCCGTGTTTTTCCGGGCCCTATTTGGAGAGCACGGGGACGGCTGACATGAAAGACACCTTTGAAAAAGCCCTGAAGGATTACGAAAAGAAATACGGTCTGGAGAAGGCCGCGGAGATTCAGGGACAGTTCGACCGGTTGAAGGAACAGGTCATCGCCGACAACGGGCACGTCCTCGAATGGCTGCCGCTTCGGAAAAAAAACGAGACGATCGAGTCCCTCCTGCAGGGCGTGTACAAAAAACTCATGATCCGGATGGAAAAAGAGAATACACCGTAATCCCTCCACCTGCAGGGCCTGCACGTCTCGCCGGTACGGACACTCCGGTTTTACAGACTCGAACACCGCCCCGGCCATGTCTCTTTTTCACAGACCCGGATGTCGTGAACAGACCCTGCCGCACAAAAATCAGGGACGCCGAGAAAAGGGGAGAATAGAATGGATTTCAACGTCCTGGTCGGAGGAGAGGCGGGACAGGGCATGTTCTCGGTGGAACTTGAACTGACCGAGCTTCTCTCGAAGCTTCATTATCATCTCTTTGCGACAAAGAACTACATGTCCAGGATACGGGGCGGGCACAATTTCCACATGATCCGCATCGCCGAAACCCCTGTCCACGCCCTGTCCGGCGAGCCCTGGGACATGATCATCGCCCTGGACCCGGAAACCGAGCGACGCCATAAACAGGAGCTTGCAGCCACAGGCATCTTTCTTCCGCCCGTTCAAATAAAAGAAATGGAGAGCGTTGCCCGTGAACGCTTCGGCGGGGTCACCGCAGTGAACACCATGCTGGTCGGGCTGATCCTTTCTGCCATCGGATGCCCACAGGAGAAACTCTCGGGTATGGCCGAGCCGTCTCCAGACCCCGCCCACCTGTCGGCGGGATTCAACTTCGCCCGCCGCTGGGGCATTGACGGCCGATACCCCCTCACGCCGAAGGCGCAGGCCCACTGCAGGCTCGACGGCAACCAGGCCCTCGCCCTCGGGGCGCTTCTGGGCGGCTGCCAGTTCATGGCGGGTTATCCCATGACGCCCGCCACCTCGATTATGCAGTACATCTCCACCGTTGCCCTGGACCATCCCGTTCATTTCGAACAAGCCGAAGACGAGATCTCCGCCGTTAACATGGCCCTCGGGGCATCCTATGCCGGCCTTCGATCGCTCGTGGCGACCTCGGGGGGAGGATTTGCACTGATGCAGGAAGGCATCTCCCTTGCCGGCATGACGGAGACTCCGATTGTGGTCATCTTCGCGCAGCGGCCCGGCCCGGCAACGGGGCTCCCGACACGGACCGAGCAGGGGGATCTGAACTTCGTTCTTTACGCGGGTCACGGCGAGTTTCCCCGGGCTATTTACGCACCGGGCACCCTTCACGAGGCCGTTTTTCTGGCACGAAAAAGTTTCGACGTGGCAGACGCCTGCCAGACACCCGTGTTCATCATGACGGACCAATATCTCGCCGATTCCGTCCAGATGATGTTCGAGGGCATCCCGCAGGAGATCCACCGGCGTGATTACGGTTCTTTCGATGCCTCCTACCGGCGTTACCTGTTGACGGACAGCGGGCTTTCCCCCTTGGCCTGCCCCGGGCAGGGCGATGGTTTCGTCAGGGTGGATTCCGACGAACATGACGAGGAAGGAAAGATCACGGAAGACTTACACCTCCGGACCCGGATGGTCGAGAAACGGCTGAAGAAATTCGACCTCCTCCGGAGGGATACGGTCATGCCCAGCTTCACCGGCGATGCGGGGGCCGATGTGATCGTGATCAACTGGGGTTCGAACAAAATGATCGTTGAGGAGGCCGTCCGAAGGCTCATCGACGAGGGTGTGAGCGCAGGGGCCCTTCATTTCAGCCAGGTCTACCCCCTCTGGCAGGACATGGTGGATCCCTGGAATTTAAAAGGAAAAAAGCTCCTCTCCGTCGAAAACAACGCCACGGGGCAGTTCGCGTCGCTCCTGAAGCGGGAGCTGGGGCTCACGGTGGATCATCAGATCCTGAAATACAACGGTGAGTGCTTCACGGTAAGAGAACTGCGCCAAAGGCTCAAAAAACACCTGTCCTGACGGAGGATTGAACATGGCGACGCAAAAGGACATTGCCTGGTGTCCCGGCTGCGGTAATTTCCCGATTCGAGACGTCCTTGAAAGCGTCCTGAGGGAATTGCCCGTCCCGGCGAACAAAATCGTTTTGACCTCCGGGATCGGCCAGGCAGCCAAGATGCCTCACTACCTGGACGTCCATTTCTTCAACGGGCTCCATGGACGGGCCCTTCCCCTTGCCGTGGGTGTCAAGCTGGCCCGACCGGACCTTACGGTCATTGCCTACTCCGGCGACGGCTGCAACTACGGTGAGGGTGGAAACCATTTTATCCACACGATCCGCAGAAGGCTCGACATCACCATTCTTACTTCAAACAACCAGGTCTACGGATTGACGAAAGGCCAGAGTTCACCCACAACGGACCCGGGGGTCAAAAATCATCTCGACCCACAGGGTAACTTGAACATCCCTCTCAACCCCCTGTCCCTGGCCATCATGATGGGTGCACCCTTTGTGGCCCGCGGATTTGCGGGGGACAAAGAGCATCTTAAATCTCTTATCACAGAAGCCGTCCTTTTCAAGGGCACCTCCCTCGTGGACATCCTCCAGCCCTGCGTCAGTTTCAACAGAGTCAACACCTACGGGTGGTACAGGGAACGTGTCTACAAGGTGGAAAAACCGGCGGACAACCGGTATGAAGCCCTCAAGCTCGCGGACGCCTGGGGCTCCAGAATACCGATCGGCGTTATCCTCCGTGACGATTCGGCCAAAAGCCGTGAACTCAAAACCCTCTTCGGAAAGTCGATCACGAGGGAGGCTGTGGATCAGATGGTCTGCACGAAGTGCGTCATGATGAGATGACGGGACGTCTCCGCTGAACCTTCAAAAAATCACTCGAAACATATTGTGAAATCCTGTAAAGGAGCGGGATAAAAATTTTTTCGAGGTTTTCACATGATTGTCAAGATCATGCCGTGCCTGGACATGAAGGAGGGGCGGGTGGTCAAGGGCATCCATTTCGTCGGTCTGAAGGATGCGGGAGACCCCGTCGCGAATGCGGCTTTCTACCAGAAGGAAGGGGCCGACGAGCTGGCCATGCTGGACATCGCGGCCACCCTCGAAAACAGAAAAACACGACTGGGGTGGGTGAAGGAGGTCTCTTCGGTCATTGACATCCCCCTGACCGTCGGCGGCGGCATCTCCAGTCTGGAGGATATCGAAATGGTGCTTGCCGCAGGCGCCAAAAAGGTCTCGATGAACAGCGCGGCCGTCAAAGATCCGAAACTCGTGGCCGAGGCATCAAAGACCTTCGGAAAAGACAGGATAACCGTGGCCATAGACGCGAGAAGAAACAAGGGCATGCCCTCGGGGTTTGAGCTTGTCGTGACGGGCGGCACAAAGCCCGTCGGGAAAGATGCTGTTGCCTGGGCGCGGGAATGCGAAAAGCTCGGGGCGGGCGTGGTGCTCCCGACCAGCATGGATGGTGACGGAACCCGGGCCGGGTACGACATTGAGTTCACCAAAGCCGTCTCGGCGGCCGTGGAACTGCCCGTGGTCGCGTCAGGCGGCGCGGGAAAGCTAGAGGATTTCTATGAGGCCGTCGTCCGGGGCGGCGCTGACATTCTTCTTGCCGCCTCGGTGTTCCATTACCGCATCCTGACAATAAAAGCCGTGAAAGAATACCTCCGGGGGCGGGGAGTTGAGGTCACCCTTTAATGCGCAATCGTCTCGAGGCCGGTGGGGTCTTCCAGGAGAGAAGAGACGCATTCAGGGGCTTACAGGCCGCCGAGGGTCCGCCAGTAGGACTCGTCCCTTAACGGCTCTTTTTTCTTGGGTTTTTTTCTTGATATAAACAGGATCAACAGGACAACGATGAGGGGCTGTTTCGACGAACTCTTCATCATCTTCTTGATCAGTGCTTTCTCGATGCTGTCGAAAAGACCCATGGAGGTCACCCGTGCGGTCTGAGCAGTTCATGGTCTACAATAAAAAAGTCTACTACTTGATATGAGCAAGTTCTCAGAAAGTCAACGAAAAAAGGGGAAATAAAAAAAGGGTGCCAGGCGAAGGAGGGTGAAACTGGCACCCGGGAAATAACACTTCCCGGTTTTTAATATCGGCTCCTGAGAACCATTCCTTGAGTCTCTTTTCTCCTGCCCGCAAGTATAAAAGGGAGAACCAGGAGTCCCGAGAGGTATTTCAGGAGGGCTTGACCCCCTATGACCGGCCAGAACAGGCCAAATGCGAGTCCCACGAAGATCAGGGAATCGAGGGGGCAGGAGATGAGGTTTGAAATTACAACGCGCCATACAAAATCTTTTTTAAGGACTCTGTAGGCATACCAATCCACGCCCTCCGACACCAGAAAGGCCGATACCGATGCGAGAGCCACCTGCCAGTTGAGGAAGCAGGTGATGATTGATGCCGCGATCATCCACGCCCACGTGGCCCAGTCGCCCCAGTATCGCTGCACAAAATCGCGAAAAGAGAAGGTGAGGCCGATCCAGAGAACGCCGGCGGGGAAGGACAGCCCCCCGACGGTGACGATTCCGAACCAGATGACAAAGGCGTTTCCGAGAAGAATGCTCAGCAGATAGAGAAACGCCCAGAACCATTTTTTGGCGGCCCCGTCCGAAGATCGATTCAAAGGCGCCTCCTCGTCATCGTCATGTTGAAAGAACTGTCTTATTTCACATTTAAGATGGGTATTCAAGCCGGCTTTTCATCCTGCGCTGAAGGGCTTGACGGCCCCGTCTGAGATTGGTAGGCTCTTTTGGTTTTCGACGCAGGTTCTCATACCAGGAATACTCAATGCGTATCGTGACGGCCGCTGTTATCGAGCGGGAAGGGAAAATCCTGGTCGCCCGGAGGAAAAAAGGGGACCGCATGGAAGGGCTGTGGGAATTCCCGGGCGGCAAGCTGGAAGGAAGCGAAAGCCCAGAGGAATGCCTGAAGAGAGAACTGCACGAGGAATTCGGCATCGAGGCTGAAATCGGCGAATTCCTCCTCTCGAGCCCTTATGAATACCCCCATCTGAAGATTGAGCTTCTCGCCTACAGGGCGATATACGTCAGCGGGGATTTCAAACTGAACGACCATGACGAGATCCGGTGGGTGCTGCCTTCCGAGCTCAGGGACTACAACCTCGCCGGAGCCGACGTCCCCGTGGCCGATATCCTCATGAAGGGTTCGCCTTTCACGAAGTGACAGAAACCCTTCGGGTGCAAATGAATAAAACAGCAAAGGAGGCAACATGGACGTTCTCACGGCAATCAAGGAAAGAAGAAGTTGCCGGAAATTCCTGCCGGAACCCGTCGATGAAAAGCTCATCGAGCAGGTTCTCGAAGCCGGCAACTGGGCGCCTTCGCCCGCCAATCAGCAGCCCTGGGAATTCATCGTGATAAGGAGTCCGGCCGTCAAGGACAAGATCATCAGTGAAGCCGAGCCGCTGAAACGGAAACTCTCCGAACGAAGCGGCTGGAAATGGCTGGACAGCTATCGCATCGATTTCATCCAAGAGGCCCCCGTCATCATCGCCGTTGTGGGCGACCCCAGGAAAAGCGGCGCCGACATGTTCCTCGAGGAGGGCACGGGCCGGGGTTACCTGGAAGCCTGCTCGGCCGTTGTCCAGAACATGATGCTGGCGGCACATGCCCTCGGGCTGGGAAGCCTCTGGTTCACCCTCTTCGAGGGGGGGTGGCTCGGGAAAATCCTGGGACTCGATCCCGGGAAGGACCCCGTGGCCCTTGTCTGCATCGGCAAGGCCGCCGGCGGTCCGGCCCCCGCCAAGCGGAGAGACTTCAAGGAAAAGACCCTCTACATGGATTGATTCATGTCGAACCTGGGAACTGTCTTGCTTGAGCCCGAGCGCATCAAAAAGCTCAACGATCGATTGCCCCAGAAGGGCCGTTTTGTCCTTTATTGGATGCAGGCCTCCCAACGGGCGGAATTCAACCACGCCCTGGAGTATGCCGTATCTCTGGCAAACGAATATCGTCTCCCCCCTGTCGTTCTGTTCGGGATCACCGACGCCTTCCCCGAGGCTAACCTCAGGCACTACACCTTCATGCTGGAGGGGTTGAAAGACGTCGAAGGCTCGCTGAAAAAAAGAGGGATACGGTTCGTCCTTCGACGCCGGTCGCCGGAGAAGGCCGCCTGCGACATGGCAAGGGAAGCGGCCGTGGTCGTCACAGACAGGGGCTACCTTCGCATCCAGAAGGCCTGGAGGGAGCACGTGGCGCGCTTCGCCCCTTGTCCCGTCATCCAGGTGGAATCCGACGCGGTCGTCCCCGTCGAAGTCGCCTCATCGAAAGAGGAGTACGCGGCAGCCACCCTGCGCCCCAAGATCCAGAGGCTCATCGACGCCTACCTCGTCCACCCCATGGAAACCCCTGTGGTGAAGGACTCCCTTTCGATGCCCCTCGGCGATGAGATGCCGGACGAGCCCGGGGTGATCCTGAAAAACCTAGCCGTCGACAGGTCCATCCCCGCCGTCAGAACTTTCCGGGGAGGGACCTCCAGGGCCAAGGTCATCCTGAGCGATTTCATTGAAGAGAAGCTCAGACACTACGGCGAAAGGAGGAACGACCCGGGGCTTGATTTTTCATCGCACATGAGCCCTTATCTCCACTTCGGCCAGATCTCCCCTATCTACATCGCCCTGAAGGTCCGGGAAAAGAAGGGGGTTCCCGACAAAAGCAAAAAAGATTTCCTCGAGGAACTTGTCGTGAGGCGCGAACTCAGCATGAACTTCGTTCACTTCAATCCCCGTTACGACTCCCCCGAGGCTATCCCGGACTGGGCCCGAAGGACCCTGAAGGAGCACGGCAAAGACAGGCGGGAATACACTTACAGCCTCCCCGACCTGGAGAAAGCCCGGACGCACGACCCTTACTGGAATGCCGCCCAGGAGGAGATGGTTCTGACCGGCAAGATGCACAACTACATGCGCATGTACTGGGGAAAGAAAATCCTCGAGTGGACGACGACGCCTGAGGAGGCCTTTCGCATCGCCCTTTACCTGAACAACCGATACGAGCTTGACGGGAGGGACCCCAACGGTTTTGCCGGCGTGGCCTGGTGTTTCGGCAAGCACGACCGGCCCTGGACGGAGAGAAAGATATTCGGCAAGGTCCGCTACATGAACGCCGCCGGCCTGGAGCGGAAATTCGATATCGGGGCCTACGTCGGAAAGGTAAACACCCTGAAGGCACCGGAAGCCCCGGTTGTCAAAAAACCCGGATAAACATTCACACGGAATAGAAGATGAAAAAAATACTGCTGACGGCCGCCTTCTCCCTCCTCTTGGTCCTGCCGCTCCTGCCGGTCTTGCCCGCAGCACACGGAACGGCATATCGCTCGGACATCGCCTCCGCGCTGCTCAGAAATCGTCTCGAGAAGCCTTCCGCCAGGATTATGTGCGCCGGGCGGGTTATCTGCTCGTCGAAGATAATTCCCAAGTTTTACGCCAATCGTGAATACAGGCTTGCCTGGTCCAGCGAGGAGAAGCCTCTCCCCCAGGCAGACGCCCTGATAAAATTCATCCGCAATGTGGACAGGGAAGCCCTGAATCCACTGGATTATCATCTCGACATTCTCGAATACCTCCAGTCGGAGATGGCGAAAGCAACAGCCAGAGCCGAAAAGCCGCTCTCGGCCCTTCGGGGCGATTTTGACCTGCTCATGACCGACGCCTTCCTGCTTTGCGGCTCCCACATCGTCTCCGGCCGGGTGGACCCTGAAAAAATACACGAGGACTGGTTTGCCAGGAAGCGCTACGAAGACCTCGCGAGCGTCCTGCAGGTGGCTCTGGACACGAACAGCGTAGAGGAGACCCTCCGGAGCCTCATCCCCAAGCATCCCGGATACGAGAGGCTGAAGAAGGCCCTTCTCGATTATCGCCGCATGGCCGCAGGCGACCCCTGGCCGGTTCTGCCCGACGGGCCCACCCTGAGGAAGGACGACCAGGGCGAGGCGGTCGTCACCCTTCGGAAAAGGCTTGCCCTGACGGGCGATCTTGCCGCTTCACAGAGTGGCGGCGATCTCTTTGACGACGCCCTGGAGGCGGCTGTCATTAAATTCCAGGCGCGCCACGGGATCGATCCCGATGGCGCCGTGGGTCATGCGACGAGGCGGACGCTGAATACGCCGGCGGAGGTGCGCGTCCGCCAGGTTGAACTCAACCTGGAACGCTGGCGATGGCTCCCCGCCGAACTCGGCCGGAGGCACGTTCTGGTCAATATTGCGGGATTCAGCCTCGAGGTCGTGGAAAACGACAGGGTCATCCTGCCCATGAAGGTCATTGTGGGGAAAAATTATCAGCGAACCCCCGTCTTCAGCGGAAAGATGACCTACGTGGAGATAAATCCCTACTGGAACGTGCCGGCAAGCATTGCAACGAAGGAACTCCTGCCGAAAATTCAGAAGGATGCCCGTTACCTGAAGAAGGAAAAGATGAGGGTGATACGGAATTCGGACAGCAAGCGCATCGATTTCGTCAATCCGGGGGATATCAACTGGTCGGAGCTTTCGGAGGGCAATTTCCCCTACCGTCTGCGGCAGGAACCGGGCCCCAAAAACCCTCTCGGCAGGATCAAGTTCATGTTTCCCAACAAGTACGGTGTCTATCTGCACGACACCTCCGAGCCGGCCCTCTTCGAGCGCACGCGGCGGGAGTTCAGCCACGGCTGCATCCGGATCGAAAAACCTCTCGATTTTGCTGAATACGTACTCCGGGGTGACCTGGAATGGACAAGAGAGAACATCGAGGCAGCCATTGCAGCAAAAAAAACGAGGGTCGTTACGCTGCCCGAACCCATCCCCGTCCACATTCTATACTGGACTGCCTGGGTGGACGAGGACGGAACCGCCCATTTCCGTAATGATATCTACGAGAGAGATGAAGACTTGGCGAGAGCTTTGAAAAAGGGGACGCTGACCCCCTGAAACCATGCCGAGCCCCCTACCATCGGCGAACCTTGCCGGTGTCCACGTGGACGAACTGCCTCCTGGGGTAATAACCGACACCGCCGGACTGCAGGGAGATGGCCGCTTTGGCAAGCTGCCGCATGTTTCGATCCGGCAGTCTGATGTCAACCGCCATTCCCTCCATGTGAAGGCTGTTCCGGGCGATTCTTCGACTCCGCCTGCGGAGGATGGCATTAGTCTTCGGGGAACGGTAGGCCGAAACGACCTGGAAGGGACCTCGTGACTCGAGTTTTTCGTTGAGGCTATAGAGAAGGTCCAGGAGTCGCGGGTCGATGACCTTGACCTCGTTCGTGCGATGATCCCGGAAGAGATAGTTTATCTCATCCAGTGCCTCGGGCACATAATCCCCCTCGCAACAGTAAACCCTGTTCCACGCTTCGCCCGTACGGGTGTTATAGAATGAAAGTGTCTTTTCAGGATAGGCGTCAAGGATGGTGTCAGGGGTGAGATCCGGTTCCACAACCGCCGGCTCCCGGGGAGGGGAATCCGGCGACATACCGGCAGAGACCAGGCGGGGGGTCATCAAGAGGGCAGTCGCCGCAGCCCCGAACTTGATAAAGGACCGTCGGCTGATTTCCATCCGAAGATGGTCAAAGCACTTCATATAGAAATCCATAGCCCCTCCTCCTGTTCTGGGATTCCACAGGGTATTATCGGATGAAAACCTTTTCGCCTTTATTACGACTCTGCCATAAAAATCAAGCATAATTTTGCTTTCATAATAATATCAATAGAATACGTCCGTTTGGTTGCGTGAAAAAACCCTCGGCAACCTTCCCTCGAGGCTGCGAAGATCATCAGGGACCGGCCCGCTTCGCCGTGAGACACTGACCCTTGCAAATACAGATCCATAAGGTTTTACATTCATTATAAAATGAGTTATAAAAAGGGCCCTATGGGAACAAAGGCCGGCAGAGTTCCGGAAGGCCAGGAGCTCAAAGACCATGTCATTTCGCACTGCAAAGAACACGGGGCGGACCTCGTCGGTTTCGCCCCCGTGGAACGATGGGACGAGGCCGGGGAGGTCCCTCCGGATTTTCGACCCCGGTCTCTCTGGCCGCCGGCCCGGACGGTTATCGTCATCGGAATCGAAATGCCGCTTCCCATCGTCGAGACGACCCCCTCCGTTCTTCACAAGGAGCTTTACCGGACGGCCAACCGTAAACTGGACACACTGGCATACGATTTGACCCGGCATCTCAACCGGATGGGGTTCTCCTCCTTTTTCTTCGGCCGGGATGTCTATGCCAGCCTCAAGGCGCTTAGGGAAAAACCCCAGGCCGCCTTCAGCCACGTCATGGCCGCAAAGTACGCAGGCCTCGGGACCATCGGTGTGAGCCATTGCCTGCTGACGCCCGAGTTCGGACCCCGGGTCCGTTTTGTTTCCGTCTTCACCTCCGTCGTCATACCGCCGGATCCGATGATTGACAAAGACCTCTGTATCAAGTGCGAACTCTGCGCCCTGTGCTGCCCGAAAAAGGCCCTCACGATGAGAAAGGATCACGTCATCGGGGATTATGACAAGATGGCCTGTCTTGAAATGGCCGAGGAGCTGACGATGCGACGCTGCTACCCCTGCGGGATATGCACCAAGGTGTGCCCCGTCGGGAAGGACCGTGTGCTATACAAGCAGAAGGGTCTTCGCAAGAAATACCTGCGGGAGGCGGAGGCCCTGGCCGCGAACCCGGAAGACCCTGATTACAAACCCTGGAGTCACATCCGGAAGTACGGCGTCTCCAGACCCGAAAGCGACAAGGATTCCGTCAAAAAGAAGGGGGACTAGAGATTGGCGATATCAAACCTCGAGCAGTTCTGTCAGCAATTCCACGCCTTCTTGGGGGAAAAGCCGGACGTGGCCCGGATTATCGATACCGGTGGGTCGATGTTGAGCGAATTGATGGGTCGAAAAGAATGGTTCGGCGACATCCTGCGGAAGATCCTCTTTGACAGGGAATTCATCGAAAGCCAGAAAGCCGGCATCTGGCCCAATGAAATCAATCTTCACAGGCACCCTGACAGGACCTTCCAGGTGATTTGCTACATCTGGGGGCCCTATCTCTCCGACACCGTCCACGATCACGGCTCCTGGGGACTCATCGGCAGCTTCACGAGTCCCGTCGGGGAGAGGAAATACAGGCGCCTGGACGACGGTAAGCGGGAGGGTTATGCCGAACTGGAAGAAATCTCCTCGACGGTTCTACAGCCGGGAGAGGTCACCAGCGTCCTTCCCCTGAACAAGGGAATCCACCGCATGGAAAACCGAAGCGGCGACGTCGCCATCACCCTCAATGTATACGGCCGGAGCATTCGGAAGGGCTTTATCCAGTTTTTCTATCCTGAGGACAAGGCCGTCGCTCGGGTCTATCCCCCCAAACCCCTGAAGGAGGCTCTTGCCATACGGGCCGCAGGCTCATTGCGTGCACCCTGGAGCGAGGATCTCCTGAACAGGGTCCTGTCGAGCGATCTTCCGGACCCGATCAGGAAGGAGGGCGAGTACGCTCTCGCCAGGCTGAAATCAATCCCGTGACAAAAAAGAGGTGGAATTTTGCTCGAGCGACTGATCACCCTGTTCAGACCCTATATCGACCTGACCGCCTGGATGGGCTTGTGCTTTGCGGCAATGCTGGCCGGGTCTTACCTCACCCAGCCCGGTCTCCAGGAGTGGTACGCGAATCTGCTGAAGCCCGAATGGACGCCGCCGAACTGGGTCTTCGGTCCCGTGTGGTTCGTTCTTTACACGTTGATGGGCATTGCCGCATGGCTGGTGTGGCGGCAGGGGGGGCTTTTCAGGACGAAACTCCCGATTATCTTCTTCGTCGTTCAGATCCTGCTGAACGTGCTGTGGTCCTATCTTTTTTTCGGTCTTCGCTCGCCGATGTTCGCCTGCGCAGAAATCGTCGTCCTGTGGCTCGCAATCCTGGCCACGACGATCGCCTTCTGGCAGGTTAACCGGCTCTCCGGACTCCTCATGCTCCCGACGCTCGTCTGGGTGGCCTATGCCGGGGTTCTGAATTTCTACATCTGGCGAATGAACCTCCCCTGAAGGCCTTCCTTTCTAGTCCAGCGCCACAAATGAAGAGTCGCTGATACCCTCCAGGAGTTGTAAGGACTTGATTCTGACGGCAAAGACTTCGGTATCCGGGCTGTCGGCGAACTGCCGGAGGTGGGGATGTTTCTTCAGGATTCGCGCGAGGGCCTCTTTCCTGCCGGCTTCCCCGCTGAGCCTGTGAAAGGCACCGCTGACGGTAAGGGCTTTCGTCACCTCGCGCCCGCCTGCCTCCTCGCGGGTGTCGATCAGGAGGCTTACCTTCTCGTTCTGGAGGAGATTCCGGTACTTTTTTGTCTGCTTGTGGGTCATCATGTAAATTTCCCGGCAATCATCATCGGTGGCATAGGACATGAGCGAGCAGTGCGGCTCGACGCCCGAAACCGTCGCCAGCACGCAGGTATCCTTTTCCTTCGCCAGGGCTTTCATTTTCTCGAGCATCTTCTCCGTCCTCCCCCTGTCCGGATTTTCACACCTTCGAGGCTCTCGCATTTTGCGAGGACTTTAACACCTTTGTTCCGTCCATGGCAAGAAAAGCTTCCGGATCGGATACGAAGTTTTCTTTGATTTTTTACCTTCACTCTAATACAAATTCCCATTATTCCGTAAAAGGGAGGCGCCTGCCATGGAGACGGAGAGACAGGACAAGATCCGCATCGGTATCAGCACATGCCTGCTGGGGGAAAACGTCCGGTACAACGGTGGCCACGCCCTCGATCGCTTCCTGAAAGACACCCTGGGAAAGTGGGTCGAGTACGTACCGGTGTGCCCCGAGGTGGAGTGCGGCTTCGGGATCCCGCGGGAGACCTTCCGGCTGGTCGGTGACCCTGCGAACCCCCGCCTCCTCACAACCCGTACAAAGGTCGACTACACGGACCGGATGATGACATGGGCCCGCAGGCGGGTGGCCGAACTCGAAAAGGAGGGCCTTCTCGGCTTTATCTTCAAGAGCGATTCCCCTTCGAGCGGCATGGAGCGCGTCAGGGTCTATGACGATAAGGGCATGCCCCAGAAGAAGGGTGTCGGCCTCTTTGCCAGGGCCTTCATGGAGCACTTCCCCATGACTCCCGTAGAGGAAGAAGGCCGCCTGCACGATCCCGTTCTCCGGGAGAATTTCATCGAACGCATCTTCACTTACAAGCGTTACTGCGATAGCATGGGGAGCAAGAACCGCATCGGAAACCTGGTGGACTTTCACGCAAGGAACAAGCTCCTCCTGATGGCCCACAGCCCCAAACATCTCAAGCAGATGGGGAGCCTCGTGGCCCGGGCGAAGGGACGGCCCGTCGGGGAGGTTGTCAATCAATACGAGACCCTCCTGATGGATGCCATGGCGTTCAAGCCGTCGGCCGCGAAACACACAAACGTCCTCCAGCACATGATGGGTTACTTCAAGAAGGAATTGACGGCGGATGAAAAGCGGGAAATCCTGGAGGTCATCGACCGGTATCGCAGGGGACTCATACCCCTTATCGTGCCCGTAACCCTCATGAACCACTACGTGAGGAAATACAACCAGGCCTACCTGAAGGAGCAGACCTATCTCAACCCCCACCCGGTGGAGCTGCAGCTTCGCAATCACGTGTGAGACAGGGCGCAAGGCTAAAGGAACCAGCAACCCGGACTCATTGCCCTTTACCTTCCATTTGACATCCGTCCGCCGCGCCGATACCATGGGGCCATGACCGGAACCGACACGAGAGCCATCACACGCCGCCTCCTTGCCTGGTACGATAAAAACGGCCGGGTTCTTCCCTGGAGAAAAACACGCGACCCTTACGCCATCTGGGTCGCCGAGATCATGCTGCAGCAGACCCAGGTCGACACGGTTATCCCCTATTTCAACCGGTTCCTGAAGCGGTTTCCCACCCTCCAAAGCCTCGCCCGGGCGTCACGGGATGACGTCCTCAAGAGCTGGGAGAACCTGGGTTACTATGCCCGCGCACGAAACCTTCATGAAGCGGCCGGGCGGGTCGTAGAGGCGTACGGCGGAGAACTTCCCTCGACGCCCGGGGGGCTCCTTTCCCTCCCGGGAATCGGGCAATACACGGCCGGCGCCATCCTGAGCATCGCCTTTGATAAGCCGGTACCCGCCGTTGACGGAAATGTCCGCCGTGTCATGAGCCGCCTGACGGCCCTTCGCAAGCCCCTTCGGGCACCCGCCGTTCAGAAAAATATCGAAAAGGTGGTACAGGCGCTGATGCCGCAGGACCGACCCGGCCAATTCAACCAGGCCATGATGGATCTCGGCGCCACGGTCTGCCTCCCCCGGAACCCGGCCTGCGAAAAGTGTCCCCTTGCGGGTCTCTGCCTCACCCGCCTCCGGAGACTGCAGGACGCCATCCCGTCCGTTCCGAAAAGAGCAGCCCTGCCGCATCGTGACATGACGGCGGCGATCATCCGGAAAAACGGCCAGGTCCTTGTCGTCCGGCGGCCCGAAAGAGGCCTGCTCGGCGGCCTCTGGAAATTCCCCGGCGGAGTCCAGGAGGACGGGAGGTCCCTTGAGCAAAGCCTACGGCAGACCGTGCTGAGGGAGCTGGGCATCGAAGTCGCCGTCGGCTGCCGTCTCCTTGCCGTGGACCATGGCTTCACCCATTTCCTCGTGACCCTCCACGCCTACGATTGCAGGCACCTGAAAGGCAGGCCGAAGGCCTTGGGTTGCGCCGGTTGGTCCTGGGCGCCTTTAGCGGGGCTGGACAATCTCGCCTTTCCGAAAGCGGATCGAGAGGTTGCCCGAGGAATTCTCGTATCAATGTCCAAAAAAACCGCCGGAAAAGGTGACCGGGGACGAAGGAGGGCCAGCCCTTGACAAAGGAGCACTTTCCCGTTACACCGGCCATTCGGGTCCTCCGGGACCAGGGCGCGGATTTCACCCTCCACGCCTACAAGTACGAGGAAAGAGGGGGGACGGAGGTCGTCGCGCGGGAACTCCGGGTGGACGAATACCGGGTCATCAAGACGCTCGTCATGGAGGACGACCGGAAGAGACCTTTCATCATCCTCATGCACGGAAACAGGCAGGTCTCAACCAAGGACCTGGCGAGGATCCTCGGCGTCAAGACCGTCCAGCCCTGCGACCCGTCCACGGCCGGCAGGCACACGGGCTACGCCGTCGGGGGGACATCGCCCTTCGGCACGCGGAAAAGACTGCCCGTCTACGTCGAGGAGACGATCCTCGGGATCCCCAGGATTCTGATCAACGCGGGGCGGAAGGGGCTTCTGGCGGACATGGCCACGCAGGATCTCTTCAGGATTCTTTCCCCCAGGTCTGTGACCGTGGCAAGGTAGCAATACATGGATCAGGATATCACCCTCATCACCTGCAGCAAATGCGGGGCAAAAAATCGCGTTCCGACAGCGAAGCTCCAAGAACGGCCCCTCTGCGGGAAATGCCGAGCGCCCCTGGCCGTTCACGGAAAAGAGAACCTGACCGTGCAGGTGACCGACGGCACCTTCGCACGGGAGGTCCTCGCCTCGGCGGAGCCCGTCCTACTTGTATTGTGGGCACCCTGGTGCGCTTACTGCCGCATGCTTCTTCCGATTACCGAGCAGGTGGCTCGGGATTTCGAAGGCCGGGTTAAAGTCGCCCGAATGAACATCGACGAGAACAGGGCCGTCCCCGCGCAGTACACCGTCCAGGGGGTCCCTACCATGCTCCTCTTCAGGGACGGGAAGCTGATGGACCGGATGGTGGGTGTTCTCTCGAAAGAGGAAATCGAGAGGCATCTCAAGGCCCTGGTGAGATCATCATGAGCGAGGCCCGCAATCGATTTCTCGAAGGCCTGAGAGGCGGCCTCAGAAAGGGCTTCGACGGCTTCATCTGGATGATGAAAATCGTCCTGCCCGTTTCTTTCCTCACGGCCATACTGGACTGGAGCGGCCTTCTTTCAAAACTGGACTTCCTGCTCCAGCCGCTCATGAACCTGATCGGCCTTCCGGCAGCGGCCGCCCTGCCCCTTATCATCGGGATGCTGACGAATATCTACGGGGGGATTGCGGCCATGGCCGTCCTCCCCTTCACGATGGAGCAGATGACCCTCATCGCCGTTTTTCTCCTCATCTGCCACAACCTCATCCAGGAGGGCGTCGTCCAGGCCAACTCGGGGATTCACCCCGTCAAGGCAACCCTGTTCCGTCTGACTGCCGCCGTCATCACGGTCTGGGTCTGCTCGCTTTTCCTCGACACAAAAACCCCCCTTGAAACCGCCCCCGGGGGGCTTCAGGCAACGGCTGTTCCCTTTGTCGGGATGATGAAGAACTGGTTTATGTCGATGCTCGGCCTGTCCCTGAAGATCTTTCTCATCATCATGTCCATCCTGACCTTCCTGGAGATCATGAAGAAGATGGGCTGGATCCATCCTGTTGTCCGGGCCATGTCGCCCCTCCTCCGGATGATGGGCCTGAGCCGGCAGGTCGGGATGCTCTGGATGACGGCTGTGGTTTTCGGGCTTGCTTATGGAGGCGCGGTGATCGTGGAGGAGGCAAAAGCGGGTCACCTGACAAGGGATGAACTCCAGGAACTCCACCTGTCCATCGGGATCAATCACTCCATGATCGAAGACCCGGGCCTTTTTCTGTCCTTCGGGTTGAATCCCTTCTGGCTCTGGGTGCCGCGGTTCATCATGGCCATCATCGCGACCCGCCTTCTCACCCTCTGGGTGTCTTTTCGCGAGAGAAAGAACGCTTAGCCGGTTCAATCTTCCCGGTCATTCCCCATCCCCTCAATCCATCGAGCGATGAGGGTGCTTGCCTGTTCCAGGCCTTCCCGGTAAGCCTCTGTGAAGGCTTCATCCCCCATCCGACAGGTGAGGAAAACCGGGGTGTAATGGATTGCCCTGAATTCTTCGAGGACGGTTGCTTCGTGACCGAAGAGCTTCTCAATCAGCGATTCCGTCTCCCGGCGCCAGGCAGCGAACTCCGGTGTAAAAGCGGGCTTATTTTTGAGCGGTTCAATCCGCTTGCAGCAATCCTCAAGCCCTTTTATCGCCTGCTTGTCTTTTTTCTCTTTCCCACCACTCATTACTGTTCACTCTCCACTCACCACCATCCATCTGTACTCCCGTACATGATCGAGGAATTCCAGGATCACCCCCTGCTCGTCCTTAGCGCTTGCCCGAGCCGTGAAGATGAACCTCAGCCCCGGCGTGTCCCCGATGCCCAGAAGTTCCAGGAGCGGACCTGTCCGTACCTCCCTCCCGAGTACCTCCGCGATGCGAACCAGGTGGGAAAAGCGTATGGTGTATTCCGAGTGGTCCTTCAGCCTGATCTCCCGGGGGAAGCCGTCGAGCGCCATTCCCCGCGCAAGGTAATCCATGCCGGGGGGGATGATGGGGTCGCTGGAGTGCTCGCAGATGAAAGAAGGAATCCCTTTCCTGCAGATTTCCTCCAGGAGACGCAGGGCTCCTATATTGATGTGAAATTTACCTTTTTCGGGAATATCGAGATTATAATCACGGATGAAACGTGCGATATCTCCCGGGAACTCCCGGGCTGAGAGGTCCATCCAGGTGTCGAGATCGCCTATCACCTCGTTGAGGATCATGAGATCCACACCCCGAAGGGAGTGGATCAGCTCTGAAATGTCGCCCTGGACGAATGCGACCTTCGATCCCCAGGGTTTCAGGCGGGCCCTCTGTCTCTCGAGAAGGTGCCTCGACAGGTCGATCATGGTGACCCGTCTGATTCCAGCGGCATAGGTGTCGAGCAACCCCCCCATCAGGCTTCCGTAGCCCCCGCCGACCTCGCATACCCGGCATCCCGGTTTGAGAAGGTCCATCCCGGCGAGCTTTCTCCCCACCATTGCTCCGTAGGAAGAGGACATTTTCAGGGCTTTCGAGTAGAGAGAGTCGGTGGAGCGCAAAGACTCGGAGATCGTGAACTCCGTCATGAGATCGATCCGGCCGTGTCTGTGATAATCCCGCGTATTGTTAATTCGTGTCATTATCTTTAGCCCTTGTTTTGCTCACCACTTGCCACTCACCACTGTGGCATATTGCCCTTTGCCTCTATCCTCAACCCTCTACCCTTTATCCTCCATCCTCTATCTGCTTGTCTTTTGCCTTGCGCCGGCCGAAGACAGGATGTAGAGTGGCCTTATCAACTTTGGTATCCACCCGTCAAGGCGTGAGATGTCCGGGAGGTCCCGATGGAATGCAACCGCTGCGGGATCTGCTGCCTTGCCAACATGATCCCCGAGGCCTGCGAGGAAGACCTCGAGCGCTGGCGGCGGGAAGGCCGCGGCGACATCCTGGAGAAGTACAGCTGGGCGGCCTGGGCGGGAGACCGCCTTGTCGCCATCGATGACGGGCACCACCTCCACTCCTGCCCTTACCTCACCTGGGAAGAAGACCACACCGCCTGCGCCATCTACGAGACAAGGCCAAAGGTCTGCCGCGACTTCGAACCGGGCTCCTCGGAGATCTGCCCCCTCTGCAGAAAGAAGACTGTGCAGCCTTGAATGGCAGACCCCGGGGAATGAGAAAACGGTCTTCCGTAAACGATTTATTCTGCGATGCTGGAGACCATACCCTTACCAACACCTCATTTCAATAAGATCCGGTGTGTTGATTTGTAACTCCTCGGCTACCTCGCGTGGGAGTAACCGACCCCTTGACAACGAACACCGATTCATGATTATTATCGAGACGTTTTCCTGTCACCTTTTCCAGAATCCTGGCTTTTTAAAAGAACCGGCAGGCAGACTCATGGGGGGGGAAATCTGCCGTGCCGGACAACTTTCCCTTATCAAATTTCACCCGCTTTACAGATGGAATCAAAAATATCGACCTTATTCTTTAGGATGATGGAGTGCAGTGATGGATAAGACCCCCGTGAACAGCCATGAATTCCAGACGATCCTGGATTATGTGAGCGACGGCGTGTACAAGATCAACAGAGAGGGATATTTCACCTATCTCAACCCCGTCTCATTGATGATGACCGGCCTCCCGCCGGACAACTATCAAAGCTACCACTATCTCGACATCGTTGCCCCCGGGGAGCGCGAGAGGGTGCAGGTCAGCTTCGAAAAGGTCATGCGTGGAGAAGAGAATCGGCCATATGAGGTGCATCTGAAAAACCGAGACGATCAGATTCGCTATATCGAGGTCAAGTCCAAGCCCATTTTTGAAAACGGGAAAGTAGTGGAAATGTTGGGGATTGCGCGTGATGTGACGGCCCACAGGCGGGCCGAGGAGGACCTCCGGCAGAGTGAGGAAAAACACCGTACGATGCTCGACTGCATCACAGACGGTATCTACAAGATCAACCCCGATGGTTACTTCACCTATCTCAACAGTGTGTTGTTGAACAGGTACAGCCTTCAGCCGGATGATTATCAAACCAGCTACTACCTCGATATGGTGGCACCGGAAGATCGTGAACTTGTCCGCGCCAAGTTCGAGCGGGTCATGCAGGGGGAGGAGAATCCGCCCTATGAGCTGATTGCTCAGACCTCCGGCGGCAGAAAAAATATAGTAGAGGTGAAGTCACGGCCCATTTTTGAAAACGGGAAGGTGGTGGGGCTCCTGGGGGTCTCCCGCGATATCACGGCGCGAAGACGAGCTGAGGAAGAGCTGCATAAAAGCGAAGAGAAGTACCGCGTGCTCCTCGCCAGCATCAGCGACGGCGTCTACCAACTCGACACCCGGGGCTATGTCTCCTACATGAACAGGGTTTCCCTTGAGAGAACCGGCCTTACGGTGGACAATCTGAGCTCCGTGCACTTCCTCGACATCGTCAGCCCCGAAGAACATCAGAGGACCCAAGAGAATTTTCAAAGGGTCATGCGGGGCGAGGAAGTGCCGCCCTACGAGATAAGTTACCTGGACCGGGAAGGCCGGAAACATCACGTCGAGATCAGAACGAGGCCCCTCTTCGAAAACGGAAATGTCGTCGGTCTCGTGGGCATCTCCCACGACATCACGGCCAGCAAGCAGACCGAAGAGCTACTCCTAAACGCAAAAAACATTCTCGAGCGGATGGTGGAAAAACGGACGAGAGCACTGCAGGAGAAGGCCGCGCAGCTCAAGGAGTCCGAGAGCCGCTACCGGGCCATCTTTGAAAACACCGGCGCGGCCACATGCATCATCGAGAAAGACTTTACCGTGTCTTTCGTCAACAGCGAGTTCGAACAGGTCACGGGCTATTCGAAGGACGAGTTCGTGGGAAAGATGAAATTGACCACCCTCATCCATGAAGAGGACCTGCCTCGGCTGAAGGAATACCACCGCCTGCGCAGGATCGACCCTGCGGCGGCGCCCCGGCACTACGACTTTCGGATTTTCAACAGGGCAGGCAGGGTCAGGGACCTGTTCGCAACGATTGACCTGATTCCCGGCACGGTGAAAAGCGTGGCTTCAGTTCTCGACATAACGGATCGCAAACAGATCGAACGAAACCTGATGGAGAATGAAAAGGAGCTTCAAGCCCGAAGCCGAAACCTCGAGGAGATGAACACGGCCCTTAACGTCCTCCTCAAGAAGCTGGAAACCGACAGGATGGCCCTGGAAGAGAGCATCCTTGCAAACGCCAAGGAAAACATTAACCCGTACCTCGACGAATTGGAGAAGACGGCTGGCAGTGAAGCCCAGAAGCTCTGCATCGACACCATCAAAAATAATCTCAGGGCCCTCCTTTCGCCCTTCGCGAAGAGGGTGAAATCCAAGGTGCCCAGTTTATCGCCCAAGGAAGCCCAGGTGGCGAGCCTCATTGTGCAGGGCCGCACCACGAAAGAAATCGCAGACCTGACCAGGATAACCCTCAAAGCCGTCGAATTCCACCGTTTCAACATCCGCAAGAAACTCCGCATAACCGGCAAGAGTGTGAATTTACGTGATTATTTGGCAAAGCTCTCCGGTCACCACTAGTTCCACCCTAGTGAAAACACAGTAGTTTTGAGTGTTGTTTTTTCCTTGATTAATTCTCATAAGTATCTCACCACATCGCACATTTACGCTGCGGGAACTGCCAGAGACCATCAGACAATTTCATAGTGAAAAATGATAACGGGGCAGGGGCATTGGTGCATCCACCGTACGTGTGGCCAAATTTCAGCCGATGAACTCAACCGCTTCCGAGCGTAATGCGGCCTTGCGGAGGTACGCCTGAATTAGATTTTCCTCCCGGCTGAAGTGAGCTCAGCCGTGGGTCAGGATTCATGGTTCATTGGCGCTCAGCAAATGGAATTTGATTTTCGGAGTTTCCGGCTTACGTACCGCACGGATAAAAACAAAACACCCCCAATTTCCGGGGCAAAAGAGTCGTGCAGATGACTGACGCAGGGCTACTAGACATCGCGGACATCCCTTTTTTCTCTCAGCTCCCCTCAGATGGACTTGCGCGCCTGAGGCAACTCGCGGATGTGTGTTCCTACACTGCGGGTTCCGTGATCTGTCGCAAAGGCGAGGTGGGGAGTGCTTTCTTCGTTGTCGCCTCGGGCGGGGTTAACATTCAGCTCGGCCCGGAAGACGAGGCTCGCAAGACGAACGTCTACCTGCGGCCGGGACAGGTCTTCGGGGAGATGTCGCTCCTTTCCGGTATGCCGATTTCCGCGACCGTGGTGGCGGCGAGAGACACCCTGGTCTACGCGCTCTCGAAGGACAGTTTCCTGGAGCTGCTGGAGACGCAACCGGCTCTTCGCCAGGCGCTGGTTCAAATGTTCATAGAGCGTATACGACACCGCTCGAGCCTCCCTTCCGAATTACCGTTGCCGCCCTGCACACTGATTGTCCTGCCTCCGGGCGTGGAAAAGGACCTTTTCAGCCTGTCCCTCTTTCACGCCGTCGAACACTACGCCCCCGGATCTTTTTTCCTCGATACCGTCTCTTCCCGTGGATGGAAGGCAGTACCCCCCGATGAAGTTAGACCATTGTTGCCTGAGTCAGCCCGGTCTCTTCGGAAAAAGTCTGCCCCGGCCACCCGGGCGGTCTACGCGATTGATGAAAGTGCAAGCTGGGTTGCCCGGTTGATTCGAAATTGGAGAGGATACGGCAGCACGGGCCAGGTTTTGACAGTCACGGTGAGCGCCGGCCAGGTTGAGCCTCTTAAGGCATGCCTGGAGAATTTCGATTCGGTCGTTCTCTATGAAGGCCCCTTTCAGGACCAAGAATTCACGGGGATGTCAGCGAGCGGCTTCGGGCTGGCCAGGGTCGGCCACGTCCGGATCGGCAGTCGCCGGGAGATGAGCTCCAAAAAGCGCCTCGGGCCCTGGTTCTTCTGTCTGGCGCCGGATGAGCTTGACCGCGTCACCCATAGCGATGCCACTCAGCGGTGGGACCGGACCCTCGCACCCAACCTGGACTGGATCGCACGCTGGATCACAGGACGGGAAATAGGCATCGCCATGAGTTCGGGAGCCGCTTGCGGCTTCGCGCACCTCGGCGTGCTCCAGGTTCTGGAGGAAGCCGGGATCACCATTGACTATCTCTGCGGCAGCAGCATGGGCGGGGCGGCGGCACTCATTTATGCCAAGACGGGAAACGTGACACAAACTCTGGAGATGAGCCGTGACCTGCTGAGGGGGAACATGCAGGTTGTCGATGTCTCATGGTGGCCGAAGTCTTCCCTGCTGGCAGGAAGAAAACTTGGACGGATTATCGATGATTTGTGGGGCAATGCCACCTTTGCGGAGTTCGAAAAACCGGCGGCAGCAGTCGCCGCCGACCTCGTAAAGGGAGAGCGTTTCGTTTTAGAACGGGGACCGGCCGCCACTGCTGTCCGTGCGACGAGTGCCATCCCGGGCATCTTTCCGCCCGTCTCCTGCGGTGGAAGAATGCTGGTTGACGGCGCACTGGTCAGCCACATTCCGCTTGAATTACTGGAACGGCGCCGTTGCGGTCTGAAGATCGCTGTCATTGTGACGACGGCGCCCGGCAACAGTGCAGGCCAGGAAGATATCCGCCACGGACAAATGCGGGAGAAGTTCGAGCGGCTGCTGGGACTCCGGCACGTGATTTCCAGTTCCTGGGAGTTGCAGTCGTTGTGGCGCGGGTCCGCAGAGGCTCTGAACGCGGACATCGTCCTGTATCCCCGATCCAACCAGGCATCGGGCTTCGACTTCGGCGCCCTTAACGAGATGGTTGAGGCAGGCCGAAAGGCAGCCGAAGAAAAACTGGATTTCATTCAAAAATCTTTGGCCAGCCTCCTGAAACCAGGGGTGCCATAATAACGAGTGATAAAGATAGCGACTTTTCCTCAAATGGAAGAAGTTCCCCCTGACCAAAGATTTTGAATTTGACCCGAACGAACCATCAAACACAGCAGTCCAAAACGGGACGATACTACAACGTGAGATAATTTAAGTTTTTTGCGGCATCCACAATAATTTTTCTTTTTCTGATCGGTCATAGGCTGCTATGTCCAGACACTCAAAGGCGATTCTCTGGGGAATCATCATCGGGGTTCTGGGCCTTGCGGGCTCCATGCTGAACTACATCGACGAGTGTGATCAGAGGATCGGGCTCGACTTTCTCTTCGGCATGCGGGGGCCCATCCAGCCGCCGCCGGATGCCGTGATTGTCGCGATAGACAAGGCCTCGGCCCAGCATTTGAATCTTCCCAGGGACCCCGTGAGGTGGCCGCGATCCCTCCACGGACGTCTTATCGATATCCTTTCGCAGGAGGGTGCAGGAGTCATTTCCTTTGACCTCCTTTTCGACGAGTACCGCGACCCCATCGACGACAACCGGCTTGCCCAATCGATTCAAAGAGCAGGCAACGTGATCCTGTGCGGTGCCATCATGTCCGAGTATGTTCGCCTACGCTCCGGAGGCCATAAGGCGGAAGGGTCCGTCATGATCGAGACGTTTGTTCCGCCCATCCCGCTTTTGGCCGCGCCGACCCTCGCGACGGCTTCCTTTCCCCTGCCGAGGGTCCCGGTGAGGGTGGACCAGTGCTGGTCATTCAAACTGGGCAGCGTGCCGACACTGCCCGTTGTGATGCTGCAGGCTTATTCCCTGGATGTCTACGATGAGTTCATCTCCGGTCTGGCCCATATCGACCCTCTACAGATCGAGGCCCTGCCCCGAAATACAGCATCTCTGCTGACTTACGGAAAATTACAGAACTCTGTTCGATCGATACGTGATCTTTTCGAGAATGATCCGCCGCTTGCGAACAAGGCCCTTGAGGGGCTGGATCACCCGCAGGCATTCAAAACGGATGTAAAAAAGACTAAAAAGCTCCAGGCCATCATCCGGATGTACGCCGGGGAAGAGAGCCAGTTCATCAACTATTACGGCCCTCCCGGAACCATCACCCGGATCCCCTATTTTAAAGTCATCGAGGGTGGAAGCGGCTTCGACTTCAAGGGCAAGGCCGTGTTCGTCGGGGTCACGGAGGATCTGCGGGCGGAACAGATGGGCGGCTTCTACACCGTTTTCTCCCAGAAAGGCGGCGAGAATCTGAGCAGTGTCGAGCTTGCCGCGACCGTTTTCTCAAACCTGCTCGAGAGACGATCGATTGACGGTATCAGCCCCGCCGCCCAGGCCGTTCTGTTATTTATGTGGGGTCTGGTGATTGGTTTTTTATGCCGTCAATTACCGGGCTACAGGACGGCCCTCATCGTCATTTCGTTATGTCTCGTCTACGCAGGGGTCGCCTACCATCAGTTCAAGACAAGCAACCTCTGGCTGCCGCTCTTCGTACCCGTGCTGATACAGGCACCGGTCGCCATCCTCGCTGCGTCCGCCTGGCATTACAGCACCATCCGCAGGGAGCGCGAAAACGTGAGAAAAGCCATCGGCTATTATCTCCCCGACCATGTCATCGATTCGATGGTTCAAAACATCTCCGATTTCAAGACAAAAAGCGACATGGTTCATGGCACGGTTCTCTATGCCGACGCCGAAAAGTACAGCACACTGGCCGAAACCATGTCGCCTTCAGAGCTGAAACAGTTCATGAACCGCTACTACGAGATCGTCTTCGGACCCGTCAAGAAGCACGAGGGAAGGGTCCTCGACGTGGTAGGGGACGCCATGCTCGCCATCTGGTACGGGGAGCGTCTCGGTGCCGATGTGAGGGTTAATCCCTGCCGGGCGGCACTGGAGATCGCGGCAGCCGTCGCCTCCTTCAATGAAAACGCCCTTAACAGCCGACTCCCCATCCGCATTGGCCTGCATGCCGGTCATGTGTCTCTCGGCAGTGTCGGCGCCCACGACCATTACGAGTACAGGGCTGTCGGGGATTGCGTCAACACGGCATCCCGGCTGGAGGGGCTCAATAAATACCTTAAAACCCGGATCCTGGTTTCAGACGATGTCATCGCGGGAATCGGCGAATTCCTTACGAGGCCCCTGGGTAAATTTATCCTGGCAGGGAAGGTGAACGCCGTTACCGTTCATGAGCTGATATGCCGCCGGGAGGAGGCGGACGAGGCAATGATCGCCCTTTGCGAAAACTTCAGCCAGGCCCTCGAAGCATACAGGGGACAGATCTGGAACGTCGCCATCGACCTCTTCGAGAATATCCTGGCGGTGAGAGCCGATGACGGGCCTTCAGCCTTTTACCTGCAACTGTGCAGGGAATTCATCCTGAAACCGCCACCGGAGGGATGGGATGGGTCCGTTGCCCTTGGTGCAAAGTGATGTCGATCAAGCGGTTTTTAGCAACGGGGAATTCATAAAGGAGGCAATTTATGAAATGGGGAAGGGGTGTTTTACACGCTGTCATTTTTATCCTGTTCATCTTGATTCTGCTTCACCCGCAGGCGGCCCAGGCCGAGATGTGGCTTGCGAGCCTGACTTCCGCCGAAGGGGGCGTCTACGTTCAACGGGGCGGCCAGACCGAGTGGACTCCCGTCAAGATCACCGAGAAGTTCTTTCCCGGCGACACCCTCCGGGTGGACGGGGAAAGCCGCGCCGCCCTTCTCTTCAACAACGACTCCACCATGCGACTCGATCAAAACACCACCCTCGTCTTCCAGGGAATGGAGGAAGAAACGGTCCTCATGCAGCTCCTGAAGGGCTCCGCCTCTTTCTTCAGCCGCATCAAGCGAAGTCTCAAGATGTTCACCCCCCATGCCGACGCTGCCGTCAAGGGAACGGAGTTCTTCGCCAGGGTGGATTCCACCGGGACCTTCATCACCCTCTTCGAGGGGCAGATGCTTACGGAGAACGAGCGAGGAAGCCTCCTTCTATCGGGAGGCCAGTCTGCCATGGCACGGGCCGGTGAGGCCCCTGTGACGGTTACGGTCGTCCGCCCAAGGGATGCCGTCCAGTGGGCCCTTTACTACCCGCCGATTCTCGACCTTCGCCCCGAGGACTTCCACGGGGACGCGGACTGGCAGGTGAAGGCCCGAAAGTCCGTAGAGGCCTACCGGAAGGGGGATCTGGCCGGCGCCTCCTCAAGCCTCAAAGGGCTTCCCGAAGATGCCGGCGACCTCAACTACCATCTCTACCGCGCCTCGCTCCTGCTGCGCGTGGGGCGGGTGGACGAGGCCAATGCCGCCATCGACCGGTCCCTGAGACTCGACCCGCAGAGCAGCCCCGCCCATGCCCTCAATTCGATCATCGCCGTAGTCCAGAACAGGAAGGATGAAGGGATCGACCTGGCAAAGAAAGCCGTAGAGACCGACCCGAAGTCCTCCCCGGCCCTGATTGCCCTCTCCTACGCCCAACAGGCCCGCTTTGACCTGAAGGGGGCCTTGGCGAGCGTCCAGGAGGCTGTGAAGCTGAGTCCCAACGATGCCCATGCACGGGCACGGCTCGCGGAGATTTGGCTTGCCCAGGGTTACCTCGACCGGGCCCTCGAGGAGGCCGGAACGGCTGCAGCGGCAAACCCCGAACTCGCCCGGACGCAGAGTGTTCTCGGGTACGCCTATCTCACACAGGTAAAGATCGACGAGGCAAAACGGGCTTTTGAGAAGGCCATCGCTTTTGATCCTGCCGATCCCCTCCCCAGGCTCGGCCTGGGGCTCGCCAGGATCCGGAAGGGTGACCTCAAGGAAGGCAGGCAGGAGATCGAGATTGCCGCAAGCCTCGATGTCAATAATGCCATCGTCCGGAGCTATCTCGGAAAGGCCTACTACGAAGAGAAGCGCGAGAGCCTCTCGGCGACCCAGTTCGGCATCGCCAAGCAGCTCGACCCCATGGACCCCACGCCCTGGTTCTATGACGCCATCCTCAAGCAGAGCGTCAACCGCCCCGTGGAGGCCCTCCAGGACATCCAGAAATCCATCGATTTAAACGACAACCGTGCCGTCTACCGCTCCAGGCTGCTGCTCGACCAGGACCTCGCGGCCCGCAGTGCCGACCTCGGCCGCATCTACGGCAACCTCGGCTTCGAGCAGCTCGCCCTCGTGGAAGGTTACAAATCTTTGAGCCACGACCCCACGAACTTCTCCGCCCACCGGTTTCTAGCGGATACTTTGGCGACCCTGCCCCGGAACGAGATCGCCCGCGTGAGCGAGGTTCTGCAGGCCCAGCTCCTCCAGCCCATCAACATCAACCCCGTTCAGCCCCAGCTCGCCGAGGGCAGGATGAACATCCTTCAGGGTGCCGGGCCGGCAAATCCGTCCTTCAACGAGTACAACCCCCTCTTCAATCGAAACCAGGTGAGCCTCCAGGCAAGCAGCGTGTGGGGAAACAAGAACACTCTCGGCGATGAAGTCGCCCTCAATGCGGTTTACGACCGTTTTTCCCTGAGCCTCGGGCAGTTCTATTACAAGACCAACGGATTTCGCGAAAATAACGACCTGGAAAGCGTGATCTACAATCTCTTCGCGCAGGCGATGCTGACCCACAGGACGAGCGTGCAGGCGGAGCTTCGTTATACGGACAAGGAGTACGGGGACCTCCCGCTGCGCTTCGACCCGGCCAACTATACCGACACGCGGCAGGATGACATCGTCCGCACCGCCAGGGTCGGGCTCCACCACGCCTTCTCACCCCAGTCCGACGCGGTCGTCTCGCTCCGGTACGGAAAGGGAAATTTCTGGGCTGACTCGCAGGATTATGGTTTGAATATCAGCAGCGAGGATGATCAATACACAGGAGAGGCCCAGTACCTCTTCAGGACCGATCGGTTCCGGCTCATAACCGGCGGGGGATATACGGACCTGAACGACACGACCGACATGAAAAATATCATTCCCGGTTTCGGAACCATCACGGACAGATTTAACAGCGATGTACACCACTGGAACGCCTACCTCTACACCTACACCAACTATCCGGCGAACGTCACCTGGACTTTCGGCGTGAGCGCCGATTTCCTGGATGACACGCTGAACAATATTGACGACGACCAGGTGAACCCCAAGATAGGGGTGACGTGGAACCCCTTCCCGTCAACGACCGTCAGGGCGGCGGCCTTCCGGGCCCTGAACAGGGCGCTTCTCGGGAACCAGACCATCGAGCCCACGAACGTCGCGGGCTTCACGCAGTTTTTCTATGACATAGCCGGAACGGATGCCTGGCGTTACGGCGTCGGCATAGACCAGAAGATACTCTCGAATCTCTTCGCAGGCATAGAACTGTCAAAGAGGGACCTGGATGTGCCTTACACGGATGTGACAGGGCCGACGCCGGAATACCGCACAGACGAATGGGACGAGGAGTTTTCCAGGGCATACCTCTACTGGGCACCCCTGAACTGGCTTGCCCTCTCGGGGGAGTACCAGTATGAACGATTCAAGAGGGATGACAGCGAGGGACCGGAGGCCTTCTACAAGATCGTCACTCACCGCTTTCCCCTGACCCTCAATTTCTTCCATTCCCTCGGTTTCATGGCCCAGTTCAGGGGAACCTACGTCGATCAGGAGGCTGACTATCTCGGCGCACTCTTTGAGAGGACAGAGGGGACAGACACCTTCTGGGTTTTCGACGCGGCCTTGGGGTACCGCCTCCCGAAGCGCTACGGCATCATCTCCCTGGAAGTGAGAAACCTGTTCAATGAAAGTTTCAATTTCCAGGACACGGACCCCGCAAATCCGAGAATATTCCCCGAGCGCCTGATACTGGGCCGGATCACCCTTAATTTCTGAGCCGGCAGACGAATACTGGAAGATGAAATGGATGTGTCGATGGGGCCTATCCGGACACCGGCATAAATTTGCAATTTACAGAAAGCATCAAAATCTAAAAAGGAGGATTGTTATGAAAAAATTAGTGATTGTGGTTTCTGTTTTCACGGCCCTTGCCTTCCTGGTGTTGCCGATGGGTGCAATCGCCCAGAGCCAGGAATCCGATGACTATGTTGCATTTATGGGCTATGGCCTCACGGTGAAGAAGCCGAAAGGGTTTACCAGAGACAATAAAGCCTCCTGGGACATGGTGATGGACAAAAAAGCCAAGGAGCCGGAAAAGGTCTACGGCATCATGGTGATGCAGGCGGCCAATTCAGCGGATAGTATCGAAATTGTTTTTACAAATCCCTGTACCTATGTTCGAGTTGGCAGTACGTATTATAAAAAATGTAAATAGCCATGATTTGAAATACCGGGGACACTTCCCTTCTTACGATGGATGTACAAGGGAAGTGTCCCTGCTTCTCTAATATCCGCGTAAGCGGTTGAAATCGTCGGAAGTATTCCAGTTTTTCTTCAACCTATTGATATTATACAAGATACTTTCTATTGCCCGGCGCCTGCTCTTATTCTATAATAAAGCTTGTTCCAAGCATCCCGCAGGGTTTCCCTGCAGTTCATCGGAGGAGGACGTTTTGGAGTCCGTTGAACAACCGACCGGTTACGGGTGAAGAGGTTCTGTGGTCCCGGACAACCCTTCCGTAAGTCCCGCGGGTCGCACCAGCCCGTAACCCCCTATAAAAAAACAAATATTTTAAACGGCCGACAACCCCGAAGGCATGGAGAGGTTTCTCTTCGTGTCTCCTGGTCAGGGGATTTTCTTCCTTTCGGCCCTGTACGGCCGTCTTGCCATCGAGTTTCGAAACAAATTAAGAGGAGGTGTGTCATGATCCTCAAAATCATTCTCATCTTTATCGCGGGATTCTTAGTGGATCTTCTGGTCACGAAGTACACGAGTGACGTCGCCCAGAGGAGGGTCTATCGGGCCACGGTGCTCTCCGGATTGATCACTATCGCCAACTTTGTCCTCATCACGGTGATTCTGAAGGACTCGACGACGGACGGCCTTATGAACATCATGGCCTTCGCGGGCGGTAACAGTCTGGGCACCTTCTTCGCCATGAAGCAAGCATAGGGTGAGGATCCACCTTGAAAATAACCCGTGAAAATTTTTTTTCAACAGCTCGGGGTGTGGTAGTATGCCCCTGCATCCGAAAAACCCTACAGAGGAGGGCCGTTATGAAGAAACTTTGCGCGTTTCTAGTCTTGATACCGATCCTGACTGCGTCATCAATAGCCATGGCCCAGCCGCCTGAGCGCCCGGGTGTTCGGCCCCCGTCCATCACCGTCGTCGGTACCGGCGAGGCTTACGGTAAACCGGACCTCGCCCACATCCAGGTGGGTGTTGTCACCGAGGGAGCGACGGCCGCCGAGGCACTCAGGAAAAACAACGAGGCCATGAACCGCCTTATGGCCATGCTCCGAAAGCGGGGCATCGAGGAGCGGGACTTCCAGACTGTCCGGTTTAACGTTTCCCCCCGCTACAGATACGACAAGACGCAACAGGAGCCCCCGGCGATCGCGGGCTACCAGGTCACAAACGAGGTCCACGTGAAGCTCAGGAAGGTCTCCACGCTGGGCGAGTTTTTGGACGAGACTGTTTCTCTGGGGGCCAACCAGATCCGCGGGATCAGCTTCGATGTCGCCGACCCCGCGAAGCTTTTCGATGAGGCGCGCCGCAAAGCCATGACCGACGCGCATCATCGGGCAGGCGTTTACGCGGATGCGGCGAGACTGAAGCTCGGAGGACCGATAACCATCGAAGAGCAGGCGGGACGGACCGCCCCGTTCCCGGTAGCCCGTGCCGAATCCATGGCGGCACAGGCCGTGCCGGTGGCGCCCGGGGAGCAGACATTCACCATCCATGTGACGGTGAGCTTTGCCATTGTTGATTCAAAAAAATGAGGCCTCTCATGCCGCAGAAAATAAAGATCTTTGTCGGGCAAAGAACCCTCGAAGCGCAGCTTTTCGACACGGCCTGCGCGAAGGCCATCTTTGCAAAGCTTCCCATCGAGGCCAAACCGAACGAATGGGGGGATGAGTTCTACTTCTCCATCGGTCTCAAGATGCCGCCGGACGAGACGTCAACGACGAATGTCAAAGTCGGCCACATCGGCTACTGGCCCCCGGGGACGGCCCTGGCAATCTTTTTCGGTCGAACGCCCATGAGCGCCGGACCCGACCCCGTGCCGGCGAGCGAGGTGAATATCGTCGGCACGATCATCGATGACGCGACAATTCTAAAAAAGGAAAAGGGTGCTTCGAAGATCCGGATCGAAAAGGCTTGAAGAATCATCAGCCCATCTGATAGATTGTCCCTGAATTCATGTCATCCGATAAAGAGTTCCGACGTTAAGTTCACTAAATTCAAGATGCGGAGGTTTAATTGAAAAAACTTCTCGTTTTCGTCGCCCTATTCGTACTTCTCGGTTGCGGGGCCCATCAGAGGCCGGTTCTGTATCCCAACGCAAAGCTAAACAGCGTCGGCCAGGAACAGGCCCAGCAGGATATCGATCAATGCATGCAGATGGCCGAGACCTACGTCAAGAAACACCAGGAATCTCAGGTCGCCGAAGGGGCCGTGAAGGGCGGTGCCATCGGTGCGGCAACCGGTGCCGCTGTTGGCGCTGTCAGAGGTGATTTTGGCCGGGTACTTGCCGAGGGAGCGGCCGGCGGGGCGGCGGCAGGTGCAACATACGGAATTTTCAAAGCCGCAGAGCCCAGTCCTCTATACAAACAATTCGTGAACCGATGCCTCAAAGAAAGGGGGTATGAACCTTTGGGCTGGGAGTGACAGGCGCAGGACCGCGCCTCGTCTGTTTGGTCTTTCTGGTCTGTCTTGTCCTTCTCATCATAAAATTGAAGGGCTAATACAGTCAAGAATCTGAAAATCTATAGTGATTTGAAAAAACCGTCCGCTTTTTTCAAATAAAGGGCATCCCAGACATCACACCAGTCGCCTTTCGGAAAGCCGCTCATTTTGAGATCTCTTCGACCGGCAACCAACTATCTGTCGAGCCGGTGCCAAAACGGGACTTATTACCAAAATTGAGACCGGTTATGGCTTGTCAGCAACGATCCAGGCCCGGAAGAGATGATAACCCTCGATGCGCGGAGAAAGCCCCTGGCCCTCGATCAGAGCCATGATCCGACGCGGCTCCTGAAAGCGGCTCCGCATGAGAAACATCCGTTCCAGGAAGGCGACAGCGCGGACGACGAGGCGTCTTATATCCGGCTCCTCGATCGCAAGCCTGCCCCCCGGCTTCAGGACCCTCAGACTCTCTCTGATGGCAGCCTCCTGGTTTCGAAAGTGGTGGAGGGCATCAACGATGAACACCCTTTCAAAAATCCCGTTGGGATAAGGGAGGGCTTCCCCCACGGCCCGGACGGGTAACAGACCTCCCTTCAATGCAGCCTGCATCAGCATGGGCATGGAAAAATCCGTCACGACGGCCTTGCCGACGAGGGTCTTGAGCCGTGCAGAGACCCTCCCTGTTCCGCCCCCCAGGTCCAGTATCGGGCCGGCAACGGGCAGTCTCAGGATCCGCTTCAGCCTTTCAGCGTCGGGCGGCTTGATGAAGCGGTCGTAGACCCCGGCAACGTAACGGAAATGATCGGTCATCTTGCTTTGTTTGAATCCCGGATGAACCGGAGGTGCCTACAGGTAAGGGAAGATTCTTTCGATCACAAATTCGAAGTTTCGGGCCACGTTCCGGCCCCCCTTCACGATTCCCAGGTGTCCGGCGAAGAGGTATTCGGCCCCGAGTTTCGACAGGGATTGGATACTTTCCTTGAGGAGCTTGCTGTCGCCCCCGGGGAAATCGGTCCGCCCCACGTTCTGACTGAAAATCACATCCCCCGAAAAGAGGGCCTTCCTGTCCGGCCAGAAGAGACTGACCGACCCGGGTGAATGACCCGGTGTGAGGACAACCTGAAAGGCTTCCTCCCCCAGCTTGACCTCGCCCTCGTTGAGGAAAAGATTCACCGTGACCTCGGGCGCTTTAAGCCCGAAGAGCTCATAGAGATAGGCGCCCCGACCCTTTGTCATGAAGTCCATTTCAACCGCCGAGAGGGCGATCTTCGCTTCGGATCCGTTGAAGATCTCCGAGGCTTCGTAGTGATCGGGGTGGGAGTGGGTGTTTATGATGTAGCGGATGTCCTCCCGCTTGATGCCGTCCTTTTCCATCTGCCCGAGAAGTCCCGGGAGGTGTGCCTTCAGACCCGGATCGACGAGGGCCCGGACATTCCCGCCGATATAGAAACTGTTGCAGTTATTCTCGAAGTAATTCTTCCATTCATACACGTAGATGTCGTCCGCCAGCTTCATGATCCCTTCCTGTCTCCCCCTCTCACAGCAAACATTGCCGACCATTATGCATTCCCGAAGTTTTTAAATCAACGAAAATGCATCGGCCCCGTTATCCCTTCAATTAGCCCTTGTCAGGCTCACCGGCATAAGTTATAGATTCTCACCTTCGGGCGCAGTAACGGAAGGATCTCCATGGACAGGCAGAAAAAAGCTTACCTCTACGCCATACTGACCGTTCTTCTGTGGTCCACCGTCGCCTCGGCCTTCAAGATCACGCTCCGTCACCTCAGCTTTATCCAGCTTCTCTTCTACGCCTCATTTGTCTCCATGACGGTCCTGTTTCTGATCTTGCTTTGCCAGGGCAAAATCCGTGAGCTTTCGACTTTCTCCAAACGTGAATATATATATTCCGCCCTGCTCGGTTTTTTGAACCCCTTTTTTTATTACACCATTCTCTTCAAGGCATACTCGCTTCTGCCTGCACAGGAGGCCCAGCCCCTCAACTGGACCTGGCCGATCATGCTCGTCCTTCTCTCCATCGTGATCCTGAAACAGCCCATCGGCCTTTTGAGCGTCGTCGCCATACTGGTGAGCTTCGCCGGCGTCTTTGTCATATCGACCCACGGCGATGTTTTTTCCTTTCAGTTCACAAACCTTCCGGGCGCGCTTTTGGCCCTTTCAAGTTCCGTCATCTGGGCCCTTTTCTGGATCTACAACATCAAGGACAGGCGTGACGAGGTGATCAAGCTCTTTTTGAACTTCTGCTTCGGCTTCCTTTACACTTTTGCCGCCGTCGCCGTCACCGGGCAGTTTTTTTGGCCCCCCCTGACAGGCCTTCTGGGGGTTGTCTACGTGGGACTCTTCGAGATGGGGATCACCTTCGTCCTGTGGCTCAAGGCCCTGCAGCTCTCCAAAACGACGGCCCAGGTGAGCAACCTCGTCTATGCCGCGCCCTTCCTGTCGCTCTTCTTCATCCACTTCATCGTGGGGGAGGAGATCTTGCTTTCCACGGTCGTCGGGCTTATCTTGATTATAAGCGGGGTGGTCATCCAGCAGTTCGCGGGGAGCCGCCGGGTGAAATCATGATGGCTTTGCAGAGAAAACTGGAACAGAATTTCAAGGACAGGGGTGCTTCCCTCGTGGGTTTTGCGGACCTGCGGGACCTGCCCGAGGATGCACGGCGGTTCTTCCCTGCGGGTATCTCAATCGCCGTGGCGCTGGACCCCGGGGTCATATCGAGGATAACCTGGGGCCCCACAAAGGAATATTTCCAGGAATATTCACGGGTAAACGCCCTTCTGGATCAGCTCGGGCAATATGCCCTCGACCTTCTCAACAGTGAAGGCTTCCGGGGTCTAGCACTGCAGACGACGACGGAGGAATTCGACCGGGAGACCCTCAGGGCGGCCCTTCCGCACAAGACGGTGGCCACGAAGGCGGGGCTCGGCTGGATCGGGAAAAACGCCCTCCTCGTCACGGAAACCTACGGTTCGGCGCTGAGGCTCACATCGGTCCTCACTGACGCGGCGTTCGAGTCGGCACGGCCGGTGACCGTCTCGAGATGTGGACAATGCTTCACCTGTGTCGATTCCTGCCCGGGGAGGGCACCCTCGGGTGAAATGTGGTCTGCCGAGAAGGACCGCGATGCTTTTTTCAAAGCCCGTGCCTGCTGTAACATGGCGACGGAACTTTCGTCCAAGGCGGGTTTCAAAGCAACGATCTGCGGGATCTGCATTGTCGTCTGCCCCCGGACAAGGGTCTATCTGAGCAGCAAGGGTTATACGGTATGAACGAGCGGTGGAACTTAGCCGTCGTCCTCGTGCTTTGGTTTCTTATATTCTCCCGTGGTTCGGCATCGGGACGTAACTGGTCGGGAAGATTGACGATTCCTGTAAGGAACGTTAAACTCTAACGCCGGGGTGAGTAGGTATCGTCACCGTTTCGGAAATGCCTGTTCACGGGGGATTTCAGGAGAAAGGAAAGGACTCCAGTCGGGGGATCACCATCAATCAGGGACGGGATAAGATATAAAAAACCCCCCACCATGTCTGGGCGGGGGGTTTTCTTTACTTATCCAATCCTGATTAGCCGATGAGGTTTCTGACGGCATCCACGACAGGGGCGGTGAAGAGGGCCACGAGCATGGTGTACATGGCGAAGGAACCGATGGCCTCGCTCATATAGATCTTTCCGTATCTCTGCTTCAGGGAGAAGATTGTGAGGCCGCCGACGATGAGCGCGCCGAGGTGGAAGTAGGGGAAGTTTTCCGCACCGCCTGCAGCGTATTCAGCCAGGCAGAAGGTTGCCGTCGCAAGAATCATGAATGCTACCAAGCCTATCATTGAAAGTGTCTTCTTCATATCCTTAATCCTCCTGAGAGTTTTTATTTCCTGTTTGCCCTCTTACTATTGAGAAAAGCATGCCAGAGCGAACCGGACAAAAAACATTTTATAACATATTGAAATCAAAAGCGTTGTTGTTTCATCGTAATTTCGGCCCCCATGCGTGGACCGCCCTTTTCTTAAAAAAACGTTCAATGCATTGAATGAAATTTTTCAACATCCCGATCAATCACCGGGTGCCGACAAAGGGCGGATCTCCCAAAAACCGCGAAGTGGTTCACTTGTTCCAATTCCGGCTTTTTTCTGTTACTATCGAAAATAAACAACAGGGTGTTGCAGAATTGCAAGCCACCCGGGCCAGGGATTCCTTAAACGCACGCTGACAAAAACAGGGAGGGACGAAGATCATGGCGGGAAAGGTGATCATTTACGGCAAGGCCGGTTGACCCCACACAGACGAGGCCAGGTCGGCTTACGGAGACAGGGCCGAGTATTACGATGTCAAGGCGAACGCCGCGAAACTCCAGGAGATGCTGAAACACTCCGGCGGCAAACGCCAGGTCCCCGTCATCGTCGACGGGGACAAGGTGACGATCGGCTGCGGCGGCAGCTGAGGGGTATGACCACCGGGCGGTCCGCCCGGATACAATCTGCATTGCCCCCTACGGGATATTCTTTAGGAGGCTGTCGACGGCCGAGATCGTCAGTTCCTCCATCAAGGGGGGTTTTTCATAGGCGCCAAGGCTGCTGTACCCGACTCCTGTCCCTTCCCAGACCTGCACGCCCTTGGCCGTATCCCATATCTGGGCCGATATCTTAACGGTCCGAATGACCGTTTTTCGCCCGAAACCCCAGATGAACGTCAAAAGGGATTCGGGTTTTGTCTCCGACACGATACCCTGACTGACAAATATATACCGGACACGGAGGGCCGTTTCAAAGCTCTTCAAGGTCATGCTGTCCAGCCCCGTTTTGGAGAAATTGTCATTGAAGCGGGTGTAGGTTTCCGTAAGTTTTTCGTCATTGATCCGTTTCAGGGAATCCCCCGGCGAGAGGATATTGATATCAGGGAACCGGGCCTTCATCTGGCTTAGCAAAATCTCGCTTGTCATCAACCGGTGTGCCTCCGGGTTTTCGACGCCCGTATCGGCAGGGGAGGCGGTAAGCGTGCTCTGAGGGGTGTAGGGCGCCGATGAGATCTGGCCGGCGTAATCTCTTCTGCCGCCCTTCGTCTCGGGAAGGATGATGGCGGGAAGGACGGCCACACCGCCATGCCGAAGGTCCTGTTTCGTAAATCCCGGGCTTCGGTACGACTCTTCAGACCAGCTCTTAATGGCTGCCGTGCAGCCGCCGAGGGACAGGGCGACCCAAAGGATTAGAAGGCCCGCCGTGTGAAATCGCCATCCTGCAAATGCCAATCCCATTTGTGAATCCCCTGCTTCTGACTTTCCGCCCTGTCAGCCCTTGATACAACCCACGGCTTTCAAGCGGGCCACCTTCCGCGATATGCCCGCTCCGTGCACCGCCTCGACGACTTCGTCGATGTCCTTATAGGCCTCCGGCATCTCCTCCGCCAGAGTCCCCTTGCCGGTCGCGATGACGATGACACCCCGCTCTGCCATCTCTTTCCTGATGGCCCTCCCTTTGCCTGCCTTGATGGCCTGAGCACGGCTCATTACCCTTCCGGCGCCGTGGCAGGTGCTCCCGAAGGTTTCCTCCATGGCCTTCTCTGTCCCTGCCAGGACGTAGGATCCCGTCCCCATGTCGCCGGGAATGAGGACCGGCTGCCCCACGCGAATGTATTTATCCGAAAGAGCCGGGTGATTCGGCGGAAACGCCCTTGTCGCCCCCTTTCGATGCACGCAGAGCCTCTTTTTCGCGCCATCTATGTCAAATTCCTCGATCTTGGCGATGTTGTGGCAGACATCGTACACGAGCCTCATTCCGAGGTCGCGGGGGCTTATCTGCAGGGCCTTCTGAAGGGTTTCTCCCGTCCGATGCATGAGCACCTGCCGGTTCGCCCAGGCATAGTTGGCCGCACAGGCCATGGCAGCGAGGTAATCCTGTCCTTCCTCCGACTGCACGTAGGTGCAGGCGAGTTGCCTGTCAGGAAGCTCAATGCCCAGTTTGCCGACCTGTTTCATCATCCGGGCCAGGTAATCGTCGCAGATCTGGTGACCGAAACCCCTTGAACCGCAGTGGATCATGACGGCCACCTGATCCTTCTCGAGGCCGAAAGCGGCTGCGACCTTATCGTCGTAGATGTCGCTGACGATCTCGATTTCCAGGAAGTGATTGCCCGAGCCCAGGGTGCCCACCTGCTCCCGTCCTCTTTCCATGGCCCGCGCACTGACCCTGCCGGGATCGGCACCCTCGATCCGGCCACCGTCCTCCGTGGCTTCCAGATCCTCCTCCGTGCCGTAGCCGTTTTTCACCGCCCACTCGGCGCCTTCGACCATGACCCTTTTTTCCTCCTTGGGCGGAAGCTTGAGCGCGCCCGTGGAGCCCACGCCGGTAGGGATGTCCCTGAAGAGGGCCGTGACGATCTTCTCCATCCTGTCCCTGACATCGCCGTATTTCAGCTTCGTGGCCACGAGCCTGCAGCCGCAGTTGATGTCATAGCCGACGCCACCCGGTGAAATGACACCTTTCTGGAGGTCGAAGGCGGCTACCCCCCCGATGGGAAATCCGTAACCCCAGTGTATATCGGGCATGGCAAGGGAGTACCGGACGATGCCGGGCAGGTGGGCTACGTTCGCCACCTGTTTGGCGCTTTCATCTTTTTCGAGCCCCTTCATGAGCTTTTCACTGGAATAGATGATACCCGGTACTCTCATTCCCCCGAAAGGAGTTATCTCCCAGCGGTAATCATCGATCCTTTTCATTCTGATCTCAGACATCGAATATCACCCTCGCCTTCCACCCCTCCGGTGTTTCTTTCACCTCGGCCTGGTGGTAGGTCACAGCCTTTATCTCGTGCCTGATCCTGTGTCTCGAACCGTCGAAGGCTTCACCCGTCAGCGTCGCTTCGATCTTCCCCCGGCCGAATTTCCCGATGACGATCTTTTTCAGGAGCCAGTGCTCGCCGTTGTAAAGATAGAGGATTTCCCTCAAAAAATTGATCAGGAGGTCCTCCCGGTCCCTCCCCTCGACGGCGATTTTCCGGATCTCCTGCGGCTGGATGTGACGGAGATCGACGATCAGGTCATGCACCGCCATCCCCGCGTTTTCGTAAACGTCCTTCTCGTCTTTCCCGGAGATCTCGATGCCCAGATCGGCGGTGTGGTCTATAGACTTGTATGTCTTCATGAACCGAAACGGCCGGAGCGAAATCCTTCCGCCTCAACTCTCTTCACTCTCCGCTTCCTCCGGCGCCGTGTCGTCGGCGGTCTCTTCTTCCTTGCTTTCCGTTTCCCGCTCGACTCGCGCGATGCCCACGAGGCTCTCGTCGGATCCCAGCTCGATGAGGCGAACACCCTGGGTGCTGCGGTGGAGAATCGGGAGCTCCGAGACGCGCATCCGGATGATGTTTCCGGTGCTGCTGATCAGCATGATATCCTCCTCACCGGTCACCTGCTTGATGCCGGCGACAAAGCCGATCTTTGGCGTCGTCCTGATGTTGATGATTCCCTTTCCGCCACGGGACTGTAGCCTGTACTCGTCCACCTCGGTTCGTTTGCCGTAGCCGCGTTCGGAGGCTGTCAGAAGGGTGTTCCCTTCCGTGAGAATCTCCATGCCCACGAGTTCGTCATCCTCGTCCATCCGGATGCCGATGACGCCCATCGCCGTTCTCCCCATGGACCTCACGTCGTCCTCCTTGAATCGAATGGCCATTCCTTTCTTGGTTCCGAGGAATATTTCCTGGTTGCCGAGGGTCTGTTTGGCGTCGATCAGTGCGTCCCCCTCATCGATGGTGACGGCGATGATGCCACCGGAACGGGGATTCGAGAAGGCCTCCAGCTCCGTCTTCTTGATAATGCCTTTTCTCGTGACCATGACAACGTACTTGCCTGCTTCGAACGCCCGCACCGGGAGGAGGGCGGCGACTTTCTCCTTTTCGCCGATGTTGATGAGGTTGACAATAGCTTTCCCCTTCGCGGCCCGGCCTGCCTGCGGGACCTGGTACACCTTCAGCCAGTGGACCCGACCCTGGTCGGTGAAGATGAGAATGTAGCTGTGGGTCGAGGCGATGAAGATATGCTCCACAAAATCCTCTTCCTTGGTGCCCATGCCGACCTTGCCGCGCCCCCCCCTTCTCTGGATGCGGTAGAGACTGACGGCGTTTCTCTTGATGTAACTCTGGTGGGAGACGGTCACGACCATGTCTTCTTCGACGATGAGATCCTCGATGTCGATGTCCTCTGTGGAGGCCACAATCTCGGTCCGGCGCTCATCGCCGTAACGTTTCTTGATGTCTTGGAGCTCTTCCACGATGATGTCGAGAACCTTTTGCGGATCGGCGAGGATTCCCTTGAGTTTCTTTATCAGCTTGACCAGCTCGTCGTGCTCGGAGAGGATCTTTTCCCGCTCGAGCCCCGTGAGCCTCTGGAGTCTCATGTCCAGGATGGCTTTCGCCTGAACGTCCGTGAGGCCGAACTTTGCCGTCAGGGCGGCCGCGGCCTCCTCGGGGTTCTTCGAAGCCTTGATGACGGCGATTACGCGATCGATGTTCTCGAGCGCCTTGATGAGCCCTTCCAGGATGTGCGCCCGCTCGCTCGCCCGCGCCAGCTCGAAGATCGTCCGCTTGGTCACCACCTCTTTCCGAAAGTCGATGAACCGCTGGAGGAGTTCCTTGAGATTGAAAATCCTGGGTTGACCGTTGTCGATGGCCAGCATGATGATCCCGAAAGTGGACTCCATCTGGGTGTGCTTGAAAAGCTGGTTCAGCACGACGCCCGCCACCTCGTCCTTCCGCAGGTCGATGACGATTCGGATGCCGTCGCGGTCCGATTCGTCCCGAAGATCGGCGATCCCCGTGATCTTCTTGTCCCTGACGAGGTCGGAGATCTTTTCGATGAGATTGGCCTTGTTGACCTGGTAGGGTATCTCCGTGATGACGATGCTCTCACGGTCGCTCCGGGCATTACGCTCAATGGACGCCCGGGCTCTCATCCGAATCGAACCCCGTCCCGTCGTGTAGGCCTGGATGATGCCCTCGCGGCCGTTGATGAAGCCCGCCGTCGGGAAATCGGGTCCCTGAACGTGCTTGAGGAGCTGCTGGATGGCGATCTCGGGGTTTCGGATCAGGGCGACCGTCCCGTCCACGATCTCGCCCAGATTGTGGGGCGGGATGTTCGTCGTCACGCCCACGGCAATGCCGGCCGTCCCGTTCAGGAGGAGGAAGGGGGCCTTCGCCGGCAGGACCGTCGGCTCCGTGAGGGATTCGTCATAGTTGGGCGCGAAACCGACGGTTTCCTTCTCCAGATCGGCGAGGAGCTCCTCGGCGATCCGGGACATCCGGATTTCCGTGTAGCGCATCGCCGCCGGCGGGTCGCCGTCGACGGAACCGAAATTCCCCTGGCCGTCAATCAGGACGTAGCGCATGGAGAAATTCTGGGCCATCCTGACGATCGTGTCGTAGGCGGCGGCATCCCCGTGGGGATGATACTTTCCGATGATATCTCCGACGATTCGTGCGGATTTCTTGTAAGGCCTGTTGTACCGGTTCCCCATCTCGTACATGGCGTAGAGCACCCTTCGGTGCACGGGCTTGAGTCCGTCCCGGACGTCGGGGATAGCCCGGCCGATGATCACGCTCATGGCGTAATCCATGTAAGATTTTTTCATCTCATCTTCGATGTTTACCGGGAGGTTTTTCTGGTACAGCTGTTCCATGTCTGTGCAAGTGCTCCTCTTCTGTGTGAATGTCCCTCGGGAAATTTCCTTTCCTGCGAAGATCCTGGAGGCTGGGGATGAACGTTACCGCGCCTTTAGTCTGGACGGGATCACGAGACTATATATCGAGATTGGTCGCATACCGGGCGTTTTTGTATATGAAGTCCCTCCGGGGTTCCACCTGATCGCCCATCAGGGTCGTGAATATTTCGTCGGCGAGGAGGGCATCTTCCACCCTGACCTGGAGAAGCGTTCTTTTCTCGGGGTTCATGGTCGTCTCCCACAACTGCTCGGGGTTCATCTCGCCGAGACCTTTGTAGCGCTGCAGCGTCAACCCCTTTTTCCCCAGGCCGATCAGGTACTCGATGAGGGCCGGCAGGCTCTCGAGGTTCTTCTTGCCCTGCTCGTCCTCGTCGTCCACGACGAGCATGAAGGGTCTCTCCCCCAGGGCCGCCAGCTGGTTGATGAGCGTTTTTGCTTCGGAAAAGGTGGGCTCGTGAAAGATGTCTTCCTCGATGTAAGTGGCCTTCTCGATACCGTTCGACTTGATCGTGAATACCAGGCTGTACCCGCCGTGTTCCTGGTTGACCTGGGTGGCGTAGTCCACGCTCTTCTCCCCGAAGGCTTTTCGTGTGCGTTTTCCAATCTTCATCAGGGCGGCTTCGGTGTTGAAGTCCGACGGTGAAAAAACGGGGTCACCGGCCAGGATTCGCATGATCTCCTTGTCCTTGTCCTCCCGCTCAAATTTGTCGAGGATGGTCTCCAGCCGCACCGCCCGGTTGATCAGGCCGAAGAGGCGATTTCCCGTGATGGTGCTCCCGTCGCCGGTGATGAGCTGAACCCGGTTGACGCCGTTTTCGAGAATATATTTCTTCATCTCCTCTTCCGTGCCGATGTAGAGTTCTTTCTTTTTGTCCGCAATCTTGTACAGCGGCGGCTGCGCGATGTAAAGATAGCCCCGTTCGATGAGTTCCTTCATCTGCCGGAAGAAGAAGGTCAGAAGAAGCGTCCGGATGTGGGACCCGTCAATGTCCGCATCCGTCATGATGATCACTTTGTGGTAGCGCAACTTGCTCACGTCGAATTCGTCATCGCCGATACCCGTTCCCAGTGCGGTGATGATGACCTTGATCTCCTCGTTCTGGAGCATCTTGTCGAAGCGCGCCTTCTCGACGTTCAGGACCTTCCCGCGCAGCGGGAGGATGGCCTGGAAGCGCCGGTCCCTGCCCTGTTTGGCCGAACCGCCGGCGGAATCACCCTCGACGAGATAAATCTCGCACCTCGCCGGGTCTTTCTCCTGGCAATCCGCCAGCTTTCCGGGCAGCGCACCTACTTCGAGGGCGCTTTTCCGCCGAGTGAGTTCCTTGGCCCGCCTCGCGGCCTCCCGGGCCCGGGAAGCTTCCAGGGACTTGTTGACGATGGTCTTTGCAACGGAGGGGTTCTCCTCGAAATAACTGGAGAGCTTCTCGTAGATGATGCCCTCCACCAGCCCTTTGATCTCGCTGTTGCCGAGCTTGGTCTTGGTCTGCCCCTCGAACTGGGGCTCCCGGAGTTTCACGCTGACGACGGATGCGAGACCTTCCCGGACGTCTTCCCCCTTGATGGATTCCTTGTCACTCTTGATGATGTTGCTTGCGACGCCGTAGTTGTTGATGACCCGCGTCAGCGCCGAGCGGAAGCCGCTCAGGTGGGTCCCGCCCTCCACGGTGTTGATGCTGTTGGCGTAGGAAAAGGTGTGCTCCGCATAGGTGTCGTTGTACTGGAGGGAGACTTCGACAACGGTGGCATCCTTCTCCCCCTCGATGTAGATGGGCTTCTTGTGCAGAACGCCCTTGTTCTTGTTGATGTATTCCACGAAGGAGACGATCCCCCCGTCGTAGAGAAAGACTCTCTTCTCGTCGACCCGGTCATCGATCAGCGTGATCTTGACCCCCCGGTTGAGGAAGGCAAGCTCTCGCATCCGGTTGGACAGAACATCCAGGCTGAATTCGATGTCCTCGAAGATGGCCTCGTCGGGTTTGAAGGTCACGCGACTGCCCGTGCCCTTCGTGGTTCCGACCTTCTTCAGGGGTCCGGTGGGCACGCCCCTCTCGTAGGACTGCCGGTAGACCTTCCCGTCACGGCGCACCTCCAGTTCCAGGTGGCTGGACAGCGCGTTCACGACCGACACGCCCACGCCGTGGAGGCCGCCCGATATCTTGTAGCTTTCACTGGAAAACTTCGCACCGGCGTGGAGTTTCGTCATCACGACCTCCGCGGCCGACACGCCTTCGTCCTTGTGGATGTCCACGGGGATGCCCCTCCCGTTGTCATCCACCATGACGCTGTTGTCCACTCGGATTCTCACCAGAATGCTATCGCAATAACCGGCCGAGGCTTCGTCGATGCTGTTGTCCACCACCTCGTAGACGAGATGATGGAGCCCGTCCTTGCCGGTCGTCCCGATGTACATGGCCGGCCGTCTTCGCACGGCCTCGAGGCCGTCCAACACTTTTATGCTGTCCGCACTGTAGGTCGTCTCTGTCATCTTGAAAAACTTCTTGCTCCTCTTTGCTTTTGTTCCCTATGTTTCAGGCTTTTCAATCCTGGCGCCCAGCGCCCGAAGCCTTTTGCCTGTGGTCGGAGACCGTTATATCTTGAGCGGCATGATGACGCACATGTACCTCTGCTCCTCCAGGGGCTTCACGACGGCAGGCCGCAGCCCGTTTCTCACCTCGAGGAGAAACTTCTTTTCGTGCACCGCCTCGATACCCTCCAGCAGGTACCGGACGTTGAAACCCACCTCGGTTTCCTTGTCCTTGTATGCCACTTCGATCTCATCCTGGGCTTCCCCCACGTCGGGATTGGTGGAGTTCAGCATCACTTTGTCTTCGGAGAGTTTGATCTTGACGCCGTTGTATCGCTCGCTGGACATGACGTTCATTCGTCGAAGCGCGTGGATCATGGCGTCCTTTTCCACCTCCACGGTTACCCCCTTGTCCTTCGGGATGACACGCTTGTAGTCAGGGTATTCGGCGTCGATGAGACTCACCTTCAGCACGACGTTGCCTTTCTTGAGAATACAGACACCTTTTTTCGCTCCGAACTCGATATCCTCATCACCGTCATCCACGAGCTTCCTTATCTCATTGATACCCTTCCTGGGGATGATGATGCCCTGTTCCAGTTCCGGTGAAGATTCGATACCGGGTTGTATGCTCACCATGGCGAGCCGGTGTCCGTCGGTGGCCACCATGTTCAGGTCGACCTTGTTTCCCTCCCGATCCATTTTCAGCAAAACGCCGTTGAGGTTGATGCGTGTCTCGTCAACCGACATGGCGAAGAAGGTCTGACCGATCATGTCTGAGAACACCTGTCCCTTCATCTTCACATACAAAATCCCCTCGTCATCCAGAACCTTCGGATACTCCTCGGCAGACATGCCCGCGATCCTGAAGCTCGACTTGCCGCAGGTCATCCGGATCCAATTGGTGCCATCCATCTTGAAATGAACGCTCTCCCCCTGCATCTCCCTCAGTATCTCAAATAGTTTTCTCGCCGCGACCGTTATTTCACCCGCCGCGACAACCTTTGCCTCATAATCTGCAATCAGACCGATTTCACGATCCGTCGCCACTATTTTTATCTTGTCACCATCCGTCTTGATGAGAACGTTGTTGAGAATCGGCATGGTCGTCCTCCGATCCACCACCCCCAGTGTTCTCTGCACGCCACCCAGGAAAATCTCCCTCTTCAGATTGAATTCCATCTCGATCCCTTCCTTTACTTTAAATGTTTACTCCACAGCCTCTTCTTTTATTCCAATATAATAATTAGAAGATAAAAGAGATAGTAATAGAACCTGTGAATCCTGTTCATAAGAAGCTTTTCCGAAAGATTTTCCGGCTCTGCAACAAAGCGGAATGTGGATAGAGTATTGAAGCATATTGTTAGCCCCTGTTGAGCATGTCCTCGATTTCTTTTACGGAGGCCAGCATTTTCGAATCCTTGTCCAGAATTTCCCGGATCTTGTTGGTTGCGTATATGACGGTGGAGTGATCCTTGCCGCCGATCTTGGCGCCGATGTCCGGAAAAGACAGGTTGGTCAATTTTCGCGACAGATACATGGCAATCTGTCTGGGAATAACGAGGTTCTTGTTTTTCTTCTGTGATTTCAAATCCGATATTTTGATGTTGAATTTGCCGGCCACGGTCTTGACGATCTCGTCGACGGTAATTTCCTTTCTTTCACCCTGTTTGAAGAACTTTTTCAGGACCTCTTTCACAAGGTCCATGTTGATCTCTCTGCCTGTCAGGGAGGCGTAAGCCCCGATTCGGATGAGAAATCCCTCGAGTTCCCGGATGTTGGACTCCGATTTCGAGGCAATATAGTAGGCCACGTTCTGGGGAATGGTAATGTTGTTCTCCTGGGCCTTTTTCATCACGATGGCGATTTTTGTTTCCACATCGGGTGGCTGGATATCGGCGATGAGCCCCCACTCGAAGCGGGATCGCAACCGCCCCTCGAGGTTCGGGATGTCCTTCGGGAAACGGTCGCTCGTCACCACGATCTGTTTGCCCGAGTCGTGTAGCGTGTTGAAGGTGTGAAAAAATTCCTCCTGGGTTCTTTCCTTCCCGGCGATGAACTGGATATCGTCGATCAGGAGAGAATCAATATTGCGGTATTTTTCTCTGAATTTGGGCATCCTGTCGTAGCGGATGGAGTTGATCATTTCGTTCATGAACTCCTCGGCGGACACGTAAAGGACGTTTTTGTCCGCGTGGATAACGAGGGTTTGGATGCCGATGGCGTTCAGCAGGTGTGTCTTTCCGAGACCCACACCGCCGTATATAAACAGCGGGTTGTAGTTACTGGCCGGCTGCTCGGCGACCGCGAGTGCCGCGGCGTGAGCGAACTGGTTGCTCGGCCCCACGACGAACCGGTCAAAACTGTAATTCGGCTTCAGGGAATGATGAATACGGAGTCTCGTTGTCTCGCTCTTTTTGGGCAGTTTTTTAGGGGTTTCCGCCTCTCTATCCTCCTGAACGGGCCCCTTTTCGGGGGTCGACTTATCCACGACAAAGGTGATCTTCATGTCCGTGCCGGCGGCTCTGGAAACGGAATGCTTAATAATATCAGTAAAATTTTCCGTCAACCAATCCCTGAAAAACTTGTTCGGAACAGACAGCTGGCAGTTGGACCCCTCGAGGGAGCATATCCTGAGCGGGTTTATCCAGGTATCGAAATTCTGTTGTGTTACTTTTTCCTTAATGAACACAAGACTTTTTTCCCAGAGGTGTTCCAAGATCGCCTACCTTATGCACAGGGTTATGAACTTTTGTTGATAAAGTCTGTAACCGACAAAGCCGGATCGGACACAACCATATAGTTTTCTTAAGAAATATTTGCAACAACCCATTTGAACGTGCGTCATCCCGGCGTTCGCCGTCACCCGAGGAGGATCTTGAGAAGCCTGTCGAGTTCGTCGGGCGAGGAAAACCGGATTTCAATGGTGCCGCCGCTTTTGACGGTCCGGATTCGAACGTTCGTCATGAGGCTCCTGGAAAGCTTACTCTCCAGGTAGGCCAGTTGCTCATCTTTGATTTGTTTCCGTGTCTGAGAGGCCTTTTTCCTGATACCGCGGACCAGAAGCTCCGTTTCCCGAACATTGAGGCCTTTTTTCAGTATATCCCTAAGGAGCCGTATCTGTTCCGCCGCGGAGGAAAGGGACAGCAGCGCCCTGGCATGGCCTGCCGTAAGTTGCCTCTTTGAGAGGGCCTCCCGGACTTCCGGCGTCAGCTTCAGCAGCCGGACGGCGTTCGTGACCGTTGTCCGGTCCTTTCCCACCCGGGAGGAGACCTCCTCGTGGGACAGGCCGAATTTTATCATAAGCGTGAGGAAGGCCTCGGCCTCCTCGATGGGGTTCAGGTCCGACCGCTGAATGTTTTCGACCAGCGAGATCTCGGCCATGTCCAGGTCCCCGGCTTCGCGGACGATGATGGGCACTTCCTTCAGCCCCGCCTCCTGGGCCGCCCGCCAGCGGCGTTCGCCGGCGATGATTTCGTAACCGTTTTCGAGTCTCCGGACAACGATGGGCTGGATGATACCGCTTTTCCTGATGGAGGCCACCAGGTTCCTTTGCTCTTCGCCGTCGAATTCCTTTCTGGACTGGTAACGGTTCGGAACGAGTTCTTCAATTCCGCAGACGATGTAATTCGCCCGTTCCTTGACCTCGGCGAGAATGTCGGGAAGAATGGCTCCCAGCCCCTTTCCCAGAGACTCTTTTGCCGGCATTTATACCCTCCCGTTTGATAGGATTTCGTGGGCCAGCTCCATGTAGGATATGGCTCCGCGCGAGTTGACATCATAGAGGAGAACGGGCATCCCGTGGCTCGGACTTTCCGAGAGACGCACATTTCTCGGGATCATGGTCCTGAAGACTCTCTCGCCGAAATGCTTTCTCACCTCTTCGGCCACCCTGTGAGACAGCCGGTTTCTCACGTCGAACATGGTGAGGAGTATCCCCTGCAGGGACAGCGACGGGTTGAGCCTTGCTTTTACCAGCCTCACCGTGTTCAAAAGCTGCCCCAGCCCCTCCATGGCGAAGTATTCGCATTGAAGAGGAATGATGAGAAAGTCCGCCGCCACGAGAGAGTTGATCGTCAGAAACCCGAGCGAGGGCGGACAGTCGATGATAATGAAATCGTAAGGGGCCCGCAGACCTTTCAAAACGCTCTTGAGCCTTCTTTCCCTGTCCTCCATCGAGACAAATTCCACCTCGACACCGATGAGGTCCTGGTTGGACGGCACCACGTCGAGCGTCGGGATTTGTGTTTTCGTGATGACTTTTTCCAGCGGTATCTCCCCGATCAGGGCCCGGTACAGATTCCTGTCCTTGGTGACGGATTTATCGATGCCGATGCCGCTCGTCGTGTTTCCCTGTGGATCGCAGTCAATGAGAAGCACCTTTTTTTCCGATGTGGCAAGGGAAGCCGACAGGTTGATAGCCGTCGTCGTTTTGCCGACACCACCTTTCTGGTTGGCAATGGTGATAATTTTGCTCATTAATTTGACTGATCGGGAATTGACTCAGGCTGGGTTATGATTTTGGTGCGATGCTAACATAAATGAGGGTTTTGTCAAAGGGAAATTTGAAAAATAAAAGCTAATAATTACATAAGCTTATGCAAAATTTTGACGCAGGACCGGCCGCGAGTTATCCACAGGCTGACGCGATGTGGAAAGCACAGCAAAATCGACCGATTAGAAGGGGCGAAGGCGGAGGGGCAGCCGCCTAATTTTTTTTGAAGAGGATTAGTGTTCTCCGATCGGCCGTGACGGGCAGAGTGAGTTCGCGGGTTTCCAAAAGAGCCATGCGGTTCGAAGAAAGGGAATCCAGACCGTCGCGCAGTTCCCTGTCAAAAGCGGCACCCTTCATCGCGATGAGAATGCCGCCGGGGGAGAGGAAATGGCCGGCCATCTCGAGGAGCTTCGGGAGCTTCACGGTGGCCCGGGAGATGACCGTTTCGAAGAAGGCCCTGTAGGACCCCTCGCGGATGAGGTCCTCCGCCCTCCCGTGAAAAACGGTGGCGTCACGAAGATCAAGTTTGCGGACGACGTGTTTGAGAAAGGATGCCTTTTTCCGCTGCGATTCCAGCAGATAGAGCCTCAGCGCGCCCATGCAGATTTTAAGCGGGATGCCCGGGAATCCCGCACCGGCGCCGATGTCCAGAAGCGTGACGTTATTCCGGGGAAGACAGGGAGCCGCAGAGAGAGAATCGATGAAGTGCTTGACCGGCAGATCGAGGGGGGACTTGACGGAAACGAGGTTCATTTTATTGTTCCAGAAAAGTATCTCCTTCCGGTATGATTCGAAAAGCGAGATTTCCCTCTTGCCGGGCGCGAGGCCGGTGAGGGCGGAGGCGCCCGAGAGAAGGCCCGCGAGATCCTTTCCTCTTGCGGACGGGGACATGAAAGTCGGATTTCCTCTACGGTCGATTGTTTGTGAGGATGAATAGCAGAGGCGATGCGGGAGGGCAATGAAAAACATGGAATCGCTGAAGGCCAGGAAAAAGAACATCACCCTTGTGCTCAACAGACCCAAACACGCGGGGAATATCGGTTCCGTCGCCCGCTGCGCGAAGAACATGGGCCTCGGGGATATCATCGTCGTTACACGTGAAGAGCCGGATATGGAGAGAATCCGTCAGATGTCGACCCATCTGGCCCTCGATGTCGTCGAAAAGATACGGTTTGTAGGCCATCTCGACGAGGCGCTTGGGGGCTTTCACTTTATTGCGGGAACCACCGCCAGGACCGGCTCCATGCGCCAGCCCTCGGGAAATCCACGGGAGATCGCCGGAAACCTCGTGGACGTTTCGCAGAAGAACAAGGTCGCCATCCTCTTCGGCCCCGAGGACATCGGCCTCACGAACGACGAACTGCGGCGCTGTCACGCCCTCATCACCATCCCAACGTCGGACAGGCTCAAATCCCTCAACCTGTCGCATGCCGTCCTGATCGTCTGCTACGAAATCTTTCTCGCCGCGACGCCCGTTCCCGAGCGGTTCAAGCCGCGCCTGGCAACGTCGGCCGAGTTGGAGGGGATGTATGCCCAGATCCGGGATCTCTTTATCCGCATCGGGTTCATCAACCCGCAGAATCCCGATTACTGGATGCTGAACGTCCGCCGATTTTTCTCGCGCACGGATCTCCGATCACGGGATGTGAAGATCATCCGCGGTTTTTGCCGCCAGCTAGACTGGTACGCGGGGGACAAAAAAGCTTGACTTTCACGGGGTGGAAAACTTATTAGTTCGTGCAACGGCGGAAAAGCACGCGGGACGTAGGCGTTCCGCGGGTCACAACAGGAGAAAGGACAGATGAACAAGACTTTTTCTTTTACGGGGGCAAAAAAAATCGTCTTCGGATGCGCCGCCTTCGAAAGCCTTGCCGAACACGTCAGGGAACTGGGCGGACGAAGGCCGCTCGTTGTGCTCGACAAAAACCTGTCGAAGGCCGGGTTCCGGGAACGGGCGCAGTCGGTTCTTGCCGGGGGCTCCCTGAAGGCCGTTTTCTTCGACAAGGTTGAGCCGGAACCGCCTCTGGAACTGGCCGATGAAGGAACGGAGGCGGCCCGCCGGGGCAAGTGCGACATCGTTGTCGGAATCGGCGGCGGAAGCGCCATGGACGTCGCAAAGGCCGTCGCGGCCCTTCTGCCCAACAAAGGCAGGGCGGCTGATTTTCTGGGGCTCAACAAGGTCCCCGGGCCGGGAATACCCACGATCATGGTGCCGACCACGGCGGGCACCGGGAGCGAGGTCACCTTCACGGCCGTTTTTCTCCGAAAAAACCTGAACAAGAAGGAAGGCATGAACAGCCCTTACCTGTATCCCACGATGGCCCTGCTTGATCCCGCCCTCACCCTCTCTCTTCCGCCTCAGCCGACGGCGGCGACGGGCATCGATGCCCTCTGTCACGCCGTCGAGTCTTACACGTCGGTCAACTCAAGCCCCATGAGCGAGATGGTTTCCCTGGAGGCCATCCGGTTGATCGCGGAAAACCTGAGAACCTGCGTTCACAACGGTCGGAATCTGGAGGCCCGGGAGAGCATGCTCCTCGGCAGTCTTTACGCGGGCCTGGGGCTCGCCAACGCCGGCGTGGGTGCGGCCCATTCCCTTTCCTATCCCCTGGGCGGCAAATACGGTATCGCCCACGGCGTCGCCAACACCCTCATGCTTCCGCGAATCATGGATTTCAACGTGCCGTCGGCCCAGGAGAAGTTTGCCGTCATAGCGGAGGTCATGGGGGAGAGCACGGAAGGGCTGCCCGTGCGCGAGGCGGCTTATCTTGCCGTGGATGCCGTGGAATCCCTGATTGAGGACTGCGGCGTCTTCACCACCCTGCGGGAACTCCAAGTACCCGAGGAAGACTTTCCGGAGCTGGCCAGGATCGCCCTGACGGTCACCCGGCCCCTCGAAAACAACCCGCGCAAGGTCACCTTCGAGGACGCCATCGATATCTACCGGGCCGCCTATTGATGCGGCTGGGGCTTGAGGCCCAAGAGGCTGTCGCGGTGAAAGCCGCGGCGCCTGTTCGATATACGTGAAACCAGAGGGAGGCAACAAAATGGCTGGTGCTGAATTAATCGGCATAGAAGAGATGAGAGAGGTTCAGGACGTCTTGGAAACAGGCGTCCTGATGCGATACGGATTCGACAAGGAGCGGAGAGGCGTCTACAAGGTTCAGGCCTTCGAAGAGGCCTTCGCGAGGTACTGCGGTGCAAAACACGCCCTGGGCGTCACGTCGGGCTCGGCGGCCCTGAAGGTCGCACTGAAGGCTCTCGACGTCGGCCCCGGCGACGAGGTCATCGTGCCGGCCTTCACCTTCCTTGCCACATACGAGGCGGTGCTCGAAGTCGGCGCGATCCCCATCATGGCCGATATCGACGAGACCCTCAACCTCGATCCCCGGTCGGCTGAATCCAGGGTCACCGACTGCACAAAGGCCATCATCCCCGTACACATGTGCGGCGCCCCGGCCCACATCGACCGGATCCTGCAGGTGGCAAAGAAACACGGTCTCAAGGTTCTCGAAGACAACGCCCAGGGCTGCGGCGGGAGCTTCAAGGGCAAGAAGCTCGGCACCTTCGGGGAGATGGGGATCTTCAGCTTCGATTACTACAAGACGATCACGACGGGCGAAGGAGGCATGATCCTGACGGACAGCAAGGACCTTTACCTGCGGGCCGACTGGTATCACGATCACGGCCATGATCATAACCCCAACGTCTCGCGGGCCATGGAAGGCCGCTTCATCCTGGGGTTCAACTACCGGATGAATGAAATCCAGGGCGCCCTGGGGCTTGCCCAGCTTTCGAAACTCGACCGGGTCATCGGCGAGCAGAGGAAAAACAAGGCGGCTATCCGGTCCATTCTCGAGGGTGTCCGCGGTGTCCAATTCCGCGAAATGCCCGATCCCGATGGCGATACCGCCACGTTTCTGGCATTCAATCTTCCCGATGCCGCCCTGACGAAGAAATGCCAGAAGGTTCTGGCGGAAAACGGCGTGGACACGATTTATTACAAGGAGAACCTGTGGCACTACGTGCCCAACTGGGAGCATTTCCTCGCGCAGGCGACGGCAAGCTCCACAAAGTATCCCTTCAAGGACCCCTGCTACAAGAAAGAAATCGTGTACCGGAGGGAGGACATCCCCCGGGCGGAGGATATCCTCGGCAGGACGCTCGTCCTGCCGATTTCGGTCCGGATGCCCAAGGGGCGCCTCGACGTGATCACCCGTGCCGTTGAGAAGGCGAAGAAGGCCCTATGAAAAAACCACCGACAAAAAAAGACCTGATTGTCGTCACCGGGGGCGCGGGCTTCATCGGGAGCGCCTTCGTGTGGAAACTCAACGAGGAGGGGATCGATCGCATCCTCATCGTCGACCGTCTCGATACGACGGACAAATGGAAGAACCTGGTCAAGCGGCGGTTTACCGACTACGTTCACAAGGATGAATTTCTGGCGGCGATTCAGGCCGGCCGGTTCCGTCACCCCGTGCGGGCCGTGGTCCACATGGGGGCCTGTTCATCGACGACGGAGAGGGATGCCGATTACCTGATGCGGAACAACTACCACTACAGCGTCGAACTCGCCAGGTGGTCGCTGAAGAAGGGCGTGCCGTTCATCTATGCGAGCAGCGCGGCCACCTATGGCGACGGCTCCCGTGGTTTTTCCGATGACGACGCCGTGACGAAAACCCTCGCCCCCATCAACATGTACGGCTACTCGAAGCAGCTCTTCGATCTGTGGGTTCTCGCCAACGGCCTTGAGAAGAAGGTCGCCGGGATCAAGTTTTTCAACGTCTTCGGTCCGAACGAGTATCACAAGGGCGACATGCGGAGCATGGTCCACAAATCCTACGGTCAGATCAGCGAGACGGGGAAGGTCCGGCTCTTCAAGTCCCACCGGCCCGAGTACAGGGACGGAGCGCAGGCAAGAGACTTTGTATACGTCAAGGATTGCGTCGAGATTCTCTGGTGGTTCCTTCAACACAAAAAGGTGGGCGGCATATTCAATCTCGGGTCAGGCTGCGCGCGGACATGGAACGATCTCGCCCAGGCCGTTTTCGACGCCCTGGGCATGAAGAAACAGGTCGATTATGTCGAGATGCCCGGCGCCATTCGCGACCAGTATCAGTATTTCACGGAAGCGAAGATGGACAAGCTTCGATCCGCCGGGTGCCCCGTGGCCTTCCGTTCCATGGAGGACGCGGTCTATGATTACGTCGTCAATCATCTGAAAACGAAAGATCCCTACCTTTAGAGCGTCACGGGAGTTCCAGTCATGCGGGTCGTCTGTGTCATACCGGCGCGGTATTCGTCCTCGAGGTTCAAAGGTAAGCCCCTGGCCGATATCTGCGGGAAACCGATGATCCAGCGGGTCTATGAAAGGGCCCTGAGATCCGCCACCGTGTCCGACGTGGTCGTGGCCACCGACGACGGGAGGATCTTCGATGCGGTGAGACGTTTCGGCGGGAAAGCCGTCATGACCTCGGCCGCTCACCGCTCCGGAACCGACCGGATCGCCGAAGCGGTGTCCGGGCTTTCAGCGGCCGACCGGGACATCGTCGTCAACATCCAGGGGGACCAACCTCTCTTTGAACCCTCCCAGATCGACGAGGTTGTGAAACCGCTCATCGACGACCCGTCCGTTGATTTTTCAACCCTCATCTACCGGATCCTGAGCAAGGAAGAGGTGAGCGACCCCAACGCGGTCAAGGTGGTCTTCGACCGAGACCATTTCGCCCTGTATTTTTCCCGGTCGCCCATCCCCTACTGCCGGGACGCGGGAGGGACCCCCGTCTATTACAAGCACCACGGAATCTACGCGTACCGAAAGTCGTTTCTCATGACCTTCACAAAACTGGAAGAAGGGTATCTGGAGCGGCTCGAGGCCCTGGAACAACTGAGGGCGATGGAACACGGCCACCGGATCAAGGTGGTTGAAACCCTTCAGGACTCCATCGAAGTCGACACCCCGCAGGATCTGGATCGGGTTATAAAGGTCTACGGGAAAGGGCCGTTATAGCCCCCGGCAACAAAATGCCAGGAAGAAACAGCCGACCATGAAGGTGATAGACTCCCATATCCACTGTGGCATTCAAAACTCGGATCTTCCCTTTGAGACCATCCGGCGCTATCTGTCAAACGGCAACATACAGGGCGCGTGCCTCTATGCCCCCGTGGAGGACATCTACAACCGCTACGACGAGCATTTCGAGGACTCGAAGCCCTGGATCGCCACCCGCCAGCGGGCGAACGAATACGTGCTCCGGCTTCAGGAGGCCCACGAGGACATCTTCGCCTATTACTTCGTGTGGAATGATTTCCGTCGGGAGGAACTGAAGAAAGGCTACAGAGGGGTGAAATGGCACCGGCACGAATACGAACCCCTCTATCACTACGATGATCCGCGCTGCGAGGATTTTCTTCAGGAGGTCTACCGCCTGCGGTTGCCCATCGTCCTCGAGGAGTCATACGAGAACACGCTCGGCATGCTCCGGCGTATCGACGGGCGCACAACGGTGATCATCCCTCACATGGGCGGGTTGAACGGAGGTTTCACGGCCCTTTTTCAGGCGAAGATCTGGGATGACGAGACCGTTTTCGCCGACACAGCCCTGGCCACACCCTACGAGATGGACATTTTCCTGAAGCGCTACGGGAGCGACCGGCTTCTCTTCGGGAGTGATTTCCCTTTCGGTTATCCCGGAAGCGAGCTCTCCAAGGTCCAGAGGCTCAAGCTCAGTGATGTGGATTACGAGAAGGTCGTGAGCGCAAATATCCTGAAGCTCATGAAAGAGCCCGCCTGACAGGTGTCTTCCGGGAGAGAGGCGAAGGGCATGAAAATATTCGATGGGCTTCGGGCCTTTATCTGGCGGGACAACCGGGCCAACAACTGCAACGCCTACCTCATCGAGGATTCAAAGCGCATCCTCGTCGACCCGGGCCATCGGGACTTCTTCGACCACGTGCAGCAGGGGCTCGCGAAGCTGAAGATCTCCAGGGATCAGATCGACGTCGTACTGGTCACCCACGGCCATCCTGACCACCTCGAGATGGCTTCAAATTTCAAGGCACCGACCCTCGTCGGGATGGGCGAGGAGGAATACCGCTTCACGAAGGAAAACTTCGCCCCCTACTACAAGATCCCCGAGCCCGCCTTTCTTCTCCGGGAGGGCGATCTCACCATCGGGGATGTCACCCTGAGAATCATGCTGACGCCGGGACACTCCCCGGGATCCCTTTGCATCTACTGGCCCCTTAAGAAGGCGCTCTTCACCGGCGACGTGGTCTTCAGCCAGGGCATCGGCAGGACGGACCTTGTGGGTGGAGACGGAGGTCTCTTGAAGGAGAGCATCCGGCGCCTCGCAGCGCTGGATGTGGAGCATCTGCTGCCGGGTCACGGCGAGATGATCTCCGGGCGGAAAAACGTGAAGGCCAATTTCAAGATGATCGAGGATTACTGGTTCAACTACCTGTGAGATTCAGGGCCTGCTCCCTGAACTTTTCGAGAGCCGCTTTGTAGGAAGACGCCCACTCGGGATCTCCCGCGACGTTCGGCAGGACGGCCGATCCGGAAACGCCGCTTCGGGCGAGCTTTTCTCCGAGGCCTTTCAGACGCGCGACCCGCAGGGCAATGAGATCCTTCAGGAACACGTCCATGCTTTTCTCCAGCGGTTCGGTCCTCAGGTGCAAAAGTTCCTTCATCATCCGGAGAACTTTTCCGTTGTCACCTTCCGGGTGAAGATGGGCGATGAGTTCCGATCGGAGAAAGTCCCGGGCCGTTTTGTCCTTGAGGGGTTCTTTGAGCTCGCGCCCGATATCCTCGAGGGTAGCCTTGTCGTCCAGAAACCTCCCGACCCACAGTCTGATTTTCTTGGCCTCTTCTTCCCGTCTCAGGGTTTCTTTCTCCTCAGCCGAGAGGCTGAGCCCCTTCGTTTTTTCCATGATGATGTCGAGCGTGCTTTTGATCTCAGCCATAGGTATCCTCTTTCTTGTGGTTCCCGGCGGTCGAGCGTGAAGGTTTATACCCGCAAATGCCTGATTTTTCCAGTCTCAGGATCTGATGATGTCCACCGGTTCAACGAGGGTGGCTTTCTTCGCGGGGTAGATACCGGCCATGACGCCGACGGCGACGGAGGCCGCGAAGGACAGAAAAAGCCCGATCAGGGAAAGCGTGAAGGGGTATTTCAGGATTTGAAACAGCACAACGGTCAGAAGAAACCCGGCTACGACGCCCACCACCCCCCCCGTGAGCGAAATGAAAGACGACTCCATGAGAAACTGCAGGGTGATGTCCCTCTTACGGGACCCCACGGCCCGCCGAATGCCGATTTCAACCTTTCTTTCATTGACGATGAGAATCATGATGGACAAAATGCCGAGCCCGCCGATGACAAAGGAAGCGGCGGCGGCAATCCGCCCCAGGACCGTGATAAGGTCCATGGCCTGCGTCTTCAGCGCCAGGACGTCCTTCATGTCGATGACGCCGAAATCATCGTTCTCCCCGGGTTTTATATTGTGTCGCTTCCGCATCAGATTTTCTATATCGGCTTTGGCCGAAGGGATGAGTTCTTCACGGGTAATCTGGACGTAGATGTTGTTGACGTTGGTCTTGTTGACCATGGACTTGAGGAACGTCTGCAAGGGGACGAAGATCTGGCTGTCCTGGTCGGCGCCGGAAACATCGGCACCCTTCTCTTCCATGATACCGATGACCTGGCAGGGCACGCGCCAGATCAGGATGTACTGTCCAATGGGATTTTCATCACCGAAAAGCTTGTCCACGACGGTACGGCCCAGGACGGCAACCTTGGCCCGATCCGCGTTGTGTTTTTCGGTAATGAAGTTTCCCTGCCGGACGTAAAAGTTCCGGATGTCCTGGAAATTCGGCTCCACCCCGTTTACCAGGATCCCCTTCAGCACCGTGTTGCCGTAACGGACGGGAAGGGTTTTGTAACCTGTGGGGGACAGGTCGGAAACCGACGGGATCGAGTCCTTGATGGCCCGGGCGTCCTCCGGGGTCAGGTTCGTCGCAGAACTCATCAGCGGCATCCCCGCGCCCACGCGCCGCACGATGCCGCTGCGGACGATGAGCAGATCCTTTCCCATGCTGTCGATGTCCTGCTCGGTCTTGATGGCGAGCGAGCCCGAAAGATTGGACACGATGATCAGCGAAAAAGTCCCGAAGAAGACGCCCAGCACGGCGAGCATGGTGCGCCACTTGAACTGTACCAGCGACCGGCGTGCGATTTTCAGATTGAGGAAAATCCGTCTTAAATCCATGGAACGTCACAGAGAAAACATGGGTCATGGAATATGGGAATGACGGGGAACAGCAGACAGGAAGAGACCCAAGATTCCAATCCTCCATCACTCCATCGCCGCAGGGGATCAAGCCCTTATCGCTTCGATGGGCTCCAGGTTCGCTGCCTGCCTTGCCGGATGAAGCCCGAATCCGATGCCGATGGCCCATGACAACACGAGGCCGATGGCGAAGGCCTTCCATGAAAAGTACACCGGAAACTCCGCCACGTACGTCAGCAGCTGCGCGGAGATGACGCCGAGGATGAAACCGACGACACCGCCGGCCGTCGTGATCATCACAGCCTCCGTCAGGAACTGTATCATGATGTCCTTTCTGCGCGCCCCCACGGAGCGGCGGATCCCGATCTCCTTGACCCGCTCCTTGACGGATAACAGAAACAGATTTGCCAGAACGAAGCCGGCGACGATAAGGGAGATGACGCCGACGATCCCGATGAAGACGACAAGCGACCCCGTGAGGGCCACGAGGAAATTGACGATGTCCTTGGAGGAGAAAATTCGAAAGTCATCGGGCTGGCCGTCGGGGATCCGGTGCAGGTAGCGGATCAGACGCTTCAGCTCCTCGACGCGGAGGTCCACGTTCTCCAGATCGGTGAAGCGCAGACGCATGGCGACCACATACCGGGGTTCGTTCTGGATCTTCTTCATCACCGTCGTGTAGGGCAGGATGATGCGGTTGTCGAGGCTGCCCCCGCCGGCCGTCGTGCCGCGCTCCTGGAGAACGCCCACGATCTGAACCGGGAGGTTTCGCACCTGAATGAACTTGCCCACGGGGCTTTCATTCCCGAAGAGTTCCCGGGCAACCTCCTGGCCGATGAGCCCCACGTTGGCGTAACGCCGTATGTCGTCGTCCGTGAAGTCGGAGCCCTCCACGACGGGCCACGTCCAGGCCCGGCTGAAATCGCTCGAAGAGCCAACGACGAGGCTCTGATAACGGTTTCCCCTGTAAGAAACGGTGGTGCTGCCCACCCATGTCGAAGGAACGACGACGTAGGCCGTTGGAAAAGCCTGACGAATGGCCTCGACGTCGTCAAGGGTGATCGTCTTATCCCGCTGGCCGATGGCGCGGGCTTCTTCGCTGCCGCTCATGACCATGACGGAATCGGGGCCGAAGCTGGCCACGATGTCGTAGGCTTTCTTGTAGGCCCCTTCCGTGGCGGCCACAATGATCGTGATGGCCGAGATGCCCAGGGCGACGCTCACGAGGCAGAAGAAGGTCCTGAGCTTGAAGGCCTTCACGGCTTCGAAAGACTGGATCAAAAGCAGGGAGAGACGGTCCATAATAAGCAGGCGCAGGGCTTAAGGCTTAAGGCTAATAAAAGCTGGAAACCGAAGAGTCCCCTTCGCCATGTGCCTTATGCCTTTTGCCGTTTATTGTGTTATCACCCCGTCGCGAATGTGGATGACGCGGCGGGCGAAGGAAGCGATGTCGGAATCGTGTGTTATGACGACGACGGTCTTGCCGCGCTGGTTCATCTGCGTCAGGACGTTCATGATCTCCGTGGCGGTTTGACTGTCGAGCTGACCGGTAGGTTCATCGGCCAGGAGGAGTTCCGGGTCGTTGATGAGCGCGCGGCTGATGGCCACGCGCTGCTGTTCCCCTCCGGAGAGCTGCGTCGGCCGGAAGTTCATCCGGCCTTCGAGGCCGACGATCTTGAGAAGCTCGACGGCCCGGTCCCGGACCCGGTCTTTGCGCTTCTCTCTGTAGAGGGTCGGCAGGAGAATGTTTTCGAGGACCGTCGCGTAGGGCAGGAGGTAGAAGCTCTGGAAGACGAAACCGATGTGCTCGTTGCGCAGCTCGGATAGCTCGTCGTCGTTGAGTTGTGTCACATCACGGCCGGTCAGGATATAGCGGCCTGACGTGGGCACATCGAGACACCCCAGGAGGTTCATGAGCGTCGATTTACCGGAACCGGAGGTCCCCATGATGGCCGTGAACTCACCCGGCTGGATCGTGAGGTTGATTCCCTTGAGGACGTGGAGGTCCTGTTCGCCCAGGTGAAAGGTCTTGGTGATATTCTCCATGACGCACACGGGATCGGCCATTACTTGAGAGCCCCCTTCTGCGGGGTCTGCGTGCCGGCCGTCACCGGGAGGACGATTTTCGTGGCGAGCACGTCGCCTTCGTTTGCCCCGGAGAGGATCTCCGTTTTGTCCTCTCCGCGTATCCCGATCTTGATCTCGAGTTTTTCGACCTTGTTCTTTCCCGTGACGCGGTAGGCAACCTGCTTTCCCCGCTCGAACTTGATGGCGGCATTCGGTGCCGTCAGGATGTTCGCCTTTTCCTGCGTGATGATCCGCACGTGGGTCGTCATCTCCGGCCTCAGAAACTCGGCGTCTTCAGGGGATACCTTCATGGTGGAGAGATAGTAGACGATATTTTCCTTGACGACGGGCTGGGGATAGATTTTCTCGACCTTGCCCTTGAAGGTCTTCGCCGGGAAAGTGTCGACGTAGAATTCCACGTCCTGGCCGACGGCGGTCTTGCCGATGTCCGTCTCGTCCACGTAGATCCACATCTCCAGCTTTGTGGGGTCGAGGACGGTGACGAGATTGGCGACCTGGAGGCCGGCGACGATGGTTTCCCCTTCCTGGGCCGTGACTTCCGAGACAACCCCGTTGATGGGTGAGTAGATCTTTGTGTAGGAAAGCCGGATCTGCTGCTGGCGGAGCTGTGCCTGGGTTTCCTCCGTCGTGGCCTTTGCGATGTCCAGCTGAGTCTTGTGTTCGTCCTGGAGACGCTTCAGGATGGCGCCCGTGGACTCATACTGGCTTTCCGCCTTGTCCACGGCATCCTTCGTGGTGTAGTCGTGCTTCAGAAGTTCCCGCTCGCGCTTGACATTGGCTGTGGCATACTCATGGTTGGCCTTTGCCTCCCGGATCCGCTCCGGGTAGGTCAACTCGATCTGGGACAGGGTGTTTCTGGCCGAGACGAGGGACGCCTGTTGCTGGGCGATCTGCTGGAGGATTTCCCGGTCGTCGATGAGTGCGATGAGCTCGCCGGCCTTTACGCGATCCCCCACCTTGACCTTCATCTGCTTGATGGTCCCCGTGGCCCGGGTGCCGATCTTCACGACGGCGCCCACCTGGGACTTGATGATCCCCGTCTCGACGAGGACCCCCCTGATATTTCCCCGTTCCACTTTTCCCGTTTCGAGGACCTGAATCTCCTGCCGGGCGAAAAACTTTTTGTAGACCAGAAAGCCGGCGGCTGCAATGACGATGGCGAGTACGACGGCGATGACGATCTTTTTTCGCATGGACGATCCCCCGGCGGTTTAGATTAGCGACTGGTGTCAACCCCCTGAACGGAGGGAGGGGCCTTCAAGATCTCCAGACTTTCAACACCCGCATTCCTCTCCAGCAGGGCCCTGGATAAAATGAGGTTCAGCTTCGAAGTGGTGCTCTGCTCCCGGGCGGTCTGCAGCAGCCCCTCGGCGACGACGAGAGAAAGGATGTCCCCCTTGCCGACCTTGTATTCGCCGAAAGCCTGGTCGTAGTTCTGCTGGGCCTGTTTGAGCTGCGTCTCCGCCACGTCAACGTTTTTCGCGGCGGTCAGAAAGTTCTCGTAGTTTCTCCTGAGATCCAGGAGGAGCTGCCTCTCGATTTCTCTCAGGTTGTCCTCCGAGATGCCCACGCCGATTCTCGCGGATTTCGCGCGGTAGAATTTGCCGAGCTCGAAGATATTCCACGACGCGGTCAGGAGGGCGGCGCGATCCTGAAAGGAGGACCTGATGTCCGTCTCGCCCGTTCTTGAATAGACGGCACTGGCGGAGATCGTGGGGTAAAAGGGGCTGTAGGAAAGGGTCCTTGTGCTCTCGGCCCGCTTGACGGCGTACTCGAACTGCCTGATTTCGGGCCTCTGCATGACGAGATCCGAAAGCGTCTGTTCCGGAGGGGCTGTCTTCGATGCCTCCAGAGTCCCCTCGATCTCGTAAGGTTCATCGAAGCGCTTTCCGATGAGAGAGGCGAGTTCCGAAAGGGCCTTGATGACGTTCCCTTCCGCCTGGATAAGGTTGAATTTGGCCTGTTCGAGCCTGACGGATGCCTGCAGGACATCGGAGAGCTTGGCAACGCCGAACCGGTGACGCCCTTCGGCGACCTCGAAATCCGTCTGGGCATTCTCGAGCTGCTTCTTTCGATGTTCCAGGATGTCACGGGTGGCGATGGCGGTGTAGAAACTCACCTTGACATCGAAATCAACCTGAAGTCGGCTTTTCCGAAGCTCTTCCTGATCCGTTCCCAGATTGTATTTGGCGATGTTTCGGTTTGCCTCCCGTCTGAACCCGTCGAAGAGAGTGAGCGAAGCCGTTGCGTCGCTTGTCGTCACGTCGTAATTGCTCGTCGACGTGTCATGCCACTGCTGTGACCCGCCCACATCGACGCTCGGGAGGTAGGGACCGTAGGAAGCCTTGTAGAGGGCATCGGAAGACTGCACCTGTTTAAGAACCGCCTGATAGGCCGGCAGGTTCTTGAGACACAAGGAGATGGCTTCGTCGAGCGTGAGCGCGGAGCCGGGCAGGGCGATGGCGAAGGAGAGAACAATAGAGAGAAGGACCAGGACGGGTTTCCACGGGACCCCTTTCGGATGAATCATGATGACGGCTTCCTCGAGAAAAGGCTATGTTATGTTGATAAGAACGTACGGGACGCGAAATGGTTTATCCCTCTTTTGGGGACGTTCCATAAAAAAACATTACAATCGTAGCTTTTACTCGTTTTTTTCCGGCTTTGGCAAGCAGAATTTGGGTGACGGCCCATTCGAGAATTGGTAAAAGAAAAGGAGGATTTCTTGGAAAAGAAGGAGATAAGCAATGAAGCTCATGCGTTTTGTGTCGGGCGAGAACCGTGTAAGAATGGGAATCTATGAACCCGGAAACCCCCGTTCGGCCAGGATCGTGGAAGGCGATGTCTTCGGCAGGATCAGGGTGACGAAAAAAATGGCGGAAGTCAGGAAAATCCTGGCCCCGGTCGATCCGCCGAATGTGCTGGCACTCGGGCTCAATTACCGAAGCCACGCCGATGAATTCAACGCCTCCTACCCGGACACCCCCATTCTGTTTTTGAAGGGGACGAACAGTGTGGTGGGGCCCGGAGAGCCGATCGTGCTGCCGAAAGCGGGACCCGATGAGGTGGATTACGAGGCGGAGCTTGCCGTTGTCATCGGAAAGACGGCGAAGAACGTTTCAAAAGAGAAAGCCCTTGACTATGTCCTGGGCTACACGTGCGCCAACGATGTGAGCGCGAGGGACTGGCAGATCCGGAAGCAGCGAAATCAATGGGCCCGGGGGAAAAGCTTCGACACTTTTTGTCCTCTCGGACCCTGCATGGTGACGAGGGATGAGATCAAGGACCCGGCCAGATTGCGAGTGAGGGCGATTCTGAACGGCAGGACGATGCAGGACGCCGACACATCCTACATGATATTCGATGTAGCGTCTGTCATAAGCGATTTGAGCCGTTCGATGACGCTTCTGCCGGGAACGGTCATCATGACGGGGACGCCCGACGGTGTGGGATTCACGCGGAAGCCGCCCGTTTTTTTGCGGGAGGGAGATGTCATCTCCATTATCATCGATGGAATCGGGGAATTGACAAACCCGGTCGTCAGGGAAATCTAACCGTTGATGAAGTGCGCGGCGATGCCGGGTGGGGCAAGAATCATTGGCATTTGATTCAGAGATATGTTAATGAATCAAAGCGGTTGAAAAATTTCAAGCCGGGATCGCCCTTCCGGGCGGTAAGGTTTGATGGAGGGTTTTTATGAAGATGGATTTCAAGTACCGGCAGCCGTTTTTCATGGTGTTGCTTATTCTTCTGATCGGTTTTTTCGCGATATCCGTGGCGGGCGTTCTTCGTTTTTCCGTGGGGCCGAGCATGGGACTGGCGGGGTCGGACAGCACGACCGTTTCCACCGCCGCGACCGGTTCGAAGGTTAATTTTCCGGTGAGCGGGTCAGCGCCTTTTTCTTTTGCCGATTTGGCGGAAAAAATGAGTCCCATCGTGGTGAATATCAGCACGACCAAGACATTCAAGATGGAGGGGAGATCACGATCGCCGCGGGGAAATTCACATCCCTTTGAACGATTTTTCGGGGAGGACGATTTTTTCAGGCGGTTCTTCGAGGAGATGCCGGAGCGGGAACTCAAACAGAGAAGCCTCGGGTCCGGCTTTATCATCAGTCCGGACGGCTACATCTTTACGAACAATCATGTCGTCGAGAAAGCGGACAAGATCAAAGTGAAGCTCTCAAACGGCAAGGAGTACGACGCCGCCGTCAAGGGGCGGGACCCGAGGACGGACATAGCGCTCATCAAGATCAATCCAGAAGGAAGTCTTCCCGCGGCGAAGATCGGTGATTCCGACAAACTGAGGGTCGGGGACTGGGTCGTGGCCATCGGAAATCCCTTCGGCCTCGATCACACGGTGACCGTGGGGATCGTGAGCGCGAAGGGAAGGGTCATCGGTGCAGGACCTTATGATAATTTCATTCAAACCGACGCCTCCATCAACCCGGGAAACAGCGGCGGGCCGCTCATCAACCTGGCGGGCGAAGTCGTGGGAATCAACACGGCCATCGTGGCCCACGGGCAGGGGATAGGATTTGCCATTCCTGTCAACATGGCGAAAGAGATATTAAATGATCTCAAATCAAAGGGTAAGGTTACCCGCGGTTGGCTGGGCGTTTCTGTTCAGGATATCACAGACGATATCGCAAAGGGTCTAAAGCTCAAAGATCAGGCAGGCGCGCTTGTGACGGAGGTTTTTGAAGGGGACCCCGCAGACAAGGCCGGCATCAAGCAGGGCGACATCATCAAGGAAGTGGACGGGAAGACCGTTCGCGACACCCATGAGCTGCTCAGGATTGTGGCAATGGTACCGGTGGGCAAGAAGGTGAACGTGAAAATATTGAGAGAAGGTGCAACAAAAGATTTCCAGGTCATTGTGGCCGAGCGCGAGGAGAGCAAGGAGCTTGCGGCGGTGCGGAAAGACATGAAGGACAATTATGGAATGATGGTTCAGGAAGTCACGCCGGAGGTCGCGCGAAGACTGGGAATGTCAACGCCCGCGGGCGTTATTGTTACAGAGGTCAGGGAAGGAAGCTCTGCCGAAGAAGCGGGGATTCAGCCTCAGGACGTCATTCTTCAGGTCAACAAGGTAAAAATAAACAACCTGAAAGATTACCAGCGGGAGATTACGAAGAAGACGGCGGAAGACAGAATCCTGCTTCTGATCAAAAGAGGCAGGGGAACCTATTACGTTGCTCTCAAGAAAGACTAGACTCCTTCGGGACCGGCCTTAAGCTCAGACTTCAGATAGGACAGGGACAATCGGTCATGCCGAAGGGGAAACAGGCGGGACGTAAACGATAAATATCAAGTAATATCAAGTAATATCAAGTATATAGATGATAGCATGCCGTCGTTCCCATAAGGGAAGGAAACGGTAAATTATCATTGTAAAAACCTTCCTCGGTCTTGGCCCCCCATTTGTGAAAGGCATCAAATTAAGCAACGGGCAGGCGAACAAAGCCATTCGAAAATTGCACGTATAGCGTAATGAGCACGAAGAAACTCTTGGGAATATACAATGCGATGGATCGTTATTTCGGTGACTTGCAATGGTGGCCGGCGAAAGAACCCTTCGAAGTCATCGTCGGGGCCATACTGACACAGAACACGAACTGGAAAAACGTCGAAAGGGCTATTCAAAACCTGCGAGAAGAAGGGTACCTCGTTCCCGAAAAATTGCGCAGGGCAAGGGTTGAGCGGTTGGAGACACTCATCAGGCCCTCGGGGTACTACCGGGTCAAGGCAAGGCGGCTCAAGAAATACATCGAATTTTTTTTCAGGGAGTACGGTGGGAGGATTGAGCGGATGTTCGCGGAGGACTGGAGGATGTTAAGAGCAGAACTCCTTAAAGTAAACGGCATAGGAGAGGAGACTGCGGACAGCATCTTGCTCTATGCGGGCTACAAACCGGTCTTTGTTGTGGACCAGTACACAAGAAGAATTTTCAGCAGACACGGTTTAATCGATGGCAATGAGAATTACGAGTATATTCAGAGATATATCACGGATCGGCTCCCTGCCGATGTTTCTCTCTACAATCAGTATCACGCCCTTATCGTCAATACGGGAAAGCAATTCTGCAGGAAAGACCCTCTTTGTGGAGAATGTCCCCTTCGGAGAATTTCGGGTAAAAAGATAAGTTGATTTTATAAACGGACAGGCGGCACGGGCAGGTCGCGCGTGAGGGTTTGCAGATTGTACAATCGCACAGGTGGAGGATGAAGATGCTTCTGGATATACGAGACCTTACGGTCGAGGTTGAGGGAAGGGAGGTCCTGGACGGCGTCAATCTTCAGATTGAGCAGGGGGAGACCCATGTGCTCTTCGGAAAAAACGGGTCGGGGAAAACAAGCCTTCTAATGGCCATCATGGGGTTTTCAGGTTACAAAATAAAGAAGGGAAAAATATTTTTCAAGGGAGAAGACATAACCGAATTTCCAATCAATGAACGGGCAAAAAGAGGGATTGGAATGTCTTTTCAGAGGCCTCCTACCATAAAAGGCGTAAAGACTATGGATTTAATCGCCATCTTCAATTCGGATGAAGAGTCTGTGGTCGAGGCGGCGGAAAGTCTTGAACTTACGGCTTTTTTAGACAGGGAGGTCAACAGGGGATTTTCGGGAGGAGAGATTAAGAAATCAGAGCTTCTGCAGCTCATGACACAGAACCCGGATTTGATTCTCCTGGATGAGCCTGAATCGGGAGTGGACCTCGAAAATATTGCGATTATAGGAAGGGCAATAAGGAAATTGCTTCAGAAGAACCTGCGCAGGAGGCGCGTCAATGCAGGGCTCGTTATTACTCATACGGGACTAATATTGAATTACGTTGAGGCAGACAGGGGGCATTTACTGCTGGACGGGAGAATGCGGTGCGAAGGAAACCCACGGGAGATGTTCGAGACGATACAAAAATCAGGCTATGAGGTGTGCGCCAGATGTCAGAAGTGAAGAAGAGGGCCGGGACTGCGGCGACAAAAAAGGCTGCATACGGAACGGATATCGATCTGTCAAGTTTCAAAAATAAGGCGATGCCGCGTGCATACGACGCGAGTTTGAATTGTCTCTCCGAAGAGGAAATAAAGACAATGGCGGAAGTAGGAATCGTCCCCACCGGCGGTCTGAGGTCCGGCAACTTTATCCAGATGAATCATTCCGCCGTTAACTGCTCGGCTTTTCAGGACGGTGTCGAGGTAATGTCCTCGGCGCAGGCCCTTGAAAAATTTGACGGCCTGAAAGATTACTGGTGGAAAGCAGTGGACGTGGTCACGGACAAATACACGGCACATGCGGAACTTGCCTTCAATAGCGGTTATTTCATTAAAGTCAAAGAAGGTGTCAAGGCAAGATTTCCCGTCCAGGCCTGTCTTTACATCGGGGAAGAAGACCTTGCACAGAATGTACATAACGTAGTGATTGCCGAAGAAGGCTCGGAAATCCACGTGATTACGGGCTGTACAACAGCTCCAAAATTGAAGCGCGGGCTCCACATAGGAATCTCGGAGTTTTATGTCAAAAAGGGCGCAACGCTGACATTCACGATGATCCACAACTGGGGGGAGCGGGTGGTTGTCAGGCCGAGAACGGCTGTTTGGGTAGAGGAAGGCGCGACATATAACTCGAATTTCGTTTGCATGAAGCCGGCCAGGTCGATTCAGATGTTTCCGTCGGTCAGACTCAGAGGTGAAAACGCCGTGACCAGGCTCAATAGCGTACTCATTGCCACGGCAGGGACGGAGCTTGATATAGGAGGTCGTGTATCCCTGGAAGCCGCGGGAGCAAAGGCCGAAATTCTCACAAGGACGATATCCAAAGGGGGAAACGTAATTGCCAGAGGGATCTTGATTGGGGAGAAGCCGGGTGTTAAGGCGCACCTGGAGTGCAGCGGGCTCATGCTTTCAGATGAGGGGTCCATCAGGGCAATTCCTGAGCTTGACGGCCGGGTATCTGGAGTCGAGATGTCCCATGAGGCGGCCGTGGGCAGGATCTCACAGGAGGAGATAGAGTATCTCATGGCGAGGGGTCTTAGCGAAAAAGAGGCGACGGCCCTTATCGTCAGAGGGTTTCTCAGGGTTGAAATGGTGGGACTGCCGGAGCCTCTAAAAAAAGAAATTGACAGGCTTGTCGAGGAGAGCGAGAAGAGCCTGTTATAAAATCGCGGCGGGCATGAAGAGCCTGACGTGGAAAGAGATTAATAGCTGTGTTCATACGTGAAGAGCTGTTGAGGGCGAGGGTCGAGGAAAAGTCGGACCAGTTTATTTTCAAGCTGCACGACTATACCGGGGCCATTCACATGCATTCCGCTTATTCTTACGACGGGCGTATCGCCATTGAGCAAATTGTTGAAGCTGCAAGGCAAAACGGCGTCGATTTTCTGATGTTTACGGACCACAACTGGCTTCAGGCAAAACACGATGGCCTTGAACGCTGGTTTGAAGATGTCCTCGTCCTTATCGGTGTTGAGGTTACACCGCGCTATAACCACTACATTGCCTTCGGCATCGACGAACCCCTCCTGTCATGCGATATCCCATGGGTCTTTCCCTACGATGAGGATCTCGATATCAAACCGCAATTCTATATTGACTGGGTTCGAAGCAGGGGCGGGATTGGTTTTATCGCCCATCCCGATCATGAGGGGACTTCAAGGTTTCACGTGAAACCAATTCCCTGGCTTGACTGGGGTGCAAAAGACTTCACGGGCATGGGCATATGGGATTTCATGACGGACTGGCAAAGCCATCTGAAAGGGTTGCCGAGCGCTTTAAAAGGGTTTTTGTTCCCTGCCTACACGCTCAAAGGGCCAAAGAAGATTACCCTTACACGCTGGGATGAGCTGAACCGGTACAGGAAAGTCGTGGGTATCGGGGAACTGGATAATCACGATACGATTAAAAAAATGTTCGGTGCGGAATTCCAGATCTTCCCTTTCAGCAAGGCCTTGCGCTTCGTAACTACCCACATACAATCGGAAGTACCCTTTTTCAATGATGTCAAGCTGGACCGACGCCTGGTCATCAATGCACTGAGACGCGGTCGTGTCTATGTTGCCACGGAGTATTTTCATAAAGCCAAGGACTTCAGATTTATTATCATGGATGAGACAGAGACCGCCACCATGGGCGATGAATTCTATCTCGACGATATAGCAATACTGAGGGTCCATCCTCCCTGCGAGGCGAAGGTCCGCGTCATCAAGGATGGCGAGCTTGTGAGGGAGGAAGTTACGGAAAGTCTTTGGATGGGTATCGATGAGAAGGGCATTTACCGGGTCGAAGTCTATCTGAAGCATCTCTTTAAATACCGGCCCTGGATCTTCTCCAACCCTATCTATGTAAGGTGAAACAGGCGAAAGGCGAAAGGCTTATGGCGCAAGGCGAACATAAAAAAGCCGGAAATTGTTGTCCGGCTTTTTCTGCAGAATGCCTTCAATCTGTTTTAAGAATATTTTGCCGCGTGGTATGAACTCCTGACGAGGGGCCCCGATTCGACTTTCTTGAAACCCTTCTGATAAGCCGTTTCCGCAAAATCTACAAATTCCTCAGGGGAGTAGTAACGTTGGACGGGCCAGTGGTCCCTCGTTGGCTGAAGGTACTGCCCTATGGTTAGAAAATCACAGTCAACCGCGGCCAAATCATAAATTAAGTTATTGATATCACTTGTATTTTCGCCTAAACCAATCATGAATCCCGATTTACTCCGGATCCCTTTACCCCTCTCTTTGACCTGTCGCAGTATTTCAAGCGACCGCGTGTAATCCCCTTCCGGCCTCAGGGCGTTGAAAAGAGGGTGCGCCACCTCCATGTTGTGGTTTATGACGTCCGGACCGGATTGAATGACCTGATTAAGCGCATCCAGGCTCCCCTGGAAATCAGGAATCAGGACCTCCACCCGGCTTTCGGAAAGGTGTCGGCGAAGAAGTTCCACACATCTCGCGAATGTCTCGGCCCCGCCGTCGGGCAGATCATCCCTGGTGACGGATGTAATGACCACGTACTTGAGTCCCATTTCCTGTGCCGCACGTAAGAGGCGCACCGGTTCCTCTTCATCGACACCCCGCGGCTCTCCATGCGTCACGTTACAATATCTGCAATGGCGGGTGCAGACACTCCCGAGGATCAAGAAGGTGGCCGTTCCATCGTGGAAACACTCCGCGATGTTCGGACATCTTGCTTCCTCGCAGACGGTGTGAAGACCGAAGTGTCGGAGCGTGTCCCTCACCCGGCGATATTCTCCTGACGAGGGAATTTTCACTTTCAACCATGGAGGTTTGGGCATAGCATGGGCATCAGGAATCAGGCATCGGGCATCAGGCTATATACGAAAAAAATGTGATACTTCTTTTCCTAACGCCTGATACCTGTTGCCTTCAGCCTGCTTTTTAAAAGTAGTACCATATTGAAATATAATCGTTGATGTTCTCGCCGTCCGCGTCGAGCCTCTTGAGGTAGTCGTAAATGGGGACGTCGGTGTAAAGGTAATCAAGGGCTGTGAGGATCCTGACTTCCCAGGAGAAGAAACGGTAAACCCTGCTTCCATTGGGCAGGATCATGATCACCTCGTGGTCCTGCCAAGCCCGCAGATTCGATTTCCCAAGCTTCGGCACGTTAAAGACCGGTTCGTCCGTACGGACGAGTCCGGGAAGCAGGCGGGCTTCCTCTCTCCTTTCCTGCTCGATCCTCGCGATGGGAACTCGAAAGTCAATGGTCTCCTCCTTGCCCTTGGTGCTGAAGGTGTAGTAGGGGTCCACGCCCGAAACCTTGATGGTTTTGCGCAGAAGGGCCGTCTCGAATTTCCTGCTGTTGTAATAGGTGAAGACCTGCTGATTATACACATTGATCCCGGCGTTTTTGAGCTTTCTGACCGCCTCCACGGCATCAGGGGTCACTTCAGCTGCATGCTCGAAGTGTGTCACAATCGCGATTTCCCGCTTTCCCCATTCATGGTATTTTTTGATCACCGAGATGAATCCGTCGTCGATTCTGAAGGGGAGTGTGACAATCGTGCGGGTGCCGATGCGTATCCGTTCCACGTGCTTGATCTGCGCCACTTCCCCGATCAGCCAGTCCAGGTATCTGTTGTCGAGCGTCAGGGGGTCTCCTCCCGTGATCAAAACCTCCGTGATACTTTCGTGCCCGTCGATCCAGGCCAGGGCCTCCCGGATTTTCTTCCTGCTCATCATCACGTCCTCACCCATCGTCTTGATCTCCCAGTTCCGCTGGCAGTAAACACAGATCTGCGGGCAGGCGTTGTAGGGCTTGAGGATAAGGATTTCGGGATAGCGCCGCGTGATGCCGTCGACGGGGCTCGTCGACTTCTCGCCCATGAAATCCATGTCGAACCCCTGTTCCCGGCTCTGGGCGACGCTGCCGCAATAACGGTTGCCGGGTATTACCTGGGCGCGGATCTGGCGATCGTATGAACCTGACCCCTTCTTGCGAAAGAGGGAGAGATAGTAAGGCGTGATTTCGAAGGGGATGGCGTCCGATTCGGCGCAGCGGAGCCCCGCCAGTTCGTCCCGGTCGAGCTTGACGAGGGCTGTGAGGGTTTTAACGTCCTTGATGGTGTGCTTGAGGTGCCACCGGTAGTCTTTCCAGTCTTCTTCGCTTCCGCCGAAATATTTCAGTATGTCCGACTTCAGGGCCTTCCTTTCCCTGACGACGCTCCGGTCCAATCCCGTTTTGTGGCGCCTGAGGAATCTCCTGATGTAGGATGCATATTCGTCGAGCTGGTCCGAGCGGACGAGGGCCGCCTCCCTTCCGTCCGCATGAACGAAAAGCTCCTTGCTCTTGACGTGCTTTCCCGCTTTACCCGTAATGCCCAGGAACAGGGCGAGGTACTCGCAAAGAAAAGCCCTCGTTACGGCGTCGAGAGCCTTTTCCTTTTCGTGAACGATGTCGTACAGGGCCTCCAGAGGAGAAGACTTCGTGAGATATTCGTTCTCCGACCGCATCGTATTCATGAGCACGCGGATACATTCCTTGGCGTTCCTCTTCTCGATGATGTTGAGGTTCACGAAGTAGGTGTCGGATTTCATGTTGTAGAGGTCCCTGTCCAGCCGGTTCATGTAGTCGAATACGAGATGGCGGGCCTCCTCTACATGCTTGGAATTCTTGAGGATTTGTTTTATTTTTGGTTCCGTGGACCACAGCTGCTCGAGAAGCTGCTCCTTGGTCATGTTCAAAATGTTCTTCATGGGCGTCTTCCGCTTCACAGATTTTTTATGATTATATGACAACGGGAGATTGCATTACTTGCAATCGCCAAGCCAGCAGACGTCGGGTTTCCGGGCCGCCAGGACGTCATCGAGGCGCTTCACGGGCGTGGTGTGAGGCGCTGCCTTGAGCATCTCTGGATTTTCCTTCGCCTCCTTCGCGATGGCAATCATGGCGTCGCAGAAGGCGTCAAGCGTTTCCCGGCTTTCCGTTTCGTTCGGTTCGATCATGATGGCTTCCCGAACGATGAGGGGGAAATAGATGGTCGGCGGGTGGAATCCGTAGTCGAGAAGGCGCTTGGCAATGTCCGTCGTGTGAACACCGCTTTCCTTGACCTGTTTCTCCCCCGAGAAGACGCACTCGTGCATGCAGATCCGGTCGTAGGGGATCTGGTAATAGGGCCTGAGGCGTTCCTTCACGTAGTTTGCATTGAGCACGGCGTTTTCACTTGCCCTTTTCAACCCCTCGGGTCCGAGGGAACGGATGTACGTGAAGGCCTTGACCATCACGTTGAAATTCCCGTAAAAGGATCTCACCCGGCCGATGCTCTCCGGGAAGTTTTCGTCCCAGGCATACCGCCTTCCCTTCCGGACGACGCGCGGGACGGGAAGGTGAGGGACGAGGTCCTTCCTGACGCCCAGGGGGCCGGCACCCGGCCCGCCGCATCCGTGGGGGGTCGAGAAGGTCTTGTGGAGGTTGAGCTGGATGATGTCGAAACCGAGGTCCCCCGGCCGCGTGATGCCCATGAAGGCGTTCGCGTTGGCGCCGTCGCAGTAGAGAAGCCCCCCCTTCCCATGGACCGTACTCGCAACCGCCTCGATGTTTCGTTCAAAGAGCCCCAGCGTGTTCGGGTTCGTGAGCATGAGTCCCGCCACATCCTCCGTCATCAGCTCTCGGAGGTGCTCGAGATCAACGCCGCCCTCGGTGTTGGAACGAACCGTCACCACCTGGAATCCGCACAGGGCAACCGACGCGGGGTTCGTCCCGTGGGCCGTGTCCGGGATCAGGACCCTGGAGCGCTTTTGACCGTTCTTCTCAAAGTACTTCTTGATGATCATCACCCCCGTGAGTTCACCGTGGGCGCCCGCGGCCGGCTGCAGGGCGAAATCCGCCATGCCGAAGATCTCGCTCAGATACCTTCTAAGCTCATACATGAGCTGCAGGTTACCCTGGGCGAAAGCCGCCGGCGCGTAAGGGTGCAGCATCGTGAAACCCGGCAGTCTCGCCACCTCCTCGTTGAGTTTCGGGTTGTATTTCATCGTGCAGGAACCCAGGGGGTAAAAGCCGATGTCGACACCGAAGTTCCTCCGCGAGAGCCCCGTGTAGTGTCGCACGAGATCGATCTCGGCCACCTCGGGAAGGTCGATGTCCTCCCGGAGCAGGGATCGGTCGATGAGACTTTCGATGGGGGTCTCCGGGACATCGCAGGCAGGCACGCTGCAGGCCCTGCGGCCCGGTCGGCTTTTCTCGTAGATCAATTCCATGGAATCCTCCTCTTATGTTCACCCTCGATCATCCATTCGGTGACGCCTGGCTCAGGCCAGAATGGAAACGACGTCATCGATGTCTTCCTTTTTCAGCATCTCCGTAGCGCAGAGAAGCAGTCCGTTCTTCAGCTCCGGGTAATGCCCTCCGACCTCGTAACCCCCCAGGATGCCCGCCGCTTGAAGCTCTTCATTGGCGCGACCGGGGTCGGGACACCGCAGCACGAATTCATTGTAGCAAGGCCCCGAAAAAACCGGCTCCCACCCCTTGAGCGTGAGAAGTCTCTCACGAAGGTACCTTGCCTTCAGGATGTTGAGTTCCGCAAGCCGCTTCAGGTTCTTGCCGAGGCACGCGAGATAAACCCCGGCAGCCAGAGCGCAGAGAGCTTCGTTGGAGCAGATGTTGGATGTCGCCTTCTCCCGGCGGATGTGCTGCTCCCGGGTCTGCAGCGTCAGCACGAAGCCGCGCCTGTTTTCCCTGTCCACCGTGGCACCCGAGAGCCTCCCCGGGATCTTCCGGAGGAACTGGCCGGTGCTCGCGAAAATACCGAGATAGGGCCCGCCGAAGTTCACGGGGTTTCCAAAGCTCTGACCCTCTCCGACCACAAAGTCTGCGCCCGTCTCGCCGGCGGGTTTCAGGACGCCCAGCGAGGTCGCCTCCGTGAATCCGCAGACGAGATAGGCCCCCTTTTCATGCACCGCTTTCTCGATGGCGCCGGGATTCTCAATGACACCGAAGAAGTTCGGGCTCTGGATGAGAACGGCGGCCGTGTTTTCGTCCATCGCCGACCGGAGCGCCTCCTCGTCGAGCTGTCCCGATTTGCCGTATTCCGTCTCCACGACCTCGTAGCCGTTTGCCCAGGCGTAGGTTTTCACCACCCGTCGATACTCGGGGTGAACGGATTTCACCGCGACGATTCTGTTTCGATTGAGGGTCTTCGCGGAGAGCACGGCCGCTTCCGCCATGGCTGAGGCTCCGTCGTACATCGAGGCATTGGCCACCTGCGTACCCGTGAGCTTTGCGATCATCGTCTGGTACTCGTAGATGGCCTGAAGGATGCCCTGGCTGATCTCCGCCTGGTAGGGTGTGTAGGCCGTGTAGAACTCGGATCGGGAGATCACGTGCCCGACGACGGCGGGGATGTAGTGATGATACGAACCGGCCCCCATGAGAGTGATTCGGGGCAGGGCGTTCTCTTCGGCCATGCCCTTCATGAGATCGAAGGCTTCCGGTTCCGACTGCGCGGGGGGAAGATCGAGAAGCTTTCGGAGTCTGTAAGGGGTCGGGATATCCGCAAATAGCTCCTCGAGAGATTGAATCCCCACCGTCTGCATCATCGCTTTCTGGTCTTCGGCCGTGTGGGGCACATAGTCCATGGGAGGCTCCTTTCAGATTCAGGTTGCGGGTCTGATCAGGGCGAAACCCGGCGTGACGGGATGTGTGAATTTATTTTTCAATGCGCCGTTTCCTTGATCATGGCTTCGTAACCCGATGCGTCCATCAGGTGATTCAATTCCGCGGGCTGATCCATCCGGATCCGGGCAATCCAGCCCTCGCCGAAGGCATCCTTGTTGATCAACTCGGGCTCGCTTTCAAGCCGGCTGTTGACTTCGACGACCTCCCCGCTCACGGGCGAGTAGACATCGGAGACGGATTTGACCGACTCCACCACGGCGACGGTCTCCATCTGTTTCACCTTATTTCCGATCTTCGGCAACTCCACGTAAACAATGTCCGTCAGCAGTTCCTGTGCGTGATCGGTGATGCCCATCGTCACGACACCGTCTCTCCGGTCGAGGGCCCACTCGTGCTCTTTCGTGTACTTCCTGTCTGCTGGGCTGGGCTTGGCCATTTCCTGCTCCTTTCCGGCGGGATTCAATTTCTGTTCTTAAGTCTGGGGTCTTCTGTAGAACGGCAAGGGAACCACCCTCGCCTTTGCGTGCTGGCTGCGGATTTCGATTTCGATCTCGCTTCCGGGGCTTTCATGGGTCCTGTCGACGAAGGCGAAGCCCAAAGCCTTGCCGAGAGTCGGTGCGAAGGTCCCTGAGGTGACGCGGCCGATCTCCCGGCCGTTCCCGAAGACCTTGTAGCCGTGTCTCGCGATCCCCCGGTCCGTCATCTCGAACCCGATGAGCTTTTTCTTCGCCCCCTCTTCCTTCTGCTTTCTCAGGGCTTCGCGGCCGATGAAGTCCTTCGTGAGATCGACGATCCAGCCGTAGACCACCTCGTAGGGTGTTACCGTTTCATCTATTTCATGACCGTAGAGCATCAGGCCCGACTCGATGCGAAGGGTGTCACGAGCCCCGAGCCCCACCGGTTTCAGTCCCATGGGCGTCCCGTTGTTCAGAAGGGCGTCGAAGATATCACCGATCCGGCGGCTGTCGGCGTAGATCTCAAAGCCATCCTCCCCTGTGTATCCGCTTCTGGAGACGATCGAAGGAATGCCGAGCACATCCGTGCTCATGAAATGGTAGAACTTGAGCGGGGCCAGATTTCCCGATGTGATCTTCTGAAGAATGGTCTGTGACTTCGGCCCCTGCAGATCGATCTTGCCCGTGGCATAGCTGATGTCCCGGAGGGTGACGCTCGGGGACCCCTTTTCCCTATGTGCTTTCAGGATCCACTCCCAGTCACCGTCCTTGGTCGCGGCGTTGGTAACCACCATGTAGTGCTCATCACCCAGTCTGTAAACCGTCAGGTCGTCTATGATGCCGCCCCGGACATTCGGCATGACGCTCAGCTTCATCTGGCCTATTTCCTGGCCGTCGAGGTTCCGGCTCATGACGCTCTGCAGGAGCTCCCGGGCGCCGGGTCCGCGGACTTCGATTTCACCCATGTGGCATATGTCGAAGAGTCCCGCTGCGGACCTCGTGGCCCTGTGCTCCTCGATGACGGCGGTGTACTGAACGGGCATGCACCATCCGCCGAATTCGATCATCGTTGCCTTCAGTTTCTGGTGCCTTTCAAAGAGTGGGGTTTTCTTCATGGTCTTCTCCTGATCAGAATAAGTCCTCAGGATTGATGTTCACGGCGGAATCGCTGAAGAGAAAATTCTATTAATTTCAATGGGATGGCATTTACAGAAACGAATGATCGCCCCCGGACGGTCACCGGTCCTCGGTGGTCAGACGGTACTATAAACCCCGTCATAATTCAATTAGAATGTATGCGGAAATTCGCCGGGAAGACGCTTCAAAGGGTGTGGAGGGCGCAAGGCTAAAAAAAATGTAGATATTTTTCCTCAGTTATATTAAATGAGCAAAAATATTGCATTATTCTTGGTAGATCATCAAGAGAGAGGCATTCCATGAGATTCGACATTGCCAAGAGAGGTGAGGGCCTCACCTACGAAATCAGAAACATCGTTGGCGTGGCCAACCGGCTCAAATCATGCGGCATGGAGGTCATTTGGGAGAACATCGGCGACCCCGTGCACAAAGGGGAGAAGATCCCCGACTGGATGAAGGAAGTCCTGATCGATCTTCTAAAGGAGGATATCAATTACGCATATTCCCCCACACAGGGGCATGAAGCGACGCGCGAATTTATCGCGGAAAGGGTCAACAAAAGGGGCAAGACGCAGATCGCGCCCGATGACATCATCTTCTTCAACGGCCTGGGTGATGCAATTGCCAGGTCTTACGGCGTCATCCGGGTCGACGCCAGGATCATCCTGCCCGAACCGACCTACTCGACCCATTTCCTTGCCGAGGTTCACCACGCCTCCTTTCCGCCGAGCACGTACCGGATGAATCCCTATCACAGGTGGCATCCGGACATGAACGAGCTCGAGATCAAGGTCAAGAGCCACAAGGCGATCGTGGGCATCCTCGTGATCAACCCCGACAACCCCACGGGTTTCGTCTACCCCGAGGAGACGCTGAGGCGCATCGTGAAGATCGCCAGGGAAAACGATCTTTTCCTCGTCTTCGACGAGATCTACATCAACATGGTCTACAACGCGCAGCAGACCGTACCTCTTTCCGACATCATCGAGGATGTGCCGGCCATCAGCATGAAAGGGATTTCAAAGGAGTTTCCCTGGCCCGGGGCCCGGTGCGGGTGGATCGAGGTGTACAACGGGCAGAAGGACGAGGCCTTTGCCCATTACGTCCAGGCGATCCTGATGCAGAAGATGGCCGAGGTGTGCTCGACGACTCTGCCCCAGGTCTCGATCCCGAGACTCATGTCCCACCCGGAGTACGAAAAATACCTGAACAACAGGCTCCGGACATACGAGCAACTCTCCAACGTCGCTTACAACATCCTCAAGGACGTGCCCTACATCGTTGTGAACCGCACCAACGGCGCCTTCTACATGTCCGTCGTTTTCAACGAAGCGGTCCTCAACGACAGGCAGACACTCCCCATCGAGCACAGCAACATCCGTCATTTCATCGAAAAGATATGCAGTGAAAGGATCGAGCTGGACAAACGCTTCGTCTATTACCTGCTCGGGTCCACGGGCATCTGCGTGGTCCCTCTCACCTCCTTCTTCACACCGCTCATGGGTTTCCGGATGACCCTCCTGGAGAAGGACGTCTCCAAGTTCGAGTATACGGTGAGGGTGCTTGCCGAAAAGATCGTGCAGTACGTCGAGTCATCCAAGTGGTCTCGCGATTAGAGCAGACCTTAAAGCGACCGTGAAAGGGGCCCCTTATGGGGCCCTTTTTCTTAAGGGTTGGACCCGAGTCTGTCGCGGACTTCGGGGTGGATGAGCCTCGTCAACTCCTCGAGGCCGTCCACGATTCTCGGCGAAGGGCGGAAGACGAGATCTGTTTCCATCAGGTAGATCCTTCCCGTTCGGACCGCCGGGATGGAAGGCCAGCGGGACCATTTCTTGTTCACTTTTTCGAAGGTTCCCTCTCCCTTCATGGACGTGACGATGACAACGTCCGGTGCCGCCGTGAGGATTTTCTCGATGCTGTAACGGGGGTAGCGTACGGTTTCCCCGCCGGCAATGTTCAAACCGCCGGCAATTGTGATGAGTTCGTTCAGGAAAGTGCCGCTGCCGGCCGTGATAAGAGCATCGATACCCACCTGAAAGAAGACTTTCGGTCGCGGCAGACGCTCCGTCACCGTTTTCACGTGAAGGATCCTTTGCCGGAGCTTGTGGACCAGCGCGTGGGCCTCCTTCTCCCTTCCCGTCATCCCGCCCAAGGTGGAGATCATGTGCAATGTCTGGTTCAGGTTTGACGGGCTGACCGTGTAAACCGGCAGCCCCAGCCTCATCAGCTGTTCAACGGATTCCTTCCGGTTGCCGTCGGCCGTGGCCAGAATCAGATCCGGACGCAGAGAGACAATTTTCTCGGCCGAGAGGCTGATGAAACTGCCCACCTTCGGCCTGGAGAGCGCTGCTTCAGGATAATTGCAAAAATCCGTCACACCGACAATCTCACGGTCGAGACCGAGGGCAAAAAGTGTCTCCGTGATGCTCGGCGCGAGCGAAATGATCCTCCGGGGATGAGAGGGAATCTGAACGGTTCTCCCGATATCGTCGGTATAGACTGCCGCTTTCGAGGGACTCAATGGAATGCTGAGGAAAAGAATGCACAGGGCCGTCAGTGCGAAAGCGCGCTCCTTGAAACCCCTTCGTGCCGGCCGCTCCTTTCTTCTGATGCAGGAATCCTTTGACGTCACCATACACCCTTTGACCCCGGCCGAGGCCTTGACTCATAGAATATGTTGAAGAAAAAACGCTTTTTTGCCATATATGGGCGAACAGGGATTGTCAACCCGGTTTTTTCTCGAGATTGTTATTGTCTTTTCAAGGACCTTCGGGGGGAATCACCGTGTCGAGACTATTTGAAAAAACAGGTATCAAGGGCATGATGTTGGCGAACCGCTTCGTTCGATCCGCTACCTGGGAAGGGATGGCTTCGGAGGAGGGGGCCTGCACACCGCAGCTCGTGGAGTTGATGTGCGGCCTGGCTACCGGCGGTGTGGGTCTCATCATCACGGGTAACACCTATGTGCGCCCGGAAGGTCAGGCGGCGACGCGCCAGCTCGGTATTTCCAGTGACGCCTTCGTGCCGGGCCTCAGGCACATGACGGACGCCGTGCACCGGCTTGACGGGAAAATCGTCCTTCAGCTTGCCCATGGAGGCCTCCTTTCCAGTAAAAAATTGACGGGTCTTCAACCGGTCGGTCCGTCCATCGTCGAGGAAGTCTCGCGATCCCAGCGGGGCTCGGAAATGACTGTTGAGGAGATTCATGAACTGGCCCTGGCTTACGGGAAAGCGGCCGCGCGGGCTCGCACTGCGGGATTTGACGGCGTGCAGGTTCATGCCGCCCACGGATACCTCCTGAGCCAGTTCCTGTCTCCCTTTTTCAACAGGAGAGGGGACACTTATGGCGGCACCGTATCGGGGCGGGCCAAGATTCTAGTGGACATCCTGACGGAAATCAGGAAACACGCGGGAGACGATTATCCCGTCCTTGTCAAGCTCAATTCACGCGATTTCATTCAGGGGGGGCTCGAGCTGGAGGCCTCGCTCGAGACGGCGCTCATCCTCCAGGAGGCCGGGATCGATGCCGTCGAATTAAGTGGCGGAACGCTCCTCTCGGGGGAACTCAGCCCTTCCCGGCGCGGTATCGAGAGGGCGCGTGACGAGGCCTATTTCAGGGACGCGGCGGAGTATTACAGGGGCAAGCTCAGGCTTCCATTGATCCTGGTGGGTGGCATCCGGTCCTTCGAGGTTGCCGATGATCTCGTGAGAAGGGGTGTCTCCGACTACATTTCCATGAGCCGCCCCTTTATTCGAGAACCCGGCCTTGTCAGACGATGGCACGAAGGAGACCGGAGGCAGGCCGCCTGCGTTTCCGATAACCGTTGCTTCAAACCGGCCCTCCTGGGTACCGGCGTCTATTGCGTAACGGACAAAGACGACAGGGAAAAAGCCGCGTAAGCCCGCGAGGGTTGTCTCAGGCCGATTTCCCGTTCACACTTCCCGGAGGCCGGTGATAACCCACGGCCTGTCCCGCTGCGACAAGCTTCCCCGCGGAGTCACGCACATCGACCTGCCAGAGGCTCAGGCTTTTCCTGAGGTCGATGGCCCTCGCCTCTGCCGTTACGGTGTCTCCGGAGGACACGGCGTCCAGAAAATTGACCTTGATCTCCGCGATGAGGGCCCGGTAGTCCGTTGCGTTCGCCGCCACCGCCGCGGCCTGGTCAACGAGGGCCGATACAATCATGCCGTGCGCCCTGCCCAGGGCGTTGAGAAACTCGGGCCGGATATCGAGTGAAAGAAGCGCGTAGGCCCGCCGGATCTCCTTGAGACGGATTCCCAGAAAGGTGGCCATGGGGTCTCGGGCCACCACGTCACGAGCGTATCGCAGGCTTTCTTCTAACATAACCATTCTCATCCTCCACGATTCTTCGGCCTTGCATATCACTTGTTTTTCATGAGGGCAACCGGATGCTGCGAACAAGCGATCGGCGTCCCCGAGACGGTATCGACAAGTCCGCCGGAAGAGAAATTCGGATGACCGAAGCGGGGGTCCTGTCAAAAAATATCGTACTGGAAACGGGCGATGACGTGGAGCCTGGAGATATTGAAATTTTCCGGCAGGGGTGCATAGGGAGCCGCCGCCTTCACGACGGCAAGGGCCCCGCTGTCGAGGTCTTCAAAGCCTGAGGAGCAGAGGATATCGGAGCCTAGGAGGTCTCCGCTGCTGGTGATTGAAAATCGAAGAACCGCGGTGCCTGTTTGCTTTTTTGCGTAAGCCTCGGGCGGGTACTCCCACCGCTCCTCGATCTGTTTCCTCAGGCGGTTGAGATAATCAACGTACTTCCTGCCCGAACGACCGAGTTCCACCGTGTCTTCTCCCCGGTATCGCTCTAGGCCGGAGAACCCCGTGGTTTTTGGGGAATCTTTCGGGATTGTTTTTTTGCTCTGAGGGTCTCCCGGCGTCTGCGAGGTGAGTTCGACCTGAAACACTTCTTCCGGAGCCCCGGCGTACCGCCCGATGAAACCGGCAGCCGAAAGAACGGTCAGGTGACCGGCCAGGGATAGCAGGACAAAAAGGGTCATCATTCTGGGGGGGGTCATATCCGACAGCGCTCCCGGTTCAAGAGGTGATATAAACGATGGGTGCGAAGTAAATCAAGGTTATATCTCCGGGGGTCCTTCCGACGGCCCGCCTCCCGCATTTGACACGAGCGGAGACATTGCAGTATAGAGTGGAGCAATTATCATGCCCCGAAGGGGCGGGTTTAAAGCCGGGAAGCCCATGGACAGAGACGAAAAATTCATGGCGATCGCCCTCGAGGAGGCCGAGGAAGCCATCCGGAAGGGCGAAGTCCCCGTGGGCGCCGCCGTTACCCTTGGCGATGACATCCTCGCGAGGGCTCACAACAACCCCATCGCCCTCAGGGACCCCACGGCCCACGCTGAAATTTTAGCGCTTCGCGAAGCCGCGCGGAGGCTCGGCAATTACCGCCTCACGGGGACGACCCTCTACGTCACCGTAGAGCCCTGCATCATGTGTGTCGGGGCCATCGTTCATGCCCGGATTTCGAGGCTGGTCTACGGTGCCGCCGATCCGAAAAACGGGGGTGTTGCCTCCCTTTACCGTATTCTCGAGGACCGGAGGCTGAACCATGCGGTGGCAGTGAAAACGGGCGTTTTAGCGGCACTTTGCGCCGAACTTTTGAGTAGATTTTTTAGGGAAAAGAGGATAAAAAAATAATCAGACGGAGAGATACCGAAGTGGTCATAACGGGACCGACTCGAAATCGGTTTGAGGGCCAAAAGCCCTCACGGGGGTTCGAATCCCCCTCTCTCCGCCATTATTGTGAATAGCGTTTTACATCCGGCAAGTTGACTTTAAGGGAGAGATGCCAGAGAGGCCGAATGGGCACGACTGGAAATCGTGTGTGCGCCCCTCAAAGGTGCACCGGGGGTTCGAATCCCCCTCTCTCCGCCAGATGTCTATTCAGGATATGATAGCCGGGCCCCGTGCGACAGAGGATTGTGAACCCCGTCAGGTCCGGAAGGAAGCAGCGGTAGCAATAACCGACGTGTGCTACGGGAATCCTGGCTATCACCTTTTTCAAACCGGGGCCGGAATATGATCCGGGGAGAGTCATAAGTCCCAATGGAATATCTTGTCCTCGCCCGCAAATGGAGACCTCAGGTATTTGAAGATGTTCTCGGGCAGGAACATGTCGTCAAGACACTGAAGAACGCTATCCGGCTGGGACGGGTGGCTCACGCTTACCTCTTCAGCGGGCCCCGGGGCGTCGGAAAGACTTCCGTCGCCCGCATCCTTGCCAAGGCGCTCAACTGCGAGAAAGGCCCCATCGAAATCCCCTGCAACGCCTGCGTGAACTGCCGCGAGATCACGGAGGGCACGTCGATGGATGTCAACGAGATCGACGGCGCCTCCAACCGGGGTATCGACGAGATCCGGGAGCTTCGGGAAAATGTGAAATTCGCGCCCGCATCGTCGCGATACAAGGTCTACATCATCGATGAAGTTCACATGCTCACCAGGGAAGCCTTCAATGCCCTGCTGAAGACCCTGGAGGAACCGCCCGCTCATGTCATCTTCGTCTTTGCCACGACGGAAACGCAAAAAGTGCCGGCGACCATTCTCTCCCGCTGCCAGCGTTTCGATTTCAGACGACTGTCTCTGAAGCACATCACCGGCAACCTCCGGCAGATCGCCTCGTCGGAAGGCATCCAGATCAGTGACGGCGGACTGGCTCTCATCGCAGAGGCAAGCGAGGGGAGTGTGAGGGACGCGCAGAGCATCTTCGACCAGGCCATCTCCTATGCCGGGACCCCAATCGGGGACAGCGACGTCGAGGAACTTCTCGGCGCCGCCGACCGGCGCTTTCTCTTCAGCCTCTCCGACGCCGTCCTGGCCGGTGACGCCGGCGCCTGTCTGCGCGTCATCGAGGAGGCCTATTTCGCGGGGCTGGACATGAAGGTGTTCTACGGGATGCTCCTCAACCATTTCCGCAACCTCCTCCTGGTCAGGATCACGGCGGCTGACCCGGCTGTGATGGACCTGCTGCCCGACGATGTCGCGCGTTTGAGTCAACAGGCGGAGAAGGCATCGGCGGATACCCTCCAGAGGCTCATGGACATCCTCCTGGACGAGGAGGAAGCGGTGAGGAGGAGCCTCGATGCGCGTCTGAACCTCGAGTTCACGCTGGTCCGGATGGCCCGCCTCCAACCCAGGATCCCGGTGGATGAGATCCTTGCGAAGATGGAGGAGCTGGAGAGGAGGCTTTCGCAGAAAAGCGGCAACCGCCCGTTGCCGTCCCGTACGGAAACAGATCCATCGCCCGCGAAGCCGCCCCTTGCGAAGGAGGCTGCCGGAGAGCCGGCCACCGCGGAAAGAGCGGGGCCTGTTTCGGAGGAGAACCTGTGGGAATCCTTCAAGGAATTCGTCAAGAAGAAGAGCTACCCCATCTGGTCAAAGATCGAGCCGGGACGGTTTCTGGGGTACGAGGAGCGAACCTTCAGGATTGGCTTCCCGGAGGGGTATCTCTTCCTGGATTATTTCAAGGAACAAGAGCACAAGGCTCGCCTGACGGAGATCGCCGGGGAATTTTTCCGCGAGGACGTCGCCGTGAAAATCGAGTCGCTGAAAACGGCAAACCCGGGGACGGGCGACCATGATGCCGGCCACCCCGCTGCGTCGAATAACCGGACGGGCGACATCCGGCGCGAGGCACTGAACCACCCCGTCCTGCAGAAGGTGATGGATGTCTTCGAGGGCGCGGAGGTTCGCGAGGTGATCGTCAGGAACAATCATACTTAAGGAGGTTGCAACCTTCCATGAAGGATATCGGAAAGTTCATGAAGCAGGCTCAGCAGCTCCAGGAGAAGATGGCCCGCCTCCAGGAAGAGCTTGCCGCGAGGACCGTGGAGGCCGGGGCCGGCGGCGGGATGGTCACCGCCGTGGTGAACGGCAAGTTCGAGGTTGTTGCACTTCGGATTGAAAAGGATGTCGTCAATCCCGAGGACGTGGAAATGCTGCAGGATCTTGTCGTGGCGGCCGTCAACGAAGGAATTCGCAGGGCCCAGGAGATGGTCACGGGGGAGATGTCAAAACTCACGGGCGGTCTCCGAATCCCGGGATTGATGTGAAGAGGTTTTCATGACGGGTTACGCGCTTCCCATCAGACGCCTGATTGTCGAGCTCACCAAGTTGCCCGGGATCGGCGAGAAAACGGCCACGCGGCTTGCCACGTTCATCCTGAGGTCTTCCGAAGAGGATGCGAAAAAGCTCGCGGAGAGCATCCTGGATGTCAAGGTCAGGATCCGGCTCTGCCGAAACTGTTTCAATCTCGCCGAAGGGGAGCTTTGTGAAATCTGCAGGGATCCGGGCCGGGAGAAGGAGACCATCTGCATCGTCGAGGATCCCGACGCCCTGATTGCCGTGGAGGAAAGCGGTGTGTTCAACGGGAAGTATCACGTCCTCCACGGTGCCCTTTCGCCCCTCGACGGCGTCGGTCCGGAGCAGCTGCGACTGAAGGAGTTCATGGGGAGGATCTCCTCGGACGGCGTCAGGGAGGTCATCGTCGCGACGAATCCCAGCGTGCAGGGGGAGTCCACGGCGCTTTTGATAACGAAACTCCTGAGGGAAAGGGGCATAACGGTCACGCGGATTGCCCTGGGCATTCCCGTGGGCGGGGATCTCAAATACACGGACAGGATGACCCTCGCAAAGGCCATGGAATTCCGCAGAAACATGGAGGAAACGGGGAAAAAGCAGAAACCCTGAAACCCTCCCCAGTTTAGCCGTTAATCGAAGAATATTTCCGGGGAATTTCCAAAATGCCATCTCTTCGAAGAATATCCTGCGGGACCGTCCGGGATACGGTGGAAAGACTCTTTCTCGAGGCGAGTACGGATCTCGGCAAAGACGTGATCGGGGCGATCCGGAAGGCCGCCTCCGTCGAAAAGGCCGAGCTCGGGCGGTTTGCCCTGGAGCGTATCATTGAAAATGCACGCATTGCCCGGGAAGAATGTCTCCCACTCTGCCAGGATACCGGCATGGCCGTTGTTTTCCTGGAACTCGGCCAGAACGTCCATGTGACCGGCAGCAATCTCTACGATGCCGTCCAGGAAGGTGTGCGACGGGCTTACCGGAAAGGCCATCTGCGGAAATCCATCTGTGACCCGCTCAGCCGGTCGAATACAGGTGACAATACACCGGCCGTCATTCACACGGAAGTCATCCCCGGCAACCGCATCGGGATCAAGGTGATGCCGAAGGGCGGCGGCAGTGAAAATATGAGTTCCGTGAACATGCTTCTTCCCGCCGCCGGAACCGACGGAATCCGTCAGCTCATCGTGAACAAGGTCAGGGAGGCGGGCCCCAATCCCTGTCCGCCCACCATTGTCGGAGTCGGCATAGGGGGGTCCATCGAAAAGGCGGCCCTTCTGGCCAAAAAAGCCCTCCTGAGACCGCTCGGGCGGAGGAACCGCCGGGATAAAAGGCTGGCAAAACTTGAAGCGGATACCCTGAAGGAGATCAATATGTTGGGCATCGGCCCCCAGGGATACGGCGGCGCGTCGACCTCGCTGGCCGTCCATGTGGAGATGATGCCCTGTCACATTGCGTCTCTCCCCGTGGCCGTAAACATCCAGTGTCACGCCGCGAGGCACAAAGAGGCCGTCATTTGAAATGAAGAAACCAAGAAGCATTCGGACCCCTTTCGATGATCGGGTCTTACGGGGGCTCAGGGCGGGCGACCGGGTCCTTCTGAGCGGTGAAGTCTACACGGCGAGGGATGTGGCCCACCGGTTGCTTCATGAAGCAATATTGCGACGCAAAAAAATTCCTATTCCCATCCGCGGACAGACGCTCTTCTACGCGGCGCCCACGCCGGCGGGGCCCGGCCGGGTCATCGGTTCCGTGGGTCCCACGACCAGTTCAAGGATGGATCCTTACACACCGAAGCTCCTCGAGGCGGGCATGAAGGGAATGATCGGCAAGGGCAGACGCTCCGCCGATGTCATCGAGGCCATCCGGAAGCACGGCGCCGTTTATTTCGGTGCCATCGGCGGCGTCGCGGCCCTCATGGCACAATGCGTTCGGCGGGTCGAGGTCGCCGCTTACGGGGAGCTGGGGCCCGAGGCCATACTGAGGTTCACCGTCGAGGATCTTCCTCTGGTGGTTGTAAATGACGTCACAGGGGGCGATCTCTATGAAAAAGCAGGACGCCGCTTCGGGAAGAGGAAATAGTTTTTTCAAATAGCTATTGACAGACAATGACAGTTCAGATAAGAAATCGCTTTATATTTTCAAATCGGAGCTGACATCATTTCTGCAGTGCAAAAAAACCATCGTGGAGAACAGGGAATGATCGAGATCAGGTGGCATGGAAGAGGTGGCCAGGGGGCGGTCACTTCGGTGGAGATGCTCGCCATGGCGGCCATCGAAGCAGGGAAATATGCGCAGGGATTTCCGGCGTTTGGTCCTGAAAGACGGGGGGCCCCGGTCATGGCCTTCAATCGCATATCCGATAAACCCATCAAGATCCGCTCCGGCATTTATCGCCCCGACGTCGTTGTCGTACTGGATCCCAGCCTGGTGGGTCTTGTCAACGTGACGGACGGGCTAAAGCCCGACGGTGTCCTTATCGTGAACACGACAAAAGCGGCATCGGAGATCAGAAAGGCCCTGAATTACAAGGGCAAGCTCTTCACCGTCGATGCCACGCATATCGCCCGGGAGGAACTCGGTGTACCCATTACCAACACGACCATGCTCGGCGCCGTGCTCAGGGCAACGGGGGCCCTGTCCCTCAAGGACCTGAACGCTCCGCTGGAAGAGCGGTTCGGGCGCCTGGCGATCAAGAACATGAAGGCCCTGAAGCGGGCATACGACGGCGTCAAAATGGCGCAAGCCGCCTAACGAGACAGAGGTTTTATATGAAGAAGAAAAAAGCAGCGAGCAAAAAATGGCCTGAAAAATGGCAGGAAATCAACCCGGGCTGCATGGTCTTTCTGCCCGGCAATGCCGCCGCCTACAAGACGGGAAGCTGGAAAGCCCAGAAGCCCATCCTGGACAAACAGAAGTGCATCAAGTGCGGGCTCTGTTACATTTTCTGTCCCGAAGGGTGCATCCAGGAGGACAAAGAGGGCTACTTCATCGCGGACCTGGATTACTGCAAAGGATGCGGGATCTGTGCCCACGAGTGCTGGCCCGAGGCTATCGCGATGGAGGAGGAGGTGGAATAAGATGGGAAAACGCATTGGGATGGAAGTGGGCATCGCGGCGGCGGAGGCCGTTGCCCTCTGTAATATCGACGTGGCGGCCGTTTATCCGATCACACCCCAGTCACACATCGCCGAGCATATGGCGGACATTATTCACGACGGGCGCATCGATGCGGAGTTCATCACTGTGGAATCCGAGCATTCCTCGATCAGTGCCTGCGCGGGGGCCTCGGCGGCGGGTGCCAGAGTATACACGGCCACGAGTTCCCAGGGGCTCATGCTGATGCACGAAATCCTCCCGATCGTCTCGGCCATGAGGCTTCCCGTCGTCATGGGCAACGCCAACAGGGCCATTTCCGGGCCGCTCAACATCTGGAACGACCACACAGACATCATGCCACAGCGCGACAGCGGCTGGATCTGCATGTTCGCCGAAAACGGACAGGAAGTCATCGACATGACCATCCAGTCCTTCAAGATTGCCGAGCATCCGGACGTAATGCTCCCCATCGTTCTCAACATCGACGGCTTCCAGCTTACGCACATGATCGAACCGCTGGAGTTTCCCACCCAGGCGCAGGTCAGAAAGTTCCTCCCCCCGAGGAAACCCTTCGTCACGCTGCATCCGGACAACCCCATCTCCATGGGATGCTTCAACATGCCCGACATCTTCGCGGAATCGATGAAGGTGAAGGAGACGGCCCTCCGGAATTCGAAAAAGACCATTGTGAGGATCTGGAAGGAATGGGGAAAGATGTTCGGGCGTTATTACAGGCCCGTGGAAACCTACAAGGCGAAAGGTGCCAAGACCCTGATTCTCACCATGGGCTCCATGGGTGAGACGGCATCGATCGCCGTCGACGAGATGAGGAAAAAAGGCGCCTCTGTCGGGCTCGTGAAAATGAGGCTGTGGAGACCCTTGCCGATAGAGGAACTCCGGGCTGCCATCAAGGGGGCGAAGACCCTGATCGTCATGGACCGGGCCGTCTCATTCGGCGGCGCGGGCGGTCCCGTGGCGACGGACATCAAATCCTATCTATACCAGGACACGAGCCGGCCGAAGGTCGTGAATTACATCATGGGTCTCGGGGGCCGCGACGTCGCGGTCGATGATTTCATCGCCATGACGGAAAAAGCGACGAAGAAGAAAGAAGACACTTTTGAATTTTACGGGGTGAGAGAATAATGACGCTGGTACAGAACTTTGAGATATTTGCGCCGAAGCTGATCGACCGGAAAGAATATTTCAGTCCCGGGCACCGTGCCTGCCAGGGTTGCGGCGAAGTGCTCGCGCTGAGGATCATCCTGAAGGCGCTCGGCGATGACGTGGTCATATCCAATGCCACGGGCTGCATGGAGATTATCTCATCGGCCTATCCCCAGACGGCATGGGAAGTTCCCTATATCCACGTGGCCTTTGAAAATGCCGCCGCCGTCGGTTCCGGTGTTGAAGCCGCGCTCAAGGCCCTGAGGCGGAAGGGAAGAATCCCCGACAGAGAGGTGAAATCCGTCGCCATAGCCGGTGACGGCGGGACTTGCGACATCGGCCTCCAAGCCCTTTCCGGGGCCATGGAGCGGGGCCATGATCTTATGTTCATCTGCCTGGACAACGAGGCCTACATGAACACGGGCATCCAGCGATCCAGCGCCACACCGTTCATGGCCGCCACGACGACATCCCCTGCCGGAAAAGAGATCAAGGGACAGAGGACGGGAAAGAAGAACGTACCCGAAATCATGGTCGCCCACGGTGTCCCCTACGTGGCGACGGCCTGCCCGAGCTATCCCATCGATCTCGTGAACAAGGTCAAGAAAGCCAAGGCCGTAAAGGGTCCCTCCTACCTCCATGTTTTTTCCATGTGCCCCACAGGCTGGCGCTGCGCCTCCGAGATCACGATAAAGATCGGCAAGCTCGTTGTCGAAACGGGGGTCTTCCCACTCTACGAAGTGGAAAATGGCAAATACCGCCTCACCATGGAGATGCCCAAGAAGCTAAGACCCGTCGAGGAATACTTGAAACACCAGGGGCGTTTCAGGCACCTGTCGGCGGACGACATCAAGGCGGTGCAGCGGAAAGTGGATTACGAAATCAAGAAGCTGATGGACAAGGTGAGCGGCCTGAAGGGCTGGGACGAGAAATAACCTGTAAAAAATAAAGGACAGGATGTGTCAGGAATGAGCGACGTACTATTCAGCAGCTGGGATGGCAGGGTGTTGGACAACCGCAAAGCCGCTGCAAAGAAAGAAGCGAGCGCGAGTGTGCCGACAAAGCTCAACGGTCACCGGGTGGCGGCCCTCATGGGATGGAACGGCCTGGTGGTTACCGACGCAAAGGCGGATATCCCTTCCCTCTCTCTGGCCTACCTGCGGGAAGCCAGGAAGCTCTCCTGCGGGGAGTGCTCCGTCTGCCAGATCGGCATCGACAGGATGATCGACATGATGGAGAAGATGGCCGCCGGAAAGGGAACGAAGGAAGACCTCGCCGAGATGGAACGGGTCATCAAGGGTGTCTCCGAGCTCAGCAAGTGCAATTTCGGCAGGGCCTCGGCCCTGGTCCCGATCCTGGATGCCGTCCGGTATTTCGCTGGTGACTTCCAGGATCTGGCGGCGGGCCGGAGGAGACTGGAGAAGAAGTCCTATGCCTCCGCCGTCACGGCGCCCTGCATGGCCGCCTGCCCGGCGAACCTCGACATACCGGGTTACATCGAACTCATCCGGAACAACAAGTTTATCGATTCCCTCAACCTCATCCGCGAGAGGTGCATCCTGCCGGGCGTGATCGGGCGGGCCTGCACCCATCCCTGCGAGGCTGCCTGCGTGAGGAATGACATCGACGAAACACTGGCCATCAGGCTCCTGAAGCGTGCGGCGGCGGATTACGACCGGGAAAAGGGCGGAAGCGCCCTCGGCGCGCCGGCAAAAGAAAAAGAGGACAAGGTAGCGGTCATCGGCGCCGGACCGGCGGGCCTCGCCACGGCCTATCATCTGCGACTCATGGGTTACGGGGTCACGATCTTCGAGGCTCTTCCGAAAGGAGGGGGGATGGCCGCCGTGGGCATTCCCGACTACCGCCTCCCGAAGGATGTCATCGGTTACGAGATCGATCTCATCCGTAACATGGGTGTCGACATAGAATACGACCGTCGGGTCGACAAACTGGATCTCGAAGATCTCAAGCGGCAGGGTTTCAGAGCCGTCTTCCTCGGTGTGGGCGCCCACGTGGGAATGAAGGTAGGCTGCGAGGGGGAAGAGGCCGCCTGTGCGGACTTCGTGCAGGGGGCGGAATTCCTTCGCGACCTGAGCCTCGGCAAAAAGATCAAGCCGAAAAAGAAGGTTGTCATCATCGGCGGCGGGAACGTGGCCATCGATTGCGCCAGGAGCTGCCTGCGTCTGGGATTCAAGGATGTGGAGATTCTCTACAGGAGATCGAGAAAGGAAATGCCCGCGGCGAACGAGGAGATCGAACACGCCCTCGAGGAAGGTGTGAAGATCCGCTACCTCGTTGCACCCGCCTGCGTGTTCATGAAGGATGGGAAGGTCACGACCATCGAGTGCCGAAAGATGAAACTCGGGGAGCCCGATGAAAGCGGCAGGCGGCGGCCCATCCCCGTGCCGGGGTCGGAATACAAGGCGGAGACCGAGATGGTCATCGCGGCCACAGGACAGGTACCGGACTTGAGCTTCATTGTCGACAAGGAGCAGGTCGGCGTAACCGGTTGGGGAACCATCAAGGCGGATCCCGTGACTTACCGGACACAGCTGGAGGGGGTCTTTGCAGGGGGCGACTGCGTTCTGGGACCGGCCACCCTCATTGAGGCCCTCGGCGCGGGCAATAAGGCCGCCAGGAGTATCGACGCTTACATCCGTGGCAAGAAATACCTGCCCGGTGTCTCATTCAAGGGGATTGACGTCGGCAGGCAGAGGGTCGAAGGTTTTGTCGCGGCAAGGCCTGAGGAGAAGGTTAAATTCCTGGATCCCGCGGTCCGGGGGGGAAGTTTCGCGGAAGTCGAGGGAGGTTACGGCACACCGCAGGCCATCAAGGAGGCCGAGAGGTGTCTCCGCTGTTACCGGCTGGTGGTCTGGGAGTGAGCTGGTCCATCCAGCCTGTCTCGTCTATCCGGTCTGTTTTGTCGAAAAGAGGGACTGAAGAGACTGAAAAAAAGGGATGACTGAATAGAGTTCAACCGAGGGAGTGAAGATGGTAACGATCACGATAGACGGTCGCAAGGTCAAAGCAAAGCAGGGAAAGACGGTGTTACAAACGGCGCAGGAATTGAGGATCGAGATTCCGACTCTTTGTTCCCACAGGGATTTGAGCCCCTTCGGCGCCTGCCGCCTCTGCGTTGTCGAGATCAAGGCAAACGGCAAGTGGCAGCTTGCGACCTCATGCGACGCACCGGTGAAGGATGGGATGGAAGTCCGAACAAAGACCGACCGTGTCAGGGAGGGGAGAAAGCTCGCGGCGGAACTCCTGTATTACCGATACCCCGCAACCGGCGCCGTTCGTGATGTAGCGAGGAAACTCGGAGTGGATGTGGCCGAGGGAAAAGCGGAGACCCATGACTGTATCCTCTGCGGGCTCTGCACGAGGACCTGTCACGAGGTGGTGGGGGTCGATGCCCTGACGTTCATGGATCGGGGCCCCGGGCGGGATATCGAACAGCCGAAGATCGAATACATCGCCGACGCCTGCATCGGATGCGGGTCCTGTGCCTTCGTCTGCCCCACGGGGTTCGTGAAGATGGAAGACAAGGGGGACCAGAGGAAGATCTGGGACAAGGACTTCAAGATGGAAGCCTGCAGGGTTTGCGGAAGGTATTTTGCCCCCGTCGACCAGCTCAAGTGGATCAGCAAGAAAACGGGCGTGCCCTACGAGAAACTGACAACCTGCACCAGTTGCAGATAGAGTGAGAATCTGATACAAAGGGCCGCCCCTCTTGAGGGGCGGTTTTTTACCGATACGGAGTTCAAACCGAACATTCCCCGGTAGCTCAGTCGGTAGAGCAGCTGGCTGTTAACCAGCGGGTCCGTGGTTCGAGTCCGCGCCGGGGAGCCAAAATTCAATCCG
>DAIMEJ010000003.1:0-147768 GCA_036725345.1 Syntrophales bacterium
GGATAACCGCTGAAAGCATCTAAGCGGGAAGCCCCCCTCGAGATAAGATATCCCTCTCAGTGGAGACACTGAGACTGAAGATCCCTCGGAGACGACGAGGTTGATAGGCCAGGTGTGTAAGCACGGTGACGTGTTGAGCTTACTGGTACTAATCGATCGTGCGGCTTGACCATAATTATTAATATCTCGTTTACAAAGACATTCATGATATGTGGTTGTTGCACTGATAGACAAAAGAATTTCCGGTGGCTTTAGCGGAGAGGTTCCACCCGTTCCCATCTCGAACACGGAAGTTAAGCTCTCCAGTGCCGATGGTACTGCACGGGTGACTGTGTGGGAGAGTAGGGCGCTGCCGGAATAAATAAATGAACCCCTTCTCGAAAGAGAGGGGGTTTTTTTTCGGAGGGTTTCCTGGTCCGTCCTGTGCCTGACAAGAGGCGATCGCAGGGGGTGTCGCCCGGCAAGAATCGTGTTGATTTATGAACATGCATCGGCGATAATTCAAAAGAACGAAATGCATGGAAATAAATAAGAGCGAGCATTGAACAAAAGCTCGTGCAGGAGGTTCACTATGGGGATTTTATCCTGGATCATCATGGGGTTGATCGTCGGCCTTCTCGCAAAATTCATCACACCGGGAAAAGACCCCGGGGGGATTATTGTCACCATCCTGATAGGGATAGCCGGTGCTTTTGTAGGCGGGTTTATCGGATCATTTCTGGGGATTGGTACCGTTACAGGGTTTAATCTCGGGAGCATCCTGCTGGCGACAGGCGGCGCGGTTCTCCTGTTGATTCTGTATCGCCTCATTAAAAAATAGACCCCGCCGGAGGCTGACGAACCGCTATGCCCGGGTGCAGGCCCTTCGGGCCGGCCGGTGAGTCCCCGGCCCGTCGGAAAAGTCCTTACCCCCGCGGGTGGCGCCTGTGGAACCCCTTCCTCACAGAAGGGGTTTTTTGTGTTGTCAGAGCAATATCCCTGTGATATTTGAAGTCGAATTTCAACGCATTCCAGGGAGAAAAGACCGGTCATGTCGGGACATTCCAAATGGAGCACCATCAAGAGAAAAAAAGGTGCCGCTGACGCAAAGCGCGGAAAGATTTTCACCAAGATCATCAAGGAGATCACATTGGCGGCCCGGCTCGGGGGCGGGGACCCGGACGGGAACGCCCGACTCAGAACGGCCATTCTCGCGGCCAAGATGGAAAACATGCCCAAGGACAACATCGAGCGGGCTATCAAAAAGGGGACCGGTGAAGGCGGCGCCTTTACCTACGAAGAGGTCACCTACGAGGGGTATGGCCCGGGGGGCGTCGCCGTGTTTGTGGAGGTCATGACGGACAACAAGAATCGCACGGTAGCGGAGATCCGCCATATCTTCGCCAAGCACGGCGGGAACCTGGCGGAGAACGGAGCCGTTTCCTGGATGTTCTCAAAAAAGGGGAGCATCCTGATCGATAAAAAGGCGGTCGACGAGGACAAACTGATGGAGGTGGCCCTGGACGCCGGGGCGGAGGATATCCGGGAGGAAGAAAACGAGTTTGAAGTGATCACCTCGCTCGCAGCTTTTGAGGCCGTCAGGAAGGCACTCGAAAAGGCGGGGATAAAGTACCTCGAAGCCAAAGTGGGGATGATCCCCCAGAACACCGTCAGTCTCGACGGCGATAAAGCGGCCTCGATGCTCAAACTCATGGAGAAGATGGAAGACAATGACGACGTCCAGAATGTGTATGCGAACTTTGATATACCGGACGCCATCATGGAGAAGTTGAGCTAGGCTGGTGAAAAATGCCCATCTGCGGTGTTGCCCTCGTCCCTCGTCGCTCGACGTACGCTCTAAAGTACGCCTCGCTTCTGGACATTTTTGACCAGCCTCTCCAGGGGAAAGGCGAGTGAGGCAGGAGGATCATTGAGGACGTTAGGAATTGATCCGGGGAGCCGTGTGACGGGATATGGCGTCATCGAGCAGGTGGGTGACCGGATCGCCCGGGTGGACCACGGGGAGATCCGGACCAGAAACGGCGTGGCGTTCACCCGGTGTCTCTCCAGGATCTTTGACGAATTGCGGGAGGTCATCGAACGGACGAGGCCCGACGCCGTGGCCCTGGAGGACATCTTCTACGGAAAGAATGTCAAGAGCCTCATCAAGCAGGGTCACGTGCGGGGGGTGGTGCTTCTGGCTGCGACGCAAAGCCACATTCCTGTTTTTGAATACACGCCCCTGGAAGTGAAAAAAGCGGTTGTCGGTTACGGGCGTGCCGAGAAACATCAGGTTCAGCAGATGGTCAAGGCGATGCTGAACCTTCCGAAAGTGCCGCCGGAAGACGCCGCTGATGCGCTGGCCGTGGCCATCTGCCATGCGAATACGGGGAAAGATGCGGCCCTCTGACCGTACCCTTCTACCCTGAACCCTAGCCCCTGAACCCCGACCGAAGGTCATCTATGATCGCCAGTCTGAACGGCACACTGACATTCAAATCGCCGGGTCACATTACGGTTGATGTCAGCGGTATCGGCTATAGAGTTTTCATACCGCTGTCCACCTTCTACGAACTCTCCGATGAAGGGACGGTGGTTCGCCTCCATATTTTTACCGCCGTTCGGGAAGACGCCATGCATCTTTTCGGGTTTTGCACGTCCGAAGAGAAACAGCTCTTCGAGATGCTTCTGACCGTGAACGGCATCGGACCCAAACTCGCCCTCAGCCTGCTTTCGGGAATCACTCCGAAGGATTTCATCGGGGCCGTCTTCGCGGAAGATCGGGCGGCGCTCACCCGCGTACCCGGCGTGGGGAAAAAGATGGCCGAGAGAATCATCCTGGAGTTGAGGGATAAGCTGGTGAAACTCGATGGCGCAGCGGCCGGGGGGGGTGTCAGGGATAAAACAGGAAGCAGGGATGTTCTTCACGAAGACGCCCTGTCGGCCCTTGTGAACCTCGGCTACAAGAAAAGCACGGCGAAGACGGTTCTGGACCGCCTCTTTGGCGACTCGCCGGACATGATAAGCCTCGAAGAGGCGCTCAAGAAAGCCCTCCAAATGATGTCGTGACCGGACATCGAGAAGGTGCTGGAAGACTGCGATGACGGTGAAAAAAGACGCGAGAAACCCGCTGACGGATCCCGAAGCACAGGACCGGGAAGCCGCCGAGGAGTTGTCTCTTCGCCCGAAAGTCCTGACGGAGTATGTCGGGCAGGAACGGGTCAAGGAAAGTCTGGCCCTTTTCATCGAGGCGGCAAAGGGGCGGCGGGAAGCACTGGATCACGTGCTTCTCTCCGGGCCGCCCGGTCTGGGGAAGACGACCCTGGCTTACATCATTGCCCGCGAAATGGGTGTGGGCATCAAAGTGACCTCCGGCCCCGTGATCGAGCGGCAGGGGGACCTGGCGGCCATACTCACCAACCTTCAGGAGCAGGATGTTCTGTTTATCGACGAGATCCACCGTCTGCCCAACGTCGTCGAGGAGATCCTGTATCCCGCCATGGAAGACTACCACATCGATATCCTGGTGGGCCAGGGGCCATCGGCCCGATCGATGAAACTCGGTATCCCCCGATTCACCATGGTCGGGGCGACGACACGAACGGGGCTTCTCACCTCGCCGCTCCGTGATAGGTTCGGCATGAGTTTCCGGCTCGATTTTTACCAGCCCGTTGAACTGGCTGCCATCATCAAACGATCCGCCCGCATCCTCTCTATTCCGATTGATGACTCCGGGGCCGGGGAGATTGCTGGCCGATCCCGCGGGACGCCCAGGGTCGCAAACAGGCTCCTGAGGCGGGTGAGGGATTTCGCGCAGGTTCGGGCGGACGGGCTGATCTCGAAGTCCGTGGCTTCCGAAGCCCTCGAGTTTCTCGAGGTCGATCGCCGGGGATTCGACGCCATGGACCGCAGACTCCTCATGACCGTGATCGATAAATTCAACGGCGGGCCCGTGGGCATCGACAATCTGTCCGCTGCAATGGGTGAAGAGAAGAATACCATTGAAGACGTCTATGAACCCTTCCTCATCCAGGAAGGTTATGTGCAAAGAACGCCGCGGGGCAGGGTCGCCACAAAAATCGCCTACGAGCATTTCGGCCGGAAATGGAGCGGGAACCAGAAAGAACTTTTTTAGGAATGATGGAACAGTGGGGTAATGGAATAATGGGTTATATGAAAACCCGGTATTCCAATATTCCATCACTCCAAGAAAGCCGGCAATCGACTGCTTGCCGGCTTTCGGCTCGGAATCACTGGCATGAAACTCCTTCTTCACATCTGCTGTGCCCCGTGCACGATTTATCCTCTCGACATCCTCAGGAAAGAAGAGGGCAAAATCGAGGGGCTGTTCTTCAACCCGAACATCCACCCCTATCTCGAGTACAGGAAGCGGCTCGAAACGCTTCAGGAGTTTGCGAAACACGAAGGGCTCGCGGTCGAAGAAGCCGAGGACTACCCGATGGAGGAGTTTCTTCGAGAGACAATCGGCCTCGGGGAGGACCGTTGCCGTTACTGTTACGAGGTGAGGCTGCGGCGTACGGCCGCTCACGCCCTGAAGGGATACTTTGATGCCTTCACCACAACCTTGCTCTACAGCCGGTACCAGAAACACGACCTGATCCGCCGGACCGGTGAAGCCATCGCACGGGAGATGAAGGTCCCTTTTTATTACGCGGATTTCAGGGTCGGGTGGGAGGAAGGGGTTCGGAGATCCAGGGAGACGGGGATGTACCGGCAGAAATACTGCGGTTGCATCTTCAGCGAAAAAGAACGATTTTATAAAGGTGAATGACGGGTGAAAAACGCTCACCTGCTTCGTTGCACTCGTTCCTCGTCGCTCAATCGTACGCCCAAAGTACGCCTCGCTCCTCGGAACATCGTGCGCCTTGCATTGAAGCATTTTTGATCCGTCTGGATAATGGTTGAGACTGCTGACCGAGTGCGCAGCCTCCACGAAGAAAGAGAAATTGTGAAGTTTAGAATTCAGGAACCTCGGATTAGCTGAAAGCCAGCAGTGCGGTTTCCGTTGCCCCGAGCTTCCTATCTTCATAACCTCTTGCCTCCTGTCACTCCTTGGCTCCTTGCATCCGGCCATCTTTGGGCAGCCAGAAGGGCTTTTTGCCGCCTTTTCCGGGTCGTTGCAAAAAAATAATCATTTTTCGACGAGTGTGTCTTTTTGAACACAATTCCACAGGAATTCCACATTTATTTCACGGGGAATCCCCTGACGCTTTATTTGCCATATGACTAAAGAATACGGTTACTTATGCAGAATGCAAGGCAGGGTCAGGCATAGGAGGATTCCTGGCATACGGATTGCTCTAAAGAGGCCGCCCAAGTGAGGGACATACTATGAAATTTCAAACTACCCTGAATCGGGAGATACGCTGCTTCAGCGTGGGTCTGCACTCCGGCCGGAAGGTGGGGATGACCATCAGGCCCAGCGGCGTAGACGGGGGGATCGTCTTCGTCCGGAAGGATCTCCCGCAATCAGACCGCATCTCTGCCTCAGTGCACAATGTGACGGATACCACCCTGGCCACGACCCTGGGCACGAACGGAACCAGGGTCCTGACGGTGGAGCATCTCATGTCCGCTTTCCACGGAATGGGCGTGGACAACGCCCTGGTGGAAGTGGACACCTTTGAAGTTCCTATCATGGATGGAAGCGCTCTTCCCTTTGTGAACCTGATCGCGGAGAGCGGCCTGAAGAGCCAGAATAAGGCAAGGAAATATCTGGTGATCCGGAAGCCCGTTTCCGTTTCCGACGGAGAGAGCACGGCGATGTTTAAACCCTCTGCCCGCTTTGAGATCACTTATCGGATCGATTTCGAGCATCCGGCTGTCGGCGGGCAGTCTTATCATGTCGCGCTTTCGAACGGGAATTATGAACGCGAAATCTGCGCCGCCCGGACATTCGGATTCCTCCGGGATGTCGAATACCTGCAGGCCAAGGGGCTTGCGCTGGGAGGTTCCCTCAATAACGCCGTTGTCTTGGATGACGAGAAAGTCATCAACAAAGAGGGTCTTCGTTGCCCCGATGAGTTCGTTAAACACAAAATCCTCGATGCCATCGGTGATCTCTACTTGATCGGCGTGCCCATCATCGGCCATTTTGTCGCCTATAAGTCGGGTCACAAACTCAATATCCAGCTTCTCCGAGAACTGCTCGCCAAGGTGGATTGCTGGGAGATGCTGAATCACGAAGACCTCAGAAAAGGACTGACGGAAAGCAAACCTGCCGCCGTATCCACCAGATAAAACGCGCCCTGTTCGCGGCCGAAAGCCCCGCCTTTTCATCAAAAGACTCCTCTTCCCTCTGACATAGGGTCGTTCCGGTGCGTCATGCGGTGATCCCGATTTTCACGGCTCTGCCCCCGCACGGCCCGGACGAAAATGCCGAAGAAAGACAAGGCGTTGACAATTGAACAAATTGGGGATATTTTCCTGAATCGGGTCCCGAATGCGTGAAAGGGCGGGAGGGCCTGACGCTCGTCCGTTGTGAAAAACATGCCGATGAATCAGAAACAGGACACAAATGAAACGGTGGAAAGCCGCGAGGCGCGCAGGCGGCGTCGTGAGCGCAAGATCATTCTCGTGACCATCGTCGTCATCGTGGTTCTCACCTTCATCATGAGCCACCTGTCGAGCCGCGAGACCGTCATTCCCAGATTTCAGGATGTCCTGATTTTCGGCCTTATCAACATCAATATCATTCTCGTTGCCCTCCTGATTTTCCTGATCGTCAGAAACGTCGTGAAACTGGTTTACGAACGCCGTCATGGAATCCTCGGCGCCAAACTGAGGACCAAGCTTGTGGCGGCTTTCGTCGGACTCACGCTGGTTCCGACCATCGTCCTTTTCGTCGTCGCCATCAACTTCCTGACTGCAAGCATCGACAACTGGTTCGACATCAAGGTGGGCAGCGCACTGAACCTCTCCCTGGACCTGACCCAGAATTACCAGCAGCAGATGGCTGAAAGCGTCAAGAATTACGCCAGGCAGATTTCCTCGGATATTACGAGAAACAAACTGTACGAAAAGAGCAGGGCCGACTACCTCAAAACGTTGATCGAGCAAAGGCAGAAGATACTGAAGCTCGGGCTGATCGAGATTTTATTCGGTCCGCAGAATGAACAAATGATCTTTCGCGATCCTGAATATCCCGATATCCCCAGTATCGGGATTTCGGATAAACAGCGGGACGAGGTGCGGGCCGGCCGGGAGATTTCGGCCATCCAGTCCTTCGAAAAAGGGGATTTTATAAGGGGCATCGCCCCGATTTACTCGGGTCTCAGTCCGAAGGAGGTCATCGGCATCGTCGTGGTCAATGCCTTCATCCCGAAGGGGCTCCTTGACAAGATGACCGTCATCTCCAAGGCCTCCGACGAGTACAAGCAGTTCAAGCTGCTGAAAAACCCCATCAAGGCCAGTTACATCATCATTCTCTTCGCAGTGACCCTTCTCATTATTTTTTCCGCGACCTGGTTCGGCTTCTACCTGGCCAGGGGCATCACCGAACCCATTCAAGACCTGGCGGAGGGCACACGGGCCCTCGCCCAGGGCAACCTGGATTACAAGATCGATGTGGAGGCCGATGATGAAATCGGGGTCCTCGTCGATTCTTTCAACCGGATGACGGGGGATCTGAAAAAAAGCAAGGTGAGCCTGGAGCAGGCCAATATCGACCTCGAACAGCGCAGAAAGTACATGGAAACGGTTCTGAGAAACGTTTCGGCCGGTGTGGTGGCCGTCGACAGGGAGGGGATGATCACGACCATTAACCGGGCAGCCGAAAGAATGCTCGGGATCAAAACGGAGATGGTGCTGAACCGCAAATACGAAGAGGTGCTGAGACCGGAACAGATGAATATGGTCAAGATCATTCTGGCGGATATGCAGAACAGCGGGGAAAACATCACGGAGAAGCAGATTACCATAAACATCAAGGACCGAGCGATGACGCTTCTCGTGACGATGGGCTTGCTCATAGACGATGACGGCCAATACATGGGCATGGTCGTTGTTTTCGAGGATATCACACAGCTCCAGCGCGCCGAGCGAATGGCGGCCTGGCGGGAGGTGGCCCGAAGAATCGCCCACGAGATCAAAAACCCCCTCACACCGATTCAGCTGTCGGCGCAGAGGCTTCAGCGGAAGTACGCCGACAGGCTCGGTGAAGACGAGTCGGTTTTCACGGAATGCACCAAGACCATCATCAGCCAAGTCGACGTCCTCAAGAATCTGGTGAACGAATTTTCACGGTATGCCCGGATGCCCGTATCAAAGCGCACCCCGAACGACCTCAACGAGGTGGTCAAGGGATCCGTCGTTCTTTTTCAGGACGCCCATAAGGCGATATCATTCGATGTTCAGGAAGACGCACATATCCCCCGTCTGAATCTCGACGCGGAACAGATCCGGAGGGTCATGGTCAACCTTCTGGACAATGCCGTTGCGGCCATTGACGGGAGCGACGGCCGCATCGAGGTCAGGACGCTTTACGACGAGGCGGGCCGGAAGGCCAGGGTCGATGTCATCGACAACGGATGCGGGGTGTCGGACGCCGACAAGTTGAGAGTTTTCGAGCCCTATTATTCCACCAAAAGATCGGGCTCTGGCCTGGGCCTTGCAATAGTCAATTCCATCATATCGGATCACGGGGGGCATGTGAGCGTGACCGACAATACGCCCAAGGGGACCATCGTCTCCTTCGAATTGCCCATTGAATGACGGGTATCGGCATCCCGCCTTGTCCAAGATTGCCCCTGGAAAACGTGCAGGTGTTGTTTCGAGTCTGGGAGTGTTTATGACGTATCTGGTAACCGGGGGAGCCGGTTTTATCGGGTCCAACATCGTGGAGCACCTCCTGCGTGAGGGGGAGAAGGTCCGGGTGCTCGATGATTTTTCAACGGGGAAGAGGGACAATCTTCTTTTCGACGTCCGGCACGTCGTTGAGGTTATTGAGGGGGACGTCCGGGATATCCGCCTCTGCCGCGAAGCGGTGAGAGGCGTGGCTTACGTCCTTCATCAGGCCGCGCTGGCATCCGTGCCGAAATCGATCGAGGCCCCCCTGATTGCTCATGACATCAACGGGACAGGCACGCTGAACCTGCTTGTCGCCTCGCGGGAGGCGGGGGTCAGAAGGCTGGTCTACGCCAGCTCGTCTTCTATTTACGGTGACGAGGCCGGCGGTTCGGACAAGTCAGACACCGTCACGCCCAACGCGGAGAGCATGACGCCGAACCCGCTTTCGCCTTACGCGGCGAGCAAGCTGACGGGGGAATATTATTGCGGGCTTTTCTACCGCCTCTACGGATTTGAAACGATATCCCTTCGATATTTTAATGTCTACGGCAGGCGTCAGGATCCCGCGTCTGAATACGCCGCCGTGATCCCCAAGTTCATCCAGGCACTTCTGAATAACAGGCCGCCTGTCATCTACGGCGACGGAAAGCAGACCCGGGATTTTACCTATGTGGACGACATCGTCAGGGCCAATCTCGGCGCCTGTACGGCCCGGCGGGAGGCCCTGGGGAAGGCTTTCAACATCGCCTGCGGAACACGTTACAGCCTGCTGGAGCTTCTGGGCGAATTGCAGGCCCTGATCGGCAGAGGAGTGAAGCCGACCTTCGAAGATGCAAGGAAGGGGGATGTCCGGCATTCCATGGCCGATATATCCAGCGCCAGGTCTATCCTCGGTTTCGCGCCTGAAACCGGCTTCAGGCAGGGTCTCGAACAAACGGTGGAATGGTACAAGAAAAATACGGGGAATCGGGTGCAGGGTATCGGGTACCGGAAATAGAAAAAGAAAAGGCCCTTGCGAATGCCGCAAGGGCCTCTCTGCAATCAGGTTCTTAACTTCTCACCTTCTATTCTTTCTTGGCCTCCAGGCCGTGCACTTTGATCTTCCTGTGGAGGTTGCTTCTCTCCAGACCGATGGCGTCCGCCGTCTTGGACACATTCCACTCGTTTTCCTCCAGCTTCCTGGTGATGAATCGTCTTTCAAATTCCAGCCTCGCCGTCCTGTAGGACGGGTGAGATAACAGGGCTTGGCCATCACTCGCTCCCCCGCCGTCCTCTTTGACGAAAGGGGGGATGTCCTTGGCGTCGATGACCTCCGTGGGTGTCATGATGACCAGGCGCTCAATGATGTTCTTGAGTTCTCTCACGTTGCCCGGCCAGTTGTGTTCCGTCATGACGTTGATGGCCTCCTCCGTCATCGTCTTGGGTGCGATTCCTTCTTTCAGGCAAAATTCCCGGATGAAATGATCGGTCAGGGGCGGGATATCCTCCTTTCTCTCCCTGAGGGGCAATATGGTCAGGGGGATGACGTGGAGACGGTAATAAAGGTCCTGCCTGAAACGGCCTTCTTCCATCTCTTTCTCGAGGTCCTTGTTGGACGCCGCGATGACCCGGACATCCGTCTCGAGGACTTTGGATCCCCCCACCCGCTCAAACTTCTTCTCCTGGAGAATTCGCAGAATTTTTGCCTGGGCCTTGGCACTCATGTCTCCCACTTCGTCCAGGAAGATCGTGCCCTCATGGGCCAGTTCGAATTTCCCCCGCTTCTTCGCCGTTGCGCCCGTAAAGGCTCCTTTTTCGTGGCCGAAGAGCTCGCTTTCGATAAGTTCCTCCGGGATGGCCGCGCAGTTCACCTCGATGAGGGGTCTTCTGACCCGGCGGCTTTGCAGGTGAATGGATCGAGCCACCAGTTCCTTCCCCGTTCCGTTCTCCCCCATGATCAGAATCCAGGCGTTGGTGGGCGCGACGATCCGGATCATCTCCTTGAGTTCTTTGATGGCCTTGCTCTGACCCACGAGCTGGTAGTCATAATGTGCTTTCTGCTTGAGGAGTCTGTTTTCCTCCTCCAGCCGCACCAGGTCAAGGGCGTGATTGACGATGAGGACGACCTTTTCCAGGGAGAGGGGTTTTTCGATGAAATCAAAGGCCCCGAGCTTCGTGGCCTTCACGGCGGTCTCGATCGTCCCGTGTCCGGACATCATGATGACCTGGATCTGGGGGTATTCCTGCTTCACGGTTTTCAGAACATCGATGCCGTCGATTCCGGGGAGCCAGATGTCGAGCAGGATGAGATCGGGCTGTTCCTCCTCGATCATTCTCAGGGCTTCTTCGCCGCTCATGGCTGTGAGAACTTCGTATCCCTCGTCGGACAGGATTCCCTTCAGGGACTGGCAAATGCTTTCTTCGTCATCGACAACGAGGATTGTTTTGTACATATATCCATCACGAAAACGCCCGGCAGAGAATGGGGCTTCGTCCGCCAGGCAGCCCTTCAATTAGTTCATGACCAGGTTTTCAGCCAGCTTGTCATGTATGAGTTTTGAGGACATTTCGTTTCCCGCGAGACCCACCCGGATGCCCACGGTGGTGATATCCTTCCCCGTGGCATCCCTTCCTTTGGGCTTGATGGAGAAATGGACTTTCTCGTTCTCGATCATGGCGTCGATCTTTCCCTCACCGGCATCCTTATGGGGCTCCACGTCATAGCCCCGCATGTCCGCGATGGTTTTCTCGCAGGCGGCCCAGACCTTGTCAAAAGGGTAATAATAGTCCGTTTTCAGTTCCCCCTGCATGTACAGGTACGTTCCTGAACCTGCGACCCCCGCGGCCGTTCCAGCAACCAGCGGCACGCAACCCGCGAGGGCCATTCCCGCGATCAAAAGGATGAGCGTATAACGGATTCTGTTCAAGGGCAGTCCTCCTTCCGATGTTGTTATTCACCTGCCTCGGGTGACTTTTTTTCGCTTTCCTCGGGTTCGGCGAAGTCCCTCAGCCCCTCCGCGAGGGACCGGAGGTTCTTATCGACCAGCGCATTGACCGTGTGTTCCGGATACTCGCCCTTTTCATCCCGCTCGCCGACCGGGACGCCCGTGAGGAGCGATATCCCTTCATCGATCGTATGGATGGGATAGAGGTGGAATCGACCCTCCGAAACGGCCCTCACCACGTCCTTTCTCAGCATAAGGTCCGGGAGATTGAGCGCGGGAATCATGACCCCCTGTTTCCCCGTAAGTCCCTTGGCCCTGCAGACGTCGTAGAAACCCTCAATTTTGTGATTGACGCCCCCGATGGGCTGTATCTCCCCCTTCTGATTGACGGATCCGGTGACGGCGATATCCTGCCGCAAAGGGAGGTTGGCCAGGCTGGAGAGGATCGCGTATATTTCCGTTGAAGAAGCACTGTCCCCGTCGATGCCGCCGTAGGACTGTTCGAAACAGATACTGGCACTCACCGTGAGCGGTTTGTTCTGTGCGTATTTCCCCCTGAAGTATCCCTCGAGAATCAGGACGCCTTTGTCGTGGGTCTTTCCGGAGAGCTTGGCCTCCCGCTCGATATTGATGATCCCCGCCCGGCCCATGGAGGTCTTGGCCGTGATCCGGGAAGGCTTGCCGAAGGCGTAATCCCCCATGTCATAGACGGAGAGACCGTTGACCTGACCGACCACCATGCCGTCGGCGTCGATCATGATCGTGCCGTCCACGATCATCTCCTGAATTTTCCCTTCGATGAGATTGAGACGGCCGATTTTTTCCTCGTAGGCCTTGTCGACGTGACGGTCCGTGACCACGGAGAGGCCTTCCTTTCCGGCCCAGTAGCTGGCTTCCCGCACCAGATCGGCGATGTCGCTGAATCGCGTGGTCAGTTTTTGCTGTCTGCCGGCCAGACGGACACCGAATTCGATGACACCCGCCACGGCCTTTTTGTCAAAGGGCAGCAGTTTTTCGTCGTCGATGATCCGCTTGATGAGGCAGGCGAATTCGCGGGTGTTTTCCTGCGTGTTCGGCATCACGGTGTCGAAGTGCGCCTTCGTCTTGAAAATCTCCTTGAAATCCCGCTCCAGGTTGTAGAAGAGCTGGTACAGGTAGTCGTCGCCCATCATGATGACCTTGATATCCAGTGGAATCGGTTCGGGTTTGAGGGCGAACACGGCCAGGTTGAAGGGGTCATAGGGCTGCAGATTCAGAACGCGGCTTTTCAGCGTCCTCTTGAGAAAGGGCCACACGCCGGGTTCAATCAGCATCTCGAGGGCGTCGAAGACGATAAACCCCCCGCTCGCGCGCAGCAGCGAACCCGCTTTGATGTGGGTAAAATCGGTCTTCCAGTAACCGAATCGATCAATTTCCCGTTCGATGGTGCCGAAGAGGTTCTTGTAGGTCGGCGATGTTTCGATGACGACCGGTGCACGATCCGCCTGTGAGTTGTCCACGAGAACGTTGACCTTGTACTCGACGAATTTTTTTGCGCCCCCCTGGGGCATCATGAAGGGCGGCACCTGCTGCTGTTGCTCTTCCTCCTTGTCCTGGAAGGCCTTGAGATTGGACAGGATGTTTTCCTGGACCTCGTCGAGGTAAACGTTGATCTTGTCGTTCTGGGACCCGTACCGGACGCGCATGTCGGACACCAGGCCGCTGACCACGGGGAGGCCGTACTTGTGCTCGAGGGAGCCGAGCTGCGTGCGCATCTCCCTCTCGATGTCGCGCGTCTCCCTCATCACGGAATCCAGCTCCAGACGAAGCTCCAGAAGAGTCTTCTTGATTTTTTCCAGATCCTCCTTGCTGAATTTATCCTGCTCGGCCAGTTCCTCCAGCTGTTCGACGGGCACCGGCTTTCCCTCGAAAACGGGCACGATGTCCTGCCGCATGAAGGGACCGACCTGGAACTGGACCATCTGAAAATTTTCTTTTTGAACGCGCTCGTTGAACTCCTTGACGATCTCCTTCTGCTTGGCCCGGTACCGGTTGATGATGATCTCGGAGTCCTTCTTGAATTCATCGCTCTCGAAGATCAGCGGGATTTCCTTTCTCAGATGCGCGACGAGCTCGTCCATTTCGGTCTGGAATTTTTTCCCCTCACCGGCGGGAAGGGTGATCACGCGCGGCATGTCCGTATCCCTGAAATTGTTGACGTAACAGATGTCGTCCGGGACCCTCTTCTTGAGGTCGATCTGATCGAGAAGATTCTTGATGGTGGTGAGCTTCCCCGTTCCTTCCACCCCGGAGGCGTAAATGTTATAGCCCGGACTCGAGATCTCCAGGCCCAGAATGATCGCCTTGCGGGCCCTTTCCTGCCCGATGATCCCGTCCGATTTCGCGCAGTCCTTCGTTGTTTCGAAACCCAGCGAATCCGGGTTGCAGGTCCATCGCAGATGACCGACGTCAAGTTCCTTGACCGTGATAGCTTTACTGTCCATGTCGTTGACCCCGCTTGAATTATTGGCGGTTCTTGAGATGCTTACTTAATGTAATTCATGCTTTTTTAATTGTCCATCTTTTTATCCCGCCTCCCGTCGTCGGGTGCGACGGGGTGTCGTCCTCGAGCAGGCGATGGGTGTACAAGGTTCGGAAGGGCCGTGTTTTCGTTTAAAGGGTTTCCGGAACAGACTTGCCGAAGCCTGGTTCGACCCTGGGAGGAAAGGTCAAAAAATCGGAAGACGGGTGTGAAGTCGCGGCTCCATCGGATGACGTGGGATGAGCGTCATTCGCCCGATAGCTTGGCAAATTCCCGCAGGATTTCCTCCTGCCTCTTCGTCAGATTGACGGGGACCTTCACGACGAGTTGGATGATCTGATCCCCCCGCCCGAAGCCTTTCAGGTGCTGAACGCCTTTGCTTTTGAGGCGGAGGACCTTGCCGCTTTGAGTGCCCTTCGGGATTTTGACCGTTTCCGTTCCCTCGAGGGTGCGCACTTCGATGCTGCCTCCGAGTGCGGCCTGTGAGATCGAGATGGGGACCTGGCACAGGATGTCATCGCCGTCCCTCTCAAAGAACTCATGGGGTGTGACGTGGATGAAGATGTAGAGGTCGCCGCTGGGCCCTCCTAACTCCCCTTCTTCCCCCTCACCCCGGAGCCTCAGTCTCGAGCCGCTGTCCACCCCCGGGGGGATTTTCACCTCGATCTTTTTCTTGACCTTTGCCTTTCCGGTGCCCAGACAACCTTTGCAGGGATTGCGGATGATCTGCCCCTGTCCCCGGCACTGGGGACACGTGGAGCTGATGGTGAAGAAACCGCTCGATTGAGTCACCTGGCCCCTTCCGGCGCAGCGGGTACAGACTTCCGGGCGTGTGCCTGAAGATGCCCCGCTTCCCCCGCAATCGCGGCATTTTTCGAGCTTTTCGATTTCGACTTCCATGGATTTGCCGAGCACGGCTTCCATGAAGGAAATTCGCAGGTCGTAGCGCAGGTCCGCCCCCTGACGGACGGCGGTCCGTGTCCTTCCCCCTCGTCCCGTGAAACCGAAAATGTCCTCGAAGATGTCGCCGAAACTCGAAAAGATGTCCTCGAAGCCTGAGAAACCCCTGAACCCCGTTCCGTCGAGACCCTCATGGCCGTAACGGTCGTAAATCCCCCTTTTTTCGGGGTCGCGGAGGACCTCGTAAGCCTCTGCCGCTTCTTTGAATTTTTCCTCCGCTTCCTTGTTTCCCGGGTTCCGATCGGGATGATATTTCAGGGCGAGCTTGCGGTAGTTTTTCTTGACTTCTTCCTCGGTGGCGTTGCGGCTGACACCGAGGACATCGTAATAATCCCGTCTGGTCATGACTCCCGAGAGGTCCCTTCCGTTGTGATCTTTTCTCTGAGACGCGCCGTTTCCTGCTCGTTACCGCTTATTTCAAAGGCCTGCAGGGCGAAGGCGTATTTCTTGAGTGCCGCCGCCCGTTCACCGACGCGGTTCCACTCCTCTTTGGTGGCCTCCCGGCCGAGGGCTTTCAGAACCTGCTGAAAGTCCATGACGTCCCCGCTCTCGACGGCCATCGCCAGGATTTTTTCAAGCCCCTCCCGGTAGGCGGCTTTCTGGAAGAATTCAATCGCGTCCGAGATCCGGTTCGCCTCCAGGTAGCGTTCACCCATGGATGTGAGGGTGCTGGCGGGTGTTGAGTCGATGTAGAGGATCTTCTGCTTTTGCTTGTAATCAGGCAAATTCGACATGTTGGACGCCGGACACACCCCTCAATTGTAGTAACTCGGACCGCCTTTAAGATAATGACCGTCAGGGGGTTGTCAAGAAAGGGATTCAAATTTCAGGCCATGAGTCGGCGGAGGGCTTCCTGATACTTTTCTCTTGTTTTTTCAATGATTTCCTTCGGAAGCTCGGGGGCGGGGGGCTGTTGATTCCAGGGGATGGAGAGAAGGTAATCCCTGAGAAATTGCTTGTCGAAGCTCTTCTGGGGCCGGCCTTCCCCGTAGTCATCCCCGGGCCAGAATCTCGATGAGTCCGGGGTCAGCAGTTCATCGATCAGGATGAGCTCGTCTCCGAGGAGCCCGAATTCCATCTTGGTGTCGGCAATGATGATTCCCCGCTTGCCGGCAATTTCCGAAGCCCGCCGGTAGATCCGGAGGCTGATGTCGATGATCCGGGCGGCGAGAGGTTCCCCGATGGCCCCGGCCATTTCCTCGAGGGTTATCGGGAGGTCGTGCTTGCCTTCGGGGGCCTTGGTGGAGGGCGTAAAGATGGGCTCAGGCAGTCTGGCGGATTCCCGCAGGCCCTCGGAGAGGCGGATGCCGGAAACCGCCTTTCCCTCCCGGTAGTCCTTCCAGGCCGAGCCGCTCAGATACCCCCTCACGATGCATTCAACGGGGATGGGTTTTGCCTTCCTGACGAGCATGCTTCTTCCTTTCAGGGTATCCCGGTGGGGCGCGCAGGCCGGGGGGAAACGATCCACGTCTGTTGACAGGACATGATTCCCCACGATGTCAGCCATCTCTCCAAACCAGAACGCCGATAGTTTCGTTAGGATCTCCCCTTTCCCCGGTATGGGGTTCGGCATGATCACGTCGAAGGCGGATATCCTGTCCGTGGCGATGATCAGGAGGCTGTCGTCGAAGGCGTAAATATCCCGTACCTTTCCCCTGTTGAAAAGGCGCAAGCCCCTGAGGTCCGTTTCATAGAGGATGTTTCCTGTCATGTTCCGTCCCTTTTTTCACCGCAGAAAGGGGTTGTGCTTCTTTTCATGACCGATCGTGGATGTCGGCATTCTTCCGTAGTTGTGGCCGGGGAGTACCACCGTATCGTCGGGCAGGGTTAAAAGTTTTTCCCGGATGGCCTTCGCCATGGTCTCCCAGGATCCCCCGGGCAGATCGGTTCTGCCCACGCTTTCCACGAACAGCGTGTCTCCCGTGAAGACGTAACCGTCGGTGTAGAGTGAAATCCCGCCCGGTGTATGACCGGGCGTGTGGAATACGGTGAGGCTGACGCTCCCGACACGGATAACGTCCCCATCCTTCACGGTGATATCGGCGGCCGGCGAGTTCTTCGCCCTGAACATATTGAGGATCATGGCCGGCGTCGAAACGAGCATATCGGCGTCCGCCTCGTGGACGATGATCTTCGCGCCCGTCTTTTTCTTCATGTCGGCGTTGCCGGATATGTGGTCCACGTGACCGTGCGTGTTGACGACATACTTGATCTCGATGCCGTTCCTCTCCGCCTCGGCGATGATTCGATCCGTCTCCGCAGCCGGATCGATGACCAACCCGGCCTTGCTGGTTTTGTCCCCGACGATATAGGCGAAAACGGCCATGAAGCCGACCTGCAGCTGTCTCAAATACATGTCATCCTCCGAGTCGATTCACGGTATCCCGGGAGTGTCGCGACCTGTGAAACCCCCGACGACAGATGAAGCCCATAGCATTCTTGACCGGTCGAAGTCAATGCCATTCAAAAGGGTTCACTGTCTTGACAAAAGGGCACCGTAGAACCCGTCCGTTCCCTGCATGTGGGGGAAAGACCTGAACTGCCCTCGTGCACCGATCATCTCGCGGGGGATCGTCCCGGGCGGGTCGAGGCGTTCAAAATCGGGGCGGGATGACAGGAAGCGCTCTATGATTTCATCGTTTTCCTCAGGCATGATGGAGCAGGTGCTGTAAACGAGCACACCGCCTCTTTTGACACAGCAGGATGCGCTCCTGAGAAGATTGAACTGCAGGAGGGGGAAGGCGGACAGGGCTTCCTCCGTCAGGCGCCATTTGATTTCCGGGTTTCTCCGCAGGGTGCCGAGGCCGGAACAGGGTGCGTCCAGGAGGACCCTGTCGAAGGCTGCGGGTGGAGGGATCTCCGATGGACGGGATACGTCGCCGCGGCGCGTCTCGATGATGCGGATTCCGAGCCTCCTGGCATTGGCCTCGAGAGCGCGGATCTTCTTCCCGTTCAGGTCCACGGCAAGGATCCGCCCGTCGTTTTTCATACGCTCCGCCATGTGGGTCGTCTTCCCCCCGGTACCGCAGCACAAGTCGGCAATTTTCTCGCCCGGCCGGGGATTTACGAGATGGGCGATGAGCTGCGAAGCTTCGTCCTGGACATGGATCAGGCCCCGGCGGAAGAGGTCCAGTTGCCTGATGGGCCGGGCGAGGCCGGATGGCAGCGTGACCCCGTCGGGCGAAAAGGCGGTCGCTTGCGCTTCGATACCCTCTTCGCGCAGGCCTCTGAGCACATTGTCGCGCGATGTCTTCAGGGTATTCGTCCGCAGCGTGAGGGGGGGGTTTTCATTGTTGGCCCGGCAGAGCATGAGCGTATCTTCGGCGCCGAAGAGGTCGATCCACCGCCTGACGAGCCAGAGCGGATGGGAGTGAACAATGGCGATGTGAAGGGCCGGGTCCCGGTCGTAATCCGGCGGTTTGATGATCTTGCCCTTCCGGATGGCATTGCGAAGAAGGGCGTTGACGAGAGCAGCCCGTCCCGGGCGTATCCTCTTGGCCGTCTCCACGGCTTCGTCGACGGCGGCGTAATCGGGAATCCGGTCCAGGCAGGTGATCTGGTAAAGACCGACGCGAATGACATTCTTCAGGGAACTCTCCAGGTCCGCCGGGGGTCCGTCGTAGAGTTTCTCCAGCACCCAGTCGAGGCGGCCTTTCATCCGGAGCGTCCCGTAGACCAGCTGGGTCAAGAGGCTTCTGTCTGACGGTTTCTCAATGGCGTTCCCCGAGAGGGCCCGGTCGAGGAGCGGTTCCGCAAAGGCCTGATCCTTTTCCACCCGGTTCAGGATATCAACGGCAACCCGCCTCGGGTTTCCTCTTGCGTTCTGCTGCCTGATGAGACCCCCTTCCCTCCCTTGCGGGATTCGGCATCGATGACGGCCGGCTGTCGGATCAGGGTGTTCACCCCGCCATTTCACCCCGTTCGATTCGGTGCCCTCGCAGGAACTCTGCGGCGGTCATCCGTCTTTTGCTTTCCATCTGCAGCTCCCGGATTTCCACGTAACCGCCCTTTGCCGCGATCCGGAGGCCGGCCGTTGTTTTGACAATGGTGCCGGGCGTCTCCGCGACGGGTCCTTCGACGGCCGCCGCCGAATAGATCTTCATCATCTTCCCCCGCAGGTAGGTATAGGCGCCCGGTTGAGAACTGAGGCCGGATATGAAATTCCTGATCTCCCGCGCGTCGCCATCCCACCGGATGAGGCCGTCTTCCTTCTTCAGTCGCGGGGCATAGGTGGCCTGTGCCGGATCCTGCGGTTTCCTCTGAAGCGTTCCCTCCATGAGGCCTGCGATCGTTTCCAGCAGGACCTCCGCCCCCATGAGGGCGAGCCGTTCATGGAGCCCGTCGAAATTATCGTCCGGTTCTATGTCCGTTTTCCGCTGGAGGAGAATATCCCCCGTGTCCACCCCTTCGTCCATCAGGATGGTGGTGATCCCTGTTTCTTTCTCCCCCCTGATGAGGGCCCAGTGGATGGGGGCCGCCCCCCTGTATTTCGGGAGCAGGGAGGGATGAACGTTGATGCAGCCCATGGGCGGGAACTGGATGACCTCCTTCGGGAGTATCTGACCAAAGGCCACCAGGACAACCATGTCCGGGGCCAGTGTTCGGAAGGTCTGGATGAAATCCGTGTCGCGTACACGCTCCGGTTGAATGACGGGCAGCTGATGACGCTCCGCGACCATTTTGACGGAAGGCGCCTCGAATTGCCTTCCCCGACCCCTGGGCCGATCCGGCTGGGTGACGACGCCGATGATGGTGTGACCTCCTTTGAAGAGAGTTTCAAGGGAGGGATTGGCGAATTCAGCCGTACCCATAAAGAGAATTTTCGGTTTCACGATGACCTCTTCACGGAAGTTTCGACGACGGGTGAGACGTCATTGAGAATCGGGACATCGCTCGATTCCGCCCGATGCCTCCGGGTCACTGCCGCCATGCGACAGCATATCACATGAAATTAACGGGGTCCACGTCCACCCTGATGTCGCAGCCCGGTGCCTTGACGCCTGACAGGGCCTGCCGGGTCAGCTGCTGCAATTGGCGCACACTCTGTCCCTTGAGCAGGATCTGCCACCGGTGCCTGCCCCTGATTCTGGCAATGGGCGCCTCCACGGGTCCGATGAGGGAGACATCCCGAAGCCGCCCCTGCGACTGCAGAAGTCGCCGTACCCTCGCGACAATTCTTTCGGCACCTGTCTGCGTTTTGTAACGGTCCAACCCCGTGACCAGAAGCTGGATCATCCGCGAGAAGGGGGGGTACCCGGCGCCCTGCCGGGCGGCTATCTCCTCGTTGAAGAATCCCCGGTAATCGTGGTTCTGCGTCCGCTCGATGGCGTAGTGGGACGGATTCAGCGTCTGAATGATGACGCGGCCGGGCAGGTCGCCCCGTCCGCCCCTCCCCGACACCTGGGTGAGAAGCTGAAAGGTCTTTTCCGAAGCCCGGAAATCGGGGATGTTCAATGCCGTGTCGGCTGATACGACGCCGACGAGGGTGACATTCGGATAATCGTGCCCCTTCGCAATCATCTGGGTCCCGATCAGTATGTCTATTTCCCCGTCGTGCAGATCCTTAAGGATCTGCACGAACGTTCCCTTCCGGGCTGTCACGTCGCTGTCCATTCGCCTGACACGGGCACGGGGGAAGCACTTCAGAACCTCTTCTTCAAGTCTTTCCGTACCGAGACCGAAGCTCTGAATCGCTTCCTTCTGGCAGGAAGGGCATCGGGACGGGACCTTCGTGAAGTAGTCGCAGTAATGGCATCGCAGGATGCCCTCTTTCTGGTGATGGGTCAGCGAAACGTCGCAGCTCGGGCACCTGAAGACATGGGCGCACTCCGGGCAGTGCATGAAGGTCGTGAAGCCCCGCCGGTTCAGGAAAAGAATAGATTGCCTGCGGATTCGCAGCGTTTCCTCCAGGGCGTTTCTCAGGGTTCCGGAAAGAATCCGGATTCTTCCGTTTTCGTCCCTTTCGTTCTTCATGTCCACGATGCGAACCTGGGGAAGGGGTCTTTCCTCTACCCGTCGAGGCAGGCTCAGATACCGGTAAGACTTCTCCCGCGTGTTGAAATAAGTCTGGATGCCGGGCGTCGCGGAGCCGAGGACCGCTGCGGCTGATTGCATTTTGGCCCTGACAATCGCCAGGTCTCTGGCATGGTAGGGCAGACGTTCATCCTGCTTGTAGGAGCTGTCGTGCTCTTCATCGACCACAATCAGCTTCAGGTCGCGGGCCGGTGCGAAAATGGCCGACCGGGCCCCCAGGATGATTTTCAGATCGCCTCGCTGGATCCTGCGCCACTGGTCGTATCTTGCCCCGGGGGAGATGCCGCTGTGCAAAACGGCGATCTCCCCGTCCCCGAAACGCCGCATCAGTCGGCTCTGGAGCTGGGGTGTGAGCGCGATCTCGGGGACGAGATAGATGACGCTGCCCTGTTGCTTCAACACCTCGCTGATGGCCTGCAGATAGATTTCTGTTTTCCCGCTGCCGGTCACGCCGTGGAGAAGATAGGCGGCAAAACGGCCGGATGAAAGCCCCGAGACAATTTCCTGTAGCGCGGCCTCCTGGTCCGCGTTGAGCCGGATGCCTGTCGTCAGGCGGTGAATTTCAGGCGGGCACTCCGGTGACCGGTATGCTTCCCTTTCCCGGGTTTGAACGAGGCCCTTGCGCGCCAGCCGCTGTACGGCCTGACGACCGTTCTTGAAGCGGCTGCATATTTCAGAGAGGGGGATGCATCCACTTTTTCTGATGAGATCCAGAATACTTTTCTGGCTTGCCGGGAGGTTCGTCGCGCCCGTTTCTTCCATCGCGGCGGACACGACCTTTTCTTTTTTCCTGCTCAAACGAGGTTGGGTCAGCCTCTCGTCGAGGCGGATGAGTTTCCTGTCCCGGAGGGATTTAAGCTCTGCCGTCAGCAGCTTTCGTCCCATTTTCCGGCAGAGCTGCTTGACGGATAGACCAGCCGGGGTATCCCGGAGGATAGACAAAATCCGGCGCTCGGTTCCGGAAAGGTCCTTCCGTGCGGTCCCGGCCGGGACAGCGTCTTTGTGTTCCTCCTCCGTCCGGGTGACCCACCGGCGGCTTTCCATGTCGATGCCGCCGGGGAGGATTTCACCGAGCATCTTTCCGAGGGGATAGAGATAGTAGTCCGCGGCCCACTGGTAGAAACGCAGATCCTCTTCACTGAAGAGGGGATCGGTATCCAGTACCCGGAGGAGTTTCTTCGTTTCCCCGATACTGACTGATTCAGGAACACGGAGAATGTAGCCGGTGACGGACCGTTTTCCCAGGGGGACGAGTACACGCTTCCCGACGGCGACCTCCGGTTCAAGATCCCCGGGCACCTCGTAGGAAAAGGTCTTGGGTGATCGGATGCTGACGGCAACCTCGACAAACATGCGGCTCCTCTGCCCCGGAAGGTCTCCGCGGACGGGCAGGCTGAAGGAATACCTGCCGGCAAGGCGGTGGGATTATATCCCAAGGTGAAATGGATTAAAAGCGCTTGAATGGCGGGGATAAGAGGTCGTGAAACGGAAATTCACTTCATCCCCGGGGATGAAGGTACCATGCCTGGATGGGTGTCTGCGGGAGGGTGTGATTATTCGCCCCTCAGTTTTTCAAGCTTTTCTTCCCTGGTCTTGCATTCGATGCAGAGCGTCGTGACCGGTCTGGCCGTCAGTCGTTTTTCGGAGATGGGTCCCCCGCACTTCTCGCAGATACCGAAGGTGCCGTCGTCGATCCTCGTGAGTGCTTCCTGCATTTTGGCGATCAGCTTTCTTTCCCGGTCTCTGATCCTCAGTTCGAAGTTCCGATCGGACTCCAGGGATGCCCTGTCATTGGGGTCGGGAAAGTTCTCTTTCTCGTCCGTCATCTCGGAAACCGTTTTTCCGGCCTCGGTCAGAAGATCGTTGATCTTCTGATTCAGAAGCTTTTTGAAATATTTGAGCTTTTCAGGTTTCATCGGCCAGTGACTCTGCCCCGAAAGATGTCCTCATTTTCTCTAAAGGCGCTATCCTATACAGAAAAATCGAAAATTTGTAAAGAAAAAAATGACGCCTCCGTCGCCGATGTGGATCACTTTTGATTCCCGTAAACCAGAAGGATCTTCTCTATGATGTTGGTCGTGGAGGCCCCCTTGATTTCGGGAATGACGGCCACGGTTCCGCCCCATTTCCTGACGGCCGCCCCTCCCACGATATCTTTCTCGGCCCAGTCGCCGCCTTTCACGATGACGTCGGGTTTGAGGCACTGGATCAGTTCCAGCGGTGTGGTTTCATCGAAGAGGGTCACGAAATCCACGGATTGAAGCGAAGCGATGATGTCGGCACGCTCGTCCTGGGGCATGATGGGTCTCCGGGGGCCCTTGATGGCCCTGACGGAGGCGTCGCTGTTGATCCCGACGACCAGGACATCGCCGAGTTTCCTGGCCTCCCGCAGGTACCGCGTGTGACCGGTGTGGAGGATGTCGAAACAGCCGTTCGTGAAGATGACCTTCTTCCCCGCCTTCTTCAGTCTTGCGATCTCCAGTTTCAGTTCGTCCCGCGAAAGCACTTTACGCATCGGTCCTCCTACAGGGCCCGCGCGAGGGTGAGGACCCCCACGCGCCCGGCTCCTCCTGTCGTTAAAATCCTTGCACATTCCCTGACGGTGCTTCCCGTCGTGTAGACGTCGTCGATCAGAAGAACCTTCTTCCCTTTCACACGGTGCCCGTTTTCGAGTTTGAAAGCCCCGCGCACATTCCTCGCCCGTTCCTCTTTCTTGAGCCCTGTCTGGGGAGCCGTGCTCGCGGTTCTCCGGAGGGTCATGAAATCAAGTTCAACGGAAAACCGGCGCGCCATGGCCCTTGCCAGAACCAGGGATTGGTTGAAACCTCTCTCCCTCAGGCGCTGGAGATGAAGGGGAACGGGCATGATGACATCGTATTCACCGACATCGAAGGCCTGATGGCACCACACGGCCATGAGGGACCCCAGGGCCTCGCCGGCATGAAGGCTGCCCTGGTATTTGAACCGCTGAATGGTTTTGAGGAGTGAAGTTTCGTAGACGCCCAGCGATCGCACGGATGTAAAATACTGCTTCTTGGAAAGGCAGTCCCCGCAGGGGTGATCACTCGCCGCCTCGGTGAAGTAGGGAAGACCGCATCGGGGACAGAGCGGTGGGTTGATGAAACGGATTTCGGAGAAGCACGCCGGGCAGAAGGAATGGTGCAGATCCGCTTCGAGTATGGTTTCACAAACGACGCATGCGGGCGGAAAGAGGATGTCCGCGAGGCCTCTCAGGATTGTTTTCAAATATCACATCCCCTTGCGGAGGCGGGTTATTCTGTCGGCGTCGTTATCGATTTCCATCCTGGGGGCATCTGACCACAGCCGCTCCATGTCGTAGAAGCCCCGGACGGGTTCGTAGAAGACGTGGACGATGATATCGGCATAGTCCATGAGGATCCACTGCGCGTTGCGCTCCCCCTCAATCCCCAGGGGGAGTATGCCGTTATTTTTCATGTTCTCTTCGATGGCCTGGGCGATGCTCTGAACCTGCCGGTCCGACGTCCCGCTGCAGACAACGGCATAGTCGGCGAAGGAGGTGACCTTTTGCATGTTTAATATGATGATATCTTTTGCCTTTTTTTCAAGGGCCGCGTTGACGCAGAGAATGACTCTCTTCTTTGTGTCGTCTTTTTTTCTTTTCAATAATGCGTTCCTGTCGCCGGAGTTCGAGTGCTTGTATGCATTGATAAACCCTTGTTTTGTTAACAGAAATTTAGTAAAGTGTCAATCTGAAAATGCCATGGGCGCAGGGAGGCCGAAAGATTTGCGAATGGGAGGGACCGGGCGGCCCCGATGGGGCAGAGGTTCTTTTTCGCGGTTGTTTAAACACCCGTGGTATGGTAAAAACCGGTCGCCTGAGTCGTGAACAGATACAAGGCCGTCATGCGGGACATCCTTAAAAAAATTCAAGTGAATATGCCCTTCCATCAGCTCCGCCATCATTATCTTCCCGCTGTCCTGAGAGAAAAAATCAACCCTGAAATCGGTTTCAATTGTCAGGTCCTTGACAGCACGAGGAGGGAGGATTTTCGCGAGATGGCGGGGATCCTGCTGGAAGCGGGGCTGCGTATCACCTTTCACGCGCCTTTCATGGATTTGAGGCCCGGTGCCCTCGACCCCCGCATCCGTCAGGTGACGATTGACCGGTTGAACCAGGTTCTTGACCTGGTGCCCGACTTTCAACCCAAAGCCGTCGTCTGCCACCCCTCCTTCGATGAGCGCTATTACGTGACAACGGGACCCCGGTGGCTCGAAAACAGTGTTGCCACGTGGCGGGCATTGTCGCGAACGGCGAAAGATGCGGGCACCGTCATCATGCTCGAAAACGTCTATGAAGCCCATCCCGGCTACCTGGAGATGCTTCTCGGTCAGATCGACTCTCCTCAACTTCGTTTCTGCCTGGACACGGGGCATTTCAACGCCTTCTCGAAGACGGACCTGGGCCTGTGGCTTGAAAAACTGGGGCCCTATGTGGGGGAACTGCACCTCCACGACAATGACGGTTCGGCCGATGATCATCTTCCCGTGGGCAGGGGGAACTTTCCCTTCCCGCGGCTCTTTTCATTTCTCCAGGAGAGAAGGATGTCGCCGATCATCACGATTGAGCCTCACACGGAGAAAAATCTCTGGGATACGGTGGTTCACATGCGCGAGACAAGTTTGCTGAATGATTGCTGCTAACGGGGGAGGTCACTTATGAAACTGGCGTTTGTCGGAGCGGGGTATGTGGGACTTGTCGCCGCTGCCTGCTTTGCCGAAATGGGAAATGAGGTCATCTGTGTCGATGTGGACGAGAAGAGGATCGAGGGTCTCAAGAGGGGCGTCATACCGATCTTTGAACCGGGCCTCGATTCGATGGTGAAGAGGAACCATGACGGCGGGCGGCTGAAGTTCACGACGAGCCTGGAGGAAGCGGTCAGAAGCTCCCTCGTCGTCTTCGTCGCCGTGGGCACGCCGCAGGACGAAAACGGTGCCGCCGACCTGATGTATGTCATCAAGGTCGCCCGGGACATCGGCGAGTTCATCGAGGAGTACAAGATCGTCGTTCTGAAGTCGACCGTTCCCGTCGGGACGTGTGACAAGGTCAAGAAAACCATCCTGGAAAGATTGACCGCCAGGGGGGTTACGGTCGAGTTCGACGTGGTGTCCAACCCGGAGTTTCTGAAGGAGGGAGACGCCATTAACGACTTCATGAAGCCTGACCGGGTCGTCATCGGCACGGATAACGTGAGAACGGCTGAACTCATGAAAGAGCTCTACGCGCCTTTTGCCATGGAAAGGGATAAATTGATTATCATGGACAACCGCAGCGCCGAAGTGACGAAGTATGCCGCAAACGCCATGCTCGCCACACGCATATCGTTCATGAACGAGATCGCCAATATCTGCGAGCGGGTGGGTGCCGATGTTTCCCTCGTGCGAAGGGGCATCGGGTCCGACCGGCGGATCGGCTACAGCTTCATCTATCCGGGGATCGGTTACGGCGGTTCCTGTTTCCCCAAGGACATACGGGCCCTCATCAACACGGCGCGGGAGCACCAGTACAACTCCCAGTTGCTCTCGGCCGTCGACGGCGTCAACATGCGTCAGCGGGGGATCATGACCGACAGGGTTGTGCAATATTTTGAAAAGCGGGGAGGCGTCAAAGGCAGGACCGTGGCCGTCTGGGGACTTTCCTTCAAACCGAACACCGATGACGTCCGGGAGTCTCCGGCCATGGCAATCCTGTCGATGCTGGTGGAAAAGGGGATCCGGGTCCAGGCCTATGACCCGGAGGCCATTGCCAGTGCGAAACGGGTGCTGGGAGACAACCCGAACGTGACCTATTTCGACAGTGCCTACGATGCCCTCGCCGGGGCCGACGCCCTGGTCCTCCTGACGGAGTGGTTCATGTTCCGGAAGCCCGATTTCGAACGGGTGAAGAAGCTGCTGAAAGCACCGGTCATATTCGACGGACGAAACCAGTATGATCCGGCGGAGATGAAAAACAGGGGTTTTGTCTACATGAGCGTCGGGCGAAAATAAGGGATAGGGGCCGTGCTTCGTTATACGCTGAGAAGGGTGTTTTTCATGATTCCGCTTCTGTTCGGGATCACGATCATCTGTTTTTCCGTCATGCACCTGGCCCCCGGCTCGCCCACGGATCTGCAGACCCAGATGAACCCCAGAGCCTCCGCCGAGTTGAGGGAGCGCCTGAGGGCCATGTATGATCTCGACAAGCCCTTGCATGTTCAGTACGCCCTCTGGGTCCGGAAGCTCGCCGTGCTCGATCTGGGGACATCCTTCTCGCCGGATCGCCGGAATGTGTCCGATAAGATTCTCGAGCGACTCCCCGTGACGGTCTCTCTCAATGTCCTGTCCATGATCCTGATCCTGTCGATCGCGATCCCCATCGGCGTCCTGTCGGCGGTGCACCAGGGCTCCCTCTTCGACAAGTTGACCGGCGTCTTCGTCTTCATCGGTTTCGCCGTCCCGACGTTCTGGCTGGCCCTCCTCCTCATGATCCTTTTCGGGGTGAACCTCGACTGGCTGCCCATATCGGGGCTGCGGTCCCTGAACTATGAGTACATGCCGCCGCTCGCGGCTTTCGCCGACCTCATCAAGCACCTCATCCTTCCCGTCACGCTGGCCGCCTTCGGGGGACTCGCGGGGCTCTCCCGGTACATGCGATCGAACATGCTGGAGGTCATCCGCCAGGATTACATCGTGACGGCCCGCGCGAAGGGACTGTCGGAGCGGGCGGTCATCTACAAGCACGCGCTCCGGAATGCCCTCCTGCCCGTCATCACGCTCCTGGGACTTTCCGTGCCGGGCCTGATCGGCGGAAGCGTTATCTTCGAAACCATATTCGGCATCCCCGGGATGGGACAGCTCTTCTACATGTCCGTCATGTCGAGGGACTACCCGGTCGTCATGGGCATCCTGGTGATCGGGGCCGTTTTGACCCTGCTGGGGAATCTCCTGGCCGACATTTCCTATGCCCTGGCCGATCCGAGGATCCGGATCTCCTGAGGGAAGCGGGACATGGCGTGAGCACCTTGTCGTGACGGAAGGCTGAACGGATGGAAAGAGATTTCTGGCAGCGATTCTCCAAAAACGAACTGGCCCTTGCGGGGTGCGTCATCGTGGTCTGCCTGTTTTTCGTCTCCCTCCTCGCGCCCTGGATTTCGCCCTACGATCCGACGGAAATACACCTGGACAATATTCTTGCAGCCCCGTCGGCGGATCACTGGCTGGGGACGGATCAACTGGGACGTGACGTCTTGAGCCGGATGATCTGGGGATCGCAGATCTCCCTCAAGGTCGGGTTCGTCTCCACGGGGATCGCCATCTTCATCGGAACCCTGCTCGGCGCCGTGGCCGGGTACTACGGCCGGATGGTCGATACGGTTATCATGCGGTTCGTGGACATCATGCTGTGCTTTCCGACGTTTTTCCTCATCCTGGCCGTCATCGCCGTCCTGGAGCCGTCGATATGGAATATCATGGTGATCATCGGCATCACGGGTTGGATGGGCATCACGCGGCTCGTCCGGGCCGATTTCATCAGCCTGAAGGAACGGGATTTCGTCCAGGCGGCGAGGGCGATCGGGGCCAGCGATTTCAGGATCATCTTCATCCACATCCTGCCGAATGCCATGGCCTCGATTCTCGTGGCGGCGACCCTGGGAATTGCCGGGGCCATTCTCACGGAGTCCGCACTGAGTTTTCTCGGCATCGGCGTTCAGCCGCCCACGCCGAGCTGGGGGAACATCCTCACGGCGGGGAAGGACAACATCGATATCGCCTGGTGGCTGTCTCTTTTCCCGGGGCTGGCGATTCTGGTGACCGTCCTGGGCTATAACATGCTGGGCGAGGGGATCCGGGATACGCTGGATCCAAGGCTGCGGGGTTAGCCCGGGGCGCGGGTCCGGGACAGCCGTCGGTGGGACGAAAAGCACAGCACGAAGACTCGAATCAGGGAGGGAACCGAGAGATGAAAAAGGACAAGGCAAAGTATCAGGATCTGTTGGACAAGAGGATCGTGGCGCTGAAACTCGTCCGGGGGGAGATGACGCCGCAGGCACTCAAGGCCTATTTGAAGAACGTCCCTGACGCGTCGGACGACGCCGTGGAGATCGTCGTCGAACCGGTCAAACGAAGAAAGAAGTCGTGACATGACGCCGGAGGCCCGGGTTGTTGATACCCACGCACATCTGGAGATGAGTGCCTTCGACCGGGACCGGGACGCCGTCATCCGGCGCGCGCAGGAGGCCGGTGTCCAGTATATCGTCACCGTCGGGACCACCCTCGCTGAGTGCCGGAAAGCCATCGACATCGCCGGCCGGTACGAGCCGGTCTATGCCGTCATCGGCATTCACCCCCACGAGGTGAAACACATCGACGGCCGGACCTACGACACCCTGAGGGCCCTGGCGAAATCCCCGAAGGTGGTCGCCTACGGGGAGATAGGCCTCGATTTTTTCCGGAACCTCTCACCGAGGAACTGGCAGATCAAAAGGTTCGAGGAACAGCTCGAGGTGGCCGACGCCCTGGGGCTTCCCGTCGTGATCCACGACAGGGATGCCCACCGGGAGACCCTGAACGCCCTGAAACACCGGCCGGCCGCGAAGAGAGGGGTCATCCACTGTTTTTCAGGTGACGAGGCCATGGCCCGGCAGTGCCTGGACATGGGTTTTTACATTTCCATTCCGGGGACGGTCACCTATGAAAAGAACGAGCGGCTGAGGTCGATCGTCCGAAACCTTCCCCTCGCGAGCCTGCTCGTCGAAACGGATTGCCCCTATCTCACCCCCGTGCCGAACCGGGGCAAGCGGAATGAACCGTCTTACGTGCTTTACACGGCCCGGTGCATCTCCGAGATCAAGGGGGTGCCGCTCGAGGAAGTGGCCAGGGTCACCTCCGAAGGCGCGAAGGCGCTGTTCGGCATCGGCTGCCCCCGGACGTTGAAGTCCCCAGACAGTCCGTCTGGAATATCGGCTTGATTATCGGCAAGAAAAGGGGTATACAGACAAAAAAGCCTGGGGGTGCCCGAGCGGCTGAGATCATACCCCTTGAACCTGACCTGGGTAATGCCAGCGTAGGGAGCGGTTGTGAAAATCCGGACATCGTGGGGCACATCCTGGATTATCAGGCTGTGCCCTTTTTTTGTCCGGTGACCGGAAATCTCCAGCCTTCAAGGTCGAGCGGTCGCTGATCTCGTCGAAGACGTCTTCGATCCTTTTTCCCGGGGAAAATCCAGATGGCGGAGCTGAAGCTATGAAAACGATCAGAGTGCTGACGGTGGCGGGATCCGATTCAGGGGGAGGCGCGGGCATCCAGGCCGACCTCAAGACCATTTCGGCCCTCGGGGGGTTCGGCATGACGGTGATCACGGCCCTCACGGCGCAAAACACGCTGGGCGTGCAGGGGGTTTACGAGATCCCCGTCGATTTCATCGAGAAACAATTCGATTCTGTGGCGTCGGACATCGGTGTCGATGGGGCAAAGACCGGGATGCTTTCCTCGTCGGACATCATCCGGGCGGTGGCAGGGAAGTTCCGACAGTACGGCATCGAGAAACTCGTCGTCGACCCCGTCATGGTCGCGAAGGGGGGCAGTGCGCTCCTGCGGGAAGACGCGCGGGAGACGCTGATCAGGGAACTCCTCCCCCTTGCCCTGGTTGCCACACCCAACATCCCCGAGGCGGAGGTGCTCACGGGGATTCGCATGACCGGCGTCGACGATATGAGGGACGCGGCCATGGCCATCCACAGGCTCGGCGCGCGGAACGTGGTGGTCAAGGGGGGACACCTCGCGGGGGATGCCCTGGACCTCCTCTACGACGGCAAAACATTTCACCCCGTCTCATCCCCCCGCATTGAGACGAAGCACACCCACGGGACGGGCTGCACGTTTGCCTCGGCCATCGCGACGGGACTTGCGGAAGGGAGATCCGTCCGGGAAGCCGTGACAAAGGCCAAGATTTATGTGACGGAGGCGATCCGCTTCGGCCTTGCCATCGGCGGCGGCCAGGGACCGACAAACCACTTCGCCCCGGTTCTCCGGGAGGGCGAACGCTATCGCTGTATCGAGGAACTGAAACAGGCCATCGCAAGGCTGAAGGGCGAAGGGACGGGAAACGTCATTCCCGAAATCCAGTCCAATTTCGGCTACGCCATCCCCTTTGCCCTGTCGGCCGCCGACGTGGCAGCCGTTCCCGGACGCATCATCCGCGTCGGGGAGAACGCGGAGACCCTCCACGATCCGGCCTTCGGCGCCTCGAGTCACGTTGCGAAAGTGATTCTCGCGGTCATGCGTTTTGACGGCAGTTACCGATCGGCCATGAACATACGCTTCTCCGACGAAATCGTCGACATCCTGAAGGTCCTCAAATTCGACGTGGCGAGCTTCGATCGGGCGGAGGAGCCGGTGGAAATGAAACTTCGCGAGGGCTCTTCACTCGAGTGGGGTACGACGGATGCCCTTTCACGGCACAAGGGAGTCCCCGATGCCGTCTTCGATCGGGGCGGCGAGGGGAAGGAACCCATCGTGCGCGTCCTGGGGCGCAACCCCGCGGAGGTGGCCGACAAGGTTATCAAAGTGTCGAAGGCCCTGCGTAAGTGATAGAAGTTGAGAAGTTAGGAAGTTCAGAAGACAGGAGGAAGAACGAGACAAAAACCCGGCCAGTTACCCAATCTTCGCAACTTCATAAATTCCTAACTTCGTGAACTGCCGGCTCATGCTGCTGGAAACTCGAAGCTTATTTTAGAATTGGCTGGAGTAAGGAGGACTTGAGAGATGCCACTCAACGAAGTCACGATCACCAGGGCCATCGTCGAGACGTACACAAGGAAGCTGCTGGCGCACCTTGACGTCGACGCGGCCGTTGTGGGCGGCGGTCCCGCGGGGCTTGTCGCGTCCTACTTTCTCGCGATGGCCGGGAAGAGAGTGGCCGTTTTCGAGCGCAAGCTCAGCATCGGCGGCGGCATGTGGGGCGGCGGGATGATGTTCAACGAGATCGTCGTCCAGGAGGAGGCAAAGGAAATACTGGACCTCTTCGGGGTCCGGACGGAGCGGTACGAGCCCGGCTACTACACGGCCGACGCCATCGAGGCGGTCACCACGATCTGCTCCCGCGCCATGCAGGCGGGGGCAAAGGTGTTCAACTGCATCACCGTCGAGGACGTGGTCATCCGTGAAAGCCGCGTCATGGGTCTCGTCATCACGTGGTCGCCCGTGGAGATGACGGGACTTCACGTGGACCCGCTCACGATCCACGCGAAGTCCGTGATCGACGCCACGGGACACGACACGGAGGTTCTGCGCGTCATCGAGCGAAAGGCCGACGTAAAGCTTTTCACCGAGACGGGCAAAATCATGGGCGAGCGCTCCATGTGGTCCGAGAAGGCCGAGAGGCTCACGATCGACAACACCCGGGAGATCTGTCCCGGCGTTTACGTGGCCGGCATGTCGGCCAACGCCGCCTTCGGCGGTCCCCGAATGGGGCCCATCTTCGGCGGGATGCTGCTGTCGGGTCGCCGTGTGGCGGAGCTGATCCTGGCCGCGGGATAGAGGATTGCACGTTCAGCATTCTTACAGTTGATAGACGATTTTCGACCGCTCTAACGCTCGCTTCACTGCAACGCAAAAACTCGCCCTTCGGGCTCAGACAGTTTGCGTTGCGGAAGTTTCGCTTCGTGAAGAGCGGTTACCGTCAACACGCCCAATTTCGCTATTCAGAATTTTGATAGCTTGCCTGGGTAATAAGGTACTGCAATGGGAACAAATAATATGACCCAGCTTGAAATGGCGCGCCGGGGAATCATCTCCGGAGAGATGGCGTCCTGCGCGAAGCACGAGCACGTCGAGGCCGAGTTCATCCGGAAGGGCGTCGAAGACGGCACGATCGTTGTCGTCCGTAACAACCGGCATCGCACGATCCCGGCCCTGGCCATCGGCAAGGGTCTCCGGACGAAGATCAACACCAACATCGGGACATCGAAGGACAGGGCGGACACGGCCCTGGAACTGGAGAAGGTCCGCGTTTCCATTGCCGCCGGTACCGACACAGTCATGGACCTCTCCACGGGGGGTGATCTCGGGGCGATCCGTCGCGCCGTCATCAGCGCATCGGACGTCGCCGTGGGGACCGTTCCCATCTACCAGGCCGCCGTGGCGGCCGTGAAGGCGGGCAAGGCCATCGTGGAGATGACGGCGGACGAGCTCTTCGCGGCGATCAAGGAAAACAGCGAGGACGGCGTGGACTTCATCACCATCCACTGCGGGGTCACACGGCAGAGCGTCGCCCGAATCGAGCGGCAGGGGCGGCTCCTGGGGATCGTGAGCCGCGGGGGATCCATTCTTGCCCACTGGATGGACTTCAACAATCGGGAAAATCCGCTCTACGAGGATTACGATCGGCTCCTGACCATCGCGAAGAAATACGACATGGTCCTGAGCCTCGGCGACGGTCTGCGTCCGGGATGCCTCTCCGACGCCACAGACCGGGGCCAGGTGCAGGAACTCATCCTCCTGGGGGAACTGACCCGCAGGGCGAGGGAACAGGGCGTCCAGGTCATGATCGAAGGCCCCGGCCATGTGCCGATCCAGGAGATCAAGGCCAACGTCCTTATGGAGAAGAGCCTCTGCAATGGGGCTCCCTTCTATGTTCTGGGGCCGCTCCCCACGGACGTCGCCCCCGGCTACGACCACATCACGGCGGCCATCGGCGGGGCCATCGCCGGATGGGCCGGCGCCGACTTTCTCTGCTACGTCACCCCCGCGGAGCACCTGCGCCTTCCCACCCTCGACGATGTCCGGGAAGGGGTGATCGCCTCGAAGATCGCCGCCCACATTGCCGACATCGCCAAGGGCATCCCCGGCGCGATCGAACGGGACCACCGCATGGCCCGTTGCCGGAAGGAATTCGACTGGGAAGGTCAGATCGGATCGTCCCTCGACCCGGTCCGCTCGAGGGCCTGGCTCGAGAAGAGCAAAAGCGCCGGGGAAGAGGGCTGCACGATGTGCGGGGATCTGTGCGCGGTGAGATTGGGCAAGAAGAGGAAGTCTGGCCCAAGTTGAACGATAGACAGGTCAATAGTATCGATAAAGCTCCCTGTAAAGGACGAAGATAGGAAGTTATGAAGTTAAGAAGAGCGGAGAAGTTTCATCCGGACTTCTCATCTTCTCAACCTCTCAACTTCTTTCATTGCAAGGATACGCCTTCTTCAGCGGCTCTCGATACGCCTGTGCCTCTCATCGAGCAGCTCGTTGATGCGGTCCATGACGAGCTTCGTGACCCCTTCGAACTGGGAGTGGAATTTCTGCTGGGATTCCCTGGAGAAGAGCTTGAAGGGCTCGGTGATGAGAAACTCCTGCAGCGCGCCTTCCACGGACAAGGGCTCCCCGATGCGGTAGGTGACGATTCCCGATTTCGCGAAGGGAGAATGACCGGTGTAGATCCGGTCGGAGTTGTTGCACCCCACGGGTATAATCTTCTTGCCTGAATAGAGGGCAATCTGCGCGAGCCCCGTCCGTCCAACACCCAGCCTCAGCGATCGGGTCCCCTCGGGGAAGATGATGAGGTTCAGGTTCCACTCCCTGACCGCCTTCGTGCTCAGTTCGGCCACTTTCTCCATCAGCATCTGGTGATAGTCCCTGAGCTGCTCGATGAAGCCCTGCCTGAAGAGGGACAGCGTCTCCGATTTCAGTTTAACCAGCGATGCGGCTTCATCGATCTTGCCGTCAATCCAGTCCTTGATGATGCGGTACTCTTCCCGGCCGATCTTCCGGCCGAAGCGCTGCTTGTAGAACTCCTCCACCAGGTACCCCATGGAGGGGACGGGAATCACGTTGCAGGCGTCCAGGAACTTCCCGACGGCCTTGTTCCGGTAGTACTTCCCCTTGGCCCAGACCGTCGTGAATGGGTAGTTCAGGCGCCAGAGCTGGTACTGGAAAGGCCAGTAGTTGTAACGGTCCGTGTGGTTCATGGCGAAGATGACCGTCTCGTCGCTGGGAATTCTTTCCAGGTTCTCCAGGCGTATGTCCACGTTCTGCAACAGGTGATAGTTGGGCCCCAGGACGAAGCGCGCAACGAATCTCTGCCCGATGGGTGTGGGCGAAAGGTGGATGTTGTCCAGGTGTTTTTCGTCGATCATAAATATCTTCCGTGAATCATGAATCGGAGGTATTTTTTATCACAAGTTTTTCATTTCGCAAGGGGTTTCTCGCGGGGTCGAATCCTCTTTACTTGACCATTCGTCTGTGATTTATAAAGCCTTCCGTCCCACTTCGGGGAGTCTGAACATGTCCCTGTGGTCCGAGAAAAGATCCATCCTGATCACCTGCGCCCGCGGGGTCGTTTCCGTGCTTGCAGGAGAAATCCGGGCATTATCCTTTCCGGTCCTGTCCGAGGGGGAGGCCATTGTCGAGACGGAAGGAAAGCTTTCCGACACGATCCTGCTCAACCTTTCCATTCGCACGGGGCAGCGCGTCCTTTACTTTTTGAAGGCTTTTCCGGCCGGAAACGCGCAGGACCTTTACCGGGCGGTTTCCGATACTGCCTGGGAGGAACTCATCCGCAAGGACGGCTACCTGTCCGTCACGGCCACCGGGGACACGACCGCCGTCAACGATTCACGCTTTGCCGCCGTGAAGACAAAGGACGCCATCGTGGACCGCATAAGGGAACGCAAAGGGCGAAGACCCGACTCGGGCCCGGACAGGAATGCCGCCGTGGTCCACCTCCACTGGACGGGGGCTCACGCCCGGCTCTACCTGGACACGTCCGGGGAACCTCTCTCCAGGCGGGGCTACCGCAAGATACCCCTGGAGGCCCCGATGCAGGAGACCCTTGCCGCCGCTGTCCTCTTGACTGCCGGCTGGAAGGGGGAAGGGAATCTCGTCAACCCCATGTGCGGCAGCGGTACCCTCGCCATCGAGGGGGCCCTCATCGCCCTTCGGCGGGCGCCGGGGCTCCTGCGGGGGAATTTCGGATTCATGCACATCAAGGGCTTCGACGAGGCGCACTACGGAGATACACGGCGCAGGTTGAGGACATCGGCGGGCAAAACGTTGAATGGCAGGATTGTGGCCACGGATATCCGGCCCGAGGCCGTCGAGGCGGCCAGGCAGAATGCCCGGACAGCCGGCGTGGATAAACTCATCGACTTTCATGCCTGCGATTTCAGGGAGACGCCCGTCCCCGGGGGTGGCGGTGTCGTCATCCTGAACCCCGAATACGGCGAGCGGATGGGTGAGATCAACGCCCTCGAAGGGGTCTATGGGGCTGCCGGGGATTTCTTCAAGAACCAGTGCCGGGGCTACCGTGGCTACATCTTCACGGGCAACCTCGGCCTTGCCAAGAAGGTGGGGCTCAGGACATCCCGACGAATCCCATTCTACAACGGGCCCATCGAGTGCCGGCTCCTCGAGTATGAACTCTACGAGGGAAGCCACAAGCGCCCGCGAGACCCGGAATCTACTTCCGCGTAAGAGACCGCTATTTCCTGCGCTCCACGGACCGCAGGGCCTCGTCCATCTTCCGCAGCTCCTCGCCGTAGGCGGCCCAGTTGCCCTGCTTCATATATTCCTGCGCCCTGCGGTAGTGCTGCAGGGCCTCCAGGGCATGTTCCCGGTCCGCCTTCTCCCGTGCGACGGGTGGTGCGGCAGCCCCTGCGGGCCTTGCCCCCCTGTCGCGGATCAACTCGCCGCCGAAGATGCGCTGCAGTGACAGCTCCAATGTCTCCTCCATCGCGATGGAATTCCCGAAAGCCACAATGACTCGCTTGAGTTCCGGCAGTTGCCCCTGCTCCGCGGACAGGTAGAGAGGCTGAATGTAGAGGATCGATTTTTCGATGGGGATCGCGAGCAGGCTTCCGCGGATGGACGAGGAACCGCGCTGATTCCAGAGGGAAAGCTGCTTGGAGATTTCAGCGTCCTGGTCGATCCTCGCGTCGATCTGCCGGGGCCCGTAAATCAGTTTTTGCTTCGGGAACAGGTAAGCGATGAGCTTCCCGTAGTTCGGGGCGTCGTTGCGGGCGGCCATCCATGCCGTCATGTTGTCCTTCTTGCTGGGTGTGAAGGGAACGAGCATGATGAACTCCTCTTTTTTCTCGCCGGGGAGCTTCATGATCGTGTAGTAGGGATCCATCTCCTGCTCGCCGCTGCGTGTGGGTCTCCCGGGGATGGACCACAGGTCCTCCTTGTTGTAGAAGACCTGTGGATCTTGCATGTGATAGGCCCGGTACATGTGGGCCTGGACACCGAGCATGCCCCCGGGGTAGCGAATGTGGCTCAAGAGCCCCTCGGGTATCTCCTCAATGGGTTTGAAGACGCCCGGAAAGATGCGAGCGTAGGTCTTGAGGATGGGGTCGGCGGCGTCGCAGATGTAGAACTGGACCGTGCCGTCATAAGCATCGACAAGAGCCTTGAAGGAATTGCGGAGGTAATTTCCCACGCCGGCCATGGGTTCCGAGTAGGGGAAACGGTCCGTCAGGGTGTAGCCGTCGACAAACCAGACGAGTCTCCCCTCGGGGGTGACGACCAGATAAGGGTCGCCTTCCAGCCGGGCGTAGGGGACAATCTTGGCGACCCGCTCCCGGACCTTGCGGTAGTACATGATGCGGCTTTCATCGGTGATCTCGTTGGCGAGCAGGATGGTCACCGAACCGAATCTGGCGGCGAAGAGCAGCTTCCGGAAAAAGGACAGGGGTACGCCGCCCTTTCCCTCGTACTGGGAATAGACGTTCTTGTCCCCCACCGGGTAGTCGAACTCCGGCGCCTTCGTGCGCACGAAGACGTAATCGTTAGACGTCTCACCGTAGTAGATCTCGGGCCGGGTGACTTTCACCTTCGTCGACGACACCGGCGGAACATCCTTGATGAAAAACTCGGGGAGCCCCTCGGAAGTGACCCGGTTCACGGGCCCCATGACGATGCCGTAACCGTGGGTGTAGGTCAGATGCTCGTTGATCCAGGTCCGCGAGGGCAGGGCCGGATAGGACAGCTCTCGGGGCGAGAGCATCACCTGGCGCAATTCCCCGTTGATGATGTAACGGTCGTTGTCCACGTCGACGAACTTGTAATACGTCCGGATTTCCTGGATCTGGCCGTAGGTCTGCAGCAGAGGCGCGTCGTTCCAGAGACGGACGTTCTTGATGGTGAGATCGTTTCTCCGCAGGTCCTCGCGGGTGAGGTCCTCCTCGGCGGGGAAGTCGCTGACCTCGATGCTGTCGAGCTGGTAGGCCATGCGGGTGAACTTGATGTTCCGCTCGAGATAAGGCCGCTCGAGGACAATCTCGTTGGGGATCACTTTGAACTTCTGGATCATGGCAGGGTAGACCCCCCGGCCGAGGATGAAGAGCAGGAGAAAGAGAACAACGACAGATGCGGGGATCTGCCATTTCCTGGTGAAGAGCGTGGCGACGAGTGCCAGCCCGGCCAGCGCGCAGAGGACCATGAGCCCCTGAAGCACCCAGATCTGCGTGGTGATTTCGGTGTATCCGGGGCCGAAGACGACCCCGCGTTTCGTGAAGAGGATTTCGTTCAGGGTCAGCCACAGGCCGAATGTCCCCCAGAGGAAGAGGAGGGCCGTGAGGACCGTGAGGTGGGCCCGCGCGGCCGGTGTCGCCCTCCATACCCTCGGGGGCGCGAAGAAGAAGGACCGGCGTGAAAGATATATGAATGCCGTGGCGGCGGTCGTAAACAAAAGGACGAAGAATAACCACCCGTAGACGTGATTCAGGAAAGGCAGGCGAAAGACATAGAAGCCGATATCCCGTTCAAAGACGGGTTCCGTCACACCGAAGGGAGTGGCGTGGGTGAACTTCAGGAAATTCTCCCATTCCCCCATGGCGTTCAGGGCGGCGAAGGCGCTGAACAGCAGGGAGACGATCAGGATGACGACTTTCATGGCGGGGTTGTCGAGGGCTGCCGGCGGGGAATGCTCCACCCCGATGACCTCGATATCCGGGAGCCGGGAAGAAAACCTGAGTGCCAGGAAAAGGTTCGTATAGAAGACGGCGAAAAAGACAAGACCGAAGAGGGCGGCCAGCTTGAGCTGTGTCAGAACGGTGGTGGAAAACACGATTTCATAACTGACTTCCTTGAACCAGTACCAGTCGACGATGAAACCGATGGCCTGCCAGAGGACGTTGAGTATGACGAAGATTGCGATGAAAAAAACCAGGCCTCTGACATTCTGGATACGGGGTTGTGGCAGTCTGAACGTTCTCATATCGAACCTGTCCTTTTAAATATTCTTTCAGCTTTTACCGCACTATAGGAGAAGGTCTCCGGCCTGTCAAGGGAAGTCCGTCCTCTTCTGTTGCCTGAACCGTCCGTTTCTGGTATCTCTTTCACCATTCATCTCCTGCTGGAGTCGATTTAAAATCTCCCAGCGTGAGAGTGCTGCACCTTGATCACCAGGGGAGTCAGCGGAGGCCATGACCAGGTCACCCGGAAAAATTTTCAGGTTTAGGATTCCTGCTGAAATTTTCCTTCTGCTCCTGTGTCTCGTCATCCTGGGCGGCTGCGCGGGGCGCGTGTCAAAACCGCCCGAGAAGAAGCCCGCAGTCGGTAAAGCCCGGACCTATCGTACCGGGTACACCGTTCAGGTGGGGGCCTTTACCCTTGTGGAAAATGCCGCGAGGCTCACGGATTCCCTGAGACGGGAGAGAATAGACGCCTATTACTTCGTTTACGGGAAGGGGCTTTACAAGGTCCGCTTCGGCAATTTCCCCTCCCGGGAATCCGCCCACCGGGAGGCTTCCCGCCTGAGATCCGCGGGCGTCATCGAAGAGTTTTATGTTGTCAGCCCGGAGGAGTACGCCGCCGCAAGGGGAGATATACGAGGAGACGCCTACCTGCGGGAAGAAATCGTTCGAACGGCCGAAAGCTTCATCGGCGTTCCTTATCTGTACGGCGGATCATCCCCCGATGAGGGGTTTGACTGCAGCGGTTTAACGATGGCCGTTTACGACCTGAACGGGCTCAGGCTCCCGCGGTCGTCCAGGGAGCAGTACGGAAGCGGAGACGCCGTCCCGAGGCGGGATCTCGAAAAGGGGGATCTGGTTTTTTTCAGCACGAGGATGGACGGGCGGGTCTCCCACGTCGGCGTATACATCGGTGACGACCGTTTTATCCACGCACCGGGCCAGGGCAAGAAGATCACCATCGATACCCTGTCGAGCCAGTACTTCGAGAGGCGTTACGTCGGCGCGAGAACTTACATTTAAAGCCCTGCGGGAGGGCCGGATGTCTTTGTTGATGGTGTGACCGAACAGGGTCCGTGCGAGGAAATCCGGATCGCGCAAGAGAACACAACGGCCGATCATCTGATAAGGTTCATTCAACGGCTGACCGAACACTCTTAAAGGAGCACGCTCATGAAAGGGAAACCCGTCAGAGATTCCATCGTGATCATGGCCCGGGCCATGAACCCGCAGGATGCAAATCCCTCAGGAAACGTTCACGGCGGGGTCATCATGAAGTTTATCGACGAGGCCGCGGGGGCCGCCGCCATCAAGCACTCGCGGTCAAACTGCGTCACGGCCTCCATCGACCGCCTCGACTTTCATCACCCGGTCTTCGTCGGCGATCTGGTTACCGCGAGGGCCAGTATCAACTATACGGGCAAGAGTTCCATGGAGGCGGGCGTTCGGGTCGAGTCGCAGAATCTCTTCACCGGCGAGACGCGCCACACCGTATCGGCCTATATGACCTTCGTTGCCCTGGACAAAAACGGCAGACCCGCTCCCATCCCCCCCCTGATCCTGGAGACCCCTGAAGAGGAGAGGCGCAACCGTGAGGCGAAGGCACGCCGAGAGACGAGACTCAGGGAGAAGAGCAAGGAGAAGGAGTGCCAGAAAGAGGCCGAGAAGTGCAACACCTGAAGGCTTGGCCCCGTGAGACCATCCGGCGCTTCCCGGGGTGATTTCATCCCGGGCTCGGCGCATCAGAAGAATTTCCCTGCAAGCCAGAAGAAGAACATTCCCGCTACAACGGTCAGCCCCAGGGACCTTGTCTTGAGGGCTATGGCGAAGGTCGGCAGGGCGACGAGAAGTTCGGGCCGGAAGATGTCCAGGTGCCTTGGCTCGCCGGAGGTGACCAGCGCCGGCAGGAGGAGGGCGCTCAGGATCGACGCCGGGATGAAATCGAGCCATGTTTTGAACCAGGACGGCAGGTCACGCTTTGAGAGCAAGGCCAGCGGAAGCCACCGCGGGATGTAGGTGACCAGGCCCATGAAAAAAGAGAGTAGAAGAATATCGAATCTCATATCCCGTCCACAAGGTCGCAGCGACCTAAGTTGATTCCTCCGGCGTTTTCGACTTTCTCCTGACGAGGACACCGATAGTGGCCGCGAGCACTGAGGCCGCAACGACGTAGAGGTTGCCGGGAAGAAGGATCGAGATGAAAACGGCCAAACCGCCCGCCGCGGCCGCGATGAGCCAGTACAGAGCGCCTCTCAGCTGAAAAACAAGGAGACAGAGAAACATGGCGATGAGGGCGTAGTCGATCCCGAAGGCCCCGTGGGGGATGAATTCACCCGCGTACCCCCCGGCGACGGTACTGCCCACCCAGGCGGCGTTTGAGAGGTGATTGACGACGAGCGCGCGCCGCCAGTCCCATTTTTCGTCCCGGAACCGCGTCAGGTTCACGGCAAAACTCTCATCCGTTATCCCGTAGCCGTAAAGCGCCAGCCGCCAGCTCCCGAGGTCCCTCAGGAAGACGGACAGGGAGGAACTCATGAGGAGGTGCCTCAAGTTCACAACGAAGGTCGTCATCACGATGGGGATCAGACCGGCACCCCCGGTCATCATGGAGACGGCGATGAACTGGGCGCTTCCGGCGAAAACGAGAAGGGACATGAGGCCGATCTCGACAGGGCTGAGGCCGGCCTTTCCGGCAATGACGCCGAAGGCGAGGCCGATGGGAAAATAACCGAGGCAGATTGGCCATGCGGCCTTCGCCCCGTCCCTGGCGATGGCCCTGTAATCGTCCTCTTTGCGGCGGGGCTCCGTCATCGTTTCAGATCTTGAACTCGGCGACGAGGATCGTGTGGTCCGAAGGTTTCTCGGCTGTTCTTGGTTTCATGTCGATGTAGGCGTCGACGGAGCGGCTCGCCAGGGGGGCGGTGGCAAGGATGTGGTCCACACGCCATCCCAGCCCCCTCTCGACGGTCTTGGGGATTCGGTAGTCGAAGAAGGTGTATTGACCGGGTTCCCCGGGGTGGTGCTTCCTGAAGATGTCCGTGAAGCCCCAGGCCTTGACGGCGTCAAAGGCCTCCCAGACTTCAGGTGTGAAATCCACGTGACCCAGGAGCCTCTTCGGGTTATGGACATCGATCTCTTCCCGGGCGACGTTCAGGTCTCCGCACCAGACGAGGGGCTTTTTGGCGGAGTCGTGTTTGGAGAAGAATTTCCCGAGGCGCGCAAGCCACTGGAGCTTGTAAGTGAATTTGGGGCTCTCTTTCTTCTCCCCCTGGGGCACGTAGGTGTTGACGACGGGAATTCCGGAGAAGACACCCCGAATGAGGCGATCCTCGTCGGGGGGGCCGCCGTCATCCAGGCCGAAGCGCACCTCCCGGGGTTTGTCGAGAGAGGCGATGGCGACGCCGTTATAACCCTTCTTGCCTCTGAAAACCACGCTGTAGCCGGCATCTTCGAAATCCCCGGCGGGAAACTTGTCGTCCTCCACCTTGGTTTCTTGGAAGCAGATCACCGAGGGCCTGTTCTTCTTGATCCAGGGGATGACGATGTGGAGACGGTTTCGAATGGAGTTTACGTTGTAGGTCGCAATCTTGAATGTGGCCATGTATCCTCCTTTTGGGGAAAATACCGAGGACTGAAGGGAACTTCCATAACACGATCCCCGGAGTTCCCTCAAGGTCTTTCGGAGCGGCCCAACCGGGACGGGCACCGGCAGTTTCTTCTTGATCCGGCCGACGGCTTCACATAAAAAAGGAGGCAACCCTTCGTGCGGGGGAATCGGGGCGGAGGTCGATGGATCACCGTGAGCGTCTATGAGAACATCAGCCGGATTCTGGAGCGTCTGGGCCTTCCCTGTGAGGAGATCGATCACGGGGCGGTGAGCGGCTGTGAGGACTCGCAGCACTTCCGCCGGCAGGCGGGGTGGAGCGGCGCGAGCAGCAAGTGCATCCTCTTCCACGCCAAGGGTCGTTATTACCTCGTCGTCACCACGGCGCAAAAGGAGATCGTCGCGCGACGCTTCAAAAGAGAATTCGGAACGAAAGACATCCGTTTTGCAAAGCTGGAGGAACTCGCCCGATGGACGGGGTGCGACCCGGGTTCCGTGTCGCCCTTCGGGCACCCTCGCGAGGATCTCCCCTATTATATCGACGAAGATATCTTCAAGGTGGAATATTTCATGTTCAACCCCGCCGTTCCCACACGGAGCATGCGTATCAAAACCGGCGACCTCCGGAAGGTGTACGCCGCCCTTCCCAACCCTGTCCGTTATTTCAGCGAGGACGAAGAGGGTCGATTTTCCGTTCGAGAGGGGGAGAAAATTCCCCCGGCGTAGCGGGCATTTCTCCGGGGACAGGAACACCATGGCAAATCATCCCTCCAAGAGAACCCTTGTTCACGAACCCATGACGGTCGTGACGGATCTGATCCTGTCTGCGCTGGCCTTCTATTTTGCCCTTGGTTTAGGCCGGCAGCACGAACTGACGGGGATGAGCGTCCATCTTTATTTTTCATACGCCTTCCGGGCCCTGAGTCTCGGCGCCCTGCTGGGCGCCCTGACGCACGGTCTGGGGCGAAACATGTCTGTCGCGGCAGGAGGGATCCTGTGGCGCGGCACACTCCTCTCCCTGGGGGCTGCCGCTTTTTTCCTTCTCCTGGCAACGGGCTACCACGCCCTGTCCGTCCGGTCCGTTGGTCACCTCCTTTGGCCGATCATGCTTGTGCTCGCCCTGTATGCGATCGTCGTCATCAGGGATGATCGGTTCCTCTGGGCCGTGCTCTTCTATGCGACGGCCCTTCTGGTCATGCTGTCGGTGATGCTCCATGATTTTTTTTCCGGGGGGACTGAGGGGTCCGGCATCGTCGTTGCGGGCATCCTGGTGAGTTTTGCGGCCGCCATCATCCAGAGAAGCGGCCTGACCCTCCACAGGCATTTCAATCACAACGATCTCTATCACGTCATCCAGATAGTCGGCCTCTACTACCTGTACCGCGGCGCCATGCTGCTGAAGGACTGGCCCGGCGCCTGATAGGTCACCCATCCGTATCCCCGGTTTCTCCACCCCGCCTCATCACGAAAAAAAATTTTTGCCTGTCTTGACAACTGCTGTGCCGTTATTAATTTATGGCCGTAAATGATGTCTAACCTATTGGATTAAAACACTTTAATTGATGTCATCACATCGAAAGGAGGTTGGGTTCTTATGTTTTGGCAGGATTTTGGACGATTTGGAAGAGGGTGGGACCCTTCACGGGACATAGAGAACCTTCGCAGGGAGATGAATCGACTTTTCACGACAACCAGCCCCCGGGAAGCGCCCGAATTTCCAGCCATGAACATCTGGGTTCGGGACAGCGACGCAATGGTGACGGCGGAGTTACCCGGCATCGACGCCAGGGATCTCGACATCTCGGTCATCGGTGACACGATGACCCTGAGCGGCAATCGGAAGGCCGATGTGTTGAAAGAAGGGGAGAGCTATCACCGGCAGGAGAGAGGGAGCGGTTCCTTCGCCAGGACGATGAGACTTCCGTTCAAAATTGAGGCGGACAAGGTTTCGGCGAAATACGAGCGCGGTGTCCTCCAGATCACGCTCCCCCGCGCCGAGGAGGATAAACCCAGGAAGATCCAGGTAAAATCCAAGTAGGAAAGGGAGGGTGATGATATGGCGAACAGGGATATGGAGAAACGCGAAGCACAGTCTCCTTCCGAGACGGAAAGAACGAGATCCCGGAGGGTTTACAGCCCCAGGGTGGATATCTATGAAGCCAAGGACGCCATCATGCTTGTGGCGGACATGCCGGGTGTCGACGAGAAGACCGTCGACATCACGCTGGATAAAAACATCCTGACGATCAGCGGCGCCGTCGAGCCCGACGCCTTCGAGGGGTATCAACTGGGATACAGCGAGTACGGGACGGGCGACTACCAGAGGTCTTTCACGGTTTCCGATGAGATCGACGGAGACAGGATTGCTGCCACCGTTAAAGACGGGGTTCTGCGCGTGACGCTGCCGAAGGCCGAAAAGGTCAGGGCAAGGAAGATCATTGTCAGAGCGGAATGAAAGCGAAAAGAAGGAGGTGCCCATCATGGATAAAAAGATTCGAGACTTTGTACCCGCCGTCCAGGGCGGGCGAACATCTGAAGAGCAGATGCCGTTGCAATCCCTGCAGCGGCAGGTCAACCGGCTCTTCGACGACTTCTTCGGCAGCTTCGATCTCAGGCCCTTTACCGCGATGGGACGCGCCGGTGAATTCACCCCCCGTGTCGACGTCAGGGAAAGCGACAAGGCATTGACCGTCACGGCCGAGCTTCCGGGCATGGACGAAAAGGATCTGGACGTGTTGCTGTCGGAGGATTCCCTGACCATCAAAGGGGAGAAGAGGCATGAGAAGGAGGAAAAGAGCGAGAACTACTACCGCATGGAAAGGTCTTACGGCGCTTTCCACCGGGTGATTTCCCTGCCGAAGGAAATTGACGTGAAGAAGGTCGAGGCGAGCTTCACAAAGGGTATCCTGACCGTAAACCTTCCCAAGACGGCCAGGGCCAAGGAGAAAACGAAGAAAGTCCCCATCAAGACGGGGAAATAAACCACCCCCCCGGCATCGCCCTGCGGTGCCGTTTTTTTTGACCGGGTTTTCTTCAGGACGGGATGTCGAAGGACAGGAGGTCCCGCGCCAGAACGAGGGGGCCCGAGTAGTTCTTCCGGCACTGCCCTTCCATGTCCGCGGCATCGCATTCCGGGTAAAAGTGGGTCAGCACGAGTTTTCTGACGCCGGCGTGGCTCGCGATTTCTCCGGCAAGGGAAGGCGTCAGGTGTCCCTTGACCTTCTGTTCGTCGGGGAGGGCGCTTTCGCAGATGAAGAGATCCGCACCCTTCGCGAGTTCAATCAGATTTCCGCAACCGTCGGTGTCCCCCGAATAGACAACGCAGTACCCTCCCGGCAGCTGTACCCGGTAGCCGATGCTGCTTGCGATATGGTTCACGGGCAGGCTGAAGATCTCGAAATTCTCCAGACGGAGCCGGTCCGGGCCGGAAGCACTCAATTCGGTGATCCGCATCAAACCATGCTCCAGGATGATCCACTCACCGTAGACCGCCTTTAATTTTTCGTAAAACTCGAGAAGGCCGCGTGCGCCGATGACCCGGATGGGAGTTCTTCGCCGGTAGGTTTCGGGGTACTTCGTGGCGAAGAGGAATGAGACAAACTCCCCCGTGTGGTCAGGATGCAGGTGGCTGAAGAGGAGATGGGTCACCTCGGAGACGGCCACCCCGGCCTCCAGGAGCCGCCTCATGGTCCCGGCCCCCAGATCGAAAACAATCTTTGATTCCCCGTACTCGATGAGGACCGAGCAGGAGCTCCTGAGAAGGGAGGGAACAACCGTTCCCGATCCGAGGATGGTCACCCTGTTCATTCCCGTGTCCCTATGTATCTATGAAACGTTCTCGCAACCGATGACGGCGCCTTGAGGCGCAGCAAGGAACCGGGCTGCCTCAAGGCGTCGGGTGCACTTTGATGAGGATCCGCCTCGTCCTGGGACCGTCGAATTCGCAGAAGAAGACGGACTGCCAGGTCCCGAGAACGAGTTCCCCCTTCTCTATGAAAATCTGTTCGGAGGCCCCGACGAGGGAGGCCTTGATGTGAGCGGCCGCATTGCCTTCGATATGCCTGTAATTATCGTGGAGGGGGATGACCCTGTCCAACGCCGTCAGGATGTCCCTCGGGACATCAGGATCGGCATTTTCATTGATCGTCACGGCGGCCGTCGTGTGAGGGACAAAGACAGAGCAAAGGCCGCTGGACACGCGGCTTTCCCTCACTGCCTTTCTCACGTCGTCCGTAATGTCCACCATCTGGAATCTGGCTGTTGTACGTATCGATAGGTTTTTCATGGCCCCCCCGTATTGCCCGGCGACCGGGATCATTACTTAGCCCATGGAAGCGGCTCTATTTCATTTAGTAAAAAGGGGGACTTTTTTCAAGCTAAAGTCAGTCAGGGTTATCGACGGCCCGGAGTCAAAAATTCGTATTCTTTTCAGGAGATTGACGGAGCATCTTCCGTGTGTATTCCACTCCCCTCTTCTCCGTTTTTTGCGCCCCTCTTTTTAAAGGGGGGAAAGATATTTTTTATTGTAATAATATCAACATATTGGACTTATGGTGGTCGAGTTTTCTCTGTGTGATGATGGATCGTCAAGGAAGCGGCAGCTTTTCGGGAGGTGAGATTGCTCTGGCACGCAATCTGCTTCTTTACTTCGAGACCTTCGAAATTTCTTCAAAAATTGGAGATGTAAGCTTCAGAATTAGGAAGTTGAAAAGCATAAATAATATCTTGTGGTTTCCCCGTGGGGATGCGGGGAAAAGTGGTCGGTTTTCCCCCGGTGACGGCGAAGAGTGGGTCTGCATTAAAAATTCTTGACAAATGTGATTAATTAGATAATGTTTTCCAATATTTTGGTCGGTTTCACTTTTTGTTGAACGCAGGAAGTTATTCCATCCCTGGAATAAAGGGGCAGTGACCGAACTGGGATGACTATGAAATCGGATCGAGAAATCTCTTCGACAGAGAAACTGCTGGACATCATTCGCGGAAAAAAGGATTCCGGCATTGAAATAACGGATGATGCGATCAGGGTTAAACCGAAGAGGCCTTCCCTGAAGGCGTTCCGTTTCAGGCCCTTCGATTCCAAAGTAACCGTGGGTGTTGATATCGGGAGCCAGAGCCTCCGGATGGTTAAAATCCAGGAGACCGCCGAAAATCAGTGGAAGTTGGTTGATTACCGATCCGTACCGCTCCCGAAGGCATCGGTCGGCTCTTTCGAATTTACAGGCTTTGTCAAGTCGGAGCTCAACAAGTTCTGCGGGACCCCCAAGAATCTCAAGGTCTGGAGTCTTATTCCCTCCTCAAAAGTCGATGTCCGGTTCATCAAGATACCGAAGGTTCCGCCGAAACAGGTGGAAAACGCCGTCTACTGGACCGTGAAAAAGGAGGTCACTTTCGAGGACAACGAGACCATCCTCGATTACGATGTCCAGGGGGACATCACCGAGCAGGGTGTTCAGAAACTCTCCGTCCTGGTCCACACGACACCCCGCTCCGAGGTGCAGTCCGTCCAGGATCTCTTCTCCGACGCGGGTTACCATCTGGCCGGGGTCACCATCGCCCCCTTTGCCATCCAGAATCTCTTCCGGACCGAGTGGGTCCCGGTCGTGGGGGATGTGACGGCCAGTCTCTACATCGGCAGGGACTGGTCACGCATCGACATGTACACGAAGGGCAACCTGGTGCTGACACGCGGGATAAAGGCGGGGCTCAACAGCATGGTCGAGGCGCTCGTTGAGACCTACAATGAGAAGATCAAGAAAGCCCCGGCTGAGAGGGATGCCCTGACGAAGACCGACAGGGGCTTGACGACGGAACAGGCGCATAAGCTTCTCATGAGCCTCAACCCGGATGCCCCGCCGCTGGGTCGTGAGGACGCCGGGCATCAGCTAAAGGAAGAGGAAATCTTCTCCATGATCCTGCCTGCCATCGAGCGGCTCGTCAGGCAGGTCGAGAGGACCTTTGCGAACGTCGGTGCGGAGAGAGTCGGCAAGATCTACATCGCCGGCGTCATCGACGGTTACAAGCCGCTGGTCGACTACATCGGCGATCAACTGGGGATCGAAAGCGGGATCATGGATGTCCTGTCTCCGGACAACCCCTCCATCTACGACGTCAACCCCCCGGCTTCCGTTTCGGAGAGGGTCGCTTTTGCGCCGGCCGTGGGGCTGGCATTGTCGGACAACACGCGCACGCCCAACCTCATCTTCACGTACAAAGCCAAGGAGAAGATGGTCAAGGTGACCCGGGTCAACCGCGTCATTATGATGGGTAGTTTACTTTTTATCCTGCTGGGAACGGGCGCCTTCTACTGGCAGTTCCACCTGGCGGATCAGAAAAAAGCAACCTATGAAAGCCTCGGGAAGGAACTGGACCGCTACAACCCGAGAATCGACAAAAACTTCATCCTTCAAATCGCCACCAAGGTGAAGCAGGAACAGGGGGTCACCAGGAGCTACAGTGAAAGGTACCTCGGGATGGCGGTCATCAGCGAACTCTCGACCCTCACCCCCTCCCATATCCGGCTGCTCAAGTTGAGAACGGATATGGTACCCCTCCCCGCCGCGAATAATCCCGCGGTCGCCCCCAAAAAGGAGCCCGCCAAGGAAGTCGAGAAGGTGAGAAACGTGGAGGTCGAGGGCATCGTCCTGGGCGATCGGGCCAAGCTGGAAAGCCTCCTCTCGTCCTACGTGCTCAAGTTGCAGAGTTCCCCCCTGTTCAAGGACACCAAGGTTCAGAAAACCAGCGTTGAGTCCTATTACTTGAACAAGGGGCAGAGCGAGGTTCTGCGGTTCAACCTGACGGTCAAAGTGATTTAGGTCGGCGCATGAAGCCAAAGGAAATATTTGAAACGTTGAAAGGAAGCTTCTCTTCCCTGCTGGTCGGGGTGATCATCATCGTGATCTTCCTGGTCATTGGCTTTTACAACGTCCGGTCCCTGAACGATCTGGACCGTGACGTCCAGAAAATCAAGGCTGATATCGAGGAACAGCGCATCATGGCGCCTCTCTATAATGATCTCATCGAGAAGATCAAGGTCAAGACGAAGAAGCATTTGCCCTTCCCCGCCAAAGCCAAGTTGCCCAGGGAACAACACGAGCAGATTACGTCGATATTCGGGGAACTGGCGAAGAGGGCCAACCTCGAGGTCGTTTCCATCACACCGGATGTCAATTCACTGGCGGGGGGATCCGGCCTGCTGGTGGTCAACGCGGCTTTAAAAGGGGATTTCTTCAATTTCAGGAATTATCTGATTGAGCTAGGAAACGTGCCTTACCTGGAGCATCTGGGAGAAATCCAGATACAGACCATTCCGGGCGGCAGAGAGTTCCACCTCAAATTGTGGGTGTCCGTGGGATGATGGATCGAACAGGGGGATCTTTTGTTGATCGGGGTCCGGGGCAACCCCGTCGTCTGCCGGGGCTGATGGAATGAAAAAACGGGAAAGGATCATTCTGGCCGTCATGTTCGCGTGCATCCTGTTCGCCGGCTATTATTTTTTCCTCTCGGGAGCGGGACCGGGGGCCCCGAAGGTGGCCGTGACCGGCGGCAAGCCCGCGGATTCGGCGAAGATGATGGCGGAGATCGCCAACAGCCTGAAGAAAGACCCGGCGACGGAACCGGATGCCTATGTGATCGCGCGGGCGGAAACCAACTGGGAGACGGACCCTTTCTACAAGGGGGTCCTCGCCTCTGCAAAGGACAAATCGGCCGGGGCGGGAAAGGGTCCGGATATCGTCTACTCCGGTTTTGTGGACCTGGGGGTGAAACGGATAGCCGTCATCAACGGCAACCCTTATGAGGTGGGTGACAAGCTCGAATTAGCGGGCTCCTATTATGTGAGGCAGATCGACTCGACCAGGGTCGTCGTCGTAGACAGGGAACAGAGCAGAAATATCACCATCCCGTTGAAGGACGAGACTTTTTAAGGAGAAAAGCCTTGAACTTGACAAGACTGAAAAAAAGAACCTGGTGTTGGGTCTTTGTAGTCGGCCTGGGCCTCATTATTTCATGTTCCGCCCCGGCAACCGATATTAAGAAGGACCCGTTTTTTGAGAAATGGGGCACCCTTGCCGATCAATCCAAGGGGCAATCGCCGACGGCCAGGGAACGAGTCATCGAGACGCCGCCGATGGGACCCGACGAGATTGCAGAGCAGCAGGTCATGGCGACAAGGGACCGGCCTCTTCCCACCAAGCGGGTCAGCCTCAGGATGCACAACGTGGACATCAACGTCATCCTGCGGGCCATGGCGCAGGCCGCCAACCAGAACATCCTGATCAAATCCGGCGTCAAGGGCCAGAGCAGCATTCACATCAATAACGAGCCCTGGGACGAGGCTTTCAAGGGCATCCTGAGGACCAACGGGCTGGTCTACACCTGGGAGGGGAACATCATCCGGGTGATGACGGTGGAGGACATGGAGCACGACATCAAGCTGGCGTCCACCGTGGACAGGCGGCGGGCCCAGAAGCTCGTCACCATGGTCATGAATGTCGATTTCGCCGACGCCGGCAAGTTGAAGGAGAGCGTGAAAGAATTTCTGACGAAGGAAAAGGACGGGAAGCCTCGCGGATCCGTCACGGTGGACGAGCACACGAATTCCCTGATTATCCAGGCCACCCGGGATGACCTCGAGCGGATCAAGCCCATGCTCTCGAAGCTGGACAAGCCCATACCCCAGATCACGATCAAGGCCAACATCGTCGAGGCGACGAAGGACACGGCCCGCGACCTGGGTGTGCAGTGGGGCGGCATTTACGGAAACACCGTCAACAGCAAACAGTACTTCGTCACGCCCGGCGGTTCCGGGGGCACGGCAGGGACCAACCCGCTCACCGGGTCCTACACCCCGACCTTCGGCCAGACCGGGATCGGCGGGCAGGGGAACGCCGTGAATTTCCCTGTCAGCGCTGAAGCGATCGCCGCGGCCGGGGGCTCCGGCTCCCTGGGGCTCATATTCGGGACCATCGGCGGCAGTTTTCTTGAAGTGCAGCTGCAGGCCCTCCAGACGGACGGGAAGCTGAACATCCTCTCGAGCCCCTCCATCACGACCCTCGACAACCAGACGGCCTACACCGAAAACGGTGAACGGGTCCCCTATGTGGCGACCAGTTCGACGGGGGGGACGGTCACGCAGGAGGTGAGATTCGAAGACGCCGTCCTTCGACTCGAGGTGACACCGCATGTGATCGACGGCAAGAACCTGAAGATGAAGATCAAGGTGAAGAAGGACGAGGTGGACACCACCCGGACCGTCCAGGGGAACCCCTACATCATCAAGAAACAAACGGAAAGCACGCTCATCGTGCAGGACGGGGAGACCATCGTCATCTCCGGTCTCACGAAACAGACAATCCTCGGCAGCAATTCGGGCATTCCCGGTGTGAAGGATATCCCCGGTCTCGGCTGGCTCTTTTCGACGGATTCGACGTCGAATCAGTTCCAGGAAGTCCTCGTGTTCATCACGCCGCACATCCTGAAAACGCAGGTAGCGGGCGGGGCCCCGAAGACGGAGGTGCCGTCGGAAGCACCCCCCTTGCCGGAAAATCCGGTCAAATCCGGTGAGGCCCCCTCGAAACAAATAAAGGAATGAGTTACTACAGACTGTTAGAGTTGAATAGAGAGCCCTTTTCCAACTCGCCCGAGCCTGATCTTTTTTATCAAGCCCCTCAGCACGTCCAGTGCCTGCAAAAGCTCGAGATTTCCATCCGGCTCCGCCGGGGCCTCAACGTTGTCATGGGTGACGTGGGAACGGGGAAGACCACCCTTTCACGGATGCTCATTCGGAAGTTCCGCGGTGAGGGCAATGTCGAGATGTTTCTTGTTCTCGATCCCGACTTTGGCAGCGCCCTAGAGTTTCTCGTCGCCGTCGCCCGGTTGTTCGGGGTCTATACGCGCGAGGCGGCGTCGAGCGAGTGGCAGCTCAAGGAAAACATCAAGGACTATCTGTTCCACCAGGCAATCCAAAAAGACCGAATTATCGTGCTGATCATCGACGAGGGTCAGAGACTTCCGCCTTTTTGCATCGAATTGCTGAGAGAGTTGCTCAATTACGAGACCAACACGTCCAAGCTCCTCCAGATCGTCGTCTTCGCCCAGAAGGAATTCAAGAAAACCCTCGATGAACACGCCAATTTCGCCGACCGCGTGAACGTCTGTCACGTCATGAACCCGCTCAATTTCGGCCAGACGCGGGCCATGATCCGGTTTCGGATCGACAGGGCCAGCGAGGCCGGGAAAAACCCGATTCTCTTCACCGCGCCGGCGCTGTGGGCGGTGTACAGGGCCACGGGCGGGTACCCTAGGAAGATCATGATGCTCGGTCACCAGATTCTCCTGAAGATGATCGTTGAGGACCGGAAGCGGGCCGACTGGTCGCTCGTGCGATCATGCATCAAAGACACGGCGCCGGTGAGGCCCGTTGTCAGGACATGGCGGCTCGCCCTCGTCCCCGCCTGTATCGCCTTTGCGGCCCTCGTCCTCGGGTTGACCTTTGAAAAACCGTCGACCTGGCTGACGAGGGCGGTGCAGGAATCCGGCATCACCGCGCTTTACAGGGGTGCGCCGGGCCCGGGGACTCCTGCTGTTGAACCGGCCGTGGACGGCGACGGAAAGGGGCAGGTGCTTCGGGAGGCGTCCCTTGAAAACCTGCCTGCGACAGCGCCTTCAGCGGGGGACGTACCCCGCGATTCGAGTACCGGGCTGAAAGAGGACCCCCGGGGAACGGCGGAGAAACCGTCGGCGAGACTTGCCCTGGATATGCCTGCGGTTCCCATACCGCCTCCTTCGGCCGCCTCTTTGCGGGAAAAAGAAATACCCGAATCGCTGGGGCGGATCACCGTAAAGAAGAAAAATGCCTGCATGCAGGTCCTCCGGCAGCTCTACGGTTCATCGGCCGAGACGCACCTGGAGGGTCTTTCAAAGGCCAACGTGAAGTTTAAGGACATCAGCAAGGTCAAGGTCGGGGACACGATCCGCTTTCCGGCCCTCCCGGCCCCGTCGAGGCCCGATCAGCATGCGGCCTACTGGGTGCAGCTCGTGGAGATGGAAACACTGGAAGATGCGTATGAGTACGTCAATCATTACACGGCCCGCGTGGCCCGGACCAGGATACTTCCTTTCTGGAGCCGCGAGGGAGGGCTGCGGTTCTCCGTCCTTCTGGGAGAAGGTTTCAACCATGAAGGGTCGGCCCGGAGGGCGATGAGGAATCTTCCGCAGAAAATCGCCGCATCCGCCGAGATCGTCAGTGACTGGGGCGAGGGAACCGTGTTTTTCGCCGATCTGGGATGACACATGCAAGGAAAGGTGGGGAAAGTGAAAGTCAGGAAAAAACTGGGGGAAATGCTCGTAGAGGCCAAGCTGTTGACGGATGAACAGCTCAATCAGGCGCTGACGGATCACAAGAAGAGCGGCCTCAAGCTGGGCAAGTATCTCATGCAGCAGGGGACCCTGACGGAATACCAGATCATCAGCGTCCTGAGCCAGCAGTTGAAGATAGAGAAGTACCATCCGGACAAGTACCCCGTGGACATCAACCTCGTCCAGATTGTGCCTTCGGACATCGCCCAGAAATACCAGGTTGCTCCGCTGAAGAAAAAGGGTCACCTCCTGACCATCGCGATGGTCGACCCTGTCGATATCAACGCCCAGGACGCCATTGAAATGCTCACCAACCACGAGGTGGAACCCGTGGTCTGCACGGAACGCGAGTTGAACCAACTCATCGGGCAGGTCTACGGGATGCAGTCGGGAATCGGCGGGGTGCTGGAGAGCATCGAGGAACTCAAGATTGATTCGGGTGCCGACGCCGACGCCATCGCGGGGCCCTCGACGGACGATCTGCAGGTCAGCTCTCTCCAGGGGATGGCCGAGGAAGCCCCGATCGTGCGCCTCGTCAATTCCATCATCTCGCAGGCCGTCCGCGAAAGTGCAAGTGACATCCATCTCAGCCCGCAGCTGAAAAATGTCCAGGTGAGATTCCGGATTGATGGCAGGCTGCACGAAGTCCCCGCGCCCCCCAAGGCCATGTTCCTGCCCATCATATCCCGGATCAAGATTCTGGCCAATATGGACATCGCCACATCGAGGATCCCGCAGGACGGGCGATTCACGGTCAAAATGGAAAACAAGGAGATCAACGTCAGGGTTTCCTCGATCCCGACGATCTACGGGGAAAACCTCGTTTTGAGACTTCTCGACATGGGTGCCGGCGTCTACTCCCTGGATCGTCTGGGCATGTCCAAGGAGGACAAGGACAAGGTCGACTCCATCATCAACAAACCCTACGGCATGATTCTCAGCACGGGGCCCACCGGCAGCGGCAAGAGCACGAGCCTCTACGCCATCATCAAGGAAATCAACCGGGCCGATATTCACATCATCACGCTCGAGGACCCCGTGGAATACAGGGTCGAGCGGGTGAGGCAGGTACAGCTGAATCGGAAGGCGGGGATGACCTTTGCCAGCGGGTTGAGGTCGATTCTCCGGCAGGACCCGGATGTCATCATGGTCGGCGAGATCCGGGACGGCGAAACGGCGGGAATCGCCGTGCAGGCGGCACTGACGGGTCACAGGGTCCTGAGCACCGTTCACACCAATGATTCCGCCGGTGCGATCACCCGGCTTCTCGACATGGGCATCGAGCCGTTCCTCGTTTCGTCGGTCCTGCTCGTCTCTTTTGCCCAGAGGCTCGTGAGGACCATTTGCACCTATTGCAAGGAGCCCTACCGGCCGAACGAGAAGGTGGTCGAGGCCTGGGGACTCAACGGGGTGAAGGACGGTCAGTTCCAGCGCGGACGGGGATGTCCCGCCTGCATGGGAACGGGTTACCGGGGGCGAACGGGTCTCTTCGAAATCCTTCTCAATGACGACCTCATTCAGGACATGATTATCAAAGGGGCTTCGGCCCAGGAGATCCACCGCGCGGCCAAGCAGGCCGGGAGGCTTCGGACCCTCAGGGAGGATGCCGTTATCAAGGTCCTCAACGGCGTCACGACACTGGAGGAAGCGGCCTCGGCCGTCATGGTCTGAATTTTTCTCTCTCGTGCGATTATTTTTGAACGGAAGGATCCCATGCCTAAATTCACATACGAGGCGATCGCGGAAAGCGGCGCGGCCCTGTCGGGGGTCATCGAAGCGGAGTCTGCCGAGATGGCGAACACCCTGCTCGCCACCCGGGGTTATATCCCGTCAAAGGTCAAGAGGGTTTCCGAGGGGGGGGTCGGCCGGGGCCTGGCCTTCGACTTCATCCAGTCCCGGTTGGCGTCGGTCAAGGCTTCGGAGCTCATCCTTTTCACAAAGCAGTTCCGGACCATGTTCAGGGCGGGTGTGCCGATCATGCGAATATTCGAGGTTCTCGGTTATCAGACGCAGAACCCGAAATTGAAGAGGATCATCACGGGAATTGCCGGCGACATACAGGAAGGCGCCACCCTGTCGGACGCGCTGTCGAAGCATCCCGACACCTTCACACCCCTTTACCGGAGCATGATCAAGGCCGGCGAGACCAGCGGTAACATCCCCGAGGTATTGGAGCGGATGATCTATATCCTGGAGCACGAGCACAAGATCAAGTCGGACATCCGGTCAGCCATGCAATACCCCATCATCGTGCTCATTGCTCTGGGGGTGGCCTTTTTCGTGCTCCTGACCTTCGTCATCCCCCGGTTTGTGACGATCTTCTCCAGGGCGGGGCTCGCCCTTCCCTGGCCGACGAAGGTCAGCATGGTGCTCTACTCCGTGCTCAGCAACTACTGGTACATCTGCCTGGCCGCCGTCGTCCTGGGGGGGATAGCGCTGCGGATGTATTTCAAGACACCGGTGGGTCGATACACGAGGGATGCCTTCATCCTGCGCATTCCGCTCATCGGCACCCTTTTCATCCGGGCGGCCATGTCGCGGTTCGCAAGCATCTTTTCCATCCTCCAGTCGAGCGGTGTCCCCGTGATGACGTCCCTGCAGATCCTCTCGGGGACCATCGGCAACACCGCCATCGCGAGGGAATTCGACCGCGTCCGGGACCGTGTGGAGGAGGGAAGGGGCATTTCAGGCCCCCTGAATGTGGCAAAGTACTTCACCCCCATGGTGATTCAGATGGTTTCCATCGGCGAGGAGTCGGGTCAGCTCGATGAAATGCTGAAGGCCGTGTCGACCCACTATGATGACGAGGTGGCCTATTCCGTTCAGCGGCTATCCGAAGCCGTGGGCCCGATTCTGGTCGTCGGCCTTGCGGCGGTGGTCGGCTTTTTTGCCATGGCCATTTTCCTTCCGATGTGGGACCTCACGCAGGTCGCGCGGACGGGATTCTGATATGCCTTCCGGGGAGTCGCCTGCCGCTGCCCCGGCAAGGGGGTATACGGGATTGTATGAGCCCGGGGAATCGTTTTTGCGCAACACGGACACTCAATGACATGAAGCGCCCTCAGATCAACGTCAGTCTTTACGTTCTCATTCCGGTGATCTTCAGCGGGATTGCCGTCTTCGCGATCATCATCACCTACCGGATGATGGTGTCCTATGCCCAGTTTCCCGTGGAGTCCCTATCCTACCTTCAGTGGTGGGGTCTGGGCATCACCGTCTTCACCTTTCTCTGCGCGCTGTTCATCACGTGGCTCATCCTGAGACCGATCAAGCAGTTCATCAAGAAGACGGAGAACCTCCCCGTATTCCCGAAATCCCAGGTTGAAAGCGTGAAGAGCTCCAAGGGGGACGATCTGGCGCAGTTCAACACGGTCTTCGAGCAGGTCAGCAACATCCTGAGCAAGGTCGAAGCCAAGGAGCTTTTCCCCGAAATTGTCGGGCAGAGCAAGGCCGTCAGGGGCATCTTCAGCCAGGTCTTGAAGATCGCGCCGACGGACGCGACGGTCCTCATCACGGGAGAGAGCGGGACGGGAAAGGAACTCATCGCCCAGAGCATTTATCAGCACAGCCTGCGGAAGGATCGACCCTTCGTCAAGCTCAACTGTGTGGCCATACCCGAGGGGCTGCTGGAGAGCGAGCTGTTCGGCCACGAAAAGGGATCTTTTACCGGGGCCACGGCGCAGAAAAAAGGAAAGTTCGAGCTGGCCAACAGCGGGACCATTCTCCTGGACGAAATCGGGGACATGCCGCTTACCACGCAGGCCAAGCTGCTTCGCGTTCTCCAGGAAAAGGAATTCGAAAGGGTGGGTGGCACCCGATCCATCAGGGTCGATGTCCGCTTCATTGCCGCGAGCAACAAGCAACTCCCCAAGCTCGTCCAGGACGGGTCATTCAGGGAGGATCTCTTCTATCGGCTCAACGTTCTTTCCCTGTACCTGCCGCCCTTGAGGGAGAGGCGAGAGGACATTCCCCTTTTGGCGGAATATTTTCTATCCAGGGCGGCAAAGCCCGTGAATATTTCATCCGCGGCGCTGCAGTCCCTGATCGGCTACAGCTGGCCCGGAAACGTCAGGGAACTTCAAAACACGATTGAGCGGGCTGCCGTCATGGCTGAAAACGGCATCATCCAGATCCATCATATCCCCCCCCAGATTACAGGCGGTGTCGTCGGTCAGATCACGAATGAACTGCCCGAGACGGCGTCCATCGACGACAGGCTGCAGGAAATTGAGAAGAAAATAATCGTTGACGCTTTGATCAGGGCCGACGGTATACAGGTCAAGGCCGCCCAGATTCTCGGGATCAAAGAGCGAAGCCTCTGGCACAGAATCAAGAAATACGACATTGATGTCACGGCCATAAAGAAATCTACATAAATTGGAGGGCTTGCTTCAATATTTGTAAGTATTTTATATTTTTCAGGTTTCAAAAAAAAGGCAAGCCGGTGAAAATTGATTGATAATGGTATGAATTCACTCACCATTCTTGTTTTGCCCCGTCTTTTATCCGGGACATGGCATGGTTCATGCTGATTCGATGCTCTGACGGCGTCCAAAAGTCGCTGAAAATCAAGGATGTAGTGACAGGTTCTTTTATAACATAGCTATCGCGGGCAGATTTTTTGTTACGGGTTGCCTAAAATCCTACCGTGACACGGACCTTAAGGGCATGTCTCTCCCGCGTAGGAGATAAAAAGGTTCTTTAGAGGATGGCGTTTGGTGGTTCTCGAGAAAAGGAATTCTAATAATAAATGGTGAATAAACGAGTTTCAAGGAGGTTTCAGATGCGTAGTCAAATGCTCATCAAAAATCAGAAAGGTTTCACGCTGATCGAGATCATCGCCGTTCTCGTGATCCTCGGGATCCTGGCTGCCGTCGCCATCCCGAAGTACTTCAGCCTGCAGGAAGAGGCCAAGATCAGAGCGGCGGTGGGGGCCGTGGCCGAGGGTAAAGCCAGGGTCACCCAGTATGGTGCCCAGGAGCTTCTGAAAAACAGCAGGTGGCCTGGCTTAGATAGTTACACCAACGCTGCCCTCGGAACCGGTGCTGGTGATTTTACGCTGTCTTTTTCTCGTGATGGAAGCGACATCGTTGTTAAGGCAATAGGAAGAGCTGCACCTGTTGCAGGTACCAGCACGAGCGGCAAAATCAGGCCGCCGACCGGAAGCTAATTATCATTGTATCCAGGAATGCAGAGCTGCCCCGAGGGGCAGCTCTGCATTTTTTTAAGCAATCCCCTTATCACTTCCTCTCCAAAGCCGCGGTCAGTCTCGGCAACTAACCCCTGAACCAATCCTGAATCGAGCTTTTACCTTTTCTCGACTCGAAATCCCCATTGAATCGGCCTTTGGGGTGAAGAGCATGGGCGAGGGTTTTTTGCAGCGATAGGACCGGGACAGGCAGATCGCTCCATGGAGGTGCTGACTTTCACGAACAACAGTCAGTGAGCCTGACGGTTGGATGCAAGCGATCGAAACACGCGATCGATGATGGGAAAGATAACGCCCTCATCAGGAATATAGGCGTGCATGTAATTCTCTCTGCGGATTTCTCTCACTTTATTTCTGAGTTCCCGCCTGTTCGTCAATGTAAAGAGTCGGCAGACCGTCTTCGTCAGAAGCTTTCTTTGACCTGTGCGTTCGTACAGCTCGATGAGCGCGAGGTGCGCATCGAGTCTGTTCGGCGCCCTGGCAAGAGCCTTCTGCCAGAAAGAGATCGAAAGTTCATCATTTTTACGCTGCCGGTGGGCCTCTGCCGCGAGCACCATGGCGGAGGTGTCGTTTTCATTCATGGACAATATTTTCAATGCCGCCGTGACGGCCCCCGCCGTATTGCCCTCCTTCAGAGAAATCAATCCATCATTGATGAGGTAAACCGAATTCCTGGGGTTCTCATCCACTGCGAGCTGAATGTATTTTCGCGCCTCCGGCAGATTCCCCTGGTTTAGCCTGGCAAGGGCCATACCGTTATAAAGGTCGGGGATGGTCCCGTACTTACGTTCCGCTTCGCGGAAGTATGAAAAGGCCTTTTCGTAGTCTTTTTCATGTTCTAGGTAATAATTTCCGATATTGCACAGGTAAATGACCGGTTCGGACAGGTTGGCAAATCCCCCGAGCTCCAGTGCTTTTATGCTCTTCTCCAGGGCCATTTCGTAATTGCCTTCTTCCCGATAGACCTTGGCCAGGGCTCCGTGCGGTCGGCTGAGATTTGGGTATGTCTCCGCGTTGACCATCCAGAGAATCTTCGCGTACCTCATATGGCCGTTTCTCAAATAGGTGGTATGGCCGAAATCAACCAGAAGAACGACTATGGCGAAGACCGCCATCATCTGAATCCATTTCCTCCGGGAGAAGTAGTCGAGGACATCGAGCAGGAAAATGGCAATCGGCACGAAAAACAGCATCGAAGGTATGTAGTTTCTGTGCTCATAGATGAGCTCCAGGGGGATGATCGAGCCTTCGACAAGGTGATTCAGGAAAAAAAAGATGATGCAATAGGACAGAAGGGGTCTTTTGCGCGCCGAGGAGAGGGCGTATGCAAGGGCGACCAAAATGAATAGAATGGCCAGGGCCGTCGACGGGGGTTCCAGAAGAGACCTCGAGATCTCGATGTCGTGAACCAGGGCCATGCGGGTGGTCTGGGGATAAACCAGAAGCGACAGGTAAAAGACAATGACGCGGGGCTCCGTCAGGAGACGCTCCGCCATGTTGAAACGGCGCAGGCGGTATCCTTCGAAGAGACTCGAAAAGTCGACGGAGAAAATGATGACGATGGTGATTGCCGCGAGAATTGCGACAACGGCCAGGACCATTTTTTTGCTGAATCTTTCCTGGAGCCCCTGGATGAGCATCACGTCATAGAGAAGAATGCTCAACGGCAGAAGGACGACGTTTTCCTTGCTGCCCAGCGCCAGCAGGGTCGACGCCGCGGAGAGACCAAAACACAGTATGGCCGATATTTTTCTGTCCACAGTCCGTCCCTTAAGATAAAAATACATGGCCATGATGTAAAACATGCCTGCCATGCTCGCCATCCTCTGGATGATTGTCGTAACGGCGTGGACATGAATGGGGTGCGCGGACCAGAAAAAAGCGGCGAGAAGGGCTATGTTGTATGCGTTATCGCCATAGTACGGTCGAAGCAGCGGCAGTTTCAGGGTGTTCATGACGAAGAGAAAAAGGAAAAACGCCGCCACCAGGTGAATGACGACATTGACGACATGATAGCCGAACTCGTCCAGGTCCCCGAAATAGTAGTTTGTCGCGAAGCTGATGTAAGCGACAGGCCGGCTGAGTTTCCCCTCCCTGGTGTAAATACCTTTTGACAGCTCGGACCAGGTCAGGTTTTTGATGTGTATTTTTTCATTGTCGACAATGTTGCCGATATCGTCGAAGTGCCACTCGGCATGAAAGCTGTTTCCGTATATGGCGAGCAGAAGAACGGACAGGCCGATGAACGCAAAAATATACTTTCGGGCATCCGGCAGGTGCCATTTGGTATTCACATTAAATCCGTTTCTCTTGGATATCATGCTTTTCCCCGATTCACCGCCCATCAGCGGATCGTCGTCCCCCTCTTCCACATCCCGCGAACGGATCCATTGTTCCGTTCTCGTGAAAAAAGGCCCTGGCATCCGTATTCGCGGTTGAAAGGGCAACGGGACTAGAGGGCCTTGTCCCTGCGCGCGGCTCCGCGGTCCGGCTGTTTCTTTTTCAGCAGAAAAACGATGCGTTCCGGAACAGGGACGTAGGAATAGAAATTTTTCCTCTGTTGAATCCCCTGGACAAAATCCAGAACAGCCTGACTGCCGATGCCCTGAAGCAGAAGGTCTCTCGCCTCCGCAAACTCCCGGTCTTTGCCGGCGGCGTCATGAAGATCCATCAGCGCCAGGTACGCGTAGTTTCTGTCGGCTCTTTTCTGCAGATAATATCCCCAGTATGAAGCCGATTCGGCATAGAGCCCTTTCCGGCGAAGGGCTTCAGCGATGATGGTCAGGGGCGAACTGTGGTCTTCCGCCAGGTCCAGGGCTTTCCGGCTCGACGCCATCGCCCCGTCAAGGTCCCCCTCCTTCAAAAGAATCAAAGCGTGATTGCTGTGGTAATCCGTGTTTCCGGGTTTCAGGGCTATGGCCTTGACGATCGTCGCTTCGGCCGCATCGAAATCCCCTTTCTTCAGAAACAACATGGCCATTCCATTGTAATACTCGTGCGTGGTGGCGTATTCCAGGGACTTCGTGTAACAGGTCCTGGCTTTCTCTTCGTCCCCGCTCATGTCCAGGTAAATGTTACCGACGTAGCAGTGGTAGATCGCGGGCTCCGCCCGGTTGATCCACCGATCCGATTTGAGGGCTGCCTGAAATTCCTCGAGCGCCCGTTCGTAATTCCCCTCCATGAGAAGTACTTTTCCGAGCAGGGCTCGCACGCGGCTGGACCGCGGGGTTTTCTCGACATTGTCCATCCACAGGGTCTTTTCGTCGGCCAGGACATCGTTTCGTTTGTAGGTTGTCAGGCCCTGAAGGGCAAGCATGACGGCGACGGCTACGATCAACAGCCGCCGGATAATCTGCTTGTCGGTGCAATGATCATAGACATGGACCATGAGGATGGCGACGGGCACAAAGAGGAACATGGAAGGTATGTAATTCCGGTGCTCGTAGGCGAGTTCCAGCGGCAGGATGGAACCCTCGATGACGTGATTGAGGAAGAAAAAGAGGACACAGAAGGAAATCAGGGGCCATCGGCGCGCTTTCAGCAGGGCGCCGCCGATGATGAGCGCCATACCCAGAATAGCGGCCGCCGTCGTCCAGGGTTCGAAGAGCGAGCGGGAGACATGAACATCGTAGAAAAAGGCAAGCCGGGTGGGTACGGGGTAAAACAGGAGCGTGAGGTAAAGGAAAATGACCCTGGGCTGCGTCAGCAGCCGCTCCACCAGAGTGAAATACCGGGTCTGGTAACCCTCGATGACGGGCTTGAAATCGATCCACCAGAGCCCAAGAAGGACGGCGGCCAGCATGGGTATGGCGATGATTTTCAAGTTTTTCTTTATATTTTCCGTGCTCAACCCCTGGATAAGGAATAGATCATACAGGAAGAGGATGACCGGCAGCATGAGGGCGTTTTCCTTGGAGCCGAAGGACAGAAGAAAAGAAGCACCGCAGAGCCCGTAGAACAGGATGCTGTGCTGACGGTCTTGAGAGGTTCTTCCCCTGATGTAAGCAAACATGGCCAAAAGGAAAAAAAGGCCCGCCATGCTCGACATCCTCTGGATGAGGTAGGTGACGGCGGTTACCTGCACGGGATTGACCGACCACAGGAGTGTGGCGAGAAAGGAAATGGTGAAGGAACTCCGGCCGTATTCCTCCCGGAGGAGAGGGAGATTCAGCGTGCGGTGGATGACGAGGAAAAGGAGAAAGGACGAGAGGAGATGGAGAGTGACATTGACGACATGGTAACCGAACACATCCAATCGCCCGAAATAGTAATTGAGGCCGAAACTCAAGCGGGCCGCGGGTCTTGAAATATGCCCGAGAAAATAGAGGGTATTCTTCAACTCCGTCCAGGAGAGGTTTTTTAAATGCACCTGCCGGTTGTTGACGATGTTGTCAAAATCGTCAAAATGCCAGAGGGCATTGAAGCTGTTGCCGTAGATCGCCAGCAACACCAGCAGGAGGGTAACGAAGACGAGGCCGTACTTTTTCCCTGTCAGAGATTTCCAGTTCATAAGCGTCATGGGGCCAATCAATAATTTGGATACAATTTACATACCATTTTCCGGTGTGTGAGCGGTTGGAACCCCCTTCACATTCAGCTCCCGGGTCAAGAGATAACTGAACAGAAGTCCCAGAGTGAACGCGACCAGGAGACCCGTGAGCCTCAACAGCAACGACACGATGACCCCGTAGGCCGCGCCTACCCCGAACAGCCCGGAGGAGATTGCGACAATCACTTCCTGGATGCCGAAGTTTCCCGGTGTCAGGTTGATCAGGAGAGAAAAGGAAGCCAGCAAATACACGAGCAGTGAAAGATCGAACGGGACCTCCAGCCCGTAGGATCGATAGGCCGCCTGGTACATCACCCCGCCCAGGAGGATGTTCAGCAGGGCACAGAAGGACAGCCGGGAGACCAGGGCACGGTCCCCCCTGATATCCGACCATCCCCTGATCGCGTCGTTGATCCGGTGAATCAATCGGTTGTTCCATGTCAACTCCCGAAACGGGGTCAGCATCAGGCAGACGAGAATCAGCAGCGCAGCCAGAAACAGGCCGGTGAGTTCCCGGAAGTAGGTGAAGGGCCTGTGCAGGGCGATCAGAACCATGAGTCCCGACACACTGACCATGGTGAAATTGATCAGATAGCTTGCGGCCAGCGATGTGCCGAACTGTGTGTAGGAAAAACCATGGCGACGTTTGAGATAAGCGGCACGGGCGATGAGCCCCCCTGAAAAGGGTGCGATGGCGTTGCCGAGGGTCGTCATGAATGAAAGGCCGAGCCACTCTCTGGTTTTCAGATGAATGCTGAATTTTGCGGCGATGATGCGCAATGCCACCCCGTTGACGACCAGGACGGCGCTCTGAAGACAAATCAGCAGCAGGATGAAGCGAAAGGAGATGCCCTGAAGGGCGGCAAGCGCATCCCTTTCCCGATAGAGGAAAACCGCCATCAAGATCAGGACAAGCGTTATGCTGAAAACAGGCCATGCGATGCGCTTCATCCCGTATCCTCGTCCTTTCGCACCTTCGCGGTTAAAAAAGCCGCGTGCCTTGGATCGAGTTTCGCGATTCCGGACGGCAGGGGAAAGTACCCGGAACCCTCAAGGCGGACCACTTTAAAGCCGTGAACCTCGAAGACGTCCCTGAGTCCGCGGTAGCCGAAAACCCGGTGGTGTTGCCAGCTCTTCGGGTTCGTCGCCGCTTCTCCATGATGAATGGCCAGTGGATTTCCAATTTGAAAACGCCTGCCGGAGATGTTGGACAGGGAGAAAGGCTGCCACCCCAGGATGAGTGCGAAAATGTTGTGCCAGCTGCAGAGGTTTTCCGTGCACACAATCGCGTACCCCCCCGTCTTCAGGACCCTGCGAATCTCCGCGATGAAATGGTCCGTGTCCGTGATGTGCTCGATGACCTGATTTGCGTGGAGGACGTCAAACGTGTTATCGGAAAACGGAAAGGCATCGTTGAGGTCCGCCTGCCTGGCGTCGATCCCCCGTTGAAGGGCCAGGGCCCGTCTTTCCTCCACCACCTCGATGCCGAACAGTCGCGCTTTCCCCAGGCGGCTTCCCAGTTGCAGGGTCCACTCGCCGTCATCGCAGCCGCAGTCGAGGAGGAGCGCCGGGTCCGATGCGGGCTCGAGGCAGTCAAGGATGCACGTCCTGTAGTCCTCGACGGCGGCCTGCCGCATTTTATGCATTGCTCTTCTGACGGCTTCTCTCATCATAAAACGCTGACGGGCCCGACCCCGTGAAGACCTTCAAGCACCGGGTGATGGGCCCGCTCCTTTCGTCAGCGGCCGGTGGGAGACCGCGATGCCGAGGCGTGAAACAAAAAAGTCACCTGCGGACGGGAGGTCCTTTATCTTCCCTTCGATCACCCGCAACAGGGGGATGCAGGTTTCATAACGAATGACGTCTGTTGTCTGCAAGCCATGGCGTTCCACGAGGCGACGGTATTCCTCTTCGGTCCGCACGCCGACATGACCCGTCGTTTGCCTGAGGAGTCGGTTTCCGTGCTTCAGGCGCTCGATCCAGTGGCTTCGGCAGGGCGTAAAAAAAACGAATGTACCGTGCGTCCTGAGGAGCCGGGCCGCCTCTGAAAGAGCGCCTGCGAGGTGATCGTCCGAGAGGTGCTCCAGCACGTCGATGGCGATGATCTTGTCAAAGCTGTGATCATCGAAGAGGGTCAGCGAACAGATGTCCGCGACGGCGTATTGCACGTTATCCGGTGCTCCCATGGAACGGGCTTTTTCGATGGCGGCCGGCGAAAAATCCACACCGGCCACTTTTCGAACGCGGCCGGCGAGCCATCTCGTGTAATGGCCGCTGCCGCACCCGAGCTCCAGGACATCGTCCGCCGGCCCCGGCATGCAGAGCCTCTCGATCGTCTGCAGGCGTTGACGCTCCCGGAAGGCGTTATTGCCGAAGAGGCCGGGCCTGTTCAGCTTCTCGTAGTAGGCGCTGTCGTAAAGCGGTTTCATGAGTTTGATCCCGTCCCCCTGACCCATCCCGTCACCTGCCACTTCAGGATCCCGAGGCCGAAGGACAATACGACGGCAGGCAGACAAAAACCGACCACGAGGAGGTCCCTCCACGTCCTGCTCAGGTAGACAACCAGGCAGAGGAACCCCAGGGCCAGACCGGTCAGCACGGGGCCTTTCAGCACGGGCGAAAAAATGACCGCTGCCAGTGATAAAAGGATGAGGAACCAGATCAGAAGATAGAGGAAGAAGTATTTTCCTCCCGGGCGAAGATAGTAGTCGGCAAACCGGGGTCCGCGCTCGTACGTGTGAATCATGACGTCCCGGAAATCCGTCCTCGGCCGGTAGGTCACGCAAGCGGCATGGGTCTTCAGGATCGGCCGTTCCCCGACGATTTGTCTCAGGATCCGGGTATCGTCGTTGGTGTAACGGTCGATCTCGGGCAATTGACTTTTCAGCCACAGGGTGCGGTCGCAGATGAAATTTGTCGTTCCCTTCGGGACGCTGTCGAAATTATCGGGGGTGATGAAATATTCTTCGGTTTTATTCATGGTGTGGTAGTACTTCGAGTAGAGCCTGCATCTGAGAAGATGAAAAAACCTGGCGAAGCCCCAGGGGCTCCCGTCATAAGCGTCGACGGCCGGCAGAAGGGGCTCGTAGTTTCGGCTGTGCACCTTCGCGAGCAGGTCCAACTCCGGGATGACCCGCGCATCGTTGAAGATCAGGGTTTCGAACCGGGCGGCCCGGGCGCCGGTGTTCCGCGCTACAATGCGGCCCTCGTTGGACTCCAGGTTGATCAAACGGACAGGGTAAGAGGCGGTAATCCGGGGCGTGGCGTCCGTCGAGCCGTCATTCACCACGATCACTTCGAACTGCTCCCGCGGGTAGGTTTGACCGACGAGCGCCTCCAGGCAGGTGCCGAGGGTATCCGCGCCGTTGAAAACGGGGACGATAATGGAGAAATTTTCAAGGCTCATCGCACCTGACGCCTTCAGGCATAGGGTATAAGGTGGTCGACAATCACTTCGGACGGGTGGAGATCCTCAAAACGAGACCCGCTGCCGCGCCTCAGGGTGGGGAAGGAGCGCAAGAAATAGTCGACCTTCCCATCGTGGAAGCCGGCCAGAAAGACGTTGGTCCCCAGGCCTTCCGTCCGCTCGGTCCTGGCCCTCATGACGAGACAGGGAATGTCGAGGTAATAGCTTTCCTCCTGGATGCTCCCCCCGTCCGTGACTATGAAATCGGCGCCGGCCAGCATGTCGAGGAACGTCAGATAAGGCTGTATGGGCATCAGTTCAATAGACGGGAGGTTCTCGAGTTTCGCGTAGAGGCCCCTGCGGACGAGCTGCTGTCGCGTCGGTTCATGGAGGACGAAGAGAACCCTCCGTTCGCGTCCGATTCGTTCCAGAAGAGCGACGACGGTCTCGAGCCGGGACCTGGAGTATATCGTCTCCACCCTGTGGAGGGTGGCGACGACATAGGACCCGGCGGGCCGTGTCCCGCTGGTACGCGAGGCGGCAAAGCGAAGGGTGTCGACGATTGTATTGCCGCCGGCATGAATGGTTTTTCCCTCGAGATGCATTTTCCTCAGGTTTTCACAGGCCCATTCCGAAGGGGCAAAAAGAATGTCGCTGTAACGCATGACGATGAGACGGATCATCTCCTCGGGGAAAGGGTCCAGGAGGTCAAAACTCCGGAGGCCAGCCTCCACGTGGGCCACCTTGATGCCGCAGCGCCTGGCGAAAAGAAGCGACAGCAGGGTGGTCATGGTGTCACCGTGAATGAGGCAGACTCCCTTTTCGCCCCGGAAAACGTTTCTTCGGATGCCCTCCAGCCTCAACGCCGCACGACCGAGGCTCGCCCCCGTCCATGCGAGAGCCTCGGAGAGCCGGGTGATGCTCGTTTTTTCTCCCCGGAGACGGATGTCGGGCTCACGCAACCCGAAGGGTTCGATGAGGTCGCCGGTGATTCCCGCATGCTGCCCCGTGTCGATGAAGTTGAAGTGAACGGCCCGTCGATCCAGTTCACGCATGATGGGGGCCATCTTGATGAACTGGGCCTTCGTGCCGATCATGATGTGGATCATAGGGACTATTCCCCAGTTCGAAAGCTCAGCCCTCCGGGGGCACGGGGCCCCTGCCCTCGCTGCGGTCGAAGCGCAGCTGCGCGACCTGTTCCGAGACGAGGCCGACCATGAAGACCACGACGGCCATGGTCATCAGCATGGCGGAGGTGGGACCGTAGCGGCCGCCCAGGAAAAAGATCTTTACAAGACCCCAGGCGAATCCCGTGAGAAACATGGCGGCGCTGACGGGGATGAAAATTCTCAAGGGTGAAAACAGTGTGGCGATCTTCACGATGATCAGGAAAAACCTCGTACCGTCCCGCAGCAGCTTGATCTTGCTCCTCCCTTTTCGCTTCGCCGTCCGGATGGGGACGTAGGCCAGGCTGTGGCCGGAGCGGACAATGGCGAGCGTGATCGTCGTGGGGTAGGAAAAGGTGTTCGGAAGGAGGTAGACGAAGCGCCGCGCGATGACGGTCTTGATCGCCCGGAAGCCCGACGTCAGGTCTTCGATCTTCATTCTGCAGATGTAGCTGGCGAAGAAGTTGTAGATCTTGTTGGCCGCATCCCTGTGAAGGCTCGTTTCCGAATCGTGTGTGCGCGCGCCCACGGCCATGTCGTAGGTCTCGAGCTTTTCGAGGAGCCGCGGGATGTCCTCGGGGTTGTGCTGCCCGTCGGCGTCGAGGATCACGAGGGCCTTTCCCCTGGCATTTCGAATGCCCGTTTTGACGGCGGCGCCGTTTCCGATGTTGTAGGGATGCGAAATCACCCGGGCGCCCGCCTGGCGGGCACTTTCGGCCGTTGCGTCGTGAGACCCGTCATCCACGACGATGATTTCATAGGACTGGTTTTGGCTGGCCATGACCTGTTGTATATTTGTTACAACCGTTGCAATTCCCTCCTTTTCGTTGTAGGCAGGAATGACGACGCTGACGGCCGGTATCGCATTTCTCGCTTCTGCTGCCAGGGAATGCATAATGGTCGTACTTTTCATCAGGTCTATTACCCGTGGAAAAGGTAACAGGCGAACTGGGTTCCGTGATTCGGCAACTGCAATTTGACAATAATATTCAACTTATATGCCATAACATTCTTAATCATCTATAATGGCTTCCCGTAAAATGCAAGATAAAAAGATTAATGAAATTGAGGATGTTCAACCGACGCAGGGCGCGTTTAAAAGCTTTTTCCGGAGTCAAAAAACCCTTGTCCGCTCAGAAGGGGCCATCTGGCGAGCATGGTGGGTAAGTAGTTAAATTTATGTGTAAATCATTGACTTTTGGTAATGTTTTTGCTCATCATCGAAGGGGGGCCCTTCACCTCCCCGGTACTCCGACAGGCCGCTCTTCCGCTCGAGGGCTTTTTGTTCTGATTCACAGGGCTGAGGCATCGGCAATTTTAACGGACGGGGGAGACCGAGAACAGTTAAAGGCCCTCCGGCTGAGCCCCCTGTGACTTTTACCCTCGTTGAGTTGTATATGAATTGGAAGGAACAAGACGAGATCATCTCGAGGGTGCTAAAGGGCGACCGAAACGCCTACACCCTGGTGGTCAATCGGTATAAAGGCCCGATCTTCAACCTGGCCTATCGCATGACAGGCAGTTATCACGATGCCGATGATCTCACGCAGGAAACTTTTTTGAAGGCCTACACGGCCCTCGGGAAGTTCAAGAGAGACAGAAAATTTTTCACCTGGCTTTACACGATCAGCCTCAACCTGATCCGGAACCATCACAGGAGGGCAAAGCCGGTGTCGGATCCCATGGAGGCCCTGTGCAGCGGCGAACCCGGCAGCGATTTCGAAAACCCGGAGGGAAGCGCCATCCGGGGGGAGGAAATCAAGCGGCTCGACATCTGCATGCGCAGACTGGCCCCGGATGTCCGGGAAGCCGTTGTCCTGAGGTTTCACCAGGGGCTGTCCTTTGAGGACATCGCGACGGTGAGCGGATGCTCCCTGAGCGGGGCAAAAATGAAAGTATACAGGGGTCTCGAGAAGCTGAGACTCCTGATGGACGAGACGATAGGGGAAAGAAACCGCCATGACGAAAGAGGCAGAAATGACCACGGCGAGGGAGCACCTGGAGAAACGCATGGAGAGGGCCCTACTGGAGGAGCTTTCGCCGGAGGAAAGAGCCCTTCTGGAGAAGGACCTGCAGGGGGCGCCCGAGCTCCTCGCGAAGTGGAGAGATCTTGAGAATGTCGTCTCCCTGGCCCGGCTGACGCCGCGGGTCGAGCCGCCCGCCGATCTCGACGCGCGGGTCATGACCCGGATCGAATCGCTCGAGCCGGCCCTCTGGACCCGCGTCAGGGCATTCCTCCTGCAGCCCGTCGACACGCGCATCGATTTCAAGAGGGCCTTCTCGGGTTCGGTGACAGGGAGCGAGTGTTCCTTCTACTTCATCATGGCCGGCCTTTATTTCCTGATCGTCGGCCTCATCCTGCTCTTCGGCCTCGGGAGGTTCGGCGGCGAGTGGCTGATGATGCGCTGGGTCAGGATGCAGCCCCACATCGCCCTCACGACCGCCGCCTGGCTTGTCGTCCTGGGCATCTTCATCCTGAAGGACGGAGAGGTCGCGGCCAGGGTCGCCCGGATCGGGACCGTCGCCTACATCGCTCTTCTGATCCTGGATGCCGTGGCCATTCACATGACGGCGGGGTTCCCCCTCGCGCTTGTCTTTTTCTTCAGTTTCATAGGGACGGGCGTCGTGGCGGGGCTCTTCCTGGCAAAAATCATCTGGAACTACGGGAAAAACTATGCAGCCCTTTAGATTCAAAATGTCTCGACTGCCGGGGGGCAACAACCACGGCTTCACGATGATCGAGGTCATCGCGGTCCTCCTCATCCTGGGGTTTCTCACCTTCACTGCTGTCTCGATGCTCTACCAGCCCGACAAGGTGGAGGTGCCGACGCAGATTGAAGTCCTGAAAAGCCACATCCGCTTTGCCCAGGCCGCGGCCCTGAACAGCAGCAATGACTGGGGCATCGAAGTCGATACAATCACAAGCACGACCTACGTTCTCTTCAAGATTCTGGACGATACGAGTCAAGATAAGACCTTTCCGGGGGAACAGTCCGAGACGGTGACCCTCCCCGCCGGTTTTACCCTGACATCCCCGGCTTCGGGTAATGTCCTCATTTTCGACACCTGGGGGGTTCCCTACGTAGGCACATCCAGGACCAAGCCGGACTCACCGGCAAGCACCGATCTCGTCTTCACGCTTTCAAAGGGCGCCGAGAGCAAGACAGCCACGATCACGAAGAACACGGGGTATGTGCCATGATCGCTCAATGGAAAGGGGAGAAAAGACAGGGAGGATTCACGCTCATCGAGGTGATCGTGACGATTATCGTCGCGTCCATCATGGGTGTTTTGCTCGTTCAGTTCATGGGGACGGCCATGTTCCGGAGCGGCGAGCCCCTTGTCCGCGTCCAGGACGTCTCGACGCTCAGGAACGTCCTCGAAAACATGACCTCCGACTACAAGTACCTGGCGGCCACGCGGGCCGATTTCCTATCCACCTTCAAAGACCGGGTGGATACGGGGTATTACGGGACGGGCTACACGGCGACGACAAAATACATCGAATTCCCCACTGGGGGCGGGACGGAAATCGAGGATTTTTCAGATCCCAAGCTTCTCAAGGTGACCGTTACGAAGGGAAACCAGAGCATTACAACGATTTTCGCCCGGTGAGGTCCACGATGAAAATTACCGGCAGGTTCCGGGAGAAGCGAATGAAAAAACAGTCGGGTTTCACGCTCATCGAGATCATGGTCACGCTGGTCATCGTGGGGATCCTGGCGACGGTGGCCGGGACAGGCCTCGTGGCTGGGATCAACGGCTACCTGAGCGCCAAGGAAAACGACGCGATGGCCCAGAAGGCGCAGCTTGCCATGGCGAGGCTGAGCAGGGAGCTTACGGAATTCACCGAGATCCGGAGTTCCTTTATAGACGGCCCCACGACGGATGCCATCATCGAGAGGCTTTCGGGAACAGACGCCTCGGCGGTGACAAGAACCGTCGCCATCGGCCTCGACGGGCAATCCGTCAAGATCAAGGAAGACAGCGAGGGGACGTCGCCGGATTACACGACGGGCGATGTCCTCATCGACAATGTCAACAGTCTGAGCTTCACATACTACTGCGGTGCGATCGCCTGTCCGTCCGGCACCGACGACCTCCGGCTCCTGTCGGGAATCAGGATAAATCTCTCGCTGAATCGCCCCGATATCGGCCAGACGATCGACTTCTCGACGACCGTCCACCCCCGCAACATCGGCAGTATCGGGGGGCTGGATCCTGCGACCGCGACTTATCCGGGCCAGTCCAGCTATACCCAATGCTTCGTGGCCACGGCAGCCTACGGGAGCTACAGCCACCCCATGGTACTTGTCCTTCGGGAGTTCAGGGACAGCCGGCTTGTTCATTCCGATTTGGGCAGGCGGTTTATCGAGGCCTATTACACTGTCGGCCCGTCCCTTGCCGTCCTTATTCAGGAAAAACCCTGGGTCTGCTTCCTTGTGCGCCTGGCCCTCGTGCCCGTTGTATGTCTCGCGTTTCTTCTGACCCATTTCCCGCTTGCCTTCCCGATCCTGATTGCCCTTTCGTGGATTGCCGCGAGGGCCATCACCCGTTCGAGGAGAGGGAATCCCATGAATCCAAAAACTACGCTGTCCAGTCAGAAGGGGGCCGTTCTGCTCGCCGTCGTGGTCACCATGGTCATCTTCGCGTCCCTCGGGGCCGTGATGCTAAACCTCTTCACGACGTCCACACACAGCCAGTTCGTCGGCAACCTCTCCGTCCGCGCCTACTACCTCGCCGAGGCGGGCTACCGGTACGCGGCGAGTCAGTATCTCAATGCCACCGGTCTGACATCAAGGGATGCTGAGACCGCGCGCGAGACGGCACTAAAAAACCTCCACAGTAAAGACTTCGTGAAAGACTTCGTGCTCGCAAACAATGAAGGCAAGTTCAGCCTCCAGGTCTACCCTTACTGGTACAAGGTGGACTCCACGGGCGGAAACCAGCTTGTGGCGAAGGTCATCGGCCAATACCCGCTTCCAAAATATGATGCTTCAGGAAAACCCAATTATGAGGAAGGAAGCTGGGTCCAGGTCAGGGACGCCGTCACGGGCAATTTTAAATACGCCCAGCTTCAGGGCGCGAACCCCGGCGCCTCGGGTGACAGCGCCAGGGTCGATTTCACCAAGTATCAGAACCAGACTTGGGACAGCTACCCCGTGAATTCCATCATCGTGCCCGTAGCCAAGACCCGGGAGAGCGGCGGCGTCGGCAACCAGACCGTCGGCCAGAACGGCGAATTGCTCCTCGAGGCTGCAAGCGGCTACAAAGCCTTCCCGCGATGGAACGGTGTTGTCTTAGTGTGGGATACTTCAGGAAATGAGAAAACCCTTGCCTACCGGGAACTCTACATGAATAGCGGTACCGGGACTTACAAGCTAAAGGGGATCACGGACCCGAACGCGGCCACGATGGCCAACGTTACCATCGCCCCCGGGACCTACGTCATCCTGGGGAAGTTCGTCCGCCTGAGCTCGAAGGGTGTCATCGGCTCCGGCCAGGCCATGGGGGCAAGCCGCAGGGTGGATTTCTATATCCCCATGGGATATCTGGGGGGAGCTTCCTTTGCTTCGGTGGAAAAGCAGCTCGATTTCTCCGATCTTAATCGTGACTGGATAACGGGACCGCACTTTACCCAAATCGGTTCGCAGGAAATCGTGACGATCGAAGGAAGCTCGGCCCTTCATGTCTCCCAGACATCTAACGCAGTCTATTATGGGAGCTGTTACTCCCGGCAGGAATTCGGCATCGGCCTGAACTGGGGACCGACGGGCGCGAATATCCCCTTCGACCAGGCCTGGCGGACTGCCGGAGGGTTCCTCAGCTACGATGTCCAGGTCAAGATGGCGCTCATCGACCCGAACGAACCCGATCCCGACGTCTACAAAAACGGCATCAGCTTCGCCCTGAACGAAAAGGGGGATTGCTACGGTATCAGCCTCTACAGGCAGCATGCGACGGAGTATTACTGCGATGGCCTGCCCATTTACTACCCCTCAGAAATCAATGAATCTCTTCGGGGGGTCCCGCTAATCGACTTGTGGAGCAAATCGCTCTCCGGGACAGAGTATTTTGCGCCCAGTGTGGTGGTGAACACCCCCCGAGGAATGGGTACGATGTATGGCGGCGAGACAGCCAACTTCCCGCCCGAGGGGGTGGATTCAAAGGTCATCCAGATAACTTATTACCCCGAAACGGGAAGTAAGGTCCGCCTCCTAACTGACGGAGCACTTCCTGCACCCCTTGTGCCCAATCAGGAATACTGGGCCCGTGTCATCACAAAGAACACCATCAACTATCTCTATCTCTTCACGAGCCAATCAGCGGCGCACTGCCCATCGGTGGATGGTGTAAGAAACTGCTTCTGGCCCACGGACGGATCCTGGGTCAGGCTTACCGACAGCGGCACGGTAACCCACGAGATTCTATACGACGACCCTGTACGGAGGGGTCTTGCTTATGCCTACCTGGCGAGTTCCTCGGCCAACACGGACTACACCCACCTCGTAAAAAGCCCGACAATGCAGTCGATGCGGAAGTGGGTCACTCTCGTGGTCCGCATGAAGGAGGCCCCGAGCCTTTATTACATGAACGGAGGAAACGCGAACCTCGACCGAATCCGCCTCGGGGACACCGTCTACACGACCTCCAGTTGCACAGCCGGAGGCATGGTGACGAACATCGCCCGGGTCGCCTGGGAGCCCGTCTACATGTACAGGGAGACCTACAAGACCTGGAACGGCACGGCGCGGGGGGCTTTGGTTCTCGACGTCCTCTTTGACTCGAACGGCAACAAGCGGCCCATCCTCTTCGACAAGGACACCTGCAGTGGGAAGCTGTTTGTGGGAACGCCGCCCAATGGTGTTCACCTGGCTACTATCCTAGAAGGAGCGCAGAACAACAGTGCCCATACGAAGGGCATATGGATCCAGGTCTTCGTCGCCGACCCCGATGAGGACACAACGCTGAAGTCTCCGAACACGAAAGCCTTCGACCAGACAACCTCCGGTGACGTCAACCGTAAGAAGGTGGAGCGCGGCGCCATCGTCTGGCCGCCCGACAACGTTTCGGTGAGCGGCGATTCCCACATCACCGAAGAAAACGACTATTTCACGATGCTTAAATGGGACACAAGATGGTGGGAGTCCTCGTTAATCGATCGCTTCTATTCCGAATACAACGACTATGTGGGCGGAGAAAGTTCAGGTCCCGACACCATATGGATTCGTGCGGCCGGAGGAGCAATATTCAAAACCCCGGACAGCGGCACCTTCCCAACACCCGTGCAACGTCCGGAGGTGGGCTTGCACGCTCTAGGCACCTACAGTGTCTGGTCGTATTTCGACGACTTCGCCTTGAAGCTTGGTGGATACAAGGGAACAGTACAGGGCTTCACGCAGCCCTTCCAGCAGTAACGGTCCCTGAAGAGAAAAACCCGGAGGGGGACCCCTTGTGGCAGGGGTTCCCCTTCTTTTTGATGGCTGGTCTCACTGGCCGGATTGGGGAGAGAGGCATAAAAAACCGGGATACTGAAACATCCCGGTTTTTTTACTTTTTTTCAGGCTTTCAAAGAGTGGTTATCACTTCTGTCTGCCGAAGTTGCTGATCTGGGCGATGAGTTCGTCCACGGTGGCTTTTTCGTCGATAATGAGGTGCGGTCCCGTGCTCTCGACGGCATCCACCGCATCGCCAAAGTCCTTGCCGCCCGACATGTACTGGGCATCCCCCTTCCCGAGACCGTTGCCGTTATCCGGGTAGGCACGCTGGAAGACATCCGCACCGCTTCCGTTGCCGGGCAGGAACGGGGTGACAGTCGCCCCCCATCCTGCCGCCGACGCGCGGGGGCTCCCCGAGTCGGTTTCCTGAACAAGCTGACCCTCCGGCCGGAAAGCGGCCGCGTCGCCGTCGATGAGCGGCGAGACATAGACGAGTTCCTGGGCGGCCTCGGCAGAGGGCTTGAAATTATCCGACGGTGGATAGAAGCTCGTGCGGGTCTGCAGGTATTCTTTCAGGTATCGCTCCATCGTGAACATGCCGTCGGCCTTGCCCATCTGGATGGCGCTCTCGATCTGGGGGATCTTGTTTTCTCGGATGATGCCCTTCACGGACTGGGTGCCCCGGGCGATGGAGAGCATGGGCACCCTGTACCCAAGTCTTTCCATGAAGGTGAGCTGCTGGATGATGACCCACTGGAGGGCCGAGGCCAGCTGAAAGCGGATTTCCTCCTGAGCCTCCACGGGAAAGGAGTTGCAAAGGCGGTAAAGGGCGTCCTCGGCATTCGTCGCGTGCAGAGAGGCGATGACCAGCTGCCCGGACTCGGCCGCGTTCAGGGTCAGGCGCATGACCTGAGGTTCGCGGAGCTCGCCCACGACGATGACATCGGGCGCCTCCCGAAGGACGTCGAGGAGACCCTGTTCGAAGGAAGGCATATGGGTACCGAACTCGCGCTGCTCGATGAAGGAGTTCTTGGAAATGAAACGAAATTCGATGGGGTCTTCCAGTGTGACGATGTGGGCCGCCCGTGACCGGTTGATTTCGTCGACGAGGGCCGCGATGGTCGTCGATTTGCCGGCTCCCGCGGCGCCGCAGATCAGGATGAGCCCCGCCTTTATTCCTGCAATCTGTTGCAGGGAAGGATGGAGGTTCAGCTTTTCGATGCAGGGGACCGTGCCCGGCAGGAGGCGGATGGCAAGGCTCAAGCCCCGGGTCGTGTTGAATATGCTGACCCGGATCCGGACCTGCTGGATGCTCATGGCCAGATCGACGGACCAGCGCTGTCTCAGCGTGTTGAGCTGACGGGACGTGAGGATCTTTTTGACCAGGGCGTCCACTTCCCTGTGGTTCCACCGGCCGTTCTTGTCAAAGTGAACCTGGCCATTCTTCCTGAACACCAGGGGGCTGCCTCCCGTGATGTGAATATCGGAGTATTCATCACGGACGGCTGCATCTATGACTTTACTGAACTTGTTCATGGCTACCCTCCTCCTGAAGGGCCAGAGCCGAAGATAGGATATGTAAAGTGAACTGTTCCCTCTCTTTTTATCGGCAGGAAATGAAAAGACCTTAACAATTCGAGCATTTTTCATGCCAGGCATTTTTCACGGCCCAAAAGAAAAAGCTCCTGTTTTTGAGTTGTTAGAGCCTTTCTCTGAGAAGGGCTATTTTATCCCTGAAGGATATTTGACGGGTTTACTGAAATTTGATTTGAAAATTGTAAAAAGAATGGGTCGGCCGGCGGACAGAAAGGGGAGGAAGCGCCGCAAGGAGGTTTTTAACCCTTTGAATCGATATGGGATTTATTTTTTGACCTTTCTCAGGTTCTCGAGCTGGGATATCAGCTCATCGACCGTCGCTTTTTCGTCAAGACTGTGGACGTGCCCTTCGAGGCCGTATTCGGCGTGCTGACCCTGGAAGACGGCGGGCTTCGCCTCGTGGGCGGGTATGGGTCTCCGGGGTTTCGGCATGCCTCCGTCCAGGTCAATGAGGGGCGAGATGTAGATGGCGTCCTGGCTGATCTCCGGTGAGGGCCGGAAGTTCTCCGACGGAGGCACGAATTTTTTCTTGGTGCCGATGAAGTCCCGCAGGTATCGCTCCATCGTGAACATGCCGTCGGCCTTGCCCATCTGGATGGCGCTTTCAATCTGAAAGATCTTGTTTTCGCGGATCAGCCCCTTGACGGCCTGGGTGCCGCGGAGAATGGAAAGGACGGGAATCCTGAAGCCCAAGTCTTCCCGGAAGATGAGCTGTTGGATGACAATCCACTGCATGGCGGAGGCGATTTTGTTACGGATCTCCTCTTGGGCCTCGACGTGAAAGGAATTGCAGAGCCTGTAAACGGCGTCTTCGGCGTTTGTGGCGTGGAGGGACGCGATGACGAGGTGACCCGATTCGGCAGCGTTCAGGGTCAGGCGCATGACCTCCGGTTCCCTCAGCTCCCCGACGACGATGACATCCGGGTTTTCCCTCAGGACATCGAGGAGTCCTTTTTCGAAAGTAGGCACATGGGTCCCCAACTCCCGCTGCTCGATGAAGGACATCTTGGAGAGGTAGCGGTACTCGATGGGGTCCTCGAGGGTCACGATGTGGGTTGACCGGCTGCGGTTGATCTCGCCGATGATCGCCGCGATCGTCGTCGACTTGCCGGAACCGGTGGCCCCGCAGACCAGGACGAGACCGGCCTTCATACCGGCGATTGACTCCAGGGAGGGGTGCAGGTTGAGCTTTTCTATCGAGGGGATTGTTCCCGGAAGGAGCCGGATGGCGAGGCTCAGGCCCCGGGTGGTGTTGAAGACGTTCAACCGGAGCCGCACGCCGTGAACGCTGAGCGCCAGATCCGATGACCATTCCCTGGCGAGCTTACGGAGTTGGTTGGGTGTGAGGATCTTCCGCACGAGTGTGTCCACTTCCTGGGGCGTCCACCGCACGGAATCCTCGGCCTGTATACGGCCGTTTTTGCGGTAGACCATCGGGTGTCCGCCCGTCATGTGGACGTCGGAAAACCCTTCGCGGACAGCGGCGGCTATGATGGCGGTGAACTTTTTCATCTATCGTCCTCGGGTCTCCCATGGACGATGCCCGGCCCTGCCTTGTTCAGGCCGCGCCGGGATGGGTGAGCCCGGTAAAAACCCGAAATGAACCTTCAACCTGGCTGTTTTTGGAAGTGGTATTATTAGCCCAGGTGAGTGAAAAATTACAAGTCTTTTTTTATAACCGCTATTTCAAACGCGGGTCGACGCCCTTGAATCCGCATTCCGGCGCGTAGCACGTCACGTTCCTGAAGAGGCACTTCTGCCGGCAGGAGGGGCACTGTTCCGGAAGTGCATCCCCCCCGAAGGTGTACCCGCAATTCTCGCACTTCCAGAAGGTCTCCGGAAGGTCGTTTTTTTTCTCCGACATGGTGATCCCCTTTCCGAAGCGTCCCCGCGGCGCGCTTCGTGCTTGTGTTCTGTTTGTGTCCTATCGGGCGAGATAACCGCCGTCATTCGCCACCACCTGGCCGGTCATGTAGGCCGAAGCGTCGGAGGCGAGAAAAACGGCAAGCCCTTTCATGTCGTCGATGTCCCCGATCCTCCTCATCGGGATCAGGCTGAGCATCTGCTCGCACTGCTCCTTGAATTCAGGCTTTTCGATGTAGCTCATCATGTCCGTCCGGAAGTAACCGGGGGCGATGGCGTTGACCCTGATGTTGTAAGGGGCCAGCTTCACGGCCAGGTTCATCGTCAGCAGGTTGATGGCCCCTTTTGAAGAGTTATAGGGGACCGCCGGGTGAACCTTTTCGTCCGACCCCCGGAAGGCCATGACCGAGGAGATGTTGATAATGTTTCCCCCGCCCTGATCCTTCATGAGACGGGCGACTTTCTGGGTCAGGATCCAAACGCCCCTCACGTTCACGTTGAATAGCTGATCCCATCGCTCGATGGGGAAGTCGAGCGTCGGGGCCCCCCAGGTGGCGCCGGCGTTGTTGACGAGAATGTCGACGCGTGAAAATTTTTCAGCGGCGGCGCTGACGAGCCTTTCGATGTCCTCCTCTTTTGCCACGTCGCACGCCACCGGAAGGACGCGCACACCGAAATTTTTCCGTATCTCTTCGGCCGTCGTCTCGAGGTTTTTCATCTTTCTCGACGCGATGACCAGGTCCGCCCCCGCCTCTGCCAGACCGATGGCAATGAATCGGCCTATCCCCCGTCCGCCCCCCGTGACCATGGCGACTTTTCCGTTGAGCCTGAAGAGATCCTGCAGCTTCATTTCATCCTCCTTTGATGGTTCCCCGGCTGCCGTACCGAAACCGGCCGATCGGCTTTCCCGCCGGTTTTCTCAGAGATAACCGTGATCCTTTTCCCACTTTCTGGCCTTTTCATAATCGCGGAAGCGCCGCTCCATCCGCTTGAACCCGGGTGTGTGCATCCTGCGCCTCCCGTCGACGGTCTGAACGCCCAGGTAGGCGTGGAGCATTTCGTGATACACGACATTTTCAATGACGTAAAGCGGGATTTTTTTCCGGTCCAGGCAGGGATTGATCCGGATGGCGCCGGTCCTCTCGTCGTAACACCCCAGGGTCCGCTGCCGGACGCCCCTTCTTCTCGAGTTCCTGCCCCAGGTGATGACGGCGGTGACGAGGTTGCCGAAATATTTCCCGTTGATGTCCGCGTATATTTTATCCAGTTCGAAGACCCTGCCCTTCGTGCAGACCTTCTGTGTTCCGCCGTTGTATCGCAGGAGGTCCTCCCTGTTTCGGCGGATGAATTCGCGGATGAGGGGGAACCGGTTTCTGTCTTTTCTGATGCCTTCCGCTACCTCGCTTATGACGGCCTCGCCGGCGCCGAGGAGGATACGGTGCAGCCGGACACGAAAGTCCCCCTCGGGTGTTTCGCGCCAGGAAACAACGGAGGGGGAGTCCTCTATGAGCGTTAGATAGACGGTCTTTCCCGTGACGATCTCGAGGTAACGTCTGATGTCTTCCGGCCCGTATAAAAGAGGCAGGGTTACGGCAAGGGCCCGCATCGATGATTCCTCCTGTGTCCCGAGATGATCCGGAAATTCTATATCGCTTTTGACTGCCGAGATCAATCGGGATTCAACGAACCCGTCTTCAAGGCGAAGACGACAAGCCCTTCTCGATGGAAAAGGTGTACCCCGATATTTCAGATTGAAAAGATTTCCGGAAGATCTTACAAGTTTTCCTCATACAACAGGCAACGGAGGCCCTGAAAATGTTGCACCCCCTGGCCGGGAAGCCGGCGCCGCCGGACATGCTGGTCGATGTCCCGAAGCTGGTGAGCGCCTATTACGACCTTCACCCCGATGCGTCGGATCCGCTTCAGCACGTCGCCTTCGGGACGTCGGGACACCGGGGCTCATCTTTCTCGAGGAGCTTCAACGAGGATCACATCCTGGCCATCAGCCGGGCCGTCTGTGAATTTCGATCCTCCAGGGGCATCACGGGGCCGCTTTTTCTCGGTACGGACACCCACGCCCTCTCGGAACCCGCGTTCGCGACGGCCCTCGAGGTCCTGGCGGCCTGTGGCGTGGATGTCATGATACAGAAAGGACGCGGCCACACGCCGACACCGGTGATCTCGCATGCCATCGTCACGTACAACCGGGGCCGGGAGTCGGGGCTGGCCGACGGGATCGTGATCACGCCCTCCCACAACCCCCCGGAGGACGGAGGGTTCAAATACAACCCCCCTCACGGCGGTCCGGCCGATGTGGACATCACCCGGTGGGTGGAGGCGAGAGCCAATGATCTCATCAGGAAAGGGGTTGGAGAGGTGAAACGCCTTCCCTTCGGGAAAGCACGCCGGGCGGCCACCACCCACGAACACGATTACGTCAGGCCCTTCGTGGAAGATCTGCAGAACGTCGTCGAAACCGATGTCATCCGGGACAGGGGCATCCGGATTGCCGCGGACCCCATGGGCGGGTCGTCCGTCGCCTTCTGGGATTCCATCGCGGAGCGATATCAATTTCGGATCGACGTCGTCAACCGGCACGTCGATCCGACTTTTTCTTTCATGACCCTGGACCATGACGGCAAGATCCGAACGGACTGCTCCTCGCCGTACGCCATGGCCCGGCTCATCGCCCTGAAAGATCGCTACGACATCGCTTTCGGCAACGATGCCGACTGCGATCGCCATGGCATCGTGACCCGGGGCGCGGGGCTCATGAACCCCAATCACTATCTGGCCGTCTCCATCTGGTACCTTTTCCGCAACAGGCGAGGGTGGCGGCAGGATGCCGCCGTCGGCAAGACGCTCGTCTCCAGCGGCATGATCGACCGCGTGGCCGCGCACCTGGGCAGGAAGCTCTTCGAAGTGCCCGTCGGTTTCAAGTGGTTCGTCGGGGGTTTGATGGATGGAACCTGCGGCTTCGGCGGCGAGGAAAGCGCCGGGGCTGCCTTTTTGCGCAAGGACGGCGCGGTCTGGACGACGGACAAGGACGGCATCATCATGGCTCTGCTGTCTGCGGAGATCACCGCCGCTACGGGACGGGACCCCGCCGAACACTACGAGGCCCTGACCGGGATGTTCGGGACCCCCTTTTACGAACGGGTGGACCTGCCGGCCTCTCCGGAACAGAAGGCGGCCGTCGGGAAACTCTCGCCGGATGACCTGTCGGTCAATGAAATAGCCGGGGAGAAGATCCTCGCCAGGCTGACAAGTGCGCCGGCGAATAACGCCTCCATCGGCGGGCTGAAGGTCGTCACCGAAAACGGGTGGTTCGCCGTGCGGCCCTCCGGGACGGAGAACGTCCTCAAGGTCTACGCGGAGAGCTTCAGGGGCCGGGCGCATCTTGAAAGGATCCAGGATGAAGCCCGGCGGGTGATTGAAGAAGCCTGCCGGAAGTCGGGTGAATGATTCCGCGGGGAAGGAGGGCTTGTTGAAACATCGGCTTCAGGACGTCAGGGTTCTGCAAAGACTCGTCGGCTCGCTGGCCCGGAAAGAAGTCCCGCCGTCGCCGCCGGGGCGTCTCACGCTCGAGATCGGGAGATTCTTCCTCGGGGCGCCGTACGCTTCGGGCACACTCGAATCGAGGGGGCCCGAGCGCCTCGTCGTCAACTTGAGGGCGTTCGACTGCTTCACCTTCGTTGAAAACGCGGTGGCCCTCACCCGGCTTCTTCAATCGAAGGATCGATCTTTCGCACGTTTCGAGAAGCTGCTCCGGGAGATCCGGTATCGCGGGGGCCGCCTCAGGGGATACCCCTCGAGGCTTCACTATTTTTCAGAATGGATCAACGACAACGGGAAAAAGGGTTTCCTGAGGGATGTCACGTCTGCGGCGGGGGGGAGGCGGGTCCGGATGAACATCCGATACATGACGGAGCACCGGGACGCCTATCCCGCGATGAGGGACGAAAACAACATGAAAAGGATGCTTGCCGTCGAGAGAACGCTCAGCCGAAGGACGTTGTCCGTAGTGCCGAAGAGGGCCCTGAGACGACTGGAGGGGCGGATTCGCGACGGCGATGTGATAGCCATCGCGACGAGCCGGGGGGGACTCGATGTTCAACACGTCGGTCTCGCGGCGAGGGTGCGCGGAAGGATCCATCTGCTTCACGCCTCGAGCGTGCACGGGAAGGTCGTTCTGTCGCGAGAGACGCTGCACCGCTACCTCTCGCGCAGCCGCGGGCGCACGGGGGTCCTGGTGGCGCGGGTTTCCTGAATGTCACCATGCCATGGCTTCGATGGCCTTTATGACGGCCTTTTCGTCGAGGGAGACTTCCCTGTAGATATTCTCCACCGCGGCCGCGTCGAGTCTCTGAAAATCCTTCTCCACAGGGGTGATCACGGTACCGGCCATGTCGATGATCCCCGGGCTGACGACGACCCGATCGGCGCCTTCCCTGAAAAAAGCGTCCGGACGATGTTTTCGCCGGGGGAAAATCAAAAGACGCCATCGGCCGCCTTTCAGGAAAGCGGCGATGTTCAGCATCGGCTCCTCGGCGATGGCCAGCGTTTTCCTGAGGGATGCCGTAAGTCCCCGGAAGGCGTCAGCCATTCTCTCCGGATCATCGCCCTCGAGGACCAATACTTCCCGCCCCAGTTTTATCGCCCGGTGGAGGGTGACACCGTCCGACTCCTTCATTAAAACCCGTCTTTTTTCTTCTTCGATTTCCGGTCCGATGGACATCGTCTTCGAGGGGCCGGCCTGAAGGTGCAGATGATCCGGCGCGGAAGCCCCGCACCCGGCGCCGTTATAGAGTATCGCCCAGGCGGGACCGAAATCCGCCGCGAGCCGCAGGAGGGTCCGGATGTTCGGATCGATGAGCTGGGCCCGGTGGTCGATGTGGGAGATCGTGAAGTGGAAATGAAAAACGGGCATGGGGTTGCACAGGATCAGAAACGCCTCGCGATAAAGGACCCCCGCCTGGGGCCCGGGGAGGTTTTCCACGCAGAGGAAACAGGGACGGTTCCGGATGGCCTCGGCGTTCAGGACGGCCGTGCTGCTCTTGATCCTCGCGGGATTGAACTGGAGGTGCACCGTGTAACCCCCGCACGGCACTTCCCTGTCCTTGACTGTCTTCAACTGCTCGTAACCTTCCCGTAAATCGTCCCATTGGCGCTTCTGCCCCGAGAGCAGGTCGAGGCACAGGTCCGTGAGGCTGCGTTCGTTCGGGCCACCCTCGAAGGCAGCCAGAATCTTTCGTCCCTCTGCCGGGGTTCTCTGTCTGCTTCCCGTCCTCTTGTAGCCGACAAAGTGGCTGACCGTCGTTTTGCCCATGGTGAAGGGTTCTTCGCGTGTGAATTGGAAACCCGCTTTTTCGTAAAAACGAAGCGCCCGGCCGTTCTGAACCATCACGCCGACGAGGATTTCCCCGACATGTCTTTCGGCGGCGTGTTCCTCCACCGCCTTCATGAGTCGCTTTCCAATCCCCCGGCCCTGGACGTCGGGCAGAAGATAGAACGCGGTGAGGTAGAGGCGTTTTTCTTTCCTGTTGAAGTGGGTCCTGGCGTAGCCGACCGCGCGACCACCGACCTCTGCGATGCAGCCATGCGCTGAAGGGTCGATGAAAAGGGCCGAGAAAGCCCCTCGTTCGTAGTATATGTCGAAATAAGCCTTGAGATCCGTCTCGGGAATGAAGCTCGAGTAGGCGCTGAGCCAGGAAAGCCAGGTGATTCTGCGAAGGTCTTCCAGGTCGGTTTTCAACCAGGGCCGAATGATGATTTCCACTTTACCTGTCTACACTCCTCGGTTGATTTTCTGACGGGCCTGGATTTCCCCTGTGCGGACCTCGTCTTTGAAGGCGTTATTGCGGTTCGTCTCCTCGATGCCCGGAGATGCGTCGGTATTGCCCGGCCACCGCCGGCACCAGTAGAGGTTTTCATAAATTCTGCCGATCCGGTACTCGCGGCAGACGCGCAGGGCCACGGCGTAATCCTCGCCGTAACTGACGTTGGGGAACCCGATCTTCCGCATGAGGTGCGTGTTGAATGCCCTCGGGGCCCCCAGCCCGTTGACGCGAAGGGCGTTGTTGCGGCCGTTCTCGTCGGTCCATTCCCGGTGGTCGATGAGGCCCGGCGGTATTTCCTCCAGGTCGGCGTTCACGAGCGTGTAGGAGCCGATGACCATGGCGAAACCGCCCTGGCGAAAAAGATCCATGATCTTCTGGAGCGAGTCGCGGCCGCTGTAGAGGTCGTCGGAGTCGAGCTGTACGGCGTAGCGCCCGCAGGCCTCGGAGAAGAGCGCCTCGTTCCAGCACCCGCCGATGCCGAGGTCGCGCCGCCCCGGGATGACGTGTTTCAGGGCGGAATGCCGCCGCGCGAGGTCCCTCAGGACAGCGGTGGTCCCATCCGCCGAGTGGTTGTCGACGACGATGACGTTGAAGGGGAAGTCCGCCTGTTGCGAGAGGGCGCTTTTCACGGCACCGGCGATGGTTTCTTTCCGGTTCCGGACGGGGATGATGACGCTTGCCTCCACCGGGAAGGGGTAAGGGACCCGTTCCACCTCCTTGAAATCCGGCGCCAGATAGGCGTCGATCTTCTTGAGATAATCCGTGAAGACGGATTCCATCTCCTTCTGTGCAGCCGCGTTTCGGGGGTCGACGTAGGAGAAGAGTTTCTGAGCGCCCGTCGGCCCATCCGGCACGGACGAGGCATAGAGGGCCTTCCGGATATGGTGGACGGGGTGGTCGATGGAGACCTTGAGGCGGAGGTCGTAGAGGCCGGCATGTTCAACCTCCGGGGTGTCCCCGTATTTCGCGAGAGCCGTCCGGGCGGCGTCAAGGGAGAAGAGCACCATGGGGCCGAAATCGAAATCGTCGCGGACGCTCCCCGGCTGGTAGTCGTTGAGCGGGTGGTAAATTTCCCGGGATCCGTCGAGGTCATAAAAGTCCGAGTAGGCCACGCCGGCGGACGTTTTTACGGCGGTGTCGCATAATCGCTTCAGGGTGTTGCCCGCAAGGCGGATGTCTCTCGAAGGGGGAGGGAGGAAAAGGAGCCAGGGCGTCCTGCAGGCCTCTGAAATGAACGAGATGGTCCGGTTCGAAAAAAAACCCTGAGAGGCAATCCGCCTGCAGCGGTCCCTGGAAAACGGCTCCTCCTCTGGACAGAGAACCGCCACCTCCTCGACGGGATCGGAGGCAAGAAAAGCATCCAGAATTTTTTTAAAGAAAGGTTCCCGGCTGAAAGGGATCAACACGGTGAGGGGTTTCACGCTCGTCTCTCCCCGGCGATGAATCGGCTGGCGGGATCCTACCACATCCCGCCGTCTGAGGCACGCTGAACTTCGGGGGGATGACCCTGCAGCCTATTTCAGCTTGAATTCCACCCGGCTTTGCAGCGCCTTCCCCTTCGTCGAGGGAGAGAGGGAATTCGGTTCGACGACGAAGATCCGATCGGCCGTGATCTTCTCCGATTCGAGGAGATACTCCTTGACGCTTTCAGCCCGCTCCGACGCGAGGAGTCTCAGGTCGCTGTCGCTCACCTTGGCGTTCGTCAAAAAGAGCTTCTCCATCTCCGCGGCTGGGAGAGTCTTCGCCATCCCGATGATGTTCCTCGGTTTCGGGAATTTCTCCGCCTTGTACACCAGGGTGAGGTACTTCTCGTATTCCGCCGGCGTGATCACAACGTCCTCCACCGGCACGGCCGGCTCGCCCTTCCGGATCATATCGTTGAGTTTCTGCGCTTTTAATTTCTGGTCGAGCATGGCGTGTTTCAGTCCCTCGGTGTCTTTTTCCGGATCGACGTAACCCTCGATGTCCATCTTGAGGACGGGTCTTTCGTCGAGGGCCTTGACGAGGACGTCCAATTTCTTCTCGGCCGCCGCCGTGATGTCGGAACTGCCGGGCCCGAATTCCACGTAACCGAGCTCCTCGCCTCCCCCGAAGAGGGACCCGAGGAGGGCGAAGGGGGCCGTGACGGCCTTGGTGATGAGGTTGACGATCACCTGCCAGATGATGGGCCAGATGCTGAATTTCGGGTCGTCGAGACTGCCCGAGAGGGGAACATCAAGGTTGATCTGGCCGTTGCGGTCCTTGAGCAGGGAAACGGCGGTCGTGACGGGGAGCTTGATGGCGTCGGGGCTTTCGACCTTGTCCCCGAAGGTCAGTTGATCGAAGAAAAACTTGTTCTGGGCCGTCAGCTTGTTCCCCTCGATCAGGTACTTCACGTCGAAAGTCAGCTTCCCCTTTGCAATGGTGTACCCGAGGTATTTGATGGAATAGGGCGTTGCGGGGCTGAGTTCGATGTCCTTGAAGGAAACATTCATGTCCACGTACCGGTCCTTGATCAGGGGATTGATGGTGCCCTTGACATCGATGGGAGACCCCCGGCCCAGGTTCCCCTTGAGATCGACTTTGGCCCGCGAGATTTCCTCGGAGGAAAGCCCGGTGATGCTCCCCGACATGTTGAGCATCTTCGCCGTGTAATTCGGCTTGATGAAATTGTCCGTGAAGTCGATGGTCCCGCCCTGGAGGGTCACCTTGCCGATTTTGATGTTCGGTGGAACCTCCGCGGCCTTCGCGGGTCCGGGCTCTTTGGCTGCCGGCTCCGCGGGCTTTTCGGCCTTTCCGGGTTCTTCCTCTTCCCCCTTTTCCTTGCCGAAGATCTGCTGCACGTTTCTCGTGCCGTCGGGATTGATGATGAAGCGCACGTAGAAGTCGGACAGGGCAATGCCCTTGATGTTGACGGACATCGGGTTATGACCGACATCGAGCTGATCAAAGAAGAGAGACTTCCATTTGAGGAAATCGTTGGCGTTGGCCTTGTCGATGGAGGCAAAGTCGGCGACGAGGACATTGCCGGCGTATTTTGCTGTCGGCGAACCCTCGCTACCCTGGACGACGCTGAGGGTCCCCTTCGTGGAAATGCCCCCCCGCGTCACGTTGATTCTCGCTTTGTCGGTGAAATAGGGCTGGAACGGCCGGATGGCAAAATTTTTCATGTCGATGTCAAACTCGGCGGCGACCGGTTCGATGCCGATAGGACCCTTTACGGAGACGGTCCCTTTTTGATCAACGGTCAATGAAAGGTCTATGGTGCCCTTGGCCCCCGGCGCGGTGGAGAGGTTTTCTCCCCGGAAATTCAGAGGATCGACCTTGATCGTCACCGTCTCCTCTGGGACCATGTCGATGAAGGTTATTTTCCCGCCCTCGATCTTGAGTGAATCGATCCTCGCGGACAACGGTTTTTCAGCCTTTTTTTCCAGCTCTTTCCCGGCCTTGACGAGGGGTCTGGGGTAGATCAGTTCTCCTTCTTTAGTCCGCCGGACGACGATGTCAGGCGACTGAAACGCCAAACTTGAGAGGTGGATGGCCGGCACGAGCGGCTCCACGGAAGCCATGGTGATCTTCAGGGAGGGGTAGCGGATAATCTTGTTGTTTTGCAGATCATCTATGGCGGTATTTCTCAGTTCGACGTCACCAGTGATCTTAAGAACCGGCGGCTTGTTCTTGAACCGGGTGAAAGAGAGGCTCGACGTTGTGTCGACGACCGCCGAAACTATCTTGAAGTTTGTCTTCACGGGAATGTATTTAGCGTAATAGGGGATGTCGAGGTCCTGGATGTTGACGTCGAAGGTCGTTTCGAGTGAATCCTTGAAGGGTTTCGTCTTCCCTTCCAGCTTGAAGGGGTCGCCGTTGATGACGGCCGAGAATTTCGGCTCCGTGTAGTCATCGATGTAGTAAGCGAGATCGGAGACGAAGGGGATGGAGACGTTGAGCTCCCTCACGGTGTGATTCGTGTCTTTCGGCCCGTCCCAGAAATCCACGCTCCCGTTGACGACATGGATGTTGTGGATCATAAAACGGGGCAGAGGTTTTTCTTCCTTCGGCTTTTCCTCTTTCGGGAGGAGATCCGAGAAATTGTAGGATTCGTCCGCGTTCCTGGCGATGTGGATGTAGGGGTTCGTGAAGCGGATTTCCCTGACAACGGCAGCCCTCTGAAGAATGGACTGGATCAACTCCGCGTTCAGGTAGAGATCATCGAAGGAGATGAAATTGGCTTTTCCGTCCTTTTCCTTGGCGACAAAGCCTTTCAGGTTGACGGAGAGGGTGTAGGGGTTGATCCGGACGGATTCCAGGCTTACCTCCCGGTGGAGTGCTTCGGTGAGTTTCTCGAGGATCATCGGCTTGACGATGGGAGGGAGGACGAAGAATCCGGCGATGCCGATCAGAGCCAGAAAAACGGCAAGACCGATGAGGATCTTCTTGAAGCGGCTCATGGGTCACCTCCTGCGGGTTTTCAGAATTTGAGGCTGCGGGACGGACCGAAAAAACAACCCCCAAATCGGCATCCGGGGAACGAAGGATGCGCGGTTTGAAGGGGGAAATTCTCTTATCAGGAAGTTGTGCAATTTACGTTTTTCAATATATCACATTTCAGGGATGGAATGAAAAGTTTTACCGATGAGATAATATGTCCGTCTTTACGAGGCCGTCGCGGCAGCGGTACAGGAGTTCTTCCAGGCGGGGGAGCGTTCCGGACTGCCGCGCGGCATGGCGGAGGAGTTGAAGTCCGGCGGGAATGTGTTCGAGAAAGCCCCCGAGGTTTTTCCTCAGGGCCAGAAACCCGTAAGCGCCGAGGGCCTGCATGAGTCTCTGCACCGAGGCGTTCCAGAACATCTCCCGAAAGGCCCTCCAGTCCATTCTGTTCTTCGTTAGACCGTGGTAGAAGGCGAGGAGATCCAGCCGCTCCTCGTCGGCCAATGCCATGTAAGGGTCGCAGAGAAGGGACCCCAGGTCGTAGAAGAAGGTGCCGAATCTCATTCCCTGGAAATCGATGAGGACAGGCTCGCCGTTTCGGATCATGACGTTGCGGGATTGAAAATCGCGATGGACAAGTGATTGCTCCGCCGCCATGAGTTTGCCGGCGAGAACCTCCAGTTCCGTCTCCAGCTTTTCCCGTGCCGGCTTCTCGATCTCGATGCCGCAGGCGTTTCGGACAAAGTGGTCCAGGAAGTAAGTCCGTTCCCACCGGTAAAGATCAGGCCCGAAGGGCTCCATGAGCGGTACGTCCTGAAGGGGGAAGGAATCCACGGGAAAGGCATGGAGCCTCCGGATGGCCTCGAGCGTCTTGCGGTAGAAAGCCACTCTCTCCTGCCGGCCTGCGTCTTTGAGGGCGTATAGGTCCTTCTCCCCCAGATCCTCCACGAGAATGAAGCAGCGGTTACCGTCGTGCGCGAGAATGCGGGGGACGGGAACGCCGATGCCCCGGAGGAATCCGGCGATGGCCGCGTAGAGGGCGTTTTCACGGCGTGCGGGGTCATAGTCCACGAGGATGAAACGCCCCGCCTGAACGTTTACACGGTAAATGTCCCGCTCCGATCCCCCCCGGTGTATGAGATGGAGCTTCACCGGGGCGTCCCCGGCCAGTCCGAGTGCCTCCCTGGCAAAGGCCTTCAAGCCCTCTTCATGGGGCTTTGCCGCCCCGTCGTGCCACAGTTTTTTTATTTTTTCATATTCTTCCGGCGAGCCGATGTCGTGCCACGCGCCCTCGTCGATGACGGCGCCCCTCACGGCCCCCGGTTCCTCCCTGATTCTCCGGAGCAAGGGCATCACGACGGACTCGATCTTGCCGGCTTCGAGGTGCCGGAGGAAGGGGGTCTCCACGGCGTAGATGCCTGCAAAGAGGCAGCTTTGGGTCCCGGGTTTCCCGAGGGTGTGGCGAAGGTCGCAGACCGCACCGTCCTCGTCGATGTTCACGTTGAGCAGCGGGCCGCTGCTCCGCAGGGCCAGGGTTACCTCCGGCCGTTTACGCCCATGGGCTTCCAGGAGCCGGTCCAGGGGAAGATCGGTGATGACGTCCCCGTTGTAACAGAGAATCGCCTCATCCTCTTCCAGGAGGTCTTCGATGTTCTTGAGTCCCCCCGCCGTGTCCAGGAGAACGGGCTCATGGCGGAAGACGATGGGCGCGCCGCGCCACGACCCTGCCGGGAACTTTTCCCGGTAGACCTCCGGCCGGTAATGGGTGTTCACGATGAACCGATCCACGCCGACCGTCAGGAGGTGGTCCATGGCGTAGGTGATGATGGGGCGGCCACCGATTTCCAGGAGGGGCTTGGGGCACGCTTCCGTCAGGGGTCGCAGCCTCGTGCCGAGGCCGGCGCCCAGGATGAAGGCCGTTTTGAACCGGCGTTTGCTCAAACCGCGCTTCATGTTTTCTTCCTGCCGAATTCAGGGTCGATCTTGACGAGTGCCGTCACGATGAAACCGGGGATCGTCGTGGCCATCACCCAGAGGAAGTAGTTCTGGTAGCCCATCTGTTCCTGGAGCCACCCGCTGAACATGGCCGGGATCATCATGCCGAGGGCCATGATCCCCGTGGAGAGGGCGTAGTGCACGGTCCGGTATTCCCCCTCGGAAACCATGATCATGAACATCGTGTAGGCCGTGAACCCGAAGCCGTAGCCGAACTGCTCCACGGCGACGGCCATGTTGATCAGATGAAAGCTCTCCGGCAGGGCCTGCGAGAGATAGACGAAAACAAGGTTCGGCAGGTGCATGACGCACACCATGGGCCAGATCCAGAACTTGAGGCCCTTCCGGTAGATGGCATACCCGCCGAGGAGACCCCCCGCCATCAGGGCGATGACCCCCACGGTGCCGTAAACGACGCCCACCTCGTGCGTGGTCAGCCCCAGCCCCCCCTTCGCGCGCGGGTCCAGCAGAAAGGGCGCGATGATCTTGACGAGCTGCGTTTCGGCAAGCCGGTAGAAGAGGAAGAAAGCCACAATGGTCAGGATGTCCTTCTTCTTGAAGAAAAGGCCGAAGATGTGGAGGGATTCCTCGAGCAGGGACGACGAGGTGCGCCTCGAGGCCGGATGGTCTGCCGCCGGCCAGGGGAGGGCGAAGAAGTGGTAAAGGCACAATGCCGCCATGGCCGCCGCAGCGGCGAAGAGGGTGATCGACCACGCCGCGGGAATGTCGCGGCCGCTGCTCTCGAGATAGCCCGCGAATATGACGAGCCCGCCCTTTGTGGCGATGGTGGCGATGCGGTAGAAGGTGGTCCGTACCCCGACGAAAGCGGCCTGGTGATGCTGTGGAAGCCCCAGCATGTAGAAGCCGTCGGCGGCGGTGTCGTGCGTTGCGGAGCTGAAGGCCATGATCCAGAAGAAGGCCAGGGTGTACTGGAAGAAGCGCGACGCGGGGACCGTGAGGGCGATGCAGGCGAGGGAGGCCCCGATCAAAAGCTGCATCAGGACAATCCAGTAGCGCTTTGTCCTGAAGAGGTCTATGAAAGGGCTCCAGAGGGGCTTGATGACCCAGGGGAGATAAAGCCAGCTTGTGTAAAGGGCGATGTCGGTGTTCGATATGCCGAGCCGCTTGTACATCACGACCGACACCGTCATCGCCATGACATAGGGTAGGCCTTCGGCGACGTAGAGCGTCGGGACCCAGGTCCAGGGGTTTCGTGATGATGGTTTCTGCGCGGGCATGACCTCTTTCAAGCTCAGTAGATTTTCCGGATGCCTGTACCCCGGAAGTAGTGTTTCAGGATTGTCTCCGCCTGTGCCCCCCCTTCGGCCATCACGGCGGCGCCTATCTGGCAGAGCCCCACACCGTGCCCCCAACCCGCACCGTGGAAAACGAAACCCCGGGACTTTCCGCGGGCATCTGTTTCCTTCCGGACGACGAAGGCGCTGCTCAGGAGGTGGCTTCGTGACAGCCAGCGCCGGATCTCGAGCTCCTTGCCGACGGTGATGCTCGTCCTGGAGCCTGTAATTTTCAGTTCCGAAATCCGCCCCGACGGGCCGCGCCGGAGGGGGGTGATGTCCTGGATCACGCCCAGGTCAAGACCCGATTTCTCCCTCAGGATTTCTTCCAGCTCCCCTGAGGCATAGGCCACCTTCCAGCGAAAGAAGTCCCCTGTTTCCCTGTCCGTGACCGCGAGAACCCTGCCGAGCAGGTCCTCGTCTTTTGTGTTGCAGTATGCCGTCGGATGGGAGAGGACCCACGCCGCGGCCTCCTCTTCCGTCCGGATCGGCCGATGCCGGATGGAGGCGTCGGAGACGCTTCTGAGGTAAGGGACATCCCGATCTTCCCATGCGGTGCAGAAGGTCTCCGTGAGCCCCCCGCACGCCTTGGAATAGCGGGCGTCGCAGATTTCGCCCTTGTAAGTCAGGCAAAGGCCTTCCGTCTCCTCGACGGCTCGCTGCGCCTTTTCCGACGATATCCGGGTGATCCCCTGGTAACGCTGGCAGTGGTCGTCGGCACAGACGTCGAAGAGGTCGTGGTCCTCACGGTCGTACCAGCGGATGAACGTCCCGGCGGACGACCCGTTTCCTGCCGCAGGCTTTTTCCCCCTTTTTCTTTTTTTTTCCAGGGTGGCCATGAGCCAGCTCCGCGAGAGGATTGCGTGGGCCTTGAGATATTCCGGCGGCGCCGCGTCGTTCATCTCCGATGCGATGACGCTTGCAAGATAATCCTCGAGGGGGATTTCATTGACGGCCGCTATCGTCTTTTCCCCGCGTAATCGCAGGGCCAGGTTACCCCGAAAGGTCTGGTCCTCTTTTTTCTCCCAGTGGAAGCGGTCTCCGATGGTCACGGAAAAAAGCGTGAAGGTGGATCCTTCCCGTGCCCGGAGGCGGATCAGCGGTAGAGAGGCGATTTTCCGGTGGGACGAATCGGTGAGTACAACCCCCTCTTCAGCGGCCGTCGCCGTGAAAGATCCCGACAGGGGGCCGAAAACATCGCCGTGAAAAACCCCGTTCAGGCAGCCCGAAACCTCCGCCCGGCGGTCCATGATGCCCACAGTGATCTTCGGCTGCTTTCTCACCGGCTCGCTCGGAACCCCTTTGAGAAGATGGTCGGAAGAAAATGAAAGACGGCTTGAAACTATTACTTTTTTAAAGGGGTTGTCAATTGGAGAGTTGCTCTACGGCGCGCCCTTTTGCGTCGAAGTCCGGCAGGCAGCAGGACTTTTGAAAAATTCGGTGGATTTATTGTTTGAAATAGAACAAAATACGCCGATTTTAGAAAAGGGTGTGCGGTGTATGTCGCTGAATGAAAACAGTGAAAATAGTGCTGAACAGGCAAGAGGCGGACGGCTTGTCTCCCTGTTGACGTGGCCCTTCGCCACACTGGGCAGGGGCTTCATCGACTGGGTCAACCACATGGGGGCATCGACCATTTTTCTGTTCCTGGCGTGCCTCAGGGTTTTCCGTCCCAAACAGCTCCCCAAGATCATTGAGCAGGTTTATTACATCGGGTCGAGCTCTCTGCTCATCATCATGCTGGTGAGTTTCTTCACCGGGATGGTTCTGGGTCTTCAGTCCTACCACGCCCTGAGCCAATTCGGCGCACAGGGGTCCCTCGGCACGCTGGTGGCGCTTTCGCTGGTCAGGGAACTGGGGCCCGTGCTCACAGCCATCATGATCACGGCCAGGGCGGGCTCGGCCATCACCGCGCAGATCGGTATCGAGCGCATCTCCGAACAGATTGACGCCCTGGACACCATGCGGATTGACTCCCTCGGGTATCTCATCAGCCCGAGGATCGTCGCTTCGATCATCAGCTTTCCCATCCTCACCGCTGTTTTTGATCTCGTCGGCATCCTGGGCGGCTACGTCTCCGGCGTGCTGCTCCTCGGGGCGAATCCCGGCGCCTATTTTTATCGCGTGCAGGATAGCCTGGACTTTAAAGACGTCACCGACGGTTTTATCAAGGCGGTGGTCTTTGCCGTGATCGTCGCGCTTGTCTGCTGTTATCAGGGGTATTTCGCCCACATGCGTGAGGACGGCCGCGGGGCCAAGGCGGTGGGTCTGGCCACGACGTCCGCCGTCGTGCTTTCCTGCGTGCTCGTCCTGATCGCCGATTACATCGTGACATCCCTTCTCATCTGAGGAGATAATGGATACACCATTGATCGAATTCAAAGATGTCACCAAACGCTTCGGCCCGCGGACGGTCCTCGACCGCGTGAACCTGCAGATCTACGAGGGGCAGGTCACCACCATCATCGGCCTCAGCGGCTCGGGAAAGAGCGTGCTCATCAAGCATATCATCGGGTTGCTCAAGCCGAACGAGGGGCACATCCTCTTCAGGGGCAAACCCCTCAACGAGATGGACAAGGACGAGCTCAATGAATGTCGCGCCGGGATGAGCTACATGTTTCAGGATAACGCTCTTTTCGACTCCATGTCGGTCTATGATAATGTCGCCCTGCCGCTCCGGGAGACCACCAACCTGGGCAAGGCGGAAATTGATCGCAGGGTCATGGAACGGATCGAGCAGACGGAACTCGGCGACGCGATCCACAAGTATCCGTCGGAGATTTCAGGCGGCATGCAGAAGCGGGTGGCCCTGGCGCGGGCTCTCGTCACCGATCCCCGGATCGTGCTCTTCGACGAGCCCACGTCCGGACAGGATCCGGTCCGGAAAAATGCGATCCTGGGCAGGATTGCCGAATACCAGAGACGCTTCGGCTTCACGGCGATCCTGGTCAGCCACGAGATTCCCGACGTGTATTTTATTTCCAACCGTATTCTCGCCCTCTACCGGCAAAAGATCGTTTTTCAGGGCACCCCGGAGGAACTCGAGCAATTCGAGCACCCTTTTAAGGACGAGGTCATCCAGAGCCTGGAAGGGCTTCAGCAGGAATTGACCAGTCTCTACTCGAAGCGGCAGTTCAAGGTCCGGTACTATGCCCAGTTGAAACGGGATACTTCGGAAAAAGCCTATGTCCTTGCGATTTTCACGCTGGAGGGGATGGACGGCGTTGTTGCCTCATTGGGCCACGAAGCCGCGCAGGAGGCCATACGGAGCATGGGCGTATTGATCGACAGGCACTTCGGCGCCGTCGGGGGCTTTTCCGCCCGACGCGGCATGAACGAATATGTGACGGTCCTTCCCTACGCGGACCTCGCCGAGGCCGGCGAAATCGTGAAGGATTTTGTCGAGGATTTCAAGGGGCAGGGCATACAGGATATTTCGGCGCGAGCCCTCAGGCGGGCGTCCTCGGGGGAGTGTGTCGAATTCACCATCCGTGTCGGACTTGCCCAGGGCCAGCCCATTACCGGCATAGACTCCGTCATCGAGTCGGCGAAGGCACAGCAGAAGGAAGTCGCCCGGCTTCGGTGCGACTCATAATATAGAGGTGAGAAAATGAAAAAATACGCCATGGAAACCATCGTGGGCATCTTTGTTGCACTCGGGATTGCCGTCATCGGGTACATGACCGTCAAGCTCGGGCATGTGTCTCTTTTCGGGGACGAGACCTATCCGCTCTACGCGAAATTCACTTCGATATCCGGTTTGAGGGCCGGCAACCCCGTCCAAATGCTCGGCATCGAGATCGGCAAGGTGGAATCGCTCAGGATGGACCAGGAGAACCTGCAGGCAGTGGTGGAGATGAAGATCCAGAAAGACGTGAAGGTCTACGACGATGCCATCGCCTCCATCAAGACGGAAGGGCTGATCGGCGACAGGTATGTCAGTATCGACCCCGGCGGAGGCGGGTCGGTCCTCGACCCCGGCGGAACCATCACCCAGACTCAGCCGGCCGTGGATATTGCGGATCTCGTCGGCAAGTATGCCTTCGGGGATGTGAAAGACGTAAAAGACGAGAAAAAAGAATAGGCAGGGTATACTCTTCAGAGGGATGAGTGATGAAAATGAGATTCGTCGGATTGGGTCTTTTGATATTTTTCATGTTGGCTTCCCTGTCTTACGCCGGCGCGCCCCTTGACACGGTCAAGGTCAATGCCGACAGGGTGCTCGATGTGTTGCGGGATCCCAAGCTCAAGGCCCCCTCGGCCAAGGAGATCAAAAAGAAGAAGCTCGAGGTCATCTATGACGAGATGTTCGATGAAGTCGAGCTCTCCAGACGGACCCTGGCCCGGAACTGGAACAAGCTGAACGAGGCGCAGCGAAAGGAGTTCGTCCATCTCTATCACCAGGTGCTGGAAAAGGCATACGCCGATAAGATCCTTTCCTACACCGACGAAAAAATCGTTTTTGACAGGGAGGTCATCGTATCGGCCAGCCTGGCGGAGGTCCACACGAGGATCATCACGTCCTCGAAGGAAATTCCCATCATGTACCGGGTCATCCTGAGCGGCGGCGCCTGGAGGGTTTACGACGTCGTCGTCGAGAACGTGAGCCTCGTACAGAATTACCGCACCCAGTTCAATGAGATCCTGGCGAAGAACTCGCCCGAGCAACTCCTCGAGATCCTGCGCAAGAAGGTGAAGGCCTCATAGGACCGTCGCGATAGCTCACATTCCACGAAGGACGGAAGAGATTTTGCATTTCTTAAAACTCATCTGGATTCCGGCTATAATGGTTGCCCTTCTTTTCACGGGCTGCGCCCACGGCCCAAAGGCCGTTTCTGCGCCGGACCCGCAGGCCGAGTCGCTTCAGATCCGGCTGGTCTCGAACGCGGCGACACCGGAGCCTCCGGACGTGAACGCGCCGGATGAGCCCTCGCCGTACGGCGATTATACCGACGAGGAGGAAAGCCTCGATTACCCGGAGGAGGAGGCGCAGGTCGACGTGGGAAAGATCGCCGATCCCATCGAGCCCTTCAACCGGGCCATGTACCACTTCAACGACCGTCTGTACTTCTGGGTGTTGAAACCCGTGGCGGAAGGGTACAGCAAGGTCGTCCCCGAGCCCGCGAGGGTCAGCGTCAGCAACTTTTTCTCCAACCTCTGGACCCCCGTCCGCCTCGCGAACTGCCTGCTCCAGTTAAACCCGATGGGCGCGCTCACGGAACTCTTCCGCTTCTGGGTCAACACCACCATCGGCGTGGCGGGGTTTTTCGACCCCGCGTCGAGCGAGGAGATCAATCTCCAGGCCCAGGACGAGGATTTCGGCCAGACCCTGGGGTTCTACGGCGTTGGTCAGGGGTTCTACATCGTCTGGCCGGTGCTGGGGCCTTCCAGCCCGCGGGACACCCTCGGGCGCGTCGGCGATTATTTCACCTACCCCATCTCCTACCTCGACCCCTGGTACGTCTGGACGGCCGTCAGGGGTTACGAGGCCATCAACGATACCTCCCTGAGGATCGGGGACTACGAGGCGCTGAAGGATGCGGCCATCGATCCCTACGTGGCCATGCGGGACTTCTACGTGCAGTACCGCCAGAAAAGAGTCGAGGCCAGGGGGACGCAACCGAAGCCGGTCAGCGAGAAAGAAGCGGAGGGGGTTCGCCCCACCACACCGACAGGACCCATGGACCGGATCTTCCCCCTGTACCGTCAAGAGCCCTGAGGCAATCTCACGTGGTCCAGCTGCCCGAATGAAAAAAGGGTTGCGTTCCAAAAAACGTAACCCTTTTTGTCTCAGGATCCGACGGGAGACCTTCCTACATCCCCATGTAGGCCTTGCGGATCTCCTCGGAATCGAGAAGCTCTTTTGCGCTGCCCGCCTGAACGATGCGCCCGCTCTGGAGCACGTAGCCGCGGTGGGCGATCTCCAGGGCTTCCTGGACCATCTGCTCCACCAGGAGCACGGTGACCCCGCTGCGGTTGATGGCGGGGATGGTCTCCATCATTTTCTCCGCCAGCGTCGGCATCAGGCCCAGCGACATCTCGTCGAGCATGAGCAGCCTGGGCCGGGACATCAGCCCGCGGGCAATGGCGAGCATCTGCTGTTCGCCTCCGCTCAGGGTCTCCGCGGTCTGCCGCGACCGCTCGCGCAGGATAGGGAAAAGATCGAGCACTTCCTCCAGGCGCCTCCTGATCTCGGCGTCTGACTTTTCGGTGTAGGCCCCCAGCGACAGATTCTGTTCGACGGAAAGCTTGGCGAAGACACGCCGCCCCTCCGGCACGTAGCTGATGCCGAGGGCCAGGGTCTGGTGGGCCCGCAGCCGCGAGATGTCCCGGCCCTCGAAGCGGATGTTGCCCTGCAGGGGGTTGTTGAGGCCCGCGATGGCGCGCAGGGTCGTGGTCTTGCCGGCCCCGTTGGCGCCGACGACGGCCACCAGTTCGCCCGGCATGACCTCCAGGGAAATGCCGAAGACCACCGGGACTCCGTCGTAGCCGGCGTGCACATCCTGAAGGGTTAGGATCGGCTCAGCCATTGGCGCCTTCTCCCTTCCGGGCCTGCATGCGGCGGCTGAACTTCGCGCCGAGGTATGCGGAGATCACGCGCTCGTCATTGCTGATTTGAACGGGCGGACCCTCGGCGATTTTGATGCCGCCGTCGAGCACCACCACCTTGTCGGCGATGGGCATGATGGCCTCCATGATGTGCTCGACGATCAGCAGCGTGACGCCGTTCTGGCGGATGCGCCGTATCAGTTCCAGGGCGGTCTTGACTTCGGTGACGGTGAGTCCCGCCATGACCTCGTCGAGCATGAGCAGCTTGGGCTTCGTTGCGAGGGCGCGCGCCAGCTCGAGGCGCTTCTTGACGCCGATGGGGAGGTCTCCCGAAGACTTGTCGGCGAAATCGGCAAGGCCGCACATCCGGATGCAGGCGTCGGCCGTATCCCGGGCCCCGGCGCCGCCTGCGCCGTGGATGAATGCGCCCACGAGCACGTTGTCGAACACCGTCATGTCCTTGAGCGGCCGCACCACCTGGAAGGTGCGCACGGCCCCCATGCGGGCGATCCGGTGGGAGGGAAGCCCCGTAATCTCGGTGCCGTCGAAACAGATCCGTCCGGCGGTCACCGGGTAGAGGCCGGAGACGCAGTTGAAGAGGGTCGTTTTTCCGGCGCCGTTCGGCCCGATGAGCCCCACGATCTGCCCCTTCTCCACCTCGAAACTCACGCGGTCACAGGCCACCAGTTCGCCGAATTTCTTGGTGACCCCCTGTATCTCAAGCAGCGCCAAGGGAGGCACCTCCTTTTTCCGCGGAGGGCTTCCTGCCGAAACGCCGGGCCATTTCGCGGGCAATGCCCGTTATGCCCGCGGGCTGCTTCACGACGATGACGATAATCAGGAAGCCGAAGATGATGAGGTCCACGCCGCCGCCCAGGCCGCCCCAGAGCGCTCGCGTGTACTCCTGCAGAGGCACGAGCACCGCCGCCCCGAGGAGCGGGCCGGCAAGCGTCCCGGCGCCGCCCAGGATCGTGACGAGCACGAACTTCATCGACATGTCGAGCGACATGACCATGCCGGGGTCGACACGAAGGTTGTACTGCACGAAGAAGGCGCCGCACAGGGCGGCAAGGGCCGCCGAAAGGGCCATGGCCCCGAGCTTTACGGCCGTCGAGTTGACGCCGAGCGACTCGGCCGTCTCCTGACCTGCCCGCACGGCGCGAAGGTAGTAACCGAAGCGGTGGCTTTCAATGAGGCGAACGATGCCGAAGATGAGCGCAAAGAGGAAGAGGGCGCAGTAGTAATAACCCGTCTTGGTGTCGTACCACATCAAATTCTTCAGCCCCTCCTCCACGATCGGGTAGTCGAGCCCCAGGGCGCCGCCCACCCAGTACCAGACCAGGAAAACCCGGTTGAAGATTTCCACGATGGCGAAGGTGGCGATGGCGAAGTAGTGGCCGCTCAGCTTGAAGCAGGGGTAACTGATGAGCACAGCCACCACGGCGGCCGCCAACATGCCGATGATCACCCCGGGCCAGGGGCTCAGGCCGTAGGTGACCACGGCCATGCCCGCGCCGTAGGCGCCGATGCCGAAGAAAACGGCGTGGCCGAAAGACGTCTGTCCCCCGTACCCGCCGATGATGTTCCATGCCTGGGCCATGCCGGCGTAGAGCAGGATGAGGATCAGCACGTGCATGAGAAAAGAGTTGGCCGTGACCGCCGGTACGGCGGGAAGCAGAGCCAGGAGACCCACGAGGGCCAGCCAGAAGAGGTTTTTTCGCGTCTGCGCAGTTTGATTCATGGCATTACCACCCGAAGATGCCCTTCGGCCGCAGGAGCACGACGGCGAGGTAGAGCCCGAAGACGGCCACGTACTTGAAGACCGGGGCGATGTAGTAGCCGGCGAGGGCTTCCACGATGCCGACGAGGAGCGCCGCCATCAATGCGCCCGGAATGCTGCCGAAGCCGCCCATGGCGACACAGATGAAGGCGATAAGGCCAAACATGGTGCCCACCTCCGGGTGCACGGCAAGATAGGTGGGCATGACGCCCCCGGCGATGCCCACGGTGGCGCCGCCGATCCCGAAGATGAGAATGTAGATCTTCTCCGTGTTGATGCCCATCAACTCGGCCGCCTCCTTGTCCATGGCGGTGGCCTGGACGGCCCAGCCGAATCGCGTAGTGCGGATCATATAGAAAATAAGGCCGATCACCAGAAGCGCCAGGAGGGCGGTGACAAGCTGGGGAACGGGGACTATCAGTGTCCCCAGCTGAAAGGTTTTGTCGCCCAGCCACGTGTCGGAGAGGATTCGGTAATTCGGAGTGAACCTGTTGAGGCACAGATTCTTGAGGAGCATGGCGAGCCCGAAGGTCGCCAGGAGGGCCGAAAGCGGGGGCTTACCCACGGTGTACTTGATGATCAGTCGATAGGTCAGGGCGCCCAGGATGAAGATGAAAAAGCCCCCCGCGAACATGGAGAGGAGCGGGTCCGCGTTTGCCAGAAACCCGAGCCAGTACGTGATGTACATCGCGATCATCACGTACTCGCCGTGGGCAAAGTTGATCACGTCCATGACACCCCAGATGATGCAGAGGCCGACGGCCACGAGGGCGTAGAGCATGCCGTTGAGCGTGCCGTCCAGCAGCACTTGAAGCAGGGTGTCCATAGGGGTTCTGAGGGTCATAAAGGTGCCGGGGGCCCGAAGACCCCCGGCACCGGTTCGCGGGGACTGTCCCTGTGGAAAATGGGGACAGTCCCCTTTTTAGGCTCGTTTTTGTTTACCTCTTGTCCCAGGGTTTCATGGGGAAGATGACCTTCGTGTTCGCCTTCTCCTTGGGGAATATCCGCTTGTATTCACCGCCCTGGAGCTGCGTGACGATGCTCAGCGCCTGCTTGTTCTGGCCGCCCGGGACGAAGGCCACCTTGCCGCTCAGGGAAAGCGGGGAGGGCCACGTGTTGGCGTAAAGGGTCTTGGCCACCACCTCGGGATCGAGGCTCTTGGATTTCTCGATGGCCTGCGCCAGGACCAGGAGGGCTATGGTTTCCTGGATGCTGTCGCTGTCGAAAGGCACGCCGCCGGTCTTCGACTTGAAGATCTTCTCCACCTCGGCTACGGCGGGCATGATGTCGGCGAACTGGGGCGAGTACCCCGTCGATCCCATGAAGTAGTTGGCGTCGTCGCCCAGCTGCTTCGCGATGACCGGATCCTGGTAGCCGCTGCAGTAGTTGAGGGACGCCTTGGGGATCCAGTTCATCTTCTTCATCGTCTTGACCATCAGGGAGTAGTCCGCCCCAAGCACGGCCCCGAAGAGCGCGTCGGGGTTCTTGGACTTGAGGGTCTGCACCTCGCTGTCGAGGTTGGTGGCGCCGGGGTTGAAAGGCACGTCGGCCACGACGTTGAAGCCGCCCTTGGCCGCCGCCTTTTTGGCCTCTTCGGCCGCGTGCTTTCCGAAGACGGAGTTTTCATAGATGATGCCGAGCGTCTTCAGGTTGGCCTTTTTCTGGGTCTTGTTGAGCCACTTCAGAACCTCGACGAACTCGTGGGACTCGACCTCGTCTGTGGAGGCCGTGCGGAAGAAGAATTTCAGGTCGCGCTGGGTCAGCGCCGCCGAGCTGGAGGCGCCGCACATGAAGATCTTCTTGGCGCGCTCCGCCACGAGGCTCGCCGGCATGCTCACCGAGCTGTTATAGGCGCCGATGAGACCCCATGCCTTTTCCTGGTTGATCAGGCGCTCGGCCTCGGCCTTGCCCACATCGGGCTTGCCCTGGCTGTCGGTGTGCACCAGCACGATCTTGTAACCCCCGAGGATGCCCTCCTGGTTCGCCAGGGGCACCTTGATGTTGGGGTGCTTGTTGTTGATAATCTCCGCTGCCGTCTCCACCGCGGCCTTGCAGCGCTGTCCGGCTGTTGCCACGGGCCCGGTCAAGGGGAAGATCGTGCCGATCTTGATGACCTTTTCCTGCGCGAGGGTTGTCCCCGGTGAGAAGCCGAGGATCAGGCCGACAGATACTGCTGTCACAAGTAAAAGCTTCATAAGGGATTTGCAGTAAACCATGGGTAACCTCCTCCTTTTAAATGGTTTGAATCACACCTGTGCCGGAAAGACTCCGGCTTTCACAGGTGGAGTGCGCTGCTTCATCTAATTCTGACTGTTTTTCAATATGATGGTGCGGACGACGTCCCGTATGGACTCGAGATGGGACGATAGTAAAATCGCCTCTTTATGTCAAGGAGGTTTTGTGGAAGCCCGGTCGGGAAAGAAGGTGAGCTGTAGTCGGACCCTGACCTTGAAACAGGCGGTTTCGCTTCATTGTTAATTGCTCGAATATCGGGCCGGAAAAAAAATAAATGCAATTCATGATAGGATGGATTAAAATATGACAAACCATTTTCCAAAGGAGAATAGACAATGACCAAAGCAAGCATTTCCTTTTTTCTCAGCCTTTTGCTCATTTTGGCAGGCTGCGCGGCGCCTGAAACGCAGACAAAAACACAGAAAGGCGCCATCTACGGTGCGGCAGGCGGCGCGGCCGCCGGGGCCATTGCCGGCCAGGTGATTGGACGCGACACCAAAGGGACCCTGATCGGCGCGGCCATCGGGGCGGCCGTGGGTGGCCTCGGGGGCGCCGGGGTCGGTAAGATGATGGACAACCAGGAAAGAGACATGCGTGAGGCTTTGGCCAAGTCGGAGGCCGCCGCCGTGTCGAGGGAAGGCAATCTCCTCGCCGTCACTTTCAAAGGCGATGTCACCTTCGATACCAACTCCACGGTCGTGAGACCGGGGCTCCAGTCAGAGATCAACCGGGTCGCGGGTGTTTTGACTCAATACCCTCAGACCCTGGTGAGGGTGGAAGGGCATACCGACAGTGTAGGCTCCAATGAGTACAACCAGGACCTCTCTATCCGGCGGGCCAATTCGGTAAAAAACCTGCTGGTCCAGCGCGGCGTGGCCGAAAGCCGTATCGATGCCGTCGGGTATGGGGAGACCCTGCCCGTGGCCACCAACGAAACCGAGGCCGGGCGTCAGAGAAACAGAAGGGTGGAAATTAAAATCGCGCCGCAGCAACAACAATAGAATGACAGGGGATAGTGGCCGAAGTCAGGGGGTTGCGGATTTTGATCTGCGACCCCCTTTCTTTAAGGCTGCCCGTTCGGGTAAGGTTTTTAGAGGGGCAAAATCCTCCTGTGCCCGATGGATCATTCTGTGAAAGTCACATAATTGATATATAATCCTTGATGATCACCTCGTCCGCGTCCCCCCTCCTCCTAGCGGATGAGGTGATTTTTCTTTCAGCCTTTCACCACAGGGCAGCTTCGTGAAGCAGGGACAAATCAACCCATAATGGAAAAACCTTGAGAAGGAGGATTTATGCGATACGTGGATGGTTATGTTTTGCCCGTTCCGAAGAAAAACCTTAAGAGCTACGCCCGCATGGCACGGCTGGGCAAAAAAATGTGGATGAGGCACGGCGCGCTCGACTACAAGGAATGCGTCGGAGACGACCTGAAAACGAAATGGGGGATTCCGTTCCCGCGGATGATGAAGCTGAAGCCCGGCGAGACGGTGGTCTTTTCGTTCGTCGTGTTCAAATCGCGGGCCCACCGTGATCGCGTCAACGCGAAGGTGATGAAGGAAATGGAAGGCATGGGCGAGCCGAAGGACATGCCCTTTGATTTCAGGCGGATGGTCTACGGCGGCTTCAAGGTCCTCGTCGACGCCTGAGCGGCCCGACGGCCCGCTCCGGTTCAGGGGATTCGCGAAGCAGTGACTGAATCCCTTAATCCGAAAGGATCTTTTTAAGGCGTTACTTATGACTCCGCGTCAGGAATTGCAATGTTTCCCTATCCTCTTGAAATTGTTTAAAATCGGCACGGGAGACTAGATGAGCTAATACTTTTGTATTAGATAAAAATCATCCTTTTTGGTATTGCGTTTTTCGTTTGATTGTGTAATGTTTCAAACACTTACCCATCCACAAGAAAACGAAAACCCTGAAAATTGATGTTGCAGAAAACCTGCAGGAGGAGGTCATATATGAAAAAGATAGCACTCATAGTGACTATATTGTTACTGGGTTTTCCCCAGCAAGGTCCATGTGCAATTTACACCGGGAACATATCGTATGGTTTTGGCCTTCAAGCCAGCAATGAATGGGCGGATACAAGTTCCATACTTGGATGGACGGTCGATAATGAAACCACCCAGGGGTACTGGACTTATGAATACATTTTCGATGTCATGGCGAACGAAAGTGTAAAGAACATCAGCCACGTCATCACCCAGGTGTCAACCACGTTCGAGTTGAACAACCTAAACACCACTTTAACGACAGCGGGCTACGATCTGGACACTTACAATGGCGAGAGCCAGGGCAACAGCAACCCCGGGATCCCCGGAGATATTTTTGGAATGAAGTGGGAGGGTCTGGGGGATTCAGCATATTGGGGATGGACGATCGTGACAGATCGGGCCCCGATGTGGGGCGACTTTTATGCTGTTGACGGAAAAACCCCGGGTGCAGAGGTCTTTGCCTACAACACCGGATTCGGTATCCCTAACCTGTCGTTGCCCGCCGACGGCAACGCTATTGACAACGAGGGGAGAGCGTGGGTGTTGGTCCCGGACACCACGGTTATCCCCATCCCCGGCGCCGTGTGGCTGCTGGGCTCCGGTCTCCTGGGGTTAGTAGCAGTCAGGAGAAGGTTCAAAAAATAGTTGAAAAGCGGTAGGCCTTCTTCGAACTAATAGAACCAACAGAACTAATAGAACTAACAGAACCTGTTTTTGCTGGTGGTCCGCCGGAAAATGAAAAAGTAAACCATAAACCAATTTGATGGTCAACAAAAAGGAGGCAGGGCTTTCACCCTGCCTCCTTTTTGTTTGCTTTTTTCATTGATTTATCATAACGATAAAAACCTTCCACAAATAGTTGAAAAGTGGCAGGCCTTCTTCGAATTGATAGCACTAACGGAACTAACTCTTTCCAGCATTTTTTAAAAGTCGTGACCTGTTTATAGATAAGGGTGGTTTTAAAAAGAAGCATTGCCATGAATAAAAAAGGGGGTCTCCCTGTAAAGGAGGTTGATAATGAAGACCAGGACATTAAGGACGCTGGTAGTCATTGCCGCGGCTGTCTTTTTGGTATTTAGCGCCACTAACGCCTCTGCGGCTCTCATTGCAAGCGGCACACTCAGTGCAGGAAATGGGAATCTGGTGAGGTCGAATTCCGCTTATTGGGCAAACGCGGTTCTGAACTGGTCCATCGATCAGACAGGCTCCCTTTTCACTTACACCTACGATTTCAACACCAACAGCGGCGAAGCGCAGGTACTGAGCCACATAACAATTGAGACTTCTCCCGGCTTCGCGGAAGGCGATGTTTTAAGTGGCACCACCTCTGGCTGGGAAGTGGGACCTGACGGTTCTGCCACTCCGGTCGACGGGACCCTCTCTAATATCTACGGCATCAAGTGGGACGGGAACCAGAGCGGAAGCCTGACCACAGTAACCCTTTTGACCTACAGGACGCCCGTCTGGGGCGATGTCTTTCTGAAGGACGGCCAGGTTGATGCTTGGAACAGCGGCTATGCATTGGAAGATCCGACTACGGCCGTTACAGGCAACTGGACTTCATATGGCTGGCTTGGTGTGCCGGACACCACGGTAATCCCCATCCCAGGCGCCGTGTGGCTCCTGGGCTCGGGCCTCTTGGGGTTAGTAGCAGTGCGCCGGAAAATGAAAAAGTAAATCATAAGCCAATTTAAGAAGTCATAAAAAGGAGGCAGGGCATTCGCCCTGCCTTTTCTTTTTTTTCGTTATCCTTGTTCTGTATTACGGTTCTTGAACCTTAACACTTAATCACTTAACCCTTAACACTGCGCGAAGCGCATACTGAACACTTGAAACTTCAAATTCATTGAAGGCGTCATTTAACCGTCTTTCATACAAAATTGCATGAAAAATGTTGCAAGTTGCGATAAATCCTGTATATTTTCGCATCTGGCATATGTTCAAAAAGGCCGGGTAAACCATCCGAACCCAACCCGGCAGCAGGGGAGTTGTAAGCCATCCAGTTTGGCATCGTTTCCACCCCTTTGAGTGCAGTCAGTACAGGCCTTTTCATCAATTTCTGTAACTGACAGAGCGGAGCTTTATCTAAATATCCGTAAAATTTAACATCTTAACCCTTAAAACTCTCGCCCACAGGCGAGTCGAACGTCGAGCATCTAATCGAACCTCCGCCCTTCAGGCATTCTACGTAAAATATATCAATATATGTTGCATATCTGGTTTTGTGATGTATAATAAATGACAGCATGAACTTTGAATGGGACCCTCGAAAGGATATTTCGAACAAGGAAAAGCATGGCATTGACTTTGAGACCGCTAAAAAATTGTGGTTTGATGACAGGAGGTTGGAACTCCAGATATCCTTTCCTTCTGAAGACAGATGGGTTCTGATAGCCGCGATCGAAGATAAGGTTTGGACAGCCATATACACGATGCGACACGATGTAATTCGTATAATATCGGTCCGGCGCGCCAGGGCAAGGGAGGTGAAACTCTATGAAGGCAAAACAGAAGGCTAAGACGGCAGCCGAATTCGACAAAAGGTTTGACCAGGGAGAAGATATCCACGATCTGGTGGATCTCTCGAAGGCTAAGATGGCGCGCCCTGGCAGAAAAATACGCATTACTCTTGATGTCCCGGAATCGCTTGTGAGGGAGATTGATGCGGTGAGGGAACGCATAGGCATCGATCGCGGGGCGCTCATCAAGGTTTGGCTGCACGAGAGGGTTGCTCAGGAAAAAACATGAACCACCCGACCCAATCAAACTGTTTTTTATCTAACCTTGAACCTTGAACGCCGCGTCAGCTGACACTTAATCACTTAACCTTTAACACTGCCCGCAGGGCATACTTAACACTTAAAACTCGCCGCCCTGCGGCGTCTAACCAATAGAACTAATGGAACTAATAGAACCAATCGAACCGTTTTTTATCCCTTAACCCTGCGCGTAGCGTCTTGAACCACCGAACTGTCTTCATACTTGGCGTCGTCCTTATCCTGGCCCTGTCGGTCTATTACGCCCCCTCCTATCTCGTCGTTTCCGACCAGCCTGTCGAATCCGATGCCGTGGTGATTTTCCCGGGCAATGAGAAGGGAACACGGGAGAAAGAAGCTCATCAACTGGTCCGGGAAGGCTTGGCCGAATACCTCATTAACCCCGGCCGAAGACAAATTCATAAGCGCAACCCCGACGGCAAGCTCGACAAAATTAATATTGACTCCAAACTTGAGACTTCCAACTTAAAACTTGAAACTACCTCTTGGTTCGAAGACACCCACAAGGACGCCCTGGTCGCCCGTGACATGATGGAGGGTCTCGGCATCCAATCGGCAATCTTCGTCAGTTCTCCCTACCACATGCGGCGCATCAAGCTGATTGCAGGGAAGATCTTCAAGGACAGCCTCGCTGTTCGGTATGTCCCCACCCGCTATGAATCGATTCCGGGCGACTTCTGGTTCATGGACGCGCAGCAGGTCCGCTGGGTCGCCAGCGAATACGCGAAAATAATCTGGTTTCTTATCTACAGCCCCTTTGTATAACCGTCTTGTTTCTTGAAACTAGCCCTGCGCGAAGCGCATACTGAACACTTGATACTTGAAACTGCCCTCAGGGCATACTTAATCACTTCAAACTTCACACTCTCGCCATTAGGCGAGTCGAACCTTGAACTCCGCGTCAGCGGACACTTAATCACTCAACACTTAAAACTTAACACTCTCGCCATTAGGCGAGTCTAACAAACTAAGGAACTTTTATATGAAACGAGCTTTCATCACCGGGATAACAGGGCAGGATGGATCGTACCTGACGGAATTGCTCCTTGCCAAAGGGTATGAAGTGCATGGCTTGATTCGGCGGTCGAGCACCTTCAACACAGACCGGATCGATCATCTCTACAGGGACATTCATGACCCCGACCCCCGTCTGTACCTGCACTACGGCGATCTGTCCGTCTCGGGACAACTCACCGACCTGCTTCACGCCATCCGGCCCGATGAGATCTACCATCTCGGGGCACAAAGCCACGTCCGGGTGAGCTTCGATATGCCGGAGTACACCGGCGACATCACGGGTATGGGGACTTTGCGACTCCTGGAAGCTATCCGCAAGAGTGGTATAAAGACAAAATTCTATCAGGCCTCGTCAAGCGAAATGTTCGGCACCGCTCCGCCGCCCCAGAGCGAACAAACTCCCTTCCAGCCTCAGAGTCCCTATGCGGCCTCCAAGGTGTTTGCTTACCATCTGGCGAGAAATTACCGTGACGCTTACAAGATCTTCGCCTGTAACGGGATTCTTTTCAACCATGAATCCCCGCGTCGAGGGGAAACCTTCGTAACCCGCAAGATCACGCGGGCGGCAACCCGCATCAAGCTCGGCCTCCAGGACAAACTCTATCTCGGCAACACGAAGGCGAAACGGGATTGGGGATATGCCGGCGATTTCGTGGAGGCCATGTGGCTCATGGTGCAACAGGATAGACCGGATGATTATGTCGTTGCCACGGGGGAGACGCATTCCGTTCGGGAATTCCTCGACAGGGTGTTCCAGAAGCTTGACCTGGATGTCGAGAAGCACCTGGCAATTGACCCCCGATATTTCAGGCCGACGGAGGTGGACGTTCTCCTGGGCGATTTTACCAAGGCACGTAAGAAGTTGGGCTGGTCGCCGAAAGTGTCCTTCGAGCAGCTTATCGATATGATGGTGGCAAGCGATTTTGAAATCGCCAAGAAAGAAAAAACGCTCGTCGACGCGGGCTACACCCCCCAGAGAAACGGCAGTGCACTTTAACTGCTATGGCAGAGTGTTAAGTTTTAAGTGATTAAGTTTTAAGTAAAAAAATTAACTGGGAAGCGGTTTATTAGTTCTTTAGTGCCTTAGTTCATTAGTTCAAATAGCAACAAACAGTCTCTATAGCTGAAAACCTGCAACTTGACACTTGACACTCGCCACTTCGTGGCGCCGAACCTTGAACATTTTTTTATGGGTGTAACATTGAACAAGAAGATTTTGGTAACTGGTGGCAAAGGCTTTCTCGGCAAGCACCTCATCAAGCATCTGCAGGCCAAAGGCTACAAAAGTATCGAGGTAGCGGACCTGCCCGATTACAACCTGATCCGTATCGAAGATGTACAACGGATGTATGAAACAACGAAACCCGATATCGTCCTCCACCTTGCCGCAAAAGTGGGGGGCATAGGCTTCAACCAGGAAAATCCCGCGTCCCTCTTTTACGAAAACATCATGATGGGCGTCCAGCTCCTTCACGAAGGATATTTGAGAAAAATTGATAAATTTGTCGCGCTCGGCACCATATGCGCCTACCCGAAATTCACCCCGGTGCCTTTCAAGGAGGACGACCTGTGGAACGGCTACCCGGAAGAAACGAACGCGCCTTACGGCCTGGCCAAGAAGATGATGCTCGTCCAGTCTCAGGCCTACCGCCGGCAGTATGGCTTCAATTCCATCTTCCTCCTTCCTGTCAACCTCTACGGCCCGGGAGACAATTTCAGCTTCAGATCTTCCCATGTGATCCCGGCCCTCATCCGGAAGTTCCACCTTGCCGGTTTGCTGGCTGCAGGCGACATGAAGGCAATCGTCAGGGATTTCCAGTTCAACAGGGAGAACGAGTTTTTAATCGATGGCAAGAAACTTTTGATTAACAAGACCTCTTCGCCCGAAACCATTCAAAAAGTTCTTTACCACTTCGGTATATCTCTTTCTCAGCCTGAAACAAGAATTTTGAACTTTGAACATAGAACTTTGAACAATAAAGGTCGATCCTCCGCCTTGGCGGATACTGAACACTTGAAACTGAAAACTCTCGCCCATGGGCGAGTTGAACGTCGAACGTCGAACCTTGAACTCCGCGATAGCGGTAACATTGAACCTCGAACCTCGAAAATTAGAGGTAGAACATCGAACTTTAGCCGTGGCTCTTCCAACATTGAACTTCGAACTTCGAACGTCGAACATATTCCCTTGGTTTCCGTCTGGGGCACCGGCAAAGCCACTCGAGAGTTCTTCTATGTAGAGAACGCGGCAGAGGCGATCGTCCTTGCCATGGAAAAATATAATAAAAGTGAACCAATCAATATCGGCGCCGGTTTTGAAATATCCATCAGGGATTTGGTCAGTCTGATTGTAGAGCTGACAGGATACAAAGGTAAAGTCACGTGGGATAAAACAAAGCCCGACGGCCAGCCGCGCCGAATGCTGGACACCAAAAAGGCCAGGAAGGAATTCGGCTTCAAGGCGAAGACGGGATTCCGTGAAGGCTTGCAGAAAACCATTGCCTGGTACGAGCAAAACTCACTGAAGGTGTAGAACCTTGAACGTTGAAATCATTTGTGGAGCCTTGAACCCCGTTTCAGAGACTACTGAACGCTCGCTCCCGCCAGGCGCATGGAATGTACCGCCTACCCGGCTTCGGTTGGGAGAACAGGATGTACATATCTGGCGAGCTACTCTTGACCTGCCGGGCAGAAGTGTCCGGGAACTCGCAGAAACGCTCTCTATCGATGAGAGCATGAAGGCTGAACGGTTTCGTTTTGAGAGAGACAGAAACCGGTTCATCGCAGCGCGTGGGATACTAAGGCTGATCCTGGGGGGGTATCTGGGTATTAAGCCGAGTACGCTCCAATTCTATTACGAAAAAAATGGTAAACCGAGACTGAAGAATGCATTTTCCAATACAGACATTCGGTTCAACCTGTCTCACTCGGAAGGATTAGCTCTTTACGTATTCACTTGCGGTCATGAAGTAGGAGTAGATATTGAGTACATACGCGAAATGCCTGAGATGGATCTGATCGCCGAACAAGCCTTTTCGGAAAGAGACAGAGCTCCTTGGGGCGCGTTGCCTGAAAGTGAGAAACGAGAAAGGTTTTTTAATCTGTGGGTCCGAAAGGAAGCACTTCTGAAGGCAACAGGGGATGGCCTGTCTTATCCTCCAGACGCGTTCGATGTATCTGCGGATCCGGGTAAGACATTGGCGTTCTCAGGAACATCGGGTACCACAAATGAATCATCAAGATGGACAATAGGGGAAGTAAGTCCTGCCGAAGGATTTGCGGGTTCTTTTGTTGTTGAAGGGAGCAATCGGGAAGTTCAGTATTGGCAATGGCCGGGTTAAAGCAGCGATTCGACAGAAGGAATGATCTCCGGCGTGCATTCTTTCAAAGTACACATATAGGCTTGATGGTCTAGAGGCATCTGAGTGAATAAACAATCTAAATATGAAACTTACCCCCTTTCCCCTCTCCAGGAAGGGATGCTATTTCACAGCCTGGCGAGCATTGGCTCTGGAGTGGATATTGAGGAGATTATCTGCAGTATCCATGAACGGCTTGACGTAGAATCTTTTCAGCGTGCCTGGGCCCGGGTTGTTGAACGTCATGCAGTCCTGAGATCAAAATTTGAGTGGGAAGACATAAGCGAGCCCAGACAGGTGGTGATTCCGGACGTTCCTTTCAAGGGGGAGTGCTTCGATTGGAAGCATTTGGCCGCACATGAACAGGAAGAGGGAATAGAAACATACATTCAGAAGGACAGGTCACAAGGTTTCCACATAGGCCAGGTCCCTCTGATGCGCCTTGCCCTCTTTGAGCTTGGTAACGATAAATATAAATTCATTTGGTCATTCCATCATATATTGCTGGATGGGCGCGCTTTTCCGCTGATTCTCGAGGAGGTGTTCACACTTTACGAAGCGTTTGTCGAAAATCGTGATATTGATCTGCCCTTGCCGCGACCATACAGGGATTATGTCCTGTGGGTGAGAGAAAGGGACCTGGCAAAAGACGAGAAGTTCTGGCGGGAAAAGTTAGCCGGGTTTACCTCGCCCACTTCTTTAGTGGTTGACGCTCTGCTGGCTACTGAAAGAAGTGCCATGGAACGTGGGGGGGCGGCTGTGGAGGTCAGGATCCCCGCATCTCTAACGTCTGTGCTTAGGCGTCTAACCTCAAGTCATGATATTTCCATGAACACATTGATTGAAGGTGCCTGGGCATTGTTGTTGTCCCGGTATAACGACGCAGAGGATGTAGTCTACGGAACAACACGATCCTGCCGGCGAGCCTCAATTGAAGGTGCGGAGTCCATGATCGGCTTGCTGATCAACACAGTGCCCGTGCGCGTCAAGATACGGAAGCAAATGAAGCTGATTGACTGGCTGAAGCAGCTTCGGGAACAACACTCGCAGATGCACGATTACATACACGCCCCTCTCTACGAAATTCAGAGGTGGAGCGATGTGACGCATGGAACTCCTCTTTTTGAGAGTCTTGTTGTTTTTGAAAATTATTACCTTGATTCATACATGCGGGCGAAGGGCGGCAAGTGGGTAAACAGGGAATTCGAATTTCGCGGACGCACGAATTATCCCCTGACCCTGAATGGGTATGACGATGATGAAATGATATTGAAGATCAAATTTGACGAAGGGCGCTTTACTAAAGACACCGTCGAACGAATGCTGGGGCACCTGCAGACAATCCTTCAAAACATTCCGGAAAACCTGGATACATGTGTCGCGGAGATACCCATATTGACTGAGCCTGAGCGCAACCAGCTCCTGATTAAATGGAATGCGATGCAGACAGATTATCCCCGGGACAAATGCATCCACGCGTTATTCGAGGAACAGGCGGAGCGGACCCCGGATGCTATAGCTCTGGTTTTTGAGGAACAACGGTTGGCCTACAGGGAACTCAACCGCAGAGCAAACCAGATCGCCCATTACCTGAGAAAGCTCGGTGTGGGCCCGGAAGTGCTGGTGGGCATCTGCGCGGAGCGCACCCTGGAGATGATAGTAGGGCTGCTGGGCATACTCAAGGCCGGCGGGGCCTACGTGCCCATGGATCCTGACTTACCCGCGGCGCGGCTCGCATTCCTTGCGGAGGATTCAAGGGCTCCGGTGATCCTGACGCAGCAGAATCTGGCAGCCATGATACCGGGGATTAAAGCAGAGGTCGTTTATCTGGATGCCCCGGATTTCCAGGGAGCCGTAGCTGGGATGCCGGACACCAACCCGGAAGGGGGGGCGACTGCGGGAAACCTTGCCTACGTCATCTACACATCAGGCTCAACGGGCAGGCCCAAAGGGGTTGCCGTAGAGCACCGGCAGCTCCTAAACTATGTGTGGGGCGTCTGCGAGCGGCTGGCGTTCGAGCCCGGATGGAATTTCGCGACAGTGTCGACAATCGCGGCAGACCTTGGTAACACCGTCGTCTTCCCGTCCTGGTTCACAGGCGGGTGCCTGCATGTGATTTCACGGGATCGATCCACGGATCCGACGGCGCTGGCCGATTACTTCGAGCGCCATCGAATCGACTGCCTCAAGATCACACCCGCACACCTGGCTGCTCTGCTGACCGGGCCGCATCCGCACAAACTGATACCTCGCAGCCGGCTGATCCTCGGCGGCGAGGCGTCTCGTTGCGACTGGGTCGAGGACCTCCGCAGGGTCGCACCCGGCTGCATGATCTTCAACCACTACGGGCCGACCGAGACCACCGTAGGCGTACTCACTTACCGGGTCGATGGCGTGCCGAACACCTCTTCGGGGACTTTGCCCCTGGGGCGCCCCCTGCCCAACTCGCAGGTGTACATCCTTGACGGGCAAAAAGAGCTGGTACCCGTCGGCGTGCCGGGCGAACTCTACATCAGCGGGGACGGCGTCGCGCGCGGGTACTGGAACCAGCCCGATTTGACCGCCGAGCGGTTTGTTGCTCATCGGTTTCGAAATGAGGCAGGCGCCCGCATGTACCGCACGGGGGACCGGGCGCTTCACCTGGCCGACGGGAATATTGAGTTTTTGGGGCGAATGGATGATCAGGTAAAAATTCGCGGATTCCGGATCGAACTGGGCGAGATCGAATCCGTGCTGAAGGACTATGAGGTGGTTAGAGAGGCTGTTGTTATGGCCCGGGATAATGGGTCCGGTGAAAAGAGGCTGGTAGCTTATATTATCCCGGAGGGGGGCCAAATACCCTCTGCCGGCGCGCTGCGCCAGCATTTGAGCAGGAAGCTTCCGGATTACATGGTTCCCACTGCATTCGTTATGCTGGAGAAGTTTACCCTGACTCCAAATGGCAAAGTGGATCGCCGCGCCCTCCCGTTGCCGGAGCAAACACGTCCCGAGTTGGAGCCGACATACGTGGCTCCGCGAACCCCCGTTGAGAAAACGCTTGCGGAGATGTGGGCCGAAGTTCTGGGTGTGGAGCGGGTAGGCGTTAACGACAATTTCTTTGATATGGGGGGGCATTCGCTTCTGGCGGTGAGGCTCTTCATCCGTATCCGTAAATGGACCGGACTTGACTTGCCCCTTGCCACCCTTTTAAGGACGCCGACCGTCCGGGCCCTTGCTGAACTCCTCGATCCCGGTCGAGCCACGACCTCCGTTTCCGGAAAATCTGTGCCCGGGGTTTCTACCGAGGATCAGCAATGGAGGAGTCTTGTACCCATCCAGCCGAAGGGCAACCGGCCGCCTGTTTTTTTCATTCACGCGGGTGGCGGTAATGTGCTCAACTACCTCGGCCTGCTCCAATATCTGGAAACGGACCAGCCGGTTTATGGCCTTCAGGCCAGGGGGGTCGACGGGGTTTTGCCTCCTCATTCTTCCATGTATGAAATGGCCAGCCACTACATAGCAGAAATTCGCTCTGTCCAGTCTTCCGGCCCGTATTTCCTGGGTGGGGCATCTTTCGGCGGGACTGTTGCCTTTGAAGTTGCCCAGCAGCTTATGCTGGAGGGTGAAAAGGTGGCACTTCTTGCGCTTTTCGACACGATTGGGCCGGGATCGCGTGGGTATCGTTACTGGAGAACTTTGATGCGCGTATCCCGTACACAATTTGATGTTCTGGCGCAACAAAACCCCTTGCCTCTTTATATTTTGAAACGGATACATCGATACTTGACCAACAGGGTAGGCACCCTGAGAATCGGTTTTTTCCGCCTGACGAAGCGGCCCGTCCCTCTCGAATTACGGGAGTGGTATTTATTGAGAGGCCACAATAAGGCCATAAACAGCTACATGCCGCAGCCCTATCTCGGACATTTAACCCTCTTTCGAGGGCCGGCAGGAGACGAGTGGCCTTACAATGAACCGGAACTCGGCTGGAAAGATATCGCCAGGGGTAGGCTTAAAATTATAATCAACCCCGCCTCGCATCTCGACTTTATGGATACTCCGGAATTGGGTGTTCAATTTGCAAACGAGCTTAGGGCGGCGCAAGACAAAGCTCAAAGGTCCGGTCTAATATATAATGGACTCCTGCAGAATGAAGCAGTGGGCGTTAGTAAGGATGAAAAAGGGCGAATGGTGGTGAGTCATTGAAACGGATTTCTTCGTTCTCCTCCGAGAGAGGGTCTCGAGTAGAAAAACGATTACCGGCGGTTATCAGATTGGGGGTATATATTAATAATGTTTAATTTCAGAGTCGGCCCCTTCATACTGCTGTACCATTCAATTTCTGACAATTCGGATGACCCTTACTCTATGTCTGTCGCCGCTTTCCGGGAGCAGATCTCCTGGCTCTCTGGACACGGGTTCGACTTTGTTTCCCTTTCATTCTTGCTACAGTCGATCCAGACCCGTGATTACAGGATTCTGACAAAAAAAGTAGTAATGACGTTCGATGATGGATACCAGGACTTTGTTGCCAATGCATTGCCCATATTGCTTGATCACAGAGCGACTGCAACAGTTTTTCTTGTCACGGATATGCTCGGGAAAAGAGTATCATGGAGAGAATATGGTACGGATGTGCAACTCATGTCTGAGGATGAAGTTCGCTACATAAAGGCAAAGGGTATCAGCCTTGGCAGTCACACATCCACACACGCAAACCTGACAATCCTGGACAATGAGGACCTCCATCGTCAACTCAGTGATTCTCGTTACAGGCTAACCCTGCTAGGTGAATCTTTCTACGCTTTTTCATACCCATGGGGCCAATGGTCGAGTCAGGTAGTCAATGCCGTGAAGGCCTCTGGCTATAAGTGTGCCGTAATCGTTGGGGGAGATATGCGTCCGGACAAAACCGATATATATTGTTTGCCTCGCATAACCATGACAGGTAATATGGACCTCAAGGCGTTTAGATCGCTGTTCGCCAGGCCGGTTGTAAAACGTGCTAGGAAGGTTAGCCGCATCTTGAAAAAGTATATATAATTGATTTTATTTGCATGCCGTGAAACAAAACAAATGATACCAAAAATTATTCACCAGACTTGGAAAAACAAAGACGTGCCGAAGGAATTTATTCCGTTTCAAAAAAAAGTAAAAGGACTGCATCCCGACTGGGAATATAAACTTTGGACAGATGAAGACAATTTGACATTCGTTAAACAGTATTTCCAGGATTTTTATAGTACTTATATAAGTTTGCCCAGTAATATCATGCGGGCTGACATGATCAGGTATTTTATAATGTACCGGATCGGCGGAATTTATTTAGATTTGGATTATGAAATGCTTAAGCCTTTTGACCTGCTGGATTATGGTCTGGTTCTTCCTTATAACAGGAGCAAAAGTTTCGGGGACGCGTACGATGGATTTGGTAATTGTATTTTCGGCTCGGCTCCCGGTCACCCTTTTTGGAAATACGTAATAGATGATTTTAAAGTACCGCGTAATTATGGGGAATTCTTTAAAACGTTGTTAGATAAGCCATATATCCCAAAAGACACGCCGCTTGAAATAGCCATAACGGGACCAGGACTCTTAACAAGGATATTTTATTCCTATCAAGATAAATTGCAGGACTATATTTTACCGGAAAGGGAAGTGTTTCACCCTTTAAATCCAGGAAGCGATAATGAGTATGCTGAAATAATAGCTAAAGGAGTGTCCTATGGGATTCATCATTGTGCCAAAACCTGGATAGACAAATCATTATTAAAAAGAATTAAGAACAGAATCAAAAATTTACTCACTGTAGAGTAAAGTATTATTTTTGAGAGCATGAGCGGAAAACGTGCGTGAGGTTAACGAAGGTATCAGGCTCACTTTTGGGATGATCGTTTTCAACGGTAAGCCGTTCGTCAAATATAACCTGACATCCATATACCCTTTTGCCTATCAGATTATCGTGGTCGAAGGGGCTTGCCAGTCATCGGCTGCCATAGCCAGGCCCGACGGTCATTCCACAGATGGGACTCTGGAATTGCTGTATCGCTTCAAGCGTGAACTGGATCCAGAGAATAAAGTGTTAATCGTTACCGCTGATGATGAGGGATATGCGGACGGGTTCTGGCCGGAAAAGGATGAGATGTCAAGGGCGTACGCGAAGAGGGCCACCGGGAACTATCTATGGCAAATCGATTCAGATGAGTTCTACCACGAGGAGCAAGTGGCGCGTTTGATGGGACTTCTTCGCACCAAGAGGCCCGACATGGTATCCTTCCCGGTGACCACTTTTTGGGGCAGTCCTGATTATACAGTGGACGGATTCTTCCACATTCGTGACAAACATGATCAGATTCCTCGTCTTTTTGCCTGGAAGCCCGGCTATACTTATGCAACCCATCGCCCAGCAACCGTACTGGACGAAAAAGGAACAGACCTTAGAAAAAAATACTGGCTGCAAGCAAGCGATCTTAAACGTATGCAGATATACATGTACCACTATTCCCACCTGTTTCCGCACCAGGTATTAGACAAAATCGTGTACTATAAAAATCGTTTAAATAACTCAATCGACACATGGGGTGAGTCTGTCTACGTTCGTCTAGAAAAACCGTATCGGGTGCATAACGCTTATCAGTATATTTCTTGGCTGGAGCGTTTTTCGGGCGAGCACCCGAAAGCCATCCGTGCGATGATGGAAGATATAGTCAATCACGAAGGTAAAGTCGCACAGAGAGACTGCACCGATGTTGAGAATCTACTTGCGAAGCGGACCTATAACGTATGCACGACTCTGCTGCGCAGCTGTGCACATATTATGGGTGCGCAACCAGTCTATTTTTTCTATCGAGTTTATGCGTCGCTTAAATTTAGGCTTAATCGCCACATCAAAGCCATATTGAATCACGATAGAAGAAATTCTAAAAATATATGATTCGCCAGATGCTCTAAAGGAATATTCTCCGAATTTAACAAGATTTAAGTATCGTTACTGTAATTTTTACATCGTTCGTAATAATACCGTTCGTGTATTATGCGAAGCACCAACTTGAAACTGTTCTGGGAAAAAGGATTTACAGCAACCGACCGTTAAGAAGTCATTGCATAAATCTATTGCGTCACGTGGCCGGGAACATCCCTTATCTTTATGAAGTAAAGCTAACGCGATAGTGTCATGTAATCCTTGATACGAGGATATCAAAGCGATGATTTTTCGGTGCTTGCAGAGATAGGTGATAGAAGTAAACATAATGATTTTAAAAAAGTAAGGAGGTCATAATTAAGACCATCGCAGTGGAAGTAACTTACCACTTCCTATCTATTCGAACGCGTTCAATGCAAACCGTATAATGATTAAGTCGTCACTTTTGTATTATTTCCGGCTCAGAGCAAGCCGTTTCAGATTGGCTTTGCGGCTTACGAAATACCGTCTGCTGATGCCTCCTCTAGTGATCTTTAGCCTTCTATTGGCCCGGTTATTCTATCGTCCAGATGAAAGACCCAATGAGCGATTGATCTTGGTCTTTCGTAGCGACGGTATCGGCGATTTTGTGATGACTACACCATTCCTGCGTGAATTGCGACGACACAGACCAGAATATAAGATTATTTTATGTGTCCCTACGTTAGTTCTCGACTTGGCCCTCCGGTGCCCTTATGTTGACCATGTTATCTGTCTCCCAGCTGATATCACCGCCAGGGAGAAAGGCTTGAGAAAATATCTTGCGCTTTTGCGATTTGCACATAAGGAACTTCTCCCCTTAAAAACCAATATCACAATTAATCCCCGCTTTGGTTTCGATAGGGATTGGATTACACTACTGCAGCTTTTTTCGGCTGCCCCAGTGCGACTTGGCTATACTCGAAAAGCCACTTGGACAAAGGCAGCATATGACTTTAGTTGCGATCTGTTGCTCACGCATGTGGTCCCAGCGACCCCCTCCGTCGCTCATGAATCTATTAGAGGGCTTAACATAATAAAGGCATTGGGTATTTCTCCGCGCGAGACACATACGGAATTATGGGTAAACAATGAGGATGATGACATAGTTAAAAGTTTCATGTCAGCGATGAGCTTGGAAAATAAAAAAATATTTGCCGTTGGTCTTTCTGCTTTCAGTGGGAGAAAGCTTTGGCCTATTGAGAGGTATCAAAGGATAATCCAGGAGCTCGCTAAAAAGAAAATGAGATGCCTTCTGCTGGGCTCCGTCGCGGAAGCCGATGTATTGCAGCGGATTGCGGAAGACACAAACTGTAATGCTATAAACCTGGCAGGAAAGCTTTCCCTTCCTCAGATATACATATTGTTGAAAAATTGCCTTCTTTTTTTGGGTGCTGACTCGGGCTTGGCGCATATTGCCGCCATCGTATGCCCCACAATTGTAGTCTCGTCGCACCCCTATGGCGGGAAGCCTTCATCAGCATACTCTCCGGAAAGATTCAAGCCTATTGGTAATCAGGTATATTTTATACAGCCCCATAATGCTATGTCTCCATGCAGCGACGAATGTCTGTTCTCCAAACAACATTGCATCCGCATAGTGACGGAAGAGCAAGTTCTGGAAGTTATTAAGCGCTTTTTATGATTGGGATGGTACGCTTATGTTTAAGAAAAGGGCTTTCTTTTAAAAACTCATATGTTCCTTGCCAGGATGGAATTGCCTTCTGATGTGTTTCCTAATCCCGAGGCATACCTTGTAATTCTACTTGCAATGTCGAACAACCCAGCCTGATAGAGGATGGACAGAGATGCCCCACCCATGCGTGCAGCTAGAATGCGGGATGCATTCGAAAGTTATGGGCCAGTCGAACGGCTGCGTAACCCAGCACGCGAGGTTGCCGCGAGGCGGCACAATCCCAAATCAATCATTCGTGAAGTGGTGACAGTGTACGAAAATGTACTCAGGAAGTGCGCCTGATGCAACCACGAATCCTTATCTCTTTTGATGAGTAACCTAAGAGTTAGACAATGATATGAGACAGGTGGATCGTGACAGCCTCCCCCATATGGCGGAAGCCCTCCGCTGCATTGTGCTAACACGATGGCATACGTTTTGGGCCCAGCTGGCTGCGCATTGGTGGGGTGTGAATCTGGGGCAGGGTTGCGAATTCAGAGGCTCTCCCCGCTTTCGCCGACATCCCGGCAGTGGGATCACAATTGGCGCGGGCTGCAGGTTCAACTCCTCAACTGTCTCCAACATCATGGGTATCGATCGTCCCTGCATAATATCGACAGTAAAGGAAGGCGCTGAAATTAGTATAGGACGAGGTTGCGGCTTCAGTGGAACGGTTATCGGTTGTGCGTCCAAGATCGTCATTGCTGAGAATGTGCGATGCGGCGCTAACACTTTGATCACTGATACCGATTGGCACACGGATGATCCACGCACTGGTCCTGATGCACCGGTGAAAATCGGCAAAGGTGTCTGGCTGGGTGTTAACGTCACTGTGCTCAAGGGCGTCGTCATCGGTGAAAACACCCTTGTCGCGGCAGGGAGCCTGGTGACACGGTCGTTACCCGCAAATGTTGTTGCCGGTGGCATACCCGCGAAGGTCCTCAAAGAAATCAATACGCATCAATCGAGGCTAGGGAGTGACCAATAAGATAAATCTTGTCTTCATGGGAGGATTCACTTATCCCCATGGCATGGCAGGGACAAAGCGAATCCAGAATGCCATCAACGCGCTTAAGGAATATCCTGATATATCGATTCGAGTCATCCTCCAACGTCAATCCTCCGAGCACAACATCCTTTCGGGAGTGCACGAGGGCACACCCTATGAGACCATCATGGGGGACCTTTTCCGGAGCAGGATGTTTGTAGCGCTGCCAATACTTTATTACAAAACATGTACTGCATTAAAAAAGGCCTTCCGGCCTGATGACAAGAATGTGATCTATTTTTATGGCCCTCTGTTTTTTGACAGTGTCGTGCCTTTAAATTATTCACGAAGACTCGGGTACAAGATTGTTTTTGATATTATTGAGGACTACGGTTTGGCAAAAGAGGTTTCCCGCTCCTTCTATGGTTACCTGAGGGGCAGTCTTGCGAGTTTTTTTTCGTCACGGATCAAAGACCTGTCAGGGGGGATCATCGTCATCAGCTCTCACCTTCAAGCAAAGTGCAGAATATTCACGCAGGGTAAGGTGCCTATTCACTACATGCCTATTTCTGTGGACATGGAGCATTTCCCTGAAAAACCAGGCAGGATGAAATCAACCGTATCGCTTTTTTACGCGGGCACCTTTGGCAAGAAGGACGGGCTTCCCGTCCTTCTCGATGCGTTCGACAGGCTTGCAGAAAGGTACAAGAACCTTCGCCTGGTTTTGACAGGTAGGGGCGAAAGGGAGGCCATGAAGGAATTCTCTGCCCGCCTGGAGAAATCGCAATACAAAGATCGAATAGAATATAAGGGTTATCTGGATGATAAGGACTACTATTCCCTGTTGAACGACAGCGATATACATTGCATGACCCGCGTGGACCTCGGGTATGCGCACGCCGGCTTCCCGTTCAAGCTGGGCGAGTTTCTCGCAACCGGCAAGCCTGTCATTGCTTCCCGGGTTTCCGACGTCGATAGGTTTCTTGTACACAAACAGAATGCAATGCTCGTACAACCTGGTTCCAGCACGGAAATATGCGAGGCAGCTGAGTACCTTATTTCTAAACCAGAATCTGCAGAGGCGATAGGCGTGCAGGGACGTGAAACGGCAAGATCGTTTTTTGATTACAAACTGCAGGGAAAAGCACTGCTCGCGTTTCTCGAGAACGTATGATCGCATAGATGGAAGTCAACCAGGCAGATACAAACGGTGTGACGTCGGGAGACATTTCGATCCTTAGAAAGAAAATCACAAATGTACGCGCAAGGATATCCAAAAACCATCAGACCATCCGATCTATTACAGCCCTGTTCAGCAGCAACATCGTGTCAACAGTGCTTACCGCCGTCGGCGGCTTGCTGGTTGCCCGGTTTCTCTGGCCCGAGGAGACCGGGTCATTTCGTGCCTATACAATCCCTTTAACATACCTGATATTTCTGCACCTTGGCACCTGGGACGGGCTCTGGCGCCAGATTCCATATTATGTCGGCAAGGAAATGCCGGAGAAGGTTGACACACTTGTATCCACGGGCGGGGCTTTTAATCTTTTAATATCGTCTATTGTCTCCTTTGGGTTTGTATGTTGTGCTACATACAGCTTAATCCACCACGATTTCTTTGGTGTTTTTGGCTGGCTTTCTCAAGCCATTTTTGCATGGGGGGTTTTTTACGGCAACTATCTCACTTCGACCTACCGCACCCTCCATCATTTTGTTAGCCTGGCAAGGATCCAGGTGGCCCAGTCGGGGCTGACTTTCGGCATGGTCTTCCTCTTGCCGTTCCTGAGGTTCTATGGCCTCTGCGCGCGCGTGGCCTTCCCGTCTTTCCTAGCAGTCTGGCTTTACCACAGAAACAGGCCACTCAGGGTAAGCTATCGCTTCGATACCGAAGCCCTAAAGGAGCTTATCAAGATAGGACTTCCTTTCAGTTTCTGGGGTAACCTTTATACATCCTTCTGGACTGCAACCGAAAGCGCCCTGGTGCTCTCCCTGAGCGGTGTATCTGCCCTGGGGCTCTTTACGATAGCAGCCGTCATGAGGGGTGCGGTAAACACCCTGCCTGCGGCTATAGGGCAGGTCCTGATGCCGCGCGTTGTCACTGACCTCGCACGGGATGGGAGCGTGCGCAAAGCCAACGCACGGATCACTTGGGTGACTGCAGGGCTCACTGGAATCATGATCCTGCTTGCTTTCTCAGGTTCATTTCTGTTGGATATTTTCGTTCCATTTGCCATTCCAAAATATGTTGACGGTATTCCGGTGATGAAGGTTTGCCTCTGGTTTTCCGTTGTGCAGGCAGCATTTTTGCCGATGAATACCCTTTTTGCCACAGGCAGGCCGTGGCTCTATGGTCGTAGCGTTATCGCGGGATTGGTTGTTTTCCCTTTAGCGACCTATTTATTGTTGCCCGCGATTGGCGGGCTTCTCGCGGTCGCAGTGGGGTCTCTACTAGGCCGCGCCGCCAGAACCATGGCAGCGTATGTGGATCTGGTCCTTTTGACGAGGCGTGAGTTGTAATGTTTGAGAATGAACGGGTTGTTCAAGCGGTGAGTGATCCTTCAAGCATCACATGTGATACACCCGCCTCCGATTTCCGGGAGGTTGAGGGAAAGAAACCCGTCATTGCGTTTTTCCTGGGTATGGCAATCATTGCCGCATCCATCTTGCTCGGTAAGTCATACACGTTCTTTATTTCTTTCCTCGTTTTTTCGTTTATTATGACCTGGCTTTGGAGGAAATCTCCCTATCCCTGGATTTTCCTGGTCTCGATTTCGGCGGCGGTTCCCATTGCTGTGTCCAGATATCAGTTCACCTGCAATCTCATATTTGCCCTCTGGTTTGCAGTTTTCAGCCCGCGGTATTTGTTCAGGCTTCCCAAATGGATTTACGTGCCGGCTATTCTGGCGGTGCTTGGAATTCTTACAAGTTCGATAAACTGGGTGTCCGGCGATGTCGCGCGCAGTTTTGGGCGGCAAGGAACATTAGCATATAATTTATTTTTTGCGCCCTTCCTGTTGTTGCCTGCGGTCTACCTGAGAGTGGGGGAGAGTCGGGATCACTTGGCGAACCTCAAGGGCCTGTTGTTTTGCCTGATCCTTCCGTCGACATTGATACTGATATCAACAAAATTGTTCGGAACCGTGGCTAACGCGTGGGAAGCCTCATTGCACATTGATAGCCTCCCCGAAGGGTTCCTCGTATATAAATTAGGCAGGGTTTTTGTCAGTTTCGTGAGAACGGATGTTGGATTTATACTGGCAGCCCTCATTTGCGCGTCAACCGCGGTGACTATCTCCCAGGTTAAGGGCACGTACAGGTTACTCGCGGGTGCGTGTTTGTCTTCGAACGTGTTTCTTCTTCTGGCAACTGGCAGTTTCGGAAGCATTTTTGCGTGCCTTTGCGGCTTGGCGGTCATATTTTTCAGTCAATTTCGTAAGGTCAATATGACAAAAGCTCTCGTATCGGCAGTTGCCATTTTCTGCATGGTGTTATTGATATATGGGCTGTCCCCACGGAGCACAAAGCAATACCTGGAAAAACGTTACGAGCACCGTATTGTGAAAGCGGATACAGATAGAATTGGGCTATGGATGCGTGCCATGGAACAAATCTTTCGTCACCCCGAAGGCGTCGGCATGACTATGAAGGCTGGCGACAAGGTCAAAACTTTTATTCATAACGAATACCTTGTTTACGCTGTAAGTTATGGCCTTATCGGTGGACTCGCCTATGCTTATCTCGTTGTGGGTCTGCTGATTTCCTTCTTTCGTGTGAGAAAGGGCAGAATTAATGACCCTGCCGCGCTCGCCGTGTACCTTGCCGGGCTCGGAGTTATTGTTGCGATCTCCGTAAACTTCATGACCGATCACATGAATGCCAACAGGTGGTACTTCAACGTCATATGGTCTGTAATCTGGTACAGTTACTTCTGCAGCCATGCCGTGCACAAGGAAACTGTCCCGGAGGGGATGATAGGCGAAACTGAAATCACAGGAGCAGAGTAATCTAACGAGAAGTTCCGTACCAGCCTGAAAGTAAATGCTTGAATACAAACTAGGGGTTCATGACAGATAAGTCGATAATTACAGTGGTAACTGAAGCTTTTAATCTCCGGATTCAGTAAGAAGAAATATTTCGTCATCGAGGTTTGAGAATAATATGAGGAAATTATTATTGATATTAGGAATATTTTTGTGGGCTTCGCAGGTCTGGGGGGCAACGTACTACATGAGGGCTGATGGTACGGCTTCGAACAAGGCAGCAGCAACGTCCTGTTCTTCCGCATCAACGGCTATGTCGGTTGCTACGCATAACTCTCAAATATTTTCGCCGGATGATGTTATTTGTTTATGCGATGATGGCGGTGTCTATAAGACCAGCATAATTGTCCCGTCCACCGGCACGAGGGGACATCCCATCGTTTATCGAAACGCAAATGGCAAAACCCCAGTCATAGATGTCAGTTATCTCGACTCATCTTCAGGCTGGACGGATCTGGGTACTGGGATATACACGAAACAATTATCGGTTCGTCCCTGGGTTATGTGGGAGAACGACGTGCCGCTTAAAGTCGCTTCGTCAACGGTTTGTTCTGATGGAAACTGGTTTGGTTATAACAACAGCCAGGGATTAACCTATTATAAACCTACTTCTGGAACACCAGCAAAGCACAGCCTTAGATTTGTACACGGCACTACTCCTGCCGGGATGGACATACGAAACAAAAGTTACCTTACGATTTACGGTTTAACTTTCAACAGGTGCTGGTATGGAATACGACACGGCTCAGACAAAACGAATGCCAACGTAGATATATCCGGCCTTTCAATACACGATAATAATTTCAACAAGGTATATTGGGCAATATATGGTGATATTCTTAATGACCGTGTTGAGTCAGATGTGACCATTTACAACAATCTGATTGATTACTGCAATTGTGGAATAAGCGCATGGTCAGGCAGCAAGAACAATAAAACAAAGCTACAGTATAATAAAAATTTTTCAATTACAAACAATACTATCATCAACCATGCTGCCATAAGCGATTCAATGACCTGGGCAGACGCATTGATGAATTTATACTGGTTTTCTGATCATGAGGGCATATCGTTTCAGGATGTCCAGAATAGCACAATCGCAGACAATAAAATTACCGTAAGTTATTCGCAAAATTTTTCATTGGGGAGTCAGTATGCTACGAGGGGAATTTATATTTACCAAAACACTTCCGCAAGAGCAACTTCGGGGAACAAAATACTAAGGAATAAACTTACAGGGCATTTTAGCCCTGCAATATATATGTCAGGCTATGGGGCCTCCGGTTATGAAAACAATATCATCGCCTATAATGTAATGAGTTATTCTGAAGCATATAATGTTCAATCATTTTTTAGTGTCAATTTTGAGGATGCTAATACTCTTACGGGAACCAATTACTTTGCAAATAACACGATATATGCGGCTAGTAATATTGGTGCTTGCTTTAGAATGCCAAACAAACTGACGGGGACTTGGATTGTTAGAAATAATATCATGCGATCTGGCGGTAGTTATGTAAATATCAGTAGCTATCAGGATTCTGGAACACTGACATTCGACCATAATTTATATTACGGCAAACCTGATCAATGGGGCTTTCAAATTGGTGTAACGGGAATGACATTTATTACCTGGAAAAACCGTGGATACGATTTGGTTGGTTCACGTATTGCTGATCCACTTTTCACCAATGCACCAAGGGGAATTTTTACCATAAACTCTTCATCGCCTGCAAAATGGGCTGGTGTTAATTTGGGGCTGTCAACTGACTATGCCGGCAAGCCGGTGCACAACCCACCAAGCATCGGGGCTTATGAATATGTTGAATCAAAGACCGGCAGCAGTTCTCTCCGGGCGCCCACAGGATTCAGGCGCGGCACTCAATAACCAGATAAAAAATTTTCAAAATCAAAAATAAAGCCCTCCATTTCATCTTAATCCCCGTTAATCGGAAGCCGTTATGATGTGTCTTCACGGGTTGAATTTCCGGTCTGATAACGGAGATCTTGACGTTCCCCTCTATTCAATAGGCAGTTCTTCTCGCCGTTTCAGCTACAGGGTGGCGTGAAGGTAATGAGAGTACTCGTAACAACTAATCTCTATCCGACTGATATCAGGCCGACCCGGGGCATGTTTGTCAAGGAACAGGTCGAGTCACTACGGGAATGCTACCCTGATCTGGTAATAGACGTACGCGTAATTGAAGGGGAAAGACCAAGATGGCCGTATCTGAGAGAGATACCGCTTCTGCCTGCCATCGTTAAAAAGGGGGGGTATGACATTGTCCATGCTCATTTCGGGTTGACCCTAATTTCTACCCTCTTCGTCCGTGCTCCCGTGGTTGTCACATTTCATGGTTCGGATCTGTTGGTGAATCCGACCAAGCACATCTCAAGACTGTTAGCGCCTAGAACATCAAAAGTAATCGTCGTCTCTCCGAAGCTCAGAGAGTCTCTCGGATATGGCGAGGTGGTTCCGTGCGGTATCCGAGTGCAGGATTTCGCACTGCCATCGTCTTATGATAGCAAGCCGATTCCGAGAATACCTGGCGAACTCAAAGTATTGTTTCCATCCAACCCCGTAAACAGATTAAAAGACTATGGCCTCTTTAAGGCTGCCTGTCAGGAACTGGAAAGGAGAGGGAATAAAGTAGAGGAAGTTCATCTGGTGAACATAGACCGCGCAAAGGTTCCGGAAGTATATTGGAACTGCGACGTTATGCTTCTCACATCTTTATCCGAGGGATCTCCCACCGTCATAAAAGAAGCCATAGCGGCAAAACTACCGTTTGTTTCCGTCGATGTGGGTGACGTAAAGGAGTGGGCGGAGTTAGTGGAGTTTGGAGTAGTTGTGCCGGACAGGGACCCGAAGACCATCGCAGATGCGGTGACTGCTCTTTTGACCCGAATAAAACACCGCACTTCCCTGGATAACAGCAAGTGCCTCGAGATGATGGATATTGCGAACGCAGCGAAAAGGATCAGGCGTGCGTATGATGATCTTTTGGGGAAGCATTGATTTACAATGTCAAGGACTGAAAAATATAGGCTGCTTGGTTGCCCCTGCATACCTGTAGGTTCTGTAAATGCCGCGCATAGGTTGATCACCGAGGCGGTAAACAAGGATGGCTATGGATATTCCGTTGCCATCAATGCCGAAAAAATCATGCGCTACAGGCGTGATGCTGAGCTAAGCGAAGCGATTGAACAGTCTTCATTCCCTTACCCGGACGGGGCTGGAGCAGTCCTGGCCTTGAAATGGTTATACGGGGAAAAAAGTGTAAAGCTGGATCTGCCAAAAACTGCACTTGATCTTGCCAATGCCAACAGGTGGAGGCTTTTTGTCCTGGGAGCCGAGGAAGAAGTGAACAGGATAGCTTACGATACAATTAAACAACGTTATCCCGGCATTCAACTGGTTGGCCGCCTTAATGGCTTTGAAGGTGAAGAAAAAATACTAGATGTGATTAAGACAGCTTCTCCTCAACTGACACTGGCGGGCTTGGGTTCGCCAAAGCAGGAGTTGCTGGCCTGTAAAATGAAAAATATGCTTGATCACACCTTTATGATCGGCTGCGGTGGTGCATTAGATGTATTGGCGGGCAGGGCGAGGCGGGCGCCGGATTTCATGGTAAACAATAACCTTGAGTGGTTGTACAGACTATACAAACAACCATCACGCTGGAAGAGGCAGTTGCAGCTTGTTAATTTCTTAGTGTATTTGATAGTTGAGAAATTTCGTCGGCTATAAGCGGATTTTTTGAGACTAATCAATGGCTGATCACAATCAGGTGAAAATAGCAACCATCATCGGCGCTCGGCCTCAGTTTATCAAAGCCGCCGCAGTTTCACGCTATATTGCAGAGCAATCGATCCTGTTGGTTATTTCGATATAATTGCCTTGGTAACATCAGCAAGGCTTCTTCTTACAGACTCAGGTGGAATGCAGAAGGAAGCCTATTGGATGAAGATTCCCTGTATTACGCTTCGAGATGAAACAGAATGGGCCGATTGGTTCGTAAATAAGGAGAAGTATTTTGAAAACCTTCACTGATATGAAACCGCAGGGGGTTGTGAAATTTGTCCTGTATGCGGCATTGTTGGCCGGGATGTATTATTCCGCCTATACCTGGCTCATCCAGAGAGACTGGCCGAGGGAAGACTACAACTACTGCTACCTGATCCCGCTCGTCGTCCTTTACCTGATCTGGGAGAAGAAGGATGAACTGGCGGCGGAACAGGCGGTCCCGTCGTGGGGCGGCCTTCTTTTCCTCATCCCGGGCCTCCTCCTTTTCTGGGTGGGTGAGCTGGCGGGGGAGATGTACAGCCTTTACATCTCCTCGTGGCTCGTGGCCGTGGGCATCTTCTGGATGCACATCGGGTGGCGGAAGCTGAAAGTCATCGCCTTCGCGCTCTTCATGGCCCTGACCATGTTTCCCCTGCCGAATTTCCTCAACACGAAACTCACCTTCGGCCTCAAGCTCATCTCCTCCCAGCTGGGTGTTGCCCTGATACACCTGTACGGCCTGTCTGCCTACCGGGAGGGGAATGTCATCGACCTGGGGTTCACGCAGCTCCAGGTTGTGGATGCCTGCAGCGGACTTCGCTACCTCTTCCCGCTCCTCGTGCTGGGCATCCTGCTGGCCTATTTCTACCGGGCGGCCCTGTGGAAGCGCCTCGTGCTGGTGCTCTCGACCATACCCCTGACGATCATCACCAACAGCCTGCGGATCGCCCTCACGGGCATCATCTACAAGTACTGGGGCGCGGCAGCGGCCGAGGGGTTCTTCCACGGCTTCTCCGGCTGGCTCATCTTCATGTTCACCCTGGGCGTGCTGCTGGCCGAGATCTGGGTGCTCAGGCGCATCGCGCCCGGCCCGTCTGAAAGTCTCTTTGCAAGGCCCGCACCGTCACATGCGTTGAATTCTTTGCTGCAGCCGGGAGAGGGCGGTTCGAAATCCTTCTTCTCACCGCTGCAGTTCATCGTCGCGGCGGTGCTCCTCATCCTGACACTGGGCATTTCCATGGGCGTGGAATTCAGGGAGAAGATGCCGGCAAGCAAGTCTTTCAGCCAGTTCCCGCTCACGGTCGGTTCATGGGAGGGGACACGACAGTTCATGGGGCAAGACTTAATCACGTCGCTGGACCTGAACGACTACACGAACATCGACTACAAAAATATATCGGGTCAGCGTGTCGATTTCTACGTGGCATGGTATGAAAGCCAGAGGAAGAACCAGTCGATCCACTCGCCGGAAACATGCCTGCCCGCGGGCGGGTGGCTGTTCAGGCAGGCGGGGAATGCGCAAGTCGCCCTTGCCGACGGCCGCTCGATGACGGTAAGCCGCGCCATCATGGAAAAAGGCGAGAACAAAAACCTTGTCTATTTCTGGTTCCCTGCCCGCGGCCGCGTACTGACAAATGCCTGGGAGTTGAAGCTCTACACCTTCTGGGACGCCCTGACACGGCAGAGGACCGACGGGGCGCTGGTGCGGGTGATTACGCCGGTTTATGCGAATGAGTCACCTGAACGGGCGGAAGTCAGATTGCAACAGTTCATTAAAGAAGTTAATCCGGTGTTAAACGAATATTTGCCGAAGTAAAAATTCGGTTCCATTAGTTCTATTGGTTCGATTAGTTCTATTGGTTCATAAAAACCGTTCCATTGGTTCTGTTAGTTCTATTGGTTCTGTTGGTTCATAAAAACCGTTCGATTGGTTCATCCGCTCACGCGGAGTTCAATGTTCGATGTTCTATGTTCAAGGTTAAATAAAAAACAGTGCTATTGGTTCTGTCCGTTCGAAGAAAAACAAGAGATAGAGAAAAAGACAAGTGGGGACGATAAAAAGGTTTGAGGATATTGAATGCTGGCAAGCGGCCAGGGCCTTGGTTGGCCGCGTCTATCTTCTGACACGGAAAGAGCAATTCAAAAAGGACTTTGAATTAGTCGGCCAGGTAAGACGCAGTGCGGTTTCGTCAATGGCGAATATCGCGGAGGGTTTCCATCGAAGCAGTAAAAAGGACTTTTTGAAATTCCTGGACTACGCACGCTCGTCGATCGCAGAGACGGTTAGCCATTGCTATGTAGCACTCGATCAGGGATATATCTCTCAAGAGGAGATGAAGGAACTCGAATTGCTGGCAGATGGGGTGTGGAAGAAGATCAACGGGTTTATTGCGTACCTGGACAGGGACCTAAAGAAATAGTTCCAAATACAGTTCTGTCAGTTCGATTCGTTCATAAAGACAGTTCTATTAGTTCGATTGGTTCTATTTGTTCTATTCGTTCAGTTTGCTTGAAGACAGCGGGGGGTTAGGTGAAAGGTTTTCGATCAGCATTCCTTTGAGAACCTGCCCGTGGCTGAAATCCTCCGTAAGAATCTTCTCAGCGCCGGCCCTAGACGCTGACGCGACAATCATGGCATTCCAAAACGAGAGACGGTTACGTTCTTCGATTTCAGATGCCAGGAGAATTGTTGCCGGGTCGTTTGTCTCCACTCGCCACGCGAGGTAATTTCTTATGATGCCCCGTGCCGCAGCGGGGGAAATGGGGTGCGGGATTTTTCTCGTGACGTTCACGTAGAATTCCTGCAGTACCTGCACGCTGATAATCCCGGTTTGCTCTTCCCAGAGGCCGGCCAGGATTGATGAAGCTCTGTCGTGTTTGGTCCCGGCATCGAGACCGTGTGCGTAGATTAAAATATTGGTATCGACAAAGATCTTACCGCTTATGGAATTTCTCGCGGGCAGCCACAATGCGTCCGCCAAAGTGGAAACCCTTTTTCAGGTCGGACAAGGCCCTTTTCTTCGCCTTCTCATAATTCTCGGATTCCGCGACCAGGCGCTCCAATTCCCTGCCGAGCAGACGGCTTACGGAAGTCATCCTCTTGGCGGAAAGCACTTTGGCTTTTTTGATTATTTCGCTGTCGACACTGATAGTTATGTTTTGCTTTGACATGAATAGCCTCAACTTTGTTTTTCATGCCAGATATGTGTAACACAAATAATGCGTGAAATTAAGATGCTAAATATCCATTAATGATTTTTTTGTCTACATTACTTCTATCCGTTTTTGTAACGATTGCCCTGATGCCGGTGTTTAGCCGGGTGGCGGTGAGGGTGAACGCGCTGGACATGCCCGAGCCGCGCAAGGTCCACCCGGTGCCCATCCCGCGCTGCGGGGGCATGGCCATGGGACTGGCGGCCCTGGGCCCCATCTTCCTCTGGGTGCCGATGGAGCGGGAGGTGATCGCGCTTCTCGCGGGGGGTGCAATCCTCTTTGCCGCGGGGATGTACGATGACTTCAAGGGCCTCGGCTACCGGGCCAAGTTCATGGCCCAGGTGGCTGCGGCTCTGGTCCTGGTCCTCTACGGCGGGGTCGTCATCGAGGACGTGGGGAACCTTCTGCCGGGAGACATGGACTTTCCAGGCTGGCTTGCCACGATCGTGACGGTGTTTGTCGTGGTGGGGGTGACAAACGCGATCAATCTGGCCGACGGGCTGGACGGGTTGGCGGGGGGCATATCGCTTCTGATTTTCCTCTTCATCAGCTTCCTGGCCTACCAGGTGGAAAACAAGACCGTGGCGATCATCGCGCTGAGCATGGCGGGGACGCTCTTCGGGTTTCTCAGGTTCAATACCTTTCCCGCCTCGCTCTTCATGGGCGACACGGGGAGCATGCTGCTGGGATTCTCGGCGGCGGCTCTCTCTATTATGCTCACGCAGGGAAGCCCGCTGAGCCCGGTTCTGCCTTTGATACTCCTGGGCTTCCCCGTCCTGGATACCCTGTCCGTGATGGCGCTGCGGATCTCCGAGGGCCGCTCGCCCTTCTCGGCGGACAAGCAGCACTTTCACCACCGCCTCCTGAGGCTGGGTTTCTATCACACGGAGGCGGTGTTCACCATATACGTCATCCAGGTCTTGCTCATCCTCTTTGCCTGGTTCTTTCGATTTTACTCGGAATGGTTCCTTCTATTGAGCTACGGCATCTTCGCGACACTGGTCCTGTGGCTGTTCACAACGGCGGACAGGACGGGGTGGAAGCTCTGGCGTTTCGACCTCGTCGACCAGGTCATCAAGGGCAGGTTGAGAAAATTGCGCAGCACGCGGGTGGCCATCCGCTTCTCTTTCAGAGTGGTGTATTTCGGGCTCACCGCTTTTGTGATCTTTCTTGCATTTCTGCCCGCGAGCGTCCCTTTATACCTGTCAATACTGCCCAGTATTATCGTGGTGTTTTTGATCCTGGTATGGTTTTACAGGAAAGAATGGTTGAGCCGGGTGTTCATGCCCTGCCTGTACATTTTCATTCCCCTCCTGGTCTATGCCGGTGAACTGGGAACTGCTCACTGGTTCGACCCGCAAGTCGCAAAGCTGCACAACCTTTTTTATATTGTTCTTGCGTTTTTCGCTGTTGCGACGCTCAAGTTTACGGGTCGCAAGGGGGGGTTCCGGATGACGCCCATGGATTTCATCGTTATCGTCCTGGTCCTGGCAGTGCTGATCCTGCCGAGAGAGATGATCCCCGGGGAGGCTGTGAAGCGAGTGATCCCCAAGATCCTCGCGCTGTTTTTCGGGTATGAAGTTTTGTTCGGGGAGTTGAGGGGCAACATCTCAGCGCTGGTCGGGATAACAATCGTAATGCTGCTAATCGTAAGCGTACGAGGGATTTTATAGTTTTAAGGGTAAATAAAAAGTGATTAAGGGATTAAGTGGTTAAGTGGAAAAAGTGATTAAGGGTTAAGAGTTAAGTGATTAAGGGTCGACGTAAATAAATTTTTAGAAAGAAAAGAAAATAATGGCATATAGGTCATTTGAAGATTTGGATGTATGGAAGAGAGCGAGCAATCTGGCTGTAAGGATTTATGAGGAATTGAAAACGTGTAAAGATTTTGGACTCAAAGATCAAATGACACGTGCTGCTGTTTCGATCGCCTCCAATATTGCAGAAGGGGCTGAGCGCGATACGCGAGCGGAGTATATCCGATATTTGCATATTGCCAAGGGATCGGCCGCAGAACTGAGAACGCAAATCTACATCGCTTCAAGAATTCAGGCAATATCCTCCCATGTTCAGATGGAATTAGTTGATGAGTTGAAGTAAATTTTGCGCATGCTTCAGGGGATGATCAGGACGTTTAAGAGAAGTGTTAAGTGATTAAGGGATTAAGGGAAAAGAAAAAGTGATTAAGGGATTAAGGGTTAAGTGGTTAAGGGAAAGGGACCGCTGACGCGGAGTTCAATGTTCAACGTTCAATGTTCAAAGTTCAATTAAAAAAGGTTCGAAGTTCAATGTTCAAAGTTCAAGGTTTTACGCCTTCGGCGAGTGTTGAGTTTCAAGTGATTAAAAAAACGTTCTATTAGTTCTATTAGTTCGATTGGTTCAACTAATAAGGTTCGATGTTCAATGTATAAAGTTCAAGGTTTTACGCCTTCGGCGAGTGTTAAGATTTAAGGGTTAAGGAATTGAAAAGAGCATAGTGCTTGTAATCACAGAGAATATTCTATAGAATACACACTTCGAATACCAGAGGAACAACATATGAAAAAAGAATTCACGGTCATTATCGAGCAGGACGAGGAAGGGTATTTCGTAGCCGAGGTTCCTGAACTGCCGGGTTGTCACACGCAGGCTAAATCCATGGACGAACTGCTCGAGAGGACACGCGAGGCCATTTCCCTTTGTCTTGAGGTCTACAAAGGCCGGCGCACAAAGACCAATCTGATTGGAGTGCAAAGGATCGCCCTATGAGAAAGTACCCCGCATTTTCAGGCAGGGCGATAATCGATGTTCTGAAGAAAAACGGATTCGAGGTCAAGCGGCAAAGGTAAGTCACGCTTTTTTGCGACACCCTGACGGCAGGGCAACGGTCGTTCCGATTCACTCGGGAGCAACAATAGGGCCGGGTCTGTTTGCCAAAATATTGAGGGATACGGAATTGACGAAAGCCGATTTTGTCAAGAGCGGCAGGAGATAACAGAAAACAGACCAGGTCCTGGTGACTATCCACATTTTATCCTACCCGGTTCCATCAATCCCATTCATTGCGTCTTATAAATAAAAATTTGAAAACCAGCCGAGGAGACACATGAAGACAGAGAAAAGTTGGCTATGGACAGTTGTGAGCCTATGTCTGGCACTGACGCTTACTTTTGGTTGCGGGGGGCCGGAGCAGAAGAAGCTCAAGTTCTTCAACAAGGGCAAGGAGCTTTACGAAAAGGGGCAGTACAAGGAGGCAAAGCTGGAATTCAAAAACGCCATCCAGATCGACACGAAGTATGTCGAGGCCTACTATATGCTGGGTATGGCCGAAATAAGTTCGGGCAACCCCCGCGGGGCCTTTGGGGCCTTCAAGAAAACAGTGGATCTGGACCCGAAGCATTTGAAGGCCCACGTGGAGTTAGGCAAGATCTACCTGGGGGGCCGTATATTGGACAAGGCGCAAGCGGAGGCGGATATTGTATTGAAGGAGGACCCGAAAAATGAGGAGGGGAACCTCCTGCAGGGGGCCATCTTCATGGCTAAAAATGACCTTGGACGGGCTCGGGGAACACTGGAGAGGCTCCTCAGCCAGGGTTCTAAAAACCCGGAAGTCTTCCTGATGCTGGCCCTCGTTTTGCGGCAGGCAGGCGATGCGAAAGCGGAAGAGAGCACCCTTTTAAAGGGTATCGAGGCGAACCCCAAATATACCCCTCTATACATGACGCTAGCAGGTTATCACGCCCGTCACAAACGCCCCGACGAAGCGGTGGCCGACGTCAAAAAGGCCATAGAGATCGATCCCGGCAACGTGCGCCTCCGCGCCGCACTGGCCGAAGTATACTGGGAAAGCGGCAAAACGGCCGATGCGGCAGAGGCGTTGAAGGCCTTAACAGCGGCCGACCCGAAGAAGGAAGAGGTCTGGCTCGAGGTAGCGAGCTTCTATTTAAAGAGGAAGAGGATCGACGAGGCCGAGCGCGAGCTCAAGGCAGGCCTCCAGCAGAACGACAGGAGTGTCAAGATCCGCCTCGCTCTGAGCGAGCTTTACGCCAACACGGGGCGGGTGGACCAGACCGTGACCCTGCTGAAAGAATGCCTGGGTCTTGCGAAAGACGCCACGAGCCCCGAGGCTATACGGGTTAAGAACGCTCTCGGCAAGATATACCTTGCCCGTCAGGAACTGGACGAGGCAAAGAAATACGCCGACGAGATCATCAAGGAAAGCCCAAAGAACACCGACGCACTCTTCACCCGCGGCAGTGTCTACCTGCTGAAGGGCGAGGCGGCAAACGCCATCCCGGACTTCCGGACCGTCGTGACGGACAACCCGCAGTTCATTCCTGCCCACATCCGGTTAGCCGAAGCACACGCCCACAATGGGGAATCGAACCTGGCCATGGAAACCCTGAAGGCGGCCCTGCGGATTGATCCGAAGTCGCGCGATCTGAACCGGGCGCTGGCCCGGCAGTATGCCAGGCAAGGGAATATGAAGCAGGCCGAGGCCGCCCTGCGGATGGTATTGCAGGCTAACCCTAATGACCTCGAGACGATAGTAGACCTGGGTGATTTGGCCATGGCCGCGCGAGACTTCAAGCGGGCCGAGACACTGTTCGCCGACGCGAAGCGAAAGGCACCCAACGTCCCCATAGGCTATGTGAAGACGGTCGGGGTGGCCATAGCCCGGGGCAACTGGGACAGGGCCGTGACGGAGCTGGAACAGGCCTTGAAGGCCAACCCAAGGGCCGACGTCGTAGCGGCAATGCTGGCCCAGGCTTACGTGAGAACGAAAAAGCCCGCCAACGCCATCGCACTCGCAAACGGGCGGATCGCGAAAAACCCGAAGGACGCCTTTGCCTACAACCTTCTGGGAGAGATCCAGCTCTCCCAGCGTAACTTCGCAAAGGCCGAGGAAGGCTTCCGAAAGGCAATTGAGCTGCAGCCCATCTGGCCGGCACCCCACAACAACCTGGCAAGGCTTTTTCTCGTCCAGGGGAAAAAGGACGCGGCAATCGGGGAGCTGGAGTCGGCCATCAAGACCAATCCCGACAACCTCGGAGCCTACCTTTCGATTGCCCAGATATACATCCATGGGAAGGAGTACAAGAAGGCTATCGATACTTACAAAAGGGTTCTATCGCGAAAACCCGACCTGTGGGTGGCGCTGAACGATCAGGCATTCCTGATGGCCGAGGCAGGGGAGAATATGGACAAGGCCCTCACGATGGCCCAGAAAGCGCTGACCCAGCGTCCCGAGGAACCCTCGGTCCTGGATACGGTGGGGTGGATATACTACAAAAAGGGGGATGCGGCAAAGGCCATCGAATACCTGGAACTGGCCAGGGAAAAGACCCCCGACGATCCGGCCATAAACTACCACCTGGGGATGGCCTATTCGAAGGCGGGCAAAACGGCTCAAGCGAAGGAGTATCTCAAAAAGGCCCTTGCCACGGGGAAGGAGTTTCATGGCAAAGAAGAAGCGACGAAAGAGTTAAGTGCTCTCAAATAGCGCTCAAGTTTTAAGTGGTTAAGGGGAAACAAAAAGTGATTAAGTGATTAAGGGTTAAGTGGTTAAGGGAAAACAAAAAGGGTTAAGGGATTAAGGGACCGCGGAAGCGGGGTTCGATGTTCAAGGTTCAATGTTCAAAGTTTTACGCCTTCTGAGAAGGTGAAGTTTCGAGTGAAAAAAAGGTTAGTTTGTTATTTCATTACGCTGCGCGCAATAACCAGATAACCAATGAACGGTTTATTTCTTGACTGTGATCGGGCGATAGATTAAACATTAAAATCAGCGAAGAAATTCAGCAAAATAAAGGCAGTTCGTCAGTTGGTTTGTTCGTTTGTCAGTTATCCGCTGAAGCGGAGTTCAAGGTTTAGTAAAAAACAGTTCAATTAGTTCCATTGGTTCTATTAGTTCTATTGGTTCAGCATAACTAAATAACTAACAAACTGTTATTCGGGATAAGCATGGGGCAGGAAATAAAGACAGTGGGCGATGTGATCGCCATCATCAAGCGGCGGAAGCACTATCTCATCTGGCCGGCTGTGGCTATCTTCCTGCTGTCGATGATTGTCGCCTACACCTGGCCCCCGACATACAGCTCCACCTCAACCATCCTAATCGAGGATCAGGAAATTCCCCGCGAATACGTCATGACAACGGTTTCGAGCTATGCCGAGCATCGCCTCCAGACCATCAACCAGCGCATCATGAGCACGACGCGCCTCACCGAGATCATCAATAAATTGAATCTCTACTCCGACCTGCGGCAGAAGAAAACGATGGAAGAAATCATCGGCGAGATGCGCAAGGACATCAAGTTAGAGATGATCAGTGGAGACGTGATCGACCGGCGCGCGGGCAGGAAGACGGTTGCCACGATTGCCTTTTCGATATCCTACGAGGGCCGGAACCCCGCTGTCGTCCAGCAGGTGACCAATGTGCTGACGTCACTTTATCTCGAGGAGAACCTGCGGGTGCGTGAACAGCAGACCGAAGGCGCCACGAGATTCATGGAGGACGAACGCAAGGCCGTCGAGGAGCAGATGGCCGAGATCGACCGACAGATTGCCGACTTCAAGCAGAAAAACGTTAACGCGCTGCCGGAACTGGCACAGTATAACTACCAGTCTATTGACCGGATCGAACTGACTATCTCCCAGCTCAAAAACCAACTAAAGGAACTCAAAGAGAAGGAGACATACCTGCAAACACAGCTGGCGAGCGTTCCGTCCAATACCCGCCTACAGGAATTGCAGACAAGGCTCAAGAGCCTGGAGAGCCAATACACCGACAAGCACCCGGACGTAAAAAAGACGAAGGTTGAGATCGCAGAGCTGGAGAAAAAGCTCAGGACCTCCGGGAAGAACCCCACAGAACCGGACAACCCCACACATGTGACCCTGTCAGCCCAGCTGGCGAGCATCCGCAGCGAGATCAAGGCTGTGAAACTGCAGATCAGTGACGCTGAATCACAGCGTAACATTTATAATCGCCGAATCGCCTCATCGGCCAAGGTTGAAGAGGAATACAAGCTATTACTCGCCAAGCGCAACAACCTTATGGTCAAGTATGACGACATTTCGAAAAAGTACCTTGAATCGAAGACAGCCTCCGGCCTGGAGAAAGATCAGATGGGCGAGCGCTTCACGCTGATCGACGCGGCAAGGCTGCCCGAGAAGCCCGTACAGCCGAACAGGCCCGCTATAATTTTTATCGGCCTGGTGCTGGGGATCGGTGCCGGCGTGTGCTCAACCGCCCTCAAGGAGTTCAGCGATCAGTCGGTCCGCACTGCCGGGGCGCTTTCGAAAGCACTCGGTTTGCCTGTGCTGGCCGTCATCCCCGACATCGTGACAACGGAGGGCGCGGCAAAGAGCCGGATGAAAATAGGCCTCATCTTAATCGGGATTGCCCTGGCGGCCGTGGTGTTCGCCGGCGTTTTTCATTTCTTTGTGATGGATCTCGATGTACTGTGGGCGAAGATTTTAAGAAGGATGGGGTAAAAGAGCTGTTCCATTGGTTCGACTCGCCTAATGGCGAGAGTGTGAAGTGGTTAAGTATGCTCTTCGGGCAGTTTCAAGTTTCAAGTGTTCAGTGTTCAGTATCGCCTTCGGCGAGTTTCAAGTGGTTAAGGGAAAACAAAAAGTGATTAAGTGATTAAGGGTTAAGTGGTTAAGGGACCGCTGACGCGGAGTGTTCAGCATAAAAACCAGTGTTCAAGTTTTCAGTAGCCGCTGACGCAGGCGGGTGGGAGAACGAATATCATGCTGGGTGGGTTGTTCAAGAAGAAGGAAAAGCGGAGTAAAAGGGTTGCCGCCATCGTAAGATACCACGAGGAGATGCACCTGCCCCCGCCTCCGGAGCTTGTAGAGGTAGCAAAAAAGGTGGGTGTGGCTGCGCCATCCTACACGGAGCCCAGGCCAGTCGTTCCGGAACAGGTACCTTCGCTTCCGGAGCCTGTGAAGGTTGCGGACAAGAAGGCTTCGGTTACACCCTCCTACGCGCCGCCCCGGCCTGTTGAGCCGGAATCGGAACAGGCGCCCACGGAATCGGAGCATGAGAAAGTTTCGGACAGTGAGGATTGGGTTTCGCCCTCTTACGCCCGGTCCCGGACGGTCACGCTCGATCCCCAGGGGCTCATGTCGAACCGCTGCGTCGGTTATCTGTGCGGGTCCTATGAGGCGGAGTCGTACAAAGTGCTGCGTACCAAGCTCCTTCAGCTGACGGGCGGACAGGGCGGGACGACCATCATGATCACGAGCGCCCTGCCGGGTGAGGGCAAGACCCTCACGGCCATCAACCTCGCCTTCACCTTCGCCAAGGAATACAACCAGACGGTGCTGCTGGTGGACAGCGATCTGCACAAGCAGAAGGTCCGCGAGTACCTGGGATTCGAGAGCGACAGGGGGCTGGTTGACTACCTGCTCAACAAATCAAGTCTCGCCGATATCATCGTATGGCCGAGTGTGGAGAAGTTTACCGTCATCTCGGGCGGCAGATCGGTCACTACGAGCAGCGAACTGCTCGGCTCACCCAGGATGAAGAAACTCGTGAAAGACCTCAAAAACCGCTATCCCGACCGCTATGTATTTTTCGACGTCGCGCCGGTGCTGGCGGGGGCTGATGCCCTGGCTTTCGCCCCCCAGGTTGACTATATCATCCTGGTAGTCCGGGCGGGCTCGACATCGATTGAAGATGTCAGGCTTGCCCTGGACCTGCTGCCCCGGAAGAAGATACTGGGGTTTGTCCTGAACCGTGCCGATCAGAAGGACATGGCCAGCAGGTATCGCGCGTACAAGGATGGAGAAGGAAGTTTAAGGCGACAAGACACACAGTAGAGTATCGCTTGCCGCGCATGGAGAAAAACCCCCGGCTCAAAAAGGAGCCGGGGGTTTCTTTTTGTCTTGTCTCCCCATGTTGAAACCGGGTCGGAGGAAAGGTGAGATGAGTTTCAGCGGGCAACGGCAAAGGCGGGCAGAGCCCCCTGCCGTTTCAAGCTACCCAGTACCTGCAGGGCTTCCTCTCTCGACTTAAAGCCGCTGGCGGTGAGGCGGTACCAGTGGATGTCACTCGATACTGTCCGGAGTTCGGCCTTGAGCATCCTCGTTTTAAGAAGCGAGTCTTTCCTCAGGGTCTCAACGGATCGCAGGTCATCGAAAGTGCCGAGATAAATTTGGTATTTCCCGTCCGGTTCCTTTCCCAGAAAGAACTCATCGTTGAGCGGGGGGATTTTCACCGGCTCGTCACTGGGCACCTGGCTCAAATCGGTGATGTGTGGGTTGTTCTCCAGAAGGATGTCCAGAATCGTTGGGTTGACGAACCCATAGTACTGCTGTGCCAGGAACGACAGGGGCCGGCCCTTTATCACGGCGGCTGTCTCAGGTTCGACTGCCTCTTCAACAGTGGTTGCGGGGGCCACACCCTGGTACCATTTCAAAACCATATACACCCCGAAACCCAGGATGCCGGCAGCTAAGATGCCCAGGACCGCGTAGAGAAGGGCCCGCCAGCGAAAAGTTGTGCCGACATTCGGCTTTAAATAACTCATATCCCGGATGGCTTCCTTCGCAATCTTTCTGTCGATGACCCTCCGGGAGGAACTGTATCCAATCACCAGGGCATTGTCGCACAGGGTGTTGATGACACGCGGGATCCCCTGGGAAAATTCCCAGATCAGCCGTACGGCGGCAGGTTTGAAGATGCGCCTGCTGCGGTTTCCCGCGACCTTCAGCCGGTGCTCGATGTATTCCCTCGTCTCTTCATGCCTGAGAGGTTGGAGGCGATAACGAACGCTGATTCGCTGCCTGAGCGCCCGGTACTGCGGGTCGGTCAGAACTTTTTCCAGTTCGGGTTGGCCCATCAGGATAACCTGCAGGAGCTTGCCCTGCGCGGTTTCCAGATTTGTCAGAAGACGCACCTCTTCGAGGAGCGTTGGCGATAGCGCCTGGGCATCGTCGATAATGAGAACGACACGCTCCTTGAGGGACTGACACTTGCGCAGGAAGTTGTCCAGCAGCGTGAGCAGATCGCCCTTCGACAGGGGCTCCATGCTCGGGCTCTCCGTCTTCAGACCCAGGTTGTGGCATATGTATTTCAAAAAATCCCGGGAGGTAAGTTTGGGGTTGAAGAGGTGCACCGTGCGCGTGCGGCCGCGATACTGAGCCAGCATCAACTGGATGAGCGAGGTCTTGCCCGTGCCGATTTCGCCTGTGATGACCGTGAAACCCTTCGACTCGTTGAGGGCGTAGATCATATGGGCATAGGCCTCGTGGTGATGCCTGCTCATGTAAAAGAAGCGCGGGTCGGTGTTGAGCTGAAAAGGGTCTTCGGAAAAACCGTAATATTTTCTATACATGAAAAACCACAGCGTTTATTTAGTATCGGACATATCAAGCTATATTAAAGAATGAATGATTTCAAGTGAGAATGGGTGAAAAGGCAAAAATATCAATGGTATTCACGAGATTCTCGGTGACGCAGTGAAGCTTGTTGTAATGAATATCAACAAAAAAGGGGCAAAGTCAATTGACCTGCCCCCTTTAAAACCATTGTTTATGACTATTTTTTGTACCTCCTTCGCACCGCAACCAACCCGATCAAGCCGGAACCAAGGAGCCAGACCGCTGCGGGTATGGGCACTGCCGGGGTTGCCGTGACCCGAACCAGGAAATCGTCATGGTCGTCGTCAGGACCTGCTCCGCCGTCATCCAGGAAAAGATAAAGGACGTTGCCGGTCGGAAGCTCACCGTTAGGAACAGCAAACGGATTGAAGCTTGCAAAGAAATTGGGTCCGATAGCCGCTCCGGCAGAGTCATCCGGATTGGAACCGTTTGCAACCGAACCCGCACCTGAGTTGACGTCGAAGCTGAACGGTGCCAGGCCAGTAAAGCTGCTATCTATGCTTATCGAGAAGGTGTCCAGCGGCGATGAGATATTCGGCGCAATGATGGTCCCGCCTGGATGGTTGAAGTACTCTACCCCATCCACAAGGAACGTGTTTTGATAGCCCGCTTCCGCACCAAAGAACTCGGCTAAGAATGTTGTCCCAGCGGGTGCGTCCACATAGACCTGAGCACCGTAATATCCGGGGATCTGTGGTCCGGTAAATAGCGTAGGAATAAAATTGTTGATACCGAGATTCGGGATCTGCCCCGGTACGGGATCCTGGAGGCTGAAGATCGCCGCATTTGCTCCCGTGGCAAAAGCCATTACGATCCCTGCTACCAGGACGCATTTGATAAACCGTTTCATTGAAGCGCCTCCTTTTCTCTGACCGATTCTTCTTTGAAAAAAGGAATGCTTACCGGTTTAAAGCGTTTTTACACTTTCGCGTTAATGTTACCCGTTACACCTGGGGGATGCATTGAAACGAGAAAAACTTAGCCGTAATTGCTAATATACATTATTTTTGTGTTGTTTGCAAGGTAAAAAGTAAGGTAATTCCGGAACAAAACTGCGCTGCAGCATCTGCGGCCTGACCCGAAGGTTCAGTCAACCGAGATGGACCAAGACCCGGATTCCCTCGTATTGGAAAGGCCGCCTGGTAGCGTTCTTTTGCCTCGGCGTACCGGCGTATCGTTTGCGCTTCCAGACGTCCGTGCACCAGGGCACCGTTCAGCGGTGGTTTCAGATCCTGAGAGAGACGGTCTACCAGCAGGCCCTCTCTTCCCGGCAATTCACTTTTGATTAACAAACAACATGTGATATGTGTTTGCAACGGACAACAACATGAGGAGGAGCAACATGAGAATTCTACTTTTCGTTCTTTCCGCCGTCATCCTCGGGCTCGGCGGCTGCAACACCATGTATTACGGAACGATGGAAAAGATGGGCGTTCACAAGCGCGACATCATGGTGGACCGTGTCAAGGCGGCGCGTGACACTCAGAATGAAACCAGGCAGCAATTCCTGACGGCCATGGAGCAGTACAAGAGCGTCGTCAACTTCAAAGGCGGCGATTTGGAGAAGGAGTACAACAAGCTCAACGCGACCCTGCAAAAGAGCGAGTCCAAGGCTGCCGAGGTGCGCAAGCGGATCACCGCCGTGGAGGATGTGTCCGAAGCGCTGTTCAGCGAGTGGCGCTCGGAAATCAAGCAGTACTCCAGTGACACGTTGCGGAAGTCGAGCCAGAAGAAATACGACGTCACAAAAAAGAAATACGATGAGATGATCAGGGCCATGAAAAAGGCCGAGGCCAAGCTTGAACCCACCCTGGTCCCCCTGCGCGATCAGGTCCTTTTCATGAAGCACAACCTGAACGCCAGGGCCATTGCCGGACTGAGCGGGGAAGTGGTCAACATCCAGACGAACGTGGACAGCCTAGTTCGAGAGATGGAAAGCTCCATCGCCGAGGCCGACGCGTTTATCAAATCGCTGCAGTCTGAATGAGTCCTGCCTGCGCAGTGGCGGCTTGTTTCAGCGGTCCTTGATCCCGTAAAGCTTCAACGTCATCCGTCCGCATTCGACACACCTCCTGACTGAGACAAGAAGACTCATTTGAATTTCAGCCACTTGAAGTGGAAGATCCGGGGTCGTCGGACGAGCGAATTCACCCCCAAAAACACAAGAGGCAGGACCATTCCTGGCCCTGCCTCGAGTTTGCCGTTTGTAACTTTTTATATTATCTCTTGCCTTCCTATGGAGTAATCTTCACCGAATCTTTTTTCTCAATTTCATTTCCCCGGGGAGAACCAACATCTTTTCATCTATTGCCGTTCCTGATTTTAGTAGCCCACAGTAATAACGATGGCTGCTGGCCCGATTCCGGCACCAACCGTGGGCGCAACCATGGGTGTGAGGGCTCCATCCGCGCCGATCGTGTACTGCGAGACATTATGGACAACGTAGTTTGCCACGTAGGCATACTTTCCGGAGGGGTCTACCGTGACGGACCGGGGCCCATCTCCGGCATCAACCGTGGGCACGGCCATGGGCGTTAGGGATCCGTCCGCGCCGATCGTGTACTGCGAGATATTATCGTCGTCGTAGTTTGCCACGTAGGCATATCTTCCGGAAGAGTCAACCGTGACGGACCGGGGCCCATCCCCGGCCGGGACCACTGGAGTGGCCATGGGCGCGAGGGAACCGTCCGCGCCGATCGTGTACTGCGAAATGTTGTTGCTGTCGACGTTTGCCGCGTAAGCGTACCCGCCTGAAGGGTTGACCATGACGGACCGGGGTCCATCCCCGGCATCAACCGTAGCCGGGTCCATGGCCTCGAGTAGACCGGTCGCACCGATCGTGTACTGCGAGATGTTGTCATCACCAGCATTTGCCACGTAGGCATAATTGCCCGAGGGATGGATCGTAACGGAGTAGGGCTGATTTCCAGTACCAACAGTGCCATTGGGTGTGAGGGAACCGTCCGCACCGATCGTGTACTGCGAGACGTTGTCACTACCCCAATTTGCCACGTAGGCATAATGACCTGTGGGGTCAACTGTGACGGCTGCGGGCCCTGACCCGGTATCAACCGTGGGTACGGCCATGGGCGTGAGGGAACCGTCCGCGTCGATCGTGTACTGTGAAACAGTGTTGCTGACGTAGTTTGCCACGTAGGTGAACCTACCTGAAGGGTCTACCGTAATGGCTACCGGTATGAACCCGGCTCCAACTGTCGGTGTGGCCATAGGCGCAAGAGAGCCATCCGCGCCGATGGTGAACTGCGAGACATTATGGCTGTCTTGGTTTGCCACATAGGCGTATTTCGGTGTGGGAGCAGAAGCCGCCGTTACCGTCATCGTATAGTCCTTTGTCGTTGTGCCATCCTGCGCGGTGACTGTGTAGGTTACGGGGCCGCCACTGAAATCCTGCACCACTCCGGATGCCGGGACTACCGATGCCCCCGGTGAAACAGCTATTGTCGGTGTTAAGGCTGTTAAACTCATCCAAAATGGAACCTGAAGTGTGACAGTATCCAGACCTATTGTGCCGTTTATGCCTGAAATGGTGAATGAGGTTATATTGCAAGCAGTGTTAGGCGCTTCCGTGACCGTTACCGTATAGGTCTTTTGTGTCACGCCATCCATCGCTGTAACGGTGTAGGTCTGCGGGGTTGTAAAATCCTGCGCCACTCCGGATGCCGGGTCTATAGTGGCTCCCGGAGAAACAGTTATCGTCGGCGCCAGGGCTGTCACATCCGTACCGTAGGGCATCGTGACTGCGACAGTATTCGGACCTACCGTACCGCCCGAGCCTGATATGGCGAATGTCAATATCTCGGCAGCAGTGTTGGGTGCTTCCGTGACCGTTACCTTATAGGTCTTTTGTGTCACGCCATCCATCGCTGTAACGGTGTAGGTCTGCGGGGT
>DAIMEJ010000003.1:147868-205376 GCA_036725345.1 Syntrophales bacterium
TGGCTCCCGGAGAAACAGTTATCGTCGGCGCCAGGGCTGTCACATCCGTACCGTAAGCAACCTGGACTGTGATAGTATTTGGCTGTATTGGCTGGGTTGTCCCACTAGGTATAGCGAATGTGATTATATCGCAGGCAGTGTTAGGCGCTTCCGTAACCGTTACCGCGTAAACCTTTGTCGAGCCATTCTGCGCGGTAACTGTGTAGGTTACGGGGCCGCCACTGAAATCCTGCGCCACTCCGGATGCCGGGTCTATAGTTGCTCCGTTATGAACGATCGTCGGTTCCAAGGCTGTTACATCCGTTCCAAAGGGAACCTGGACCGTAATAGTATTCGTACCTATTGTCGTATTTGAGCCTGGTATGGCCGATATGGTGAATGATGTTATATCTTTTGAAATCGGGGTGTGGTGACCCCCACCTCCACCTCCGCCGCACGCCAGAAACAGGAGTACCAGGCAGACAGTGCTGAGGATCTTGAAAATGCTTAAATTTTTCATGTTTAGTATTGCCCCCCTTTTTCATTGAAAAACTATCATTTTAACTTTTAAAGTCAGTAATTTCCCTCTGATCTAAATGCAAAAAACGAATATCTAATATATTTGTTTCATATGTTACGTTTAGCTCTAATCTGTTGGCAAGTCAATCGGAAGAAAGTGCCATTTTCCCCTCGGGGAGTATTAGAGAAAAATACGAAAAAAGTATTAGATGGGATCGAATCAACTATACATTCAGAACAAAAACGGATGGGTAAAGATAGCAGATTTCACAAGCAAAAAAGGTCTAAAGATTGATCAATAAGGAAGAACCATCCGCACAAGCGAAGAACTCGGCGAAAATTTCTTGTTGATTGAATGGCGCCGTCGTGAAACCGGCAATGCCTCTTATCGGGAAAGAACCCCCTCCAGGCGGATTATTCGCCGTGCAGGTATGACCCCGCCCTAGGTCAGAGAATAATCGCAATCAGAAACTTATAGAGTCCAAAAGTGGATTTTTTAGACGCCCTCTGAAGTTTGGATGGCGTCATTTGTGACCGGAATACAAAAAGAAGGGTTATTCCTCCAATGGTGACTGAATAACCCTTCGCCCGGTTTTTCGTATATTTCAAGGTCATTACCTGATTTGAACCACTTCAACTGTAGGGAATATCCTGCAAATGGTCCTGATTCTTCTGATTCTTCCAGATAAGCAATATGTCGTAAGAGTCAGCCATATCGAGCAGTTACGGATCTATTAATCATTATGGAACGGTAATTGCGGAATAAAATACAGGGATGATTTGATGCAAGCAGATTCATTTGCATTGGAGGAGACACAAAAGTTATGAAAATTGTTTGTGCTTGGTGCAAAGAAGATATGGGCAAGCGGGGTGAGGGACACGAAATCTCACACGGGATATGCCGAACCTGCAAGAACGTGCTGATGAAGAGTCTGCAGCGGTCAGCCGCCCAAACGGAGTGGCCGTCGGTAACAGCATACGAACTCGCGACGAGCAGGTCTCCGGTATCGCTTTACATGTAAAATGGAGAATTCACCCCCAGGTGTCCCCCTGACCGGACCGGCAGTTGAGAGATCTCACCCGAACCTCCATGGGACAGGACGTTGTTGTAAGTAATCAAGGGCAAGAGAGGCATAGATCGCGCAGGGAATCCAATGAAGGTTCAGGAACATGAAAGATGAACACAGGCTGATTCTATCAGAGTTGTTTGACGGCGAGTTTCCTGGATTTGTCACGGACGCCGGGCGTGATTTTCTGAGTATACGATTCCTGGGTGATGATATCAGGACTGTCCGGCTTCAGGACGTTCTTGATTTCTGGGAAGAACCCGGAGGCGGTCCGAGTGCATTTGCGGGGATCTCCTGCGACTGGAGGCAGGCGCACTTTCTGGCCTATATGTTCCATGAATATTTCATGGCAGTCCACAGGAAAATGGCTGGATAAGGCGAAGATAACTTCCGTATCAAGGAGGAAGTGTATGGAAATGCTGACAGCCGACTATGAGGAGAAAGACGCCGGAAAGATCAGGAGCAGGAGGATGGAACGGAGCATAATCAACACCATGCGCCGCTACTTCCAAAGCGACTCGGAAAGACCGAGAAAAAAACTCGAATATGCGATCATGGACGCCATGCAGCGCTACTTTGAGGTGCCGAGCCGCAAGGGAGTATAGATATATCTTCACCCACCTTGTGACAGCCTCATCCAGTTTCCCGCCCTTTGCTGGATGAGGCTTTTTTATTGGCCGGAAAGGTGGGCAGGCCGCTTCCCGAAAATAGTCGACGGCCTTTTTGTCAGGGGTTGATGCGCAAAAAGAACCAGATGTAATTCGGGAGGGCTGCCTCGCATGAGGCAGCCCATAACTCATCTATGTTTCTGGCGCGCCCTCGAGCTCGAACCGGGGTTTTGACCGATGGGGAGAGACGCTGTGGACAACACTTCTTCCCCTCTGTTTTGCCCACCGGGGAAACCTTATCGCTTGAAGGGTTTCGGCTCCTTGGGGGTATAGGTGTCAGTAAACGTTTTCAAATACGCTACAATCGCATCTTCCTCTTCAGGGGTCAGACCCAGGTTGCCAAAGATAGCACCGATGGCGAGACCCGGGACATCGGGATACTCGGGTGCAGGCCAGCAGTTGTTCGCAAGCGCATCCTTTTCCGTCGTGATACCATCGGGACATCTCGTGACGGTGTGCAGCTTCGAACCGACAGGGTTAACGTCCGCCGTGTTGTAGAAGTGAACGATGCTCTCCATGCTCTTGAACCAGCCGTTGTGGGTGTAGGCCTTGGTGAAACCCTTGCCGGGCCTCTTGTCCACGTTGCGCAGAGTCGGGGTCTTGACGTACCCGAGCGGGAGAAATGTGGCAGGGCCGGGTATGGCCGCGGGATCAAGAGCGCCCGTATGGTCTGCCAGGATCGGGTTCGGATTGGGGCTGCCCGCGATCTCGGGGTTGAACGGTGTCCCGATATTGTGATAGGCGTCATCGGTGTAGCGCTCCACCGGATCGGTTCCGTCGGGAGCGACCGTACTGCTCAAGTGACAGAAGGAGCAGTTGGTGACAGGCAGGTTCGGGAAGGGCCGCACGTTGACAGGAGGTGTGCCTTCCGGCAGGAACGGAATGGGGAGAGTATTATAGAACAGGTCGTGCCCGAGGTTTTCCTGGGCAGTGAAACCGTCCAGGGGGAACTTTCCGTCCGCATCCTTCGCCAGAACGATATCGCGTTTCGAACTGAAGGAGTTGACCTCCGTGGAGGCCTGCCAGGCCGCGAGGGATACGGCGATGCGCTTGAAGCTCTTGTCAAGTCCCGCAGACGAGCAGTCGATCGCTTCCTTCCAGACGGTCTTGAAAAGCGGGGCATACTTCGCTTTTTCGACATGACGGCATACGCCTTCCCTCTCGATGTTCTGCTCGACGAGGTTCCCAAAGGGGTTCAAGGCCTGATCGGCCACCGGTCCAAGGTACACGCTGTAGGCAAGCTGCAGACCGGGGTCGAGGAAGCCCCCGACTTCGAAGACCTCGTCACCGACATGCCCTGCGGCTCCCGCAAACAATGGAATGTCATTGCCCTCGGAGCGGCCATTCCAGAAGTTCCCCCCGCAGTATCCGAAGAAACCCACAGCACAGGGCTGGAATTTGGGAATGAAGCTCGCGTAGGCGTTGGTAGGGGGCTTGAGTCCACCCGCGGTATGGGGGTTTGCACCTGTGACTCCGACCTGGTGCAGGTTGGTACCGGAATTCTTCAACGTTCCTCCGGCTTTCGGGTCATGGCAGGTCGCGCAGGACATGCGCTCGGGTATGGATATGTTGTCGAAGAAAATGCGCTTGCCCAACTCCTCTATCGGCGAAAGCGCATAGCTCTGCGACTGAGCGACGGCATGCCCGAGCATGATCGCAGCCGCAATAAATATGGCAATGCTTACGCCGATGAGAAGATCGCGCCACCCAAGCCCGAATAAACCGCTTCCTTTCCGCTTACTTTTTATTCGATTTCTTTCCATCATATTCCCTCCTTTAAAAATGGATTGACTGAAGAGAGCGAACCTTAAAAAACCCGTATGACCATCGCAATCACCTCCTTCCCATTGAAAAACGCCGAGGCGGACTCTTTCCCGTTCGGTCGTCTCCCGGCCGAGCCGCCGACAACTCCTTTGACCCGGCTTCGGCGTGCTTCTGGCCGCACCGAAAGAAAATAACGCAAGTTTAATATGTTACGTAATATTGAAAAGTTGGTTCAACAAAACAGACAGGTAAAAAGCTGTCAAAAAGGAGGGCTAAACAAAGCGGATGGGAATGCTGATATCTGTTCGCCCGCTACTTTCTCGTTGATGCGAATTTTCTAAAAAAATATTGCAGATGTAATCGGGTGTCCATCGGGTGTAAGCGGATTCTGCTTTTCTAAATGTCTTAAAACATCCTAAGACATTGGATGACGTGGTGACGGTTTGCACGGTACGGATCTGCGGTGACCGGGGGGGTGTGTGCGCAGGTCTCCGGGGCGGGGATTGAAGCAGGATTGCCCTGCGTACTCAGGATTTCGGGACAAAAAAAGGCCGATCAAAAGGCGGGTGAGGGATTCACGCTCGATGGCCTCATTTCCGCGGAAAGGTCAGTTGGAGGCTCCGAGACAGGCAGAAGCCAAGGAGGGGTTGAGGGGCGACTTCAGTAGCGATCAGCAGGGATCATCGGTCACGGTTCTGAGAGAAAGGGTCGTACATCACCTTGTATGCAGCCGCTATTTCCATGGGGTGGGCCAAAAAGAAGACGATCTCCCGATGAGGCGGAATCGATTTTCTGATCTCCTGCATCAGGAAGGTCGTTGGTGCTCCCAGTGCGATCTTTATGGTGCGCCCGTCGTCTTCCAGAATCAGCACCTCGTGTTTGCAGACATATTTCCTGCCCAGCACGTCCTGCAAAGATGGATTTGCCCGGCTGCCTTCCAGGGAGACGATCCGAATAGCAAAGTGCTTGGAGAGAGCCGTCATGTAATCACTATAGCTGATCAAGCCCAACTCAAACAACAGAATACCAAGGGGTTTTCGGGTGCCCATTTTGGATTGAATGAGTTTCTGGTCTTTTAGGGCGCGTTCCAGCCCCTCGGGGGTGAGCAACCCGAGATCAATCAATATATCGCCGATTTTCTTTCTTTTATTGATAAAATCCAGGGTTTCATTGATCTTGTTCTGATTAACGCCGAGATGCTGCAATACCTCTCCCAAATATAGATTTTTCCCTTGCTTTTGTATTTCCAGAGCCTCATCGAGCTGGGCCTGGGTCAGTATCCCCTTCTTGAGCAGGGCTTGGCCCAGAGGCATGTTTATCGGGGTCCTGGTATTTTCTGCTGGCTGCACGGTGAAAATACTCCGAGTGTTCTTGATACTCATATCGGTTTTTAATGCAGATATCTGAAATCCCAAGCTTGCGATCTGTGGCGAACCCTGTGATTTTCGGGCCTTTCAATTTCATCCTCGCGATAAAAATCAGTCTGCGGTACGTCAGCGCCGAATCCGCCGTGTCAGCTGCCTGCCGGCGTCGACCACTCCAAAATGGATCAATAAGACAACTTGTTGATATTCTTTACAATCTGACGACTCTGATCCAAATTGGAATATTTCCATGAGGAGCCTGTAAACGGGGATTTTTTATATCCCATTGAAATCATTAACGATATGAATAAGTGATTTCGTGGCACATTCAATGCCCATGATGAGTTCAAGAAAAGACGGAAATGAAAGACGGGAGAAATGTCCGTTTCGCAGATTTCAAGAAAACCTCTTCAAGGCACTGTGTCTGAATTCCATTTATCTGCCCTGTTCTCTCTGCACACACGGGTGGTTCGTGGAAAACAGGTATCACAAGGAATCAATACGCATCGCATGATATCGGTATAAAAGGAGAACCCCCATGACATTGCTTGTTGTTTTCATTTTTGCACTCCTTATCGGCCTCGCAATATTCCTGCTGGGATCAGCGAATGGCAAATCTAAAAAAGACGATTTGATGGAACATCGTAAAAGGCCCTCTGAAGAACAGCCGCAGCCTGCAAGAACGGCTGCCCACACGCAGACGAGCCCAAAATCAGAAAAGACAGAGAATATGGATCAGCTGAAATCAACTGTCCTGGAAGGATTAAACTACATAACATCAAACCATAAAGCGGTTGAATCGAAATCCCATATGCCTTATGAGCTGAGCGGACTCAGCCGGGAGGCCGTCGACTCGATAAGATGGCAAGTCGGAGAAATAAAAGGATTGACCTCGACCTACGAGATGTTCCTGATGCTTGATGATCCGAATGTCGACATGTCGAGAGTAGCCAAGAGAATCTCCTCTGACCCTGTGCTTTCAAACAAAATCCTGAGGGTTGCGAACTCCGCGTACTTCGGATCACGAATGGCCATGGATTCCATCAATCATGCTCTTGCCGTGCTCGGGCTGATCAATATTAAATCGATACTGTTCTACAATATGGTTTCCGAGCAATCTTACGGCAATCAGGTACAGATAAACCCAATTTACAGGTCGTTGTTGAAGCATTCGGTCCTGACGGCCCGTTGCGCTGTTTATCTTGCGGATGCGTTTGAAGGGTTGAACAAAGGAAAACTTTACACGCTGGGGCTGTTGCATGACATTGGCGAATTCGTCATGTCAGGGGTCATTCGAAAAAAGCAGATCGATGATGATTTCATGTTGCCTTTCGGTAAAAAGGAATGCATTATCAGTGAAGACAGGCTCCTGGGTATCAACCACGCTGTCATAGGACGGATTGCTTTCGAGGGGTGTGGTCTTTCCGAGGAGACCTTGAGGTTGATCGAAACACATCATTTTCCTTCCTTTTATTCCAGAAGCTGTCTTTCCATGAAAGAGGAAGACAAGAAATATCTCGCCGCACTTTTTCTTGCAAATCAGATCGCCAAGTTGTTTGTTGACGAAGAGGAAGCAGAGTATTATGCGGTTCAATCCCTGCCGTCTTCATACCATGACCTGGTCAGCCTGCGCAAAGTGAAGGGTATTTTTTCTGACCATCATGTCCTGTCCGAGATGGCGAAGACAAAAATCCTGACTCAGAGCTACATCGCATCTTGATACCTTGACACGATCTCCGGTCAGCACGGGGTTGTGATTGAATGCGTCGGAAGTTTACGTCGTTTTTATCTTGACAAATAAGTGTAGATTTTTTACTTTTCAATAAAATCAGGAAGGCAAAAGGGTCCGGGAAGAAATTTCCGGAGGACTTGTCGATGGTCGGGCCGCCATCTGATGAATATCAGTCGTGGCTTTTTTTTTGCATAGAGAGTCATCGGGACATTGCCAGGCAGGTGAGATCGTAATTCGGGGAGTTGCTGATGCACATAAAGCGGGCCCCGGAAAAGAATATCGGAAAAAATAATTTCGCCCCGAGGACCCGGAAGGAAAGACGAGGGCCCTTCGACCAGGCGGCAAAACGGGAACAACGTGGATGATCTGCGGTACAACCTGCCCGTGCTCCTCCTCCACAACATGAACCCGGAATGGGCACCGGAAGACAGGCAGGAGACTGAACAGGAAGTCTTGACGCTCGGCAATGCCTTGAAGGACTTGGGTCATCCCATCGAGGTTGTGGCGGTAGAAGACGGTTGCCTGGCTGACCGGTTGAGCGCGTTTGATCCCCGGGATTACATCGTGTTCAACTGGTGCGAGGAGCTTCCCGGCGTCCCCCACAGCGAGCCGGAAGTCGTCAGGGTGATGGAAGAGCTGGGTTTCGTCTTTACCGGTTCGTCGTACGACGTGCTCTCGTTGTCTTACGACAAGCCCCGGGTCAAGCGCATCCTCGACGAAGCGCATATCTCCACACCGTCCTGGGAAGTCTTCCACGCTCCCGAGGTCGGAAGTTGGAACATTTTCCCTGCCATTGTCAAAGCCGCCCATGAGCACTGCAGCATCGGTATCTCTCCCGAATCCGTCGTCATGTCGACGGCAGAGCTCGAAAAACGCATCGCTTTCATTCTGGAGACGCACAAGCAACCCGCCCTGGTCGAGGAATTCGTGAACGGGCGTGAATTTCACGATGCGGTCTGGGGCAACGGGAAGATTTCCGCGCTCCCTCCGGTAGAGATTGATTACTGCGACCTGACCGACATACGCGACCGGCTTTTTACCTACGAAGCCAAGTATTCTCCCGGGTCCCGTCTCTATGAGGGAATCGACCTGTGCGTGCCTGCGGAGCTGGATCCCCCGGCCCAGGCCGAACTTGAGCGAATCGTCCTGGCCACCTACCAGGCCGTGGGCTGCCGGGACTACGGGCGCATCGATGTCCGTTATCACAACGGGGTCTTCTACGTCATTGATGTTAACCCGAATCCCGACATCAACCCGCGGACATCGATGACCTACGCTGCGGCTGAAGTCGGTTACTCCTACGGTGAAATGGGCAGCCGCATCGTCAACCTGGCGGCCGCCCGACACCCCGTCTTCCGGGGATCGAACACGTCCGCCTGACGCACATCCCTTTTACAACAAAACGCTTCAGCCGACCGCCTTCAGATTCGCAGATCTTCACCGCTGTTGATCAAAATAGATCCTTCACGAGCAGGAGGGAAATGACAGGTTGCAGGCCCTTTGGGATTTGAATCAAGTCAGGTGATCCTGACGCGGGTAAGGGGTTATCCGAAATCGGATAACCCTTTTGATTTATCTGGCGCGCCTCGAGGGCTCGAACCTCGGACCTTAGGATAATTCGTCTTTCGCCCATCGGCCCTGTTATTTCGGGATGCGCGTGAGGAATGCCATCATCTCATTCAGTACCGGGGTCTGACCCCGATCCTCCAGATGCAGGAGATGGCCTACACCATCGATCTGGACATAGTTCACGTTGCTGTAATTCCGTTTCAGCCAGGATATTTCGTCATCCGACATGACGGCCCCAAGCTTTGTCTCTCCCCGAATGAACAAGACGGGACACTTGATCTTCGCCATGATCCCTTCAGCACCATATCCCCTGGAAAAACCGTCAAAGTCGTAAAGCAACGCGTCGAAATACGTCGGGTCAAGCGCCCACAGGCATCCCGCAAAGAACTGTATCCACTGACTGGTCACACCCGGGTAATCCTTGTACCTGTCAGCCAGGGCAAGGGATAATTCTTGTTCAGATGATGCCGATTTCTTCAGATCCAGCCAGAGATTGAACATGTCCCGGCTCGAGTCGACGAATTTCCTGTAGATGTTTATGTCCAAAGGAGCATCCTCAATGATGAGGGCCTTCACTTTTTCCGGACACTGTGCGGCTGCCATAAGCGCAATCGCCCCGCCGAGGGAATGGCCCACGAGGACAGCCGGCGCATCCAATTGTCTTAGAAATGTCACGATGTCTTCGGTAAAATCCTCTATGCGGTAGTGCCCGGCGACCCATCCCGATCGGCCGTTGCCTCTCAGGTCCATGGCATAGACATGCCACCTTTGAGAAAGGCTCGGAATGAGCGTAAGGTACTCCTGCCAGCGCCAGGCTCCCCCGTGGAGCATGACCAGCGGTTCGACCGATGGAGAGCCGGAATCCAGATAATTTATTCTCACTTTGCCTGTATCAAATATTTTTTCCTGCGGCATATCTCCTCCCATTGCATACTTCCCCGGGGAAACAATTGCCGGTCCATGCCCGGTGTAACTGCAGCCGGCCGTCACCATCAATGTCAGGAACAGGAAGACGCCCAAGAACCACCCGTATGTCATCTTCTTCATGCATCCCCCTCTGATAAAAAATAACTGTTTCTTGATTCCGCTTACATGCAGGATTATCCGTTCTATCCCGTTCAATTGCTAATGAAAGATGACACAAATTTCGTACATTTAACATCAAAATAAATATCTTCGCTGAGGGGGAATTTGGCAAAGCGAGCCCCCCTTTAGCCAAACAAAAAAAGGGTTATCCTATCCTTGGATAACCTGTTGATTCTACGGGTGCCCAGTAAAGCCGATCATATTGTGATTCCGGCTCTGTTTATGACCATATTTTTGTATCAACTTCATTATATATTTATCCGATATATATCCTCAAACAGCCAGAAGGAGGCAATGATGAAAAAAGTAAAAATAGTTATCGATGTTGCACTGATTGTTCTTCTCTTTTCATCAATAGCAATTGCAGCCAAGGATTTCGGCTGGGTCGATGGTTTCAATGTTCAGGCCCAGGCAGACCCCTCAGGCTTCCGTGCGAGGCTGGCGACTCGCTTTCACATTGGAGATGCTCAGATCAGTGCCGTGCTGGGCAATGTGTCAAACCCGGCGGACGCATACATTGTTTTTCGGCTTGGAGAAATGTCGGGGTATCCACCTGATCGAGTTATGAGGGAATATAACTCCGGAAAAGGGAAAGGCTGGGGTGTAATAGCGAAAAACCTGGGGATCAAGCCCGGTTCGCAGGAATTCCATGCCCTGAAGAGAGGACAGGATCTCTATAATGGTTATGGTCAAGGTAAAGGGAAGGGCAAAGGAAAGGGGAAACATAAATATTAACTGAAATAAATGTGACTTCACATTTCGAAAGCCAACTTACCTGACGTTGATATCAAAAGGCAGAAACATTAGCCAGAAAAACAAAAGGGGTTGTCCGAAATCGGATAACCCTTGGTTTCTCTGGCACGCCTCGAGGGCTTGAACCTCGGGCCTTTAAGCGGCGGTGTATTCTCAGACATCCTGCCAGGCAAATAAACCTGATCCTCTTTGCTTTTTTTCCGACATCATTATTGGGGAGTTCATTCTAATGACTCAAGCTGTCATTTGTCAATTTTCGGCTGCATCAAGCCTTCGTCACGACTGATCAGCAGCTTCCAGTGGAAATCGATAACCGGCCTTATCATAGAGATCCCTGATCCGTCTTAGGTCTTCCATTTTGTCCTCACCAGGGATAATCTGGCCCAGCCATCGGGTTGTCTTGTTTTCATTGTCCAGGTACCAGCAGATGATCGACACATCCGCGGCCTTCGCGATATGCCAGAAGCCGGTCCGGATCGTCCGTATCTTTTTGCGGGTTCCTTCGGGCACGATGGCCAGGAGAAACGCGTCGCGGGCGTTGAACACGTCGACCATCTGCTCCACGACGCCCTGTGGGGCCTTGCGATCAACCGGGATTCCGCCAAGCGCGTGAAGTAGAATGGACAACGGCCAGAAAAAAGCCTCCTTTTTGATCATGATGTGCCCGGTCCGTTTGATGATCCGAAAGCCCGTGAACGCCCGAACGGTGTCCATATTGGATGTGTGGGGAAAACCGATGATCACGTGCTTCCTTGAAAAGTAGGGCGGAAGCGGCTCGAAGCGCCAGCCCATCATAAAGTAGAGCAGTTTTCCCGCATGGCTCAGAATCGTTTTCATGGAAGATTTTTTGCTGCAGACTCTCCGGGTGATTGAGGCAAAAGCGAGAAAGGAGTAAACGTATCGTTCAGGGGGTCAGGTTAAGCAGCATGGTCTCCTGGAGCTGTAGACGGTGCCTCTCGAATGCCTCCTCGTCTTGTCCCGTGGTCAGATCCATCATCTTGTCAAATCGCAAGGACACCTTCGCGAAAGGCTTCGGCAGCATGAAGCGATCCCAGCTGTTGAAGTACCAGGCACGGTCGGACGTGACATACAGGGGTACGACGACGGCCCCTGTGTCGCGAGCCAGGCTGACCACGCCTGCCTTGATGATCCCGGCAGGCCCTTTCGGCCCGTCCACAATATGTGCGGCAAGGCCCGAGCGCTTCAGCCGCCCCACCATCTCTTTCAGGGCCTGTCCTCCGTTTCGTGAAGATGAACCGCGCACCGCATGCCAGCCCGATTTCTCGGCGATCCCGGCGATGACGTCTCCGTCCTCGCTCTGGCTGATCATCAAGGCAGGGTGATGCACGGAGTAGGCTTTGAAATGGCGAATCGCCGCGAAGAACTGCTGGTGCCAGCAACACAGCAGGACCCGGCCACCGCGCTTCAAATAGTCTTGCCAGGGCTTCTCATTTTCGATGTGGAGCCGAAATGTCCAGCTGTAGCAGCGAATGAAATAGTATAGGGGGCCCTGGACGAGGCCCGCGAGTTTATAGCGATATTTTTTCAGCATATCGGTCTTATTCCATGGACAGATAATTTGTCTTTTATACCTATGCGATGCAGGGCGGCTCGGAGGGCGCAGCCTATGGGAGTTACTGCCGGAAGTCAAGACAATTCTAAACCCACAGCGACGCTGCCGTAAAAAGACGAGGGTATTTTTTCATAGCTGATTCCTGCGTGAAATCGGCCGATTATTAAAAGACTATGTGCAATTTTGTTCCGGAAGTGCCTTATTTGTGATGCAGGAAACTCTTCGTCAAAAATAGAAAGGAGGTTATCCTCATTTCGATAACCCTTGGTTTCTCTGGTGCGCCCTCGAGGGCTCGAGCCTCGGGCCTTTGGATTGTATGGGAAACTAACTGAGGCGATTCACTATGTTTTTAAGGTAGTAATATTTCGAAGACTTCCGAAGGTCGTTTCGAGTCCTGCTGGTTATTTTTGGCCTTGAAGGTTACATTTTAATTACAGTCTGTCCTGTTTCAGGTTAGTATCTGACCACAAGTCTTGCCCGAAGTGTGTGTCTTGCTCTGTGGACAAAATTCGCATACCCGCCCGTTCGCGTGAACGGAGAGAAACCGATTCTGCTTTGGGGCGTATCAGTTGAGTTAAGAGTGAATATGGGAAATATTGAACGCAAACCCATTAGAGGCATCGCAACAGCCTGGGATAAAAAAACAGGGAATTCAGGATTACTTCCGAGCAAATAGTGGATCGGGCGGCAATCAATTCCAGGTGTTTATTTAAAGGAGAAAGTGATGAAAAAAATGCTTGATGGAAAAATTTGTATTGTGACTGGCGGTGGCAGAGGGATCGGAAAGGCAACGGCATTGCTCTTTGCAGAAGAAGGCGGCAAAGTGGCCATCAGTGAGCTGGATGAGGAACCAGCCCATGAGACGCTCGGCCAAATAAAAAGCACGGGCGGTCAGGCCATTGCCGTTGTTGGCGATATCACGGCATCCGGCGCTCCCGAAAGGTTGGTTCAAGCCACCGTTGATGCCTTTGGTTCAAATATCGATGTGATTGCCAATGTGGCGGGTTACACATGGGACGCCTTCCTCCACAAGATGACAGATGAGCAGTGGGATGCTATCTTAAACATCCACCTCAAGGCTCCTTTTAGGATCCTTCGGGCCGCGGCGCCCTATATCCGGGAAAACGCCAAGAGGGAAAAGGAGGAGGGGAAAAGAGTGATGAGGAAGGTCATCAATATTTCCTCCATTTCTGGCACCGATGGGAACCCCGGCCAGGCCAATTATTCATCTGCCAAGGCAGCACTCATAGGTCTGACAAAGACGCTCTCGAAAGAATGGGGTGTGTTCAATGTGAACGTCAACTGCGTAGCCTTCGGCTGGATAGAGACGAGACTCACGAAGGCGAAGGAGGACGGGGCGGAAACGATCGAGCGGGAAGGCAGAAAAATTGCTCTCGGGATTCCCAAAGTGGGCCTCGAAGCCCTCAAATCGGTGATCCCCTTGGGGCGACCGGGCACGGCAGAAGAGGCCGCAAGGGCTATTCTCTTCTTCGCCTCGCCCCTGTCGGATTATGTGTCTGGACAGATTCTCAAGGTTACCGGGGGCCGGTGATAATTCAGCAGTCGCTCAAAGCGATAGGGCAGTAAAAAGGCGGGAACATTGAAATCATTGTCCCGCTTTTTTTAACATGACGTGCCCTCGAGGGCTCGAGCCTCGGGCCTTTAAGTGGCGGTGTATTCTCGGACATCATGCCAAGAAAACAGACCTGATATCATGAAAAAGGCTGCAGACAGCAGAGAGTATCATTTATAGGGTCTCTACGGACCAGCCGCCTAAGCGGCACGTGGTCATTCCTGAAGAATGCCACAGACTCTTCTGCGGGCGGTGCAGCCATGTGCGTTACCAAGAGATCCCGGAGCGGCCTTTACAGAATGACTTTGCCTCGGGGTTGACGGCCGTTTTCATGGGTGACCCTGGTCCCGCCCGGTGACCCCAATTCACGATTCACGGACGTCAGCAGGTCGGGAATCGTTTCTGGAGCATTTCAGAAATTGAGGATACGTGAGGCCTCTTCCTTGTCGACATCCATAATATAATTAATCCCGCTGATGCGCGCCGCCTCGGGCGTGAGGGCGGCGATGTCGTTGCGGCTGATGTGCTCGAGGGAAAACTTTCTGCTCCCGGCCATGAACTGGCGCAGCCCCTGGGCCAGTCTTTCATAATAGGTATAAAGACCGATGGCGCCAGTCGGCAGTTTTTCGAATTCCTTGTCCCCCAGTTCGTGGCGCAGCTCGCCGGCGGTGATGAAAATTTCGTCTCTGGAATTGCCGAAGCGCTCGACGTAAACGGGAATCTGTTGCGCCTCGATGGTCTGTCCGATGGTTTTTCCGACCATGGCCGCCGCAATGGGGGCCCGCGCCATGCCCACCATTTTTACATAGGGCGCGCCCATGGCCAGGGCTTTGAAAATCTGGTCTTCGAAGGTGAACCCGCCGTTGACGGCAATGGCCGGCAGGTATTTTTTCTTTTCCGAAAGCTTTTTGGCGTATTGATAAACAAGGGTGTGCAGTTCCACGGGCGGGACGCCCCATTCGTTCATCATCCGCCACGGGCTCATGCCGGTGCCGCCGCCGGCGGCATCCACGGTCAGCAGATCCAGCCGGTATTTTGACGCAAAGCTGATGGCCCTGGCCAGATCGACGGGACGGTAGGCGCCTGTCTTGAGGAAGATGTATTTTGCCCCGGCCTTGCGCAGCCCCTCGATGGTCGCTGCAAAGGACTCCTCGGTTACCATGCCGACGCGGGAATGTCGCTCGAACTCTTTGAAGGTGCCCCTTTCAAAGGCCTTGATCACGTTGGGATCGTGGGGGTTCGGGATAACGATGTAACCGCGGTCCTGGAGCATCTGGGCCCTTTTCAAATCCTTGATTTTCACCTCTCCGCCGATGTCCTTGGCGCCCTGGCCCCATTTGAGTTCAACACATTGAACCCCGAGTTTCTCAATGGCATACTGCTGAACCTTTAAACGGCCGTCTTCCAGATTGGCCTGCACGATAATCGCCCCGTAGCCGTCTTTCTGATAATCCGTGTAGAGCTTCACCCGGCGCTTTAAATCGACGGTATCTACGATTTTTCCTTTTTTGAAAACGGTTTCGGGATCCATGCCGACGACATTCTCGCCGATGGTCAGACCCGTTCCCGCAAGGGCGGAACCGATGGCGATTCCCTCCCAGTTGTTTTTGGCGATATTGGTGGAGCCGATGCCGGAAATCAGCCAGGGGAGACGGAACTTGATGCCTTTATCGTGGCCGATAACCACTTCGAGATTGACGGCCGGGAAGATGGCCTTGTCGCTGTCGGCTTCAATACCGTGTGCCCCGACGATTGTGCCCATAATGTTGAAGTGCGAATAATCGACGGGATAGTGTTTTTCGGCTGCCGTGGTGATCACGCCAAAGGGCTGAGGATAGATGACCTCGTGGCCGCGATATGCGGATTTCCCTATTTCACACATGCCGATACAGCCGTCGATGCAGGTGACGCACATGCCCGACGACGGTGTGATGGACTCTTCCGTTCTGTTCTTTGTGAGCGTCGCGCTGGATGTGTTGATTCTTGAAAAAGACATATATCTTTCTCCTTTCTGGACTTGGTCATTTTTTAATTTCGCATGCCACGCAGGGCGACATGTAGCACATCATGTCGTCGAATTTTTCCTTCTCGATACAGGGCGGACTCAGGTTCGCACAGCCGCCGCAGATGGCCTTTTCCGGCTGATTGAAGGTGCACCTGAGCTGGCATGCCGGGCAGATATACATGCAGGCGCCGCATAACCGGCACGCGTCGGACTGACTGTCGAAGGGGGCGCCCACACTGCGCTCCTCCCCCCGGCCCCGGAAGCCCACGGCCCCGGCCATCATCTGTTCCTTGCAGATTCTCACGCACAGACCGCAGAGAATGCAGTCGTCGTGTTCCTGTCTGAAACGCTGTTGGGAGACATGATGGGCGGAAGCCAGGTCCTGGATGACCTTGGATTGCGGACAGGACCCCAGCAGGAGCTCTATCATCATCCGGCGCGCCCGCACCACCCGCTTCGACGAGGTCCTCACCACGAGTCCGTCCTCCACCGGGTAGGTACAGGAGGAAACCAGTCTCGTCCTCGGTTCTTTCCCGATCTCCACGACGCAGAGCCGACAGGCACCGTAAGGAGAAAGCCCTTCATGATGACACAGCGTCGGGATGGGAAAACCAAAAAACCGCGCTGCTTCCAGGATCGTCGTTCCCCGCTCCACGCTCACATCCAAGCCGTTGATCGTCAGTTTAACCATTTCATGTCCTTTTGGGTGAGTGTCAGTCAAACATCGTATTATCGCACGTCGATTGCATCAAACTTGCACACGCTCCGGCATGACCCGCACCGGCTGCACCGTTCCAGGTCGATGACATGAGGCTTTTTCTTTTCCCCCGTAATCGCCTCTTCCGGACAGGCCTTCCGGCAGACCCCGCAGCCGGTGCAGCGCTCATTGATAGTAAAGCTGATGAGCCCCTTGCACACCCCTGCGGGGCAACGCTTATTATCGATATGTTCGATATACTCGTCCCGGAAGTGCTTGAGCGTGGAGAGAACCGGATTCGAGGCCGTCTGCCCCAATCCGCACATCGCCACGTCCTTGAGCACCAGGGCCAGCTCTTCCAGAAGGTCTAGATGCCCCGGTGTCGCTTTGCCGGCCGAGATGTCGTCGAGCAGTTCGTACATCCGCTGGGTGCCCTTGCGGCAGGAGAAGCACTTGCCGCATGATTCACCCTTGAGGAAATTCATGAAATACCGGGCAATGTCGATCATGCAGGTGTTTTCGTCCATCACAATCATCCCGCCTGACCCCATGATGGACCCGGCCCGGGAAAGGCTCTCGTAGCCGATCGGCAGATCGAACAGGCGGGCCGGAATACACCCCCCGGAGGGACCTCCCGTCTGGACGGCCTTAATAGCGGCAGCTCCCGAGGCGCCGCCGCCGATTTCGTAAACGATGTCCCTGATGGGGGCGCCCATCGGCACTTCCACGAGGCCCGTGTTCTTGATCTTGCCGACAAGGCTGAATATCTTGGTCCCGGTATTTGCGATTCCGATGGCGGCATAGGCCTTCGGGCCCATCTCAAAGATGACCGGGATGTTGGCCCAGGTCTCGACGTTGTTGATGAGAGTGGGCTTGCCGTTGATCCCGCTCTGCACCGGGAAGGGCGGCCGCTGTCGGGGTTCTCCCATCCTTCCTTCGATAGAGCGCATGAGCGCCGTCTCCTCTCCGCACACGAAGGCTCCGGCCCCCTTGACCATTGAGATGTCGAAATTCATGCCCGAGCCGAGGATATTTTTGCCGAGGAGACCCGTTTCCCGGGCCTGTCGGACTGCGTTATCCAGATGCCTGATGGCGAGGGGATATTCTGTGCGCACATAAACGACACCTCGATCGGCGCCGGTAGCGAAGGCTCCGATGAGCATGCCCTCTATAATGCTGTGCGGGTTGCCTTCGAGGAGGCTGCGGTCCATGTAGGCGCCGGGATCGCCTTCATCGGCATTGCACACGATGTATTTGTCGCTGCCGTTTTTGCGAGCGGCAAGCAGTTCCCATTTCGTCCCGGTGGGAAAACCGGCCCCGCCCCTGCCTTTCAAACCGGCTGTTTTAACCGCCTCGATGACCGCGCGGGGATCTCCCCGGGAAACAAGCGACACGAAGGATGCGTAACCGTCCGCTCTCAGGTAATCGTAGAGATCGAGAGGGTCGATGTTTTCGTTCCGGGAGAGCAGAAGTCTCTTCTGGCCGCGGTAGAAAGGGATGTCGTTCTGTTTTTCGATCCCGGCGCCGTCGGGCGAATCGTGATAGAGAAGCTCGGCTGCCGGCCGGCCGGCGAGCAGGGCTTCGATGATCGTGGGGATATCCGCCGGTTTGACCTTGGGATAGAACGTGCCCTCCGGGCTGATCAGCACCGATGGCTCCATCTGGCAGAAGCCGTGGCAACCGGTGACCTTCAGGCGAACTGTTTCCTGGAGCCGCCGCCTCAGGATCTCATGCTCGGCGGCCCGGACGAGATTGAGGGCTCCGCTCGCGCGGCCGCAGGTGCCAGCGGGAATGACGACCGTCGGAACATCGGGGGGGTACACATCCTTGACTTGCTTCCGCAGAGAGTTGAATTCTTGAAGGGATAAGTTTTCTTTCATTGCCTTGTCCGGAGTGATGTCTGACTTAAATGGAGATAATGCATTAAAGGCTTGAACCGCAACCGATTATCGACGGACCAACGCCGGGACACCGGGCCCACTCAGCCGGAGCATGCTGTTCGCGCATCCCCAGCGTGAGCAAACGAGGAGCGATCTCCCTCCATCAACGCCGAAGGTCGCCATCGGCGCACCGCATTCCGGGCAGATCGCCTTGCCGTCAATCGGTGTTTTGCAGCTCGGGCAGGCGCAGCTCACGCGGGCATCCGGAGGAACATCACGCTCCGAGTGTCGCCGGACTGGCCCGAGGAGGCCGGAAATCCGCATCTGCGCCCGTTTGCCGTCCAGGGATGCCTCGAGCAACAAGGCTTCCTTCCCCGCGGCCATCAATGATACACCGCAATGAGGGCAGACGACATCCGCGGGGAACTCGCCCTGACCCTCTGACGGGCTGTCTTCAATGAAATTCGCTTTCGCGGCGTCGATAATCTTTTTAACGTCCTTTCGTGCGACCTTGGAAAAATAACGTCCATCGACGGCCACAATGGGGCCGAGAGCGCATGTGCCGAGACAATTGACCGTTTCGAACGTGAATTCTCCGTTCTCGCTCGTTTCACCCGGCTTCAGGCCGAGTTGCCGGCTGAATTCATCGACAATGTCCGGAGCGGAACGGACGTGGCAAGCCGTGCCCAGGCACGCTGAAATCACATGCCTTCCTTGCGGCTTGAGACTGAAGGCCTTATAGAAGGTGGCCACGCCGTAAACATCAGCGAGGCTCCGCCCTGTCTTGAGGGCTACTGTTCTCAAGGCTTCTTCCGGAAGATAACGGCATCTGTCCTGGATATCTTCCAGGATCGAGATGAGCAATCCCTCCTCTCCCGCATGATCCTCAATAATTTTTTCAATCGCTTCAGAGGTCATGACTGTTCCTTTCCCTGCAAGAGGTCTCGTTTTCAGGCCACTCTCTTTTCACCTATCGATATTCCTCGCAGTGCCAAACGCCTGCTTCCGGCTTGGCGAACCCGCATGTCGGATAGTTGTCGCAGTTGCTGCAAAGGCCCAGGACCCTGGGGGTGGGCGTCTGAACAAGCCCTTCTGAAGAAATTCCGGGCGAGGGAGTGGCAGCCGGGAGATGCAGGGTTTCATATTCCTCACAAAATCGGACACCCCGCGAGCCGCCTTTCTCGGGCGTGAGTGAACAACCCGGGTAATGCGCGCAGTTCAAACACAGCCCGTATGAGTTTTTGTCCATGACGCCCTCCTGATTTTTGTACCCCTGCCAAGGGCAAACTTCACGCCATATGGGCAGTGATAAAAACCAGCGAAAGGGGCCGGAAGGAAGTCATTGAATTTTAAGGATGAATAAAGAGGGCAGGGTGGCGCGGCGGGCGATGATGGCAGTCAATGCAGACGGAGGAAAACAATCATGGACCGGGGGAATTTTCCTCAACCGGTGAGGAATTCCCCATAAATTCTGTCTATCGGTCTTTCTTGACCGTCTCGGTTGTTTTGCCGTTTTTGAGCTTCAGTTTGTCCCGGAGGGTTTTGCGGTCGATACGCAGGATCTCCGCCGCACGCGATTTATTGCCGCCGACGCTTGCCAGGACCCTCCGGATATAGGCGGCTTCCTCTTCGGCAAGCGGCCGGAACGGGACCGATCCCGACGTGGCGGAAAAACGCATGACCGACGGCAGGTCGGGGATATCCACCTTTCGTCCGTCGGTCATGACGATGAGACGCTGGACGAGGTTTTCGAGCTCCCGGATATTTCCCGGCCAGGAATAACCCATGAGGTTCTTCACGACCTCGTTCGAAAAGACGGGAGCGCTCTTCCCGATCTCTTCGGCGAACTTTCCGGCAAAATGGGCGATCAGAACGGCGATATCTTCCCGCCTCTCCCTCAGAGGAGGCACGGTGATCGTAATGACGTTCAGCCGGAAGAACAGATCCTCGCGGAAAATACGTTGATGGACCAGCCCTCTCAGATCCTTGTTGCTCGAAGCGATAATGCGGACATCGATCTTCTGGGTCTTCCTGGCGCCGACCATGCAGACCTGTTTGTCCTGAAGCACCCTGAGGAGCTTCACCTGCATGGGGGAACTCATCTCATTGATTTCGTCGAGCAGGATGGTCCCGCCGTCAGCCGTCTGGAAGAACCCCGCACGGGACTCATGCGCGCCGGTAAAGGCCCCTCTCACATAGCCGAAGAGTTCGCTTTCCAGAAGCTTTTCCGGGATAGCCCCGCAGTTGACCGGAACAAACGGAGCCGATGCCCGGCTGCTGCTGTAGTGAATGGCCCGGGCAACCAGTTCCTTGCCCGTGCCGCTCTCTCCCAGCACGAGCACCGTGGCGGTGGATTTGGAAGCTTTTTCGATCTCCGCCATCATTTTTCGGACGGACTTCGATCTGCCAATGATGCCGTGGGGAGCGGATGTTTCGCGGGGTTTATCAGCCATCACGACATTTCGCAGTGCCTGCTTGTTGAGCGCCCTCTCCACGGCGAAGAAAAGCTCGTCATCGGTAAAGGGTTTCGGAAGATATTCCTCCGCCCCCATTTTTACGGCCTCGACGGCACCCTTGACGGAGGCGTAGCCCGTGATCATGATCACCTCGGTCTTATAAAAATTCTCCCGTATGTGCCGTATCAGGTCCAGACCGCTGACCCTGGGCATTTTATAGTCCGTTATGACGAGGTTCATAGGAGCTTTTTCCAGAATCTTCACGGCATCCGAGACATTGGAGGCCGTAAAGACCCGATAGCCCTTCGACTCGAGGTTGCGCTGTATGATATTGAGCGCGGTGGGTGCGTCGTCCACGACCAGGATACTGTTATTCCGGGGTACATTCATATTGGTTCTTCCTCCAGTGCGGTTTTCTGCCGCAGGGGAAAAGTCACCAAAAAACGGGACCCTCTTCCTTTCTCGCTTTCGACGCGTATCTCCCCCTTGTGTAAAGTCACGATGCCGTGTGCAACCGAAAGTCCGAGACCGGTGCCCTGGTCAACATCTTTCGTGGTAAAGAAGGGCATGAACACGTTTTCCTTGATTTCCGAACTCATGCCGATCCCGTTATCCTCGACCGCCAGGGAAACCGTCGAGGCGTCGAAAAAAGTCTGAAGCGTGAGCACACCCCCCCCGGGCATGGCCTGCAGGGCATTGACAATCAGGTTGGAGATGACCTGCCGAATTTGCGATTTATCTGCTGTAATCTCGGGCAGATCCGGATCGACGATGCGCCTGATTTCCACACAGGATTTGCCGCATAACGCCTCGAACAGGGCCAGTTCATCCATGATGATGCGATTCAGGTTTACCTGGGCTCTTCCGGGCTTGCCCTGGCGGGCGAAAACCAGGAGTTCCCGGATGATGCTGCGGGCGTGAAGGGAAGCTTCCGTAATTTTGTCGAGATCCGTAAGCGATTGGGCAGGCAGGCCGGGCATTTTCTGGACAAGTTGGGCCAAACCCAGAATGGTGTTCAGAGGCTCGTTTAGCTCGTGAGCCACGCCGGCGGCAAGTTGTCCGATGGCGGACAGACGATCGGCCCTGATCAGCTGTTCCCGGAGTTCGGTCTTGGCAGCCCTGGCCTCTTCATGCTCGATCATAAACGCGATCTGTCCCGCGATATTATCAATCAGGTTCTGCTCTTCATCGAGAAACGGGTGCACTTGCGGAAAGCCGCGCCCGTCCCGGTAATGAACTTCCACGGCGCCCCTGTTCCTGCCCCCGATACGGATTTCGGCGGTTTGCCGGCGCGCCCCGTGCCGAAATCCCGGGCTCTGAAAGACCCGTTCGTCGATGGTGATCCTGGCGCAAGCCTGACGGGGATACTGCCAGGCAGGAGGCAGTATCCGTGCGATATCCGCGAGCTTCCGTTCAATCGGAAGATCGGGATTCGAGGCTATCTGTGCAATGCCGTAAAGACAGGTGAGTTCCTTCACCCGCTCACTCAGCTTGGCCCTCGAGGCATCAACCCGTCGGGCGGAAGTCTTGCGGCCTTTTACAGGGGGCGTTTTCTTTTTCGGTTTCGATGGCGCCATCATCCGCCTTGCCCGGCACATCGACTTTCAAAATTTCTTCGACTCCGCGGGAAGTGATTATCCTTTATCAGAATCGCTTAAAAAATACACGGGTATTGATTTCCAGGCTCCCATTTTTTCCAAAACCTGACTGCGGAACTCTCCTGATATGTAAAAGAGTCATTCGGCTTTTTGCTGCATTATCCTCCCCATGGCCTTGAAGTAATTCCTCTGCACCTTGAGGCGCTGCAGCACAGTCGCTGACGCCGAACTGAGGACGCTGGTTCCGGGGACGATGGACGCCGGTATGGACACCATGAAGAAAAGGGCCGGCCACGAAGTTGGCCAACCCCTTGATTTTACTGGCGCGCCCTCGAGGGCTCGAACCAGTTATTCTGCGTTAAGGCAAGAAGCAAGTTCTGATCCCGTGTTCAGACCCTTGCCTCGAACAAAAACCCCCTTTCTAGGCGAAAGGGGGTTTTGTCGACCTGATTCCTGAGTCCCTGCTTTTACATTCGCATGGCCGTATGAGAACCTATTTCATCTTGAAGTTTGTATAGCTATGGCAATCGTTACAGGAGAGCCTCGAAGTTCCATGCGTTGAATGGCAATCACTGCAGGCCACCTCTCCTTTGTGGGAATCGTGAGGGTTGGGCTTCAAGGCTTTAGTTCTTGCGGCTACCTCAGCGTAACTCTTGTGGCATGTCAGACACGCCGATGTTTCAGGAGCTTGCGGTGGGTTCTTGTCTCCATGGCATACCGAACAGGATAACCCCATTTTACCGTGTGCATCCATGACCTCATACTTTTGCTGGGCAATTCCGGCACCCGCATACAACAAAAGGACCAGCACTGCCAAAATCAGGTTAAAAAGATTTCTTGTTGCCATCTTTCAACCTCCTGACGTCAAACGCTAACCCTTGGCAGCATTTTTGCCGGCAACCCATCCGGAAGTGTGGGCCCAACCGAAAGCGCATCCGAACAGATACGTGTCTCCGTGCACACCGCCGACGGCTTCACCTGCCGCATACAGTCCTTTGACCACATTGTCCGAAGAATCCAATACCTGCAATTTGTCATTCGCACGAATACCTCCCAGCGTCAGGCAGGTCCAGAATGTCATTTTAACCAGGTAGTAAGGTCCTTTCTGAAGCTTGGCCGGCAATGTCTTTCTTCCGAATTCTGCGTCCTTTTTATCATCCACAAACTGGTTATATTTGCTGACCGTTTCTGCAAGGTTTTTGGGGTCAATTTTTGCCTTTTTGGCCACGGCCTCTAGGTTGTCGGCCTTAAACAGTACTTTTTCCTTCTTGAGCTCTTCGTTGACCCGATCCATGCTCAAGCTGGGCAGGCAGAACAAGACCCCGGCGTCATACTGCTTTAATGCGCCTTCCCACATCTCACTATCCAACACAACATAATGAACCTTCCCGGGTTGTTTCGCCAGTTCCAGCGTCATTTTGGTTGCAGGCGTGAGTTCATCAATATACCGCTTCCCCTCCTGGTTAACGATGATCGCTCCACGCGGCGTCCAGAAATAATAACGGGCCATGGGTCCGGACCTTTTGCCGGATTCAATTCCCATGGGGTACGTGGCGCTGTACTGCATGTGTGTGGTCGGTGTGCCCACGTCACGGACGGACATCATGATGCCTTCTCCGTCGCTGCCGCTTCCCCCGATTACGACGCCGGTTCCCGCATACGCCGGAATCCAATTATCCAATTTCCTGACGTTACCCGAAAATCCACCTGTCGCGAGGATAACGGCGGTATTGGCCTTCACATTGCTTTTTTTACCCTTGGACTTCACCGCAACGCCGACGACTTTTTCCAATTTTTCATCATAATACAAGCGCTCCACATTCGAGTTGTACAGTATTTCAATCTTCTTGTCCTGGCTCACTTTCAAGAGCGTTTCGATATAATCACGGCCCGTGAACGATTTGGATCTGTGGGCCCGGGGAGTATTGTGACCCCCGGTAGGCTCGACTCGCAGAAATGCTAATCCGTTATCGTAGACAAAATCATACGCTTCCGCGGCATTCTCGCAGAACAATCGCAACAAGTGTGGATAATTCATGAATCCGCCGAACCTCAAAATGTCAGTATACATTTTTTCCACGCTGTCATTGATGCCGGCGGCTTTTTGCGCCTTGGTCCCGGCAGCAGCAAAATAGCCTCCGCTGATGGTAGAACTGGAATGAAAGGCATTACCCGCTTTCTCAAGGATCAGAGCCTTTTTCCCGGCTGCAGTGGCCTGTATTGCAGCCATCAGCCCGGCGGCTCCCGCGCCGATGATAATGATGTCGGCCGTCTTGTCCCATTTTTTTGGTACGGGAGCGGCGTTGACATCTTTAATCAATATCGACGATGTCCCCGCCGCAACTGTTCCTACTGCAGCCGTTTTGATGAACGTCCTTCTGTCTATTTTCTTCTGAAACATATTAAAATTCTCCTTTCGTGTTTGAGAATGCAATTACTTGCTCCACGCTTTTTCGCCTGCGGCATTTTGTCCCGCATTCAAACCGAAAGTAACTGCGCCGCCTACCCCTGTTCCCATGGTCAGCAGCCGTGAACTCATATTGCCGAACATGATTTCGCCGGCAGCATACAATCCGGGGATAACTTTATTATCCCAATCAACGACCCGGCAGCGATTGTCGGTTTTCAATCCGCCTTTTGTCCAGTAGGATTTTGCAAAGATCTGAATACCGTAGAAGGGAGCCTTATCTAATTTTATGGGCTTCCCTTCCGTGCCGGAGAGTGTTGACCTGCCAAAATCCGGATCGGCTCCCTTATCAACATAGCTGTTGTATTTTTTTACGGTATCTTCCAGCTGATCAGGGTTGATTTTCAGTTTGGCCGCCAGTTCCCGCAGGCTGTCTGCTTTAGATGGTCCACCACTTACCGTCACCTCGCGGGCGAGTTTCCGACCAGTCAGTGGCGATTTTTTCATACCTTCATCCCAAATGATATAAGCGGAACGGTCCGGCTGAGCGATAGTCTCGGCGCCCATTTCAAAGCAGGCTCTGCTCTCCCGCATGAATCTCTTTCCGTTCTTGTTCACCAGGATGGCTCCGTCCCAGACAACCTGGGGCAAGGTAACATTCGCGGCGGATGCAATGGCCAAGTTTTCATTGACTACAGCACCATACATGTTTTTTGTTGCGGCCCCCAGTGGGAGTGACATCAGAAAACCATCTCCGACATTCCCTTTTCCCCCTAAGGTTTCAACCGTGCGGAACTCCGGTCCGCCAAACTCTCCACACAGAGGCAAATTTGCAGCAAAACCTCCGCAGGCAAGAACGACTGCACGTTTGGCCTTGATATTAATTTCCCCTTTTTTCGTTTTTGCACGGATTCCAATTACTCTTCCCTTGTCGTTCATGATCAGGTTCTTGGCCGCAGTATCAAGATGAAGGACGACCCCCTTGCTCTTCGCATCCTTTTCAACGAGCTGCATTAATTGTACGGCATTGAGCCAGTGCTCCCTGGCGACTGAGTGACTTTCCACATGTTGGAGCAGTACAAGCGGCACACCCAAGTCCATCAGCCATTCGTATCCTTTTAAAGATTGCTCCGAATACATCTTTGCAATGGCAGGGTCAGCTTCATTGTTGGTAAAAGTCATAATATCTTTATAAAGAAGTTCAGCGGAATCCTGGACGTTCTGCTTTTTTTGGCTCGACGTACCGGCTGCAGCAAATCCGCCTGCTGAGACGGCTGTGCTGGAAGCCATAATTGTGGGTGCTTTTTCCAGGCAAATAACGGTAGCCCCACTCTTCCGGGCCCACGTTGCTGCTGATAATCCTGCTCCACCACCTCCCACAACAACCACATCTGCCGCTTCATCCCATTTTTTAGGTGGTGGCAGGGGCAGGGCTTCAGCATTCCCCATGCCGAATCCCAGCAATGAAAGTGACCCCGCACCTACGGCCGCTGTTTTAAGAAACGTTCTTCTATCACAATGTTTCATAGTAGCACTCCTTTCTAGTCTGGGTTGATCCATTGATCAGGGCTTGCGTTTTAGCTGCGAATTTGTAGTTCGACGGGCTTTGTGTAATAGCGCGCATAGCGCGGGTTAGGTCAATTTTCTTAGCATTTCGATCGGTTACCTCATAATACGAACTATCGAGGTGTGGTGGAATACGGAGATATTCAGTTAGCTCTGATAGCTGAAAAAGAGGTTGTGGCTTACGGCCAACCCCTTGATTTTATGGCGCGCCCTCGAGGGCTCGAACCTCGGGCCTTTGGATTCGTAGACGGAAGCTTAACTCAGGCGATTTCTCATCATTATTAACTGTTTATATTTCGAGCACTTATAACAGTCATTTTGGGTTTTGTTGGCTTTTGTTGGGTTATTTTAGGTTCTGACAGTTACATTTTAGCTACAGTCTGTATCAGTTGACATAAGAGTGGAAAAGTGCTGGAGGGGCCGCATTATTTTCCTTCCTTCTGCAGGTCAGCGAGGAGCCTCTGGAAGGCGGGCGCCTCGCGAAGGAGCCTGCCGCCAACTTCGCGCAACCGGTCCACCTGCTCCCTGGGCAGGGTTAACCGGGTCTTCACCTGCTTGAAATAGAGACGCTCGGCCGGGTCTTTCAGGTTGTCGAAGGTGACAAGCGCGAAATAGGCATGACGCTCCGGACCGCCTGCCTGCCAGGCGGCCAGTTTCTCGTTTACCTGCTCCACCGTGTCGAGGGTTATCCGGTCGACCGGGATCGACCACATTTGGTCCGTCAGTATGTCTTTGTCCGGAGGCGCGGGGGAGCGGTCCCAATCCACCTCGGGGAAGCGCAGCGCATTCACGGCGATGACCACCAGCTTGCGGGCCCGGCGGAGACCGGGCAGTACCGTTTCACCCGGGTCGACTTTCATAATCTCGAAGGCTCTGATCACCTCGCTCAGGCCGAGATTCTCCGAGAGACCGCCGTCGAAGGCGTGAACGTACGGGCGGGCAGGGTCCTCGTAGGTCTGCAGTGCGCGTGCGCGGAGCAGGGCCCGACCCGGCGTCTCGGACTCGCCGACAGCGGCCTCGGCAGCGGCCTGCCAGGCCGGTGCTTTTCTGCCGCAGGTCCCGCCGCGATTCTCGAATGTGATCGGCGTGAGCAGCGGCGGCAGCGCCGTCGAGGTGGCGACGGCACGCCCCAGTGTCACCCGTGACAGATCGCCGCAGATCGCATCGAACTGGTCCTGCGTAAAGCTGAACCGGGCGCCGCTGGTGACATCGGTGCCGTTGATGATCATGTAGGGCCCGTTGGCCTTCTGCAGGTCGCCGAAGGTCGCATGGTCGAAAACCGTCTCGTCGTAGAGCTCGGCGAAGAGATCCGACTTTCCGAAGGTCCCGGACGGGAGCCGGAACCAGTTGACCGGGTTCAGGAGGATGCGTTTCGCCAGCTCCATCTCGAAGTTGCGCGACAGCACCCGCTCCTCGAACTCCTCGAACGTATTCTCGCCGCGGAGGGCGTAATACGTGGCGGGGAACGTGCCGCCCGAGACCGCCGAGATCATGTCCACCTCGTCGAGGAGGCGGTGTTTGACGCCATTCACCGTTACCTCGGTGCGGCGCAGTTCCTCCAGGACGCCGTAGCCAAGCGCCGCTGCACGGATGCCGCCGCCGGAGATAGCGAGAACCACCATCCAATCGTCGGACTGGCCGGGGCGGCTCATAGCGGGGCGGTAGCCGGATGCGCCGACCTGCTCAAACCGCGGCGTTTCGGGCCAGTGGGCGCAGCCTGCCGCCATGACAAGAAACAGCGGGACGACAAACCATCTCCATACTTTCTTCTTCATGCAGTCCCCTCTTACATCGCAGACGGAACAGATCGAACCGCAGGGTCAGAAATGACTCTGCGGTTCATTGTTAGTAAAGACAACTTTCTCCCATGATTTCATATTGAGCTGTCGAAAAGGGTTCGTGCGAAATATCCTCGCCGACTATGCCGCCTGTGCAGTGAGCTTTCTCTATTTCGATGCCGTCTTCCGAGGCGAAGGCTTTTTACTCTTGGCCGGCGGCTTCCCCATGCCAAGGATGAACGACCCGACCTGATCACCACGGCCTCTCTCAAATACGAGGCTGAGACGGTTGAATGGAATTTTTCGCCGTTCATGTCGGCCCCTCACATAATTCAGGAAACCATCGACAATGTGACGGGCGGCCTTCAGGTCCTTTGGAACCAGACGAGCTTCGGCAAAGCCGGTCTTGTCATATCTCACCACTATGCCGTAGAGAACGGCCCCTACATCTTCGAGACTCTCGACTTTATAACTTTTCATTTGCTTCCCTCCTGACGGATGTTTCGTTTCATGGAAGGATTCGTACATCATTCCAATCCGTTGGTAAATGGGACCTTGGTCCTATCTGAACTGGACTTTGGTCCAGCCGGGCAGCGGTGCATATCGTTTATGGATCATTCAATATTCAAAGACCGGGACATGGCTGGGCGATCCCCGGATTTGATCAGGCATCATCGCATTTGCCTGAGTCTGGCTTCGATGAACTTCTGCCCCTGTTTTTCGCCATCCAGGATGAGTCGGTTGATGTTTTCCGGAGTTCGATCCAGTTTGCTTTCATAGGTCAGGCTTTTTGCAAGATCGGCGGACATTTCAATGACGGGGATGTGGTAGGGCTGGTCTGGATCTTCCGGAAATAGTTTAGGAATTTTAACGGGTCCCCGTATATCCCGTTCTGCCAGAAATTCTTCCCTGAATGCCCCCCTCGACAGCATTCGGTTGAGATCCTCGATTTCGCGCAGGCTCTGAAACAGGGAGACATTCCCCTCCAGTTCATTGCGCCGATCGGTGATATCAAAGGGTGACACCGGAATCCTGTCGCTCGTCGTCGGATTGATCTTGATGACCCAGATTTCCTGAGCCAGATTGTTGGTGCCGACAGAATCAAGGTTCAGCATGGAATCAATGGGCGGATTGTCGGAAAAAAGGCCGTCCCAGTAAGCCTGTTCATCAAGGACGACTGCCGGGAAAATACTGGGGACGCAGGCGGATGCGAGGAGATGCTCGATTCTCATCGGCTCATGACGGGAATTGAATTTGTGCAGCCGTCCGCTGAGGATATTGCACGCGCCGATGATCAGGATCGGCGGCTCCGGCCGGGCACCCCAGGCCGCGCATTCCGAGAAATCAATGTGGGCTGCCAGCAATTCTTTCAGGTCGACAAACCGGCGCCGCATCCCCAGGGTGGCAAGGGAAACCCAGGTTCTGACCAGAGGGCCGGACGGGCTGAGATTGTATTGGGGAATTATCCCCTTGCTGGTCCACACCTGATGCTTGATGATGGAGTCGTTGAAGATACGCTCTTGAGGGGTCTGGGCGGTATTGTCCTCCCAGAAATCGATTAATCGTTTCCAGACGCAATCATCACCCTTCCTCAGGGCGTACCAGATGAGAAAGGCACAGATCGCCCCCCCTGATGTACCGCTCAGGCTGACGATGTCGACGCGGTCCTGAATGTTGTTCTCGAACAGGGCTTTCAGCACGCCGGCCGTGAAGGCCGTCTGGCTGCCCCCCCCCTGACACGCGATCGCAACTTTAGGATTCACGAACTCTTCCCTCCTTCACTATTAAGAACCTCATGATGTACCCCATGATGGAAGCGTGCAAGTCTCCGTTTGTTCCGGAGAAACCGCGATCCCCATGACCGATCCGACGGCAGCAAGTATAGTCTTCATGCCCTTCAACGTGCAACCCGATTCTGCTGTCGCGGGTGGAAGACCCTTTCGAGCTTTCAGACTCTAGGCTTCGTGTGCGGTCTCATGAGGACCCCGTTGCCCTCTCTGTCACGGCTGAAGCCATCCGAGCCGGAGAACCTGGAAGGGATCGAGAGCGCTGTGCTCGACAGAGGCATGATTACGACATCCCCTGCGGATTCCCCGTATGCCCCTGGTGGGTCTCCACCGGGGCGTCGCCGACCCAGGAACCCAGCAGGGTGTACGTCACGGCCAGCACCACGGGTCCGATGAAGAGGCCGATGATCCCGAACCCCAGGAGACCCCCGATCACGCCGGCGAAGATCAAGAGCAGCGGCAGGTCGGCGCCTTTCTTGATGAGAACGGGCCTCAGGACGTTGTCCAGGGCGACGACGATGATCGACCACACCAGAAGCACGATGCCCCAGAGGGTCTGGCCGCTCCAGAACAGCCAGCCCACAGCCGGAAACAGGACGAGGGCCGGACCCAGCTGCGCGATGCAGAGGATGAACATGACGGCCGTGAGCACCGTGACCGCGGGCACGCCGGCCACGGCAAGGCCGACCGCCCCGAGGCCGGTCTGGATGACGGCAGTCAGGCCGACACCAAGTGCCACCCCTCGGATCGTTTTGGCGGCCAGGACGACCACGTCGTCGCCGCGCTGTCCGGCAAGACGGCGTGCGAAGCGCCGCACCGCATCCGCCGCAGTTTCACCCCCGGAGTAAAGTATCGCGGCGATGATGACGGTCAGCAGGAACTGGACGATCATCATCACCCGTCCACCGACACGGTCGGCAAGCCAGTTGAAGATCGTCCCCGCATGGGGGGCCAGGTATGCCGCGAGGTCTTCTCGCCCGGCTGAGGCCAGTTTTCCCCAGGTCTCGGCAATCTTCTGCCCGACGAAGGGGATCCCCGTCACCCATTCGGGAATCGGGGGAAAGCCCTCTGTCTCCAGGGACCTCATGAGCGCGCCCACACGATCGGGAATTTCCAGGATGGTCAATACGGCCCCGATGACGGGACCGATCAGCAGCGCCAGCAGCAGCAGCGACATGACCGCCGCGGCCAGACCCCTCTTGCCGCCCAGAGCCGACTGGATACGAAGCAGGACCGGCCAGGTGGACGCGACGATGATGACAGCCCAGACGAGGGAAGGCAGAAACGGTTTCAGAATCCAGAAGTTTGCCGCAATCAGGACCCCGATGAAGAGCAGGGACAGCGTTGTGCGGGTCAGCTCCTGCGAGGAGTTGAACGTAGCCATCAAAGTACTCCTTCCTTGCATTCATTTGCGGGCTTGCAACAAAACGCGCCTTACTCACGCGTCGTGCCGTTCGTTTGACCAGGGCGCATCGGCCGTAGAGGTTCTTTCCGCCTGCATTCTCCGTCTAACCTCGTACGCATGGTTCCCATCGATGGCCTGCAACGCCATCCGGGCCTATTCCCATGCATTACCGATCGCAGGCAGAGACAACCCCCGTTCGGTCGTCGACGGCTGAGTTGTTCTTGCCGAGAAACTGTTCCTTCGAGACGGCATTTCGCGCGTTCTCAATCCTTGCCCGGCCAGTAGTCCCCGCGATCTCTCATTTCCGCCTTGGTCTCCTCCGGGATCAGATCGTCCGCGTTATCGCTTTGGCGGACCTCCCAGCCGCCTCCGAGCGATCGGTACACCTCGACGAGATTGACCGCTACGGCCCCCCGAATGGAGGCGAGTTGATCCTGCTGCGTAGCGAGGGTTCTCAGGGTGCTGACAACGGTGTTGTAATCCACCATACCTTCCATGTACTGTTCCATCGAGACGTCGGCGGCCCGCTGCGCCGCATCAGCCGCTTGCTGCAATTCCTTGAGCTGCAACAGCGATTGAAAGAACACCACCAGGGCACTCTCGACTTCGCCCTGTGCCCGGAGGACGATTTGCCTGTAATCTTCGAACAGTTGCTGGAAGGTCGCATCCTGGAGACGAATGTTGTTCTCGATTCGTCCGTAGTTAAGGATGTTCCAGCGCACCAAACCCCCGAAGTTGTAGGCGACAGAGCCCGAGTTGAAGAGGTCTGCAAACACCTGGCCGGTCGCCGTGTTCACCGTCGGGCCGATCACGCCTCCCAAAGCCAATTGCGGATAGAGGTCGGTCACGGCCACCCCGATCTGGGCACTTTGCGCCGCCAGTCTGCGCTCGGCTGCGCGAATGTCGGGGCGGCGACGGATCAGGTCCTGCGGCATGCCGACCGCAAGCACCGGCGAAACCGCCGGGATCGCTCCGGGCGTGCCCAGCCCCCTTGTGGGGTCGTGCGGCAACCGGCCGAGGAGAATGGCAAGCGCGATCTTGAACTGGCGCAGGGATTGCTCCAGGAGCACCACCGAGGCCCGCGTGTTGGAGAGGAGTGTCTGACCTTGCTCGACATCAAGGGCACTGATTTCACCGGCGTCGAATTTCGCCCGGCTGATGCGCACGCTTTCCTCCTGGTAGGTGACGTTCTTCCTGGCAACCGCGAGCCGCTGTTCGGTGGTGCGAATGAGCAGATAGGTCTGGGCGACCTCGCTGATCAAGGTCACAAGGACCCCGTCGTAGCTCGACAGGGTTGCGTCCAGGGCCGCCGACGCCGACTCGATCTGACGCCGGATTCGCCCCCAGACATCGATTTCCCACGTGAGGTTGAAGTTCAGGCTGTAAGCCTGTGACGACCCAGCCCCTGCTCCCGGGTCCACCACCGCGGCGGATGCACCGACAAACTGTTCTTGAGGAAAGAGAGTTCCCTTTGTGATCAGGAGGACCTGGCGCGCCTGCAGCACACGCAGCCCGGCCGAGCGGAGAGTCAGGTTGCCCGCCACGGCCTCATCGATAAGCCGGTCGAGGACCGCATCCTGAAAGGCGTCCTTCCACCAGCGCGGTTCCACGGGCGGCGTCGTCTTCAGGCGATTATCCTCAAATTCGGACCATTGCGTTGCGACCGGGGCCGTGGGGGGCTTGTAGGCAGGACCCACCATGCAGCCGGCGAGAAAGCAACTGAACCCTGCGAGAAGACTGATGATTTTGACTGCCCGTTTCATGCAGATTCCCCTACCTGGCTTGAGACGCGCGGGATCCGTCCTGTCGACCGGCGGCTGTGCCGGTTCTGACCAGCACCGAGCACGTCGTTCCGATGCGCAGCTTGATGTCCTCCGGCACCTCGAGAAGACGGACCCGAACAGGGATCCGCTGGGCCAACCGGATCCACTCGAAGGTCGGACTGACCCGCGGCAGGAGGTTTCCCGCCGTGCTGCCATCCTGCTGATAAATGCCCCAGCCAAGGCTGTCTACGACTCCCTCGATGGGCCGATCGGGGTACGTCATGAGAATGACAACCGCACGATCGCCGGGCTTGATGCGCGCGATGACGTTTTCCTTAAAGTAGCCATCCACCCAATGACTCGAGGTATCGACGAGGGCCAGCGCCGGTTGGTTGGCGACGACATGACTGCCTGTCGAAAGGCGGAGATTCGTAACGTATCCGTTCGCCGGTGCGCGCACCTGCGTGAACTCGAGATTGAGTTTCGCCTGATCGAGTGCTGCCTGGGCCTGGCGAATCTGCGCATTTTCATCGCCCAGAGCGCCGAGCTTGGCCTGCACCTCGGCCAGTGCAGCCTGCGCTTTGACCAGATTCGCCTCGCTCTGGACGAGAACGGCCGTCGCAGCCTTCTTTTCCTCCAGGCTGATCACGTAAGTGGCCTGGGCACGTTCGACGGCTTTTTTCGACGTGGCGTTCTTGGGCAACAGTTCCTGTTGCCGATCGTACTCGGCCTTGTACTTCACAACCGCCGCATCGACCTGCGCGATGGCACTTTTGGCCTGTTGAATGGAAGCGCGCGCCACGTCCACTCCCGCCCTGGCCGAATCCACCTGTTTCGTCAACGCCCTGACATTGTCGCCCGTCTGATCGAGCTGGGCGCGCGCCTGGTCCAGGCTTGCCTTGTAGGTACGCGGATCGATCTCGAACAGCAGGTCGCCGGCGCGGACGAACTGATTGTCCTGCACCGCCACGACGACGACGGGGCCGGAGACGCGCGGCGCGATCTCAATCACATGGGCCTGCACCTGTCCGTTGCGGGTCCAGGGGTTTGTCAGGTGCGTCCAGTACTTGACGAGAACGGCCGCGATCGCGAGGAGTACAATCCCTCCAGTGATGATGTGTTTTCGTTCGAATTTCATCGCCAAAGATTCCTCCCGGTCAAAACGGTATTAGCAAATACCCGATAATGACTGTGTACAGCAGTGCGAAGGCCACGAAAACCAAGGGCGGATAAAAGAGATTCCGGGACAGCCGTCTGCGGTTCAGCGCGCGGGAGGTCCAATATGCCAGCAGAACGCCAAGGCAGCCGGCCACGAGGGAAGGCGGCAGGTAGATGCCTCCCACGGTGAATTCACTGGGAATGTGGCTCATGAAAATCGTTCCTCTCTCCAACGGGCCCAATGGATGCGCTCGGCCGTTTGCGCGTAAGCCAGAGCCGCCTCGGAAACGCCGCGGTATCCGCCGAGCAATCGGAAGAAATTCTCCCCTTCCTCGCGGCTCACATCCCCCCCGGCTCGGTTGAGGGCCTCCTTGATCCGGCCCTCGAGACGGGTCAACCCGGCCTCCAGCCGCTGCGCAAGCGCCGCGGCCGGCTCCGATTCGGGATTCCCGGCCCATCTTCCGAACGTATCCCGTATTCCGACATGCCATGTCATGATGTCGTCGTGGAGCTCCCGGGCGAGGTGCTCCGTCTGGCGCACCGCACCGGCTTGGAGAAACTGTTCGATGCGATAGACCAGAACCTGGGTGCCGGTCACGAGGGCCTCGATCTGTTCGGGCGTGTTGTCGGGAAACCGTTTTTGATCAATGGATCCTCCCCAGGCTGCAAGCTTTGCCGGAAGGGAGCTCAATTGGTGCTCGTGAAACGCCGCAAGCCAGCGGTTCACGACTGATTCATGAACGGGATTCGCCGCCTTCCGGGCCATCAGGAACTCGGCGCTGCGAAAAAACCGATGCAGCAAACGCAGAAAGGCCTTCTCGGGCCGCGGCGAGCTCAACAGGTAGGACATGACGAACAGGTAGGCGAAGACCATGACGAAAAAGATATAGGCGTTGGCCATGGCGACGAAACTGTACACCTGGTGATTCTGGATCTGAAGGATGTTCAGGATGGCCATGCTGGTAAAGAATCGCGCCATGCCCGAGAGGAAGTAGCAGTTCAGAAACATGGTGATGAAGAGCAGCGAGCCGAGTCCGAGGAAGGTTGACAGCCTGGGCATGACGAAGACGTAGATCGCCAGGCAGACCGCCGAGGTCACCGCCACGGGACCGATCAGCTTGCTGGCCCTGAGCTGCGGGACGAGGGCGACCAGCAGGGCAATCGTGCCGGAAAACTGGAACCAGCCGGAATGCCCCGGCGGGTCGAACAGAATCCAGATCAGAAAACCGACACCGGTGGTCGCCGCCACGAACGCAGCGCTGCGCAGGTGATCCCAGTCCGGGACGGGAAAGGTTGCCGCCCGATCCCTCACACCGGAAACGAGCATCGGCTCCGGCTCGCCGGCGGTTTCAACGCGGCCCTCCAGTTCGAGTGCGCATTCCAACAATTCTGCCGTCAGCAACGCCAGGCGCGACATCTCCTGCCTGGCGACTTCGACCGCGGCGCGATCGAAGGGGGTGAGTCGCTCGAGAGCGACCGGGTCATTCGCCAGGCTGACGGGGCGCGGGAGATCCTCCGGTAAACGGCCCGCGAGCACCTGGGAGACCGCAGCAAAGTTCGCATCGAGTCCGGCGAAATACGCCGGCAGGTTGGGGAAGACGGCCTGCACGTCAACCCGGATGAGTTCGGCAAAACCTGAGTGCCACCGACCGGCGGTCTCAAGCAGGGCGGTGGCTAATCCGTGAAAGCGCTCCCAGAGATGGCTCACCTCGCTGACCTCATGGCTCTCCGAACCTTCGGCCTGGAGGAACTGTTCGAACTGAGCCAGTTGCCGGACCGTTTTGCTTTGCACCCCCTTGAAACTCTCTACAAACAGCTGCCTGTCGAGCAGCCCGTCACGGCAGGAGTGAACGATGTCATTCAGGCCCTCCACCAGCGCGGCGCTTGATTTCCGGATTACTCCCCGGCTCGACTGCGGCCATAGAAAAACGGAGATCAGGGTATAGACCACCACCCCCATCACCGTTTCAACGGTACGAAACACGGCACTCTCGAACATGTTTTCCGAGGATTCCAAATCCGACAGGAGGATGATCAAACAGACATAGCATGCCATCACCCAGAGGTAGGAATCCTTTTTCCGGCTCACCATCAGGTAGCTGGTGAAGAATACCCAGATGCACGTGAGGAGCAGGAAGAGCCACCGGTCCTGCGGCGCGAGGGCATGGATGGCCAGGGCTGCGAGGCATCCGGGGATTGTTCCCACGATGCGAAGAACACCCTTCCGGATCGAGGCGCCTGTTGTGGTCATGGCAATGACGGCCACCGCCCAACCGGCCCAGTACGGGTTCATCCAGCCGAACTGCATGGCGATGCCAAAGACCGAGGCAAAGGCCAGGCCCGTTTTAATCGCCTCTTTGAACGCTGTGACCTTGTCCATGAATCCCCGCAGGCATCTCAGGTGGCCTCGCGGCCGGTTGGACGGACAGGCGCAAGCACCGCCACGCCCGTTGACGCCTTATCGTCCGTCTGCGGATATGATCAGATTTGCCCCCGCCGCTCTACTTCACCGAGTAGCCCTTACCCTCCAGACAGGCGCCCCTTGCCCTCAGGTACTCCTGCTGGCCCGCGCTCTGCTGGGCGGATGCCTGCTGCGTCTGGGCCTGCTGCTGCTGTGCTTGCTGCTGTTGCGCCATGGTTTGACGTCGGCTCGCTCCTCGCGCAGCGACTCCCGGTGGAGCATGCCTGAACATCGGACGCCGGACATGTGAAAATCCCCTCAGCGTTGGCGTACCTGGTACTCCTCCTTGAGATCCTTGTTGTATTTAACGACTTTGATTTCGCCGAGATAATTGCTGTAAAGAGGGTATCCTTTCTCCGCCCATGCAGCGAAGCCGCCATCGACAACGTACACGTTCTTGTAACCATAACGGTACAGGAAGGAACTGAAGTACGTTGCTCGATGCTTGGTCCGACAGAACACCCAAATCTCCGTATTCGCGTCCGGCCAGGTCGTTGGCACCATATAGGGATGGCCCGAGTCGATGTTGTTCGATCCAAGAAGGTGCCCATTATCGAATTCCTCGTAGGTGCGGACGTCGAGAATAACGGCCTTGCTCTTCTTATCCTGGACCTCCTGCCACGTCTTGTATAGGGCATCAACGGTCACGATACGGTCCTTCGGAATGAGTGCGGAAAGCTCCGCAAACACCTTCTTCTCTTCGTCTGTCGGTGCCGCATAGGTATTCGTGTAAGCAATCAGTATGGCGAACACTACAAGACAGCAACGCAATGTCTTTTTCATGATGAGATCCTCCTTCAAATTGGCTTGGTGTAGTAAAACTCTTTCCAGTCCACTTCCACCGACTTCATTTTCTTCCCTTTGATTGTCATGGTAGCCATTCGTTACTCCTTCTTATTTGATTGTTGTCCGATATCTGACAGGTCCCTGATATAGCCGCCTCTCGGTGTTACGTTGTATTCCGATTCACGGTGCGCCACGGCGGTTTTACATGGCCTCCCTCTCCCCCACATCAACCGATTCCGGCGTCCTTCTCCAGAAAAAGAGTGCCCTGATCTTGTCCACTCCGTACACCCGTTGCAACTCCTTGAATGCAAAGAAAGGTATAAAAGACGCGAACACGACCAGCGAATTGGCTAGCAGTTCATGGGTGCCTTTTTCGAAAAACGCAGTGAGCCCCCCATGAGCCCGATCCCTTTCCAGAGACCCTTGACCGCATTCTCGATGAGGGTAAAAGCTCCAACAAAGATCGTGAAGATGACCGTCTTGTAAAAGGTTGGGAAAATCAGGGGCTTGTCTTCAAGGCCGCGACCCAGGCGGAACACCGCTCCGATCATGATGACTTTGGCTAGAATCAGAGCTTCGATCACGGCCACCCAGTAATTCGTGTAGGTGATGTCGTGGGCGGCAAGAACGAATCGCCGGTACTGCGTGAAAGCGGCGAACACGAGGGTCAAATAGATGACGTTGATCCAGTACTCGGTCACCTCGTGGAGGATCTTTTCCTTCCAACTCCCTTTTTTGTTATCCGGGATGCTCATCATCCACAACCCTACGCAGAAATATTGTTGCCCTGCCCGGGTCATCCGTGGCACATTTCAATATATCGCCGCGGAGATCCCTTTCATTCAATTCTCCAGCAGCAGTGCGTGATACCGTGACAGCATGCCCCCGGAGATGTTTCGCGCGTTGAACCCGTTCTGCAGCAGCATGCGCGTCGCGTAGTAGGCTCGCTGGCCGGAGCGGCAGATGACCAGGATCTCCCGGTCACGGGGAAGCTCGCCGAGACGCGCCCGGAGCTCGCCCAGCGGTATGTTGACCGCCCCCGGCACCTGCTCCACTGCCAGTTCCACAGGATCGCGCACGTCGAGGAGAAACCCGTCCCCGTAGGAATCCCAGTGGCGGATCGGCATGTCGCCGCGCAGAACGCCGCCTGCGACCATACCGGCGAAATTGACGGGGTCTTTCGCGCTTCCGAACTGGGGCGCGTAGCACAGCTCCGCCTCCTCGAGGTCGTAGATCGTCGCGCCCATCTGGATCGCCATGGCGAGCGCGCTGATGCGCTTGTCCACGTTGTCCTCGCCGAGCGCCTGCGCGCCGAGGAGGCGTCCGTCGGATTTCCTGAAAATGACTTTTATGGCGATCGGCCTGGCTCCGGGGTAGTACCCCGCGTGTGAATTCGGATAGAGGTAGATCTTCTCGTAATCGGTATCGCCGAGCCGCTTGAGCGTCTTCTCGCTGGCGCCGGTCCAGGCGGCCGCCGCGCCAAAGAGGCCGATGATCGAGGTGCCCTGGGTGCCGCGGAAGCGGGAATCCCGCCCGGCGATGACATCGGCCGCAATCCGGCCTTGCCGGTTTGCCGGCCCCGCAAGGGCGATCAGGCTCCACTGGCCGGTGACGAAGTCCTTCACTTCGACTGCGTCGCCGACAGCGAAGATATCCGGGTTGCTCGTGCGCATCTGGTCGTCGACGCGGATCCCCCCTCGCTCCCCGATCGCGAGGCCCGCCATTTTCGCCAACGCGGTGTCCGGGCGCACGCCGAGGGAGAGGATGACGATATCCGCCGGGTAGGTCTTGCCGGACTTCGTCTCTACTTCGATGACACCGTTTGCGGCCTGCTTGAACCCGGCCACCCCGTCGTTGAGCGCGAGGCGCATCCCGTGCCGCGTCACGTAGCCTTCGACAACGCGCGCAAACTCCTGATCGAGCGGTGCCAAGACCTGGTCGAGCATCTCGACGAGGGTAACGTCGAACCCTCTATGAACGAGGTTCTCCGCCGTCTCGAGGCCAATGAACCCGCCTCCGATGACCACCGCGCGCGTCCTGGGCCTCACGGCCTGGTATCCCGAGTACCGGTACATCCCGGCGAGGAACAGGGAACCGCGCTCGATCCACTCGCGGATCGCCCTCGCGTCAGGCACGGTCCGGACCTCGAAGATCCCCGGGAGGTCGATGCCGGGCAAAGGCGGTCGGAACGTAACGGCCCCGGGCGACAGCACCAGCTTGTCATAGGACTCGGTCGTCACGACGCCGGTCTTGACGTTGCGCAGGTCCACGGTCTTCTTGTCCGGCGAGATCCTGACGGCCTCGCAACGCGTTCTGACATCGATTGCGAACTGCGAGCGGAATGTGTTTTCACTCGCGACCAGCAGGCTTGGTTCTTTTGGGATCACGTCGCCGATGTGATAGGGCAGCCCGCAATTCGCGTAGGAAACATAGGGCCCCCGTTCCACCATGATGATTTCAGCCTTTTCATCCAGCCTGCGCAGGCGCGCCGCGCACGACGCCCCCCCTGCCACTCCACCAATAATGACCACTTTCATGTTGTTTCCTCCCTTTTGTTGACGCAACGGCATTGCCGGGTTGTTGCGGTTACGGAATCCGCCTGTTTTGAGCGTTCAGGCCCTTCGCCTGATTTCCGTCAGGGCCTCGACTCCTTCCCACTTGGCGTCACTGCCCAACTGGATTCTTGAGGACTGCCCGATCGTCCTGATCGCGCCCAGCAGTACAGCACCGCTGGTGGACTTGATATAGCCCTCGAAACTGGACTCCCCAGCCCAGTCGCTGGAGAGAACATAGAGATCCCCATCCTCCATGTCCTGGGCCACGCGGCAGCCCAGGCATCCCTCTTCCTGACGCATCGTGGGGAGGAGCGCCTGCAGGGTCTGTAGGAGTTCATTGAGTTTGCCGGGTTTGGACCTGATTTCGATTGTCAGCGTCATCATCCCCCTCCTTTATGCATGGCTGTTTATTGCTGAAGCAAAAGAAGACCGACGCACCTGATGCTGACTGGGAATCCAATTATCGTTCCACAGACGATTGCAGAGCTCAGTATTCGCATTAATCTGAATTTATTGAAGAAATGATAATTTTGGAGAGAGAAAAATCGGAAAGGAATGAAAAAACACTCGATATATCGCGGAATCGCGATATATCGAGGGAGGCTTTTCGCGGGTATCGATTATGGGGATCGCTTAATGCCCAGCTTCTTGATTCGGGATCGCAAGGTGCTCGGGTTCAGCTTGAGGATTGCAGCGGCGCCTTTCGGCCCTTCGATTCTCCAGCCCGTGTCGCGGAGTACACGGAGAATGTGCTCACGCTCCATGGCGGCCAGATCCTTCGGGGACGAATCGCCCGTTACACCGCCCCGGATTGGCTCCAGTCGGTCCGCCACCTGAAGCACTGTGCCTTGGGTGGTGATCACGGAGCGCTCGATGACATGCTCGAGCTCCCTGACGTTCCCCGGCCAGTGGTAGGCTTGCAGGGTTTTCAGGTTGACCTTCGGGATGGTCTCGATCTGCTTGCCTATTTTTCTGGAATATTTGTCCGCAAAAAAGCGCACCAGCTCAGGGATGTCGTCGGCCCTGTCCCGCAGCGGCGGGATCGTGACGGGGAACACGTTGAGCCGGTAATAGAGGTCCTCGCGGAACCGCCCGTCACGGACCTCCTCCCTCAGGTCCCGGCTCGTCGAGGCGATGATCCGGACATTCACCTTGACCGTCTTCGCGCTGCCCAGCCGCTCGAACTCGCCGTCCTGGAGGACGCGCAGGAGCTTCGCTTGGAGTTCCAGCGGCAACTCGCCGATTTCATCGAGGAAGATCGTACCCCCGTCAGCTGCCTCGAATCGCCCCGCCTGCCGCGCGTGGGCCCCCGTGAATGCCCCTTTTTCCCGGCCGAACAGCTCGCTTTCGATGAGGTTTGTCGGCAGGGCCGCGCAGTTCACCGTGATCATGGGCCGTTCCCTGCGGCGGCTGAGACCGTGGATGGCGTTGGCCACCATCCCCTTGCCCGTCCCGGTCTCTCCGAGGATGAGGACGGTGGCGTCCGTGGGGGCCACCTGTCCCACACGGAAGAGGACGTAGTTGAGGGCTTCGCTGCTGCCAATGATTTTCCCGAACCCCCTCTCCTGCACGAGTTCCTCGCGCAGGACGATGTTCTCCTTCTCGAGGCGCTGCTTGAGCCTCTCGATCTCCCCCATCTGATTTCTGATCTGTTCGTCCGCGCGTTTGCGGGCGAGGGCGTTTATGAACACCTGCGCTAGCAGCTTTAACTGCTTTACCAGCGCCTCGGGCCAGTTGCGCTCCGCCCGCGTGGTGTTGAATCCCAGGGCGCCGATGGGCGGTTTGCCCCCGACCGCCAGCGGAATGGTCAGATTGGACCTGATGCCGAAATAACGGTAAGATTCTGCGTCGCGTCTGGCCTCCGCCGGCAACTCCTCCACCGCGGAAAATGCAACGACGCACCCTGCCAGCATCTGCTGCTGGTACCAGGGAAAGTAGTCCGCTGCGTCCATCCGTTCGGGAAGAGGCGCCTCCACACTTCCATAGAGATGGGTAAGCAAGAGGGGACCTGCCATATCGTTCGTCCACTGCCAAAGCCCCCCCACATCGAGGCCGAGGCATTCACAGATGCGGCGCTCGGCATCCATGATTTCGCTGTCGACTTGGTCGGCACGCAGGTTGACGAAACGCCCCGAGATCTCGGTCAGAACCCTCTCGAATCGGAGCTGCTCTTCCAATTCCGTTCTGCTTTTTCTGCGCTCCAGGGAATTGACCAAGATCTCTCCCAGCAGGCGCAGTCGCGGAATGAAGCTCCCCGGCCAGTCACGTTCTCTCTTGAGAGCATTGATGGTAATCACGTAATCCACGGCTTCGCCGGTGCTTATCGGGATGAGCAGTGATGATCGGGTCCCCCGTTCGAGCCACGTCTGCCTATCCACTTGGGCCTCTGGCGGCAAATTTGCGATGCTTGAGAAGGCCAGCACCTGTCCTTTGTCGAAGAGCCTTTCGTATGCCCATGGGTTTTTCGTTCGAGGAAAGTCGAAACCGACCGGGACACGCCAAACTTTATCGTCCGCATGAGCAACATGGGTAGCATGCCATGCCGTCCGGTCCCTCGAAGCTCGAATCAAGCCGCAGCGGTCAACCTGGAAAAACTCAAGGACCATTCTCAGGGCGTTCTCGATCTCCCCGTCGAGCTGCTCCGCCGACGCCTGCACGACCCGCGCAGAAACATCCGACAAGAGGCTCTCGAAGCGCAGGCGTTCTTCCAGAGCTAGCCCGCTTTCATGCAGGGCCTGCTCGGCATCCCGCCGCATCAGGGCGTTCACGAAGATCTCACCGAGAAGACGCAGCCTGGGAATGATTTCTCCCGGCCAGACACGTTCGCGCTTGATCGTATTGATGGCGAAAATATGATTAACGGGCCCGCTAACGATGATGGGTATGTTCAAGTTGGATCGAATGCCCCATCCGATCCAGGTTTGCTTGTCTACGTTCGCCTCGGCAGGCAGATCATCAAGGTTCGAAAGATTCAGCACCTCGCGTTTGAGGATGAGCTTGTCGTATGACCATGGGTTGGTCTCTGTTACAGAAAGTTGCATCCCCACGGGAACCGACGGTGTATCCTCTGCTGCGGTGGCATGGGTGATCCTCCAGAAAGTCTTGTCCGGCAATATCTGAAGCAGCGCACAGCGGTCGACCTGGAAAAACTCAAGGACCATTCTCAGGGCGTTCTCGATTTCCCCATCGACCTGCTCGGGTGAAACGTTGACGAATCGGGCCGAGATATCCGACAACAGGCGCTCGAAGCGCAAGCGCTCATCCAACATGTCCCCGATCTTTTCCCGCTCATTTGTTTGCGTATTCATTTCGACTTGAAATCTACAGAAAACGCTTCAGGCTGTCCACTATTTGTTTCAGGAAGGAGTCCTTATTTCCTTTCAAAGTTTGCACGTCCTTGCGCCTATTTGGAGGTTTCACCTACTACTGTTCAGTGTGGGATGATTATCCAAATTGAGGATTACTGACGGAAAGAGAGTAACCTCGCTGCCGTCGAAGGTCTCGCTCGCAGTGGATGCGGCCGGCACAGTGCGTATGACTGTCGTTCGGACAACTTTCTTGCCATCAGCCTTGAGGATTCTTAGGGAGGCGCGCCGGGCGGTAATGATGGACTCACCGACGCAGGATCTTTGATCACAGCTATATTTAACTCCCGGGGTCAAACACCACGGACTTTCAGCATAGCCGCTGATTGGTTTTTCAAAAATTTGTTCGCTGGGTATCCCCCAAGCGTCTACCCGGCTTGCCGCCCGGCTGATACGGGGACCTTTGCCGCCTGACTGTCAATCCCCGACAATCTCCTCAGCGAATCGCCGAAACACCTCTCTGACCCGACGGCCTTCCTCCCCAATGATTCGTTCCCGTTCCTCATCCGAAAGGGGAACAGGCAGTTTCTGCAGTAAGGTCATCTGGGCCTGCATCTGCTGACCGTGGATAGTCTCGAGCGTCTGCAAAAAGACGAGAAAACGGTGTTCGAGAGGAATATCCAGGGGTAGTAGAGGAATGAAGCGCATGTGAGCATAGAGGGCATGCGTGAGCGCCAGGTATCGATAAAGCTGTGTGTCCATTGCGACGGGCATCAGCAGGAACCGGATAAAGTGCAGGTCACCCAGGTGTTGCATATTGGACAGACCGGCTCGGACGTACACCGTCGGGTTCATGGACCAATCCGTGACCCGCTGCAGCAGCCCGATTAATTCGAGCTCACGGCAGAGTTGTCCATGAAGGAGGGCAAAGGGCTCCCATGCCATCGGCTGAAACTCAATGCGGGAGAGGACGCAGACATTGACCTGCTTGATGCCGATAAGAAAGCAGCTGATGCGGGTCTGTGTATCTCGTTCGAGGATAATGCGTCCCAGCCGGTCACCAGTTTTCGTATCGACGATCATTCTTCCTCCTTCTCGAGTCCGCCTCGGGCCGGTTTTCGCCCCCGCGGGGCGCCGACCGAAGGCTCTCCTGATACTGGCGCAGCCTGGATCGCCCGCAACGGGTCCCCGAGAACGGGCAGGTAGAGGGGGTCGGCTAGCGGATCGTCGTTGGCAACCCAGGTGGTCTGATCGCCCGGCCACTCGTCCCTCAATACCTTCCCCATGAAGTCGTCGATCAGCCGGATCGTCACGTCCGGGCACTCAAGGGTGAAGGCGTGGCAGGCGTGCTGGATGATCACAAGGCGCGACCGGGTGATGCCCGCCCGCAGGATATCATGGAGCCCGCGGTGGGTGATGTAGTCGTATTCGCCGTTCAGGATCAGGGTCGGGACCCGGATCGTCGGCAGTTCATGGGAGAAGGACGGGCAGTTCGACACCGCCTCCATCATGTTCTGCAGCGCATATTGATCGTTCAGAGCGTAGCCGCGGCGGATCATGGCCGGAATAGCCCCGGCGTTGTCTTCCAGCCACTTGCCGCTGAAATTGAAAGGCATGAACCAGTTCTGGAGGTACTCCGTTCCTACGGATGCGAGCCCCCTATAGAGGTTTCCACCAATCCACTTCAGCCGCCCGTTTAGTTCCGAGAAGGCCCCCATCGCCACCAGGCCGCGCAGCGAGTCGGGGAATAGGATGGCGTAGCGCAGAGCCACGGCCCCCCCGAAGGAGATCCCTGCCACGAAGGGGCGTTCGAGCCGCAGCGCCTCGATCAGGGCAGTCATAGTCCGGGCCTGGCGGTCGAAATCGGAGGAAAGCACCGGCTTGTCGGACTCCCCCTGCCCCAGCATGTCGAAGGTAAGCACGCGATAGCCCTTCTCAACAAACTGGGGGACATAGGCGCCCCACAGGTGCGCCGCCTGGGTGAGGCCATTGACGAACACCAGCGGGACGTTGTCTTCCGGCCCCGCCAGTTCATACCGTATGCTGTGTTTCTCCAGGTTGATGATGGCCAAAGCCGATTTCCTTTCATTCCTTACTGTGCCGGGGCTATTTTGCCAGTCCTGCCGGCTTCGCAGGCGCCGCTTCCGCTGTGCCTGACTTTCCGGCGCCCGCGATCCCCGTCAAATTCGCCGTGAAGCGGTCTTCGATAAAGGCCCCGATCAGGTCCTTCAACACGTTCGGCGCACGGAACACGCCGTAGTGAGCCTGCGGGTCTGAAAGTGTAGCGAAGAGGGCACCCGGGGTTGCATCTGCCGCCTTGCGGGCGTTTGCGACCAGCAGCCAGTTGTCGTTCACGACGTGTACCACGAGCGTGCGCGCCTTGATGCGTTTGAGTTCCTTGTTGATGTTATAGCTGAAGCCCGCGGCGTTACGATACCAGAAATCCACGGCATCTTCGTTCTTCACGCGGGCGATGTAGCTTGCCGTTTCTTCTCCCTCGGGCTCCCAGTAGAAGACTTCTCGCTGAAGCGTCTTCCAGGGTGTGGCCGAGCGCACGGGGAAGGTGTACCCCGTGAGTTGCAGCGTCGACCACATGAACTGCATACCCTGGTTCGGGTGCTTCTCCTTCGGGAGGTGATAGTAGTTGCCGCCCGTGACCCGCCAGTTCGGGTCGCTTTCTAGGGCCGCCTGGGCGAGCCGGAAGGTCCACTGACCGACAGGGTCGTCGCCGTCGGAGGCCGTCGTGCCGCCGATGGGCATGATCGCCTTGACGAAACCGCTAGGCGAGTACATCACGCCCCACACCCAGGTCTGCGTGGCACCCATGGAGCACCCGGTCGCAACCTCCACCTGTGACACCTTGAGGTGGTCGCGAAGCAGCCGGTAGTTGGCAACAACCATGTCCATGTAACCGTACTGGGGGAACTTGCGCCCGAGACCCATGGACGGTTTCGAGGCTCCCCACAGCCCGAGCGCGTCGAGGAACACGACATAGTGTTTGTTTGTGTCGATCACGCGCCCCGGGCCGACGATAGCGCCGCCGGAGAAGGCGTTCGCCGGCTGGCCTTCGTACCAGGTATTGTACATCCACGTAGAGTCACCCGAATAGAAGGTGCTGATGATCACGGCGTTTATGATCTCGCCCTTCGCGTTGCGCTTCGGGGTCCCAACGGCGATATAAGCCACCTGCAGGGGGCCTGCGCCCAGCGACTCGAGCGTAGTGCCGCCCTCGCCGCCGTTTCGCCAACTATCCGGGTTCGCATCCAGATTGTAGGTCCCGCCGATCCGGAAGTTCGGGATCTCATAATATTTCTTATGCATGTCCTGAGCGGGTGTCATGGACATGGGGGTCAGTTTCGACTTCTGTGGCGCCTCGTCGGCCCATGCGGCGATCGCAAACCCCGCAGCCAGTGCCGCTGTCAGTATAACGACAAGGACAATCACGAATCGGGTCTTCACGGCTGTTCTCCTTTTCTGTTCGTTCATGGCGCACCTCACTTTGCCAGACCTATGGGTTTTGATGCCGGGACGGCGCCGCCGTCGCCTGTTTCCTGAGCGCCGTGGACGAGCGCATCGACCACATCGGGGGTCATGGCGTTGACCCGTCGCGTTTTCAGGAAGTCAACCGTATCGCGTGCGAACTCGTAAGGCACATCAGTGTGGATGAAGTGGGCCACCCCCGGGTAGACCTTCACCACAGGGGGGTTTCCCGCCGCCGTCATGCGCGCCACGAAGGGGTTGATGATGTCGTTTGAAAGGTCGGTCAGGCCGTTGAGGGCGGTGCCGGGGATGAAGGGCTCACGCGCCCCGAAGGCGAGGAAGATCGGCGCTTTGATCCGGGTGAGTTGCTTGTAGAGACTGTTCGGGTCGTCCTTCACAAGCTCCGAGGCGATCGAATAGAGGTCATAGATGAACATGAACGTCCACTGGTCGAACTCCTGCTTATTGCCCGAGATCATCGCAATGCGCTGGTCGGTGTGAAGCCGCGCGTACTCCGTGTCGCGCTTGAAGTAGCCGCTGTAGCTCGGGCTGACGACGCCCGTTTTCGGGTCGCGCTGCTTGAAATAGAAGAAGTCCCGAACGCTCTGCGCGTCCTTCGAGCCTTCGGCCTGCACGAGCCCCGTGGGGTCCCAAACCTCGTGCCAGCGCTTCAGGTCGTAGGCATAGGACTTGTCGAAGAGCGGCAGTTCCCTGTCGCCCATCTTGATGTTTTTGGGGTACTCCTCGAGCCCTGCCGGTCCTTCGAGAATGAGGCCCTGCACGGCGCCGGGATAGCGCAGGGTGTAGCCGAGCACAGTCTGGCCTCCGAGCGAATGACCGAGATACCAGGCCTTCTTCACGCCGAGCTTGCCGACGATGAGAGCATGGAAGGCGTCGCGGACATCATCCAGCGTCCGGGCCATGGATTTGTCGAGATTGCCCGGGCCCGAGGTGCCCCACTGGAGCATGTCCGGTGCGATCACGCGGTAGCCGTGCTCGACGGCGTACTTGATCAGGAAGCCGTAGTGCGCCCCGAAGGCCCCCTTGCCATGCACGATCACGAGCACGGGCGGGTTCTTCACCTTGCCGCAGTATTCGTCCATGTAGCCGATCTCCCACTCGATGCCGCGGCGGTCCTTGACCTTCGCGTATTTCACCGGGAACGGCGGCACCATTTCGTCTTTCCAGAAAGATTTGGTCGGATCGGGCTTCATATTGATGCGCGGGCTTCGGTAGCTTGCCGCCGTGCAAACCCGCGTGGGATCGTTGACAAGCCCGATGTCGTATACGAAGGTCTTGAAGGTCGGGTCGTCCCGGAGTTTGTTCGGTGCACTGAACACGGCATAGTGGGCCATCGGGCTCGAGAGGCCGACATACTGACCGCCGGGTATGGCCTGCGCCGCCTCACGCGCCTTGTCCGAGATGAGCCACTGGTCGTTGTCCACGTGCACGACGAGCGTGCGCGGTTTCATACCGGGCAGCAGCTTGTTAATGTTGTGGATCTCGCCCACCGTGTCGCGGTACCACAGGTCGGCCGCGTCGAACAGCTTGGCCAGGTTTTTTAGGTTCGCGCCTGCATCCTTTCCCATGCGCGGATCGGGTGTCCACGAGAAGACCTCCTTCGAAACCGTCCCCCAGCCCAGCGATTGCCGGTAGCCGAGCTCATAGCCCGTGAGCGACAGCACCGACCAGTGATACTCGACACCCTGGTTCGGGTGCTTCTCCTTGGGAAGGTGGTAGTAGTTGCCCTTCGTTTCCACCCACACCGGGTCGGATTCGAGGGCCGCCTTGGCGAGTTGGAAGGTCCAGGCGGCCATCGGCCCCTCGCCGTCCGTTGCCGTCGCCCCACCGATCGGCATGACGGCCCCGACCATCTCCGGGTGCATGAGGCCCCAGTAGTAGGCCTGGGTCGCGCCCATCGAGACGCCCGTCGCCAGCACGATGCGGGCGACCTTCAGGTGATCGCGAAGCAGCCGGTAGTTGAGCTGCACCATGTCATAGTAGCTATAGACCGGGAATTTGCGCCCCAGCCCATCGGACGGCTTGGAGGCGCCCCACAGCCCCAGGGCATCAACGAAGATCACGTAGTAGCGGTTCGTGTCGAAGAGCAACCCTGGGCCCACGAGTGCCCCGCCGGAGAAGCTGTTTCCGGGCTGCCCCGCGAACCAGTTGCTGTACATCGCCGTCGCGTCGCCCGAGTAGTACGAGTTGATGACGATCGCATTGATAATTTCGCCCTTCGCGTTGCGCATCGGCGTGCCCACGGCGATATAGGCGGTGCGCGCGGGCTTCGTCCCGAGAGACTCGAGCGTCACACCCCCCCCGGCACCTCTCTCAAAGGCTTGAGGTGATGCGACGTCATACTTGCCACCGATTCGGAAGTTCGGCACCTCGTAGGTCTTCTTGAGACCGTCGAGGGTCGCCACGACGGAACGGGCGGTGAGCGGCTGCTGCGCGGCGGCGAAACCAATCATCAGCAGCAAGATGAGTGCGTTGATCACGCTCACACAGATGATTTTAGATCTCAACATACCCCCTGCTCCTTTCCAATCCGTAAACCGTTTCCTGTTTTTGTCACTCGCCTGCCGTAAATGTATTTCAACAGAGCTTCATGGGCTGCTGTCTTCGTCCGCCGAGTATCCGGGCAAATCCATCGAGAATGTCATATGTGTATTCTCCCCTCAGGCCTGACAGAACCAGTCGCTGAAGATGCGCGCAAAAAGCAGCGGCACTTCCAGGTTCATCGAGTGGCCGACGTACGGAAAGACCTCGAGCCGGCAGTTTGGCAGGCGTCTAGTCATCTCATCGATGTGCTCCCGCGGGATCCAGTAATCCATCTTCCCATAGAGCACGAGATGCTCCTGTGTCATTTGCGGCATTTTAGCGGCAAGCGCTTTCGATTCCCATTCGAGCGCGAGGTTGTGAGGCGTACCGAACCAGATGCCGTCGGACAAGATCCGCGTCTTTTCGATGAGCCTCTCGAACAGCTCGCGCTGCGCTGGCGCCGTGGTATCGGCGTACTGCGGCATCTGACCGGCGACCATCGTTTCGGGTCGGAACAACGAAGGCGCCGCGCTGGCGAGTCCCGCAAAGGCCATGTCCCGGTCAGCCTTCATCTGCGTCAGCACGCCGATCTGACCGGGAGCGAGCTGCAGGCCCATCGGGCTGACCGGGTCGAGCATCAGTACCTTGCCGAAGCGGTCCGGCGTCATGGCCAGCATGTGCGAGACGATAATTCCGCCCGTCGAGTGACCGTAGAGTCCGCAGCGACTGATTCCGAGGGCATCGATGAGTCCCAGCATGTCACGGGCGTGCGTATCCATCGAGTAGTTTGAGTAGTCCTCAGCTGGCTCGGGCTTGTCCGAGTCGCCGCAGCCGCGCCACTCCGCAGCGATGACCCGTATTGAATTTGGCAGTAGCGGTAGCACGAGAGCGAGCCAGTCGGCACACCCGAGGTTCCCATGGACGGCGAGAACCACGTTGTCTCCGGCACCGTGCTCGACAAAGTTGATGCTCAGATCACCCACTTTTAAGCGAGGCATGGTTTCTTCCTTTGCTTCTTACTATTTGTTGGATCTCCTACGGAAGGACATCCGCCTGACTACCTGAAGAGCACCCGGCATGTATGCAGGTCGATCATCAGTTCCTTGTCGGTGGGGATCACCCTGTGTGGTCGCATTCCTTATCGTCCGTTTTTCTGTTGAATAGAGATTTCATGATAATCGGAATCACAGTGTGACCTGCCTTCTCCTCGGCTGGAGCACCGGATGGGGTGATGAGGGTCATCCAGCGCGAGAGGTTACATACAGGATCGACCGGCAACAGGGAAAATCCTCCTTCCCTTGTCCCATTCCATACATCTTTTAATGTTGAAGGGAAATTGGACTTTGGTCCTATACGCACTGGACCTTGGTCCAGTATGGATAAGAAGTGAAAATTGATAAGATGACAGTCGCAGTACATAGTATGGGGCGGAAACACCGATAAAAGCTTATCGATCGACGCAGAGATGAGGAAAGGATTTCGCATGAAGACCTATCCGCTAAGAACGTTCGTTGGACAGGTCCTTGTGGTTCGGCTTTCTATTGCCACAGCAGTTATCGCTATTATTGTGGGACTGGTTTCATATGGAATCCAGCATTTGCAGCTTGAGCGCGATGTGGCTGACCTGGGACGGCGGGGGGTGTTCTCCCTCCTGGAAAAGGCACGGTTTGTGATGGAACAGCAGCAGGAGGACGCCGTTACCGCACTTCGATATATTCTCGGGCGTGGCGATCCTCCCGTAGTCTACCGCGCAGGGCGGTTCGTTTATGTTCAGTTTTATGACCTTGGGTCTACAGTTCTTGCCGAACGGGTGATCGCCGACCAACCGGATATCGATAGAGTGAGGGCCTTCGTGGCGAGCCGTCCTTTTTCCTTCCCCAGGCCGGGCGAGGACGAGGTTCAGAGGACAAGCATCGGCGACATATCGTTCGTCTTCATTTCGGCCCCCGTGGTCGATCGAAGCGGGAAAACGGCTGCCTTCGTTCGGGGCATGTTCGCGATTTCACCGCAGGAACTAGCGTTGATGCGGAGGGTGATGGTCCGGAACACATTGATCGTGATCGCGATAGCCGTCGCCGTGTCTGCACTGCTCTATCCGGTTATCCTTCGGCTCGCGCGGTGGCTGGCTGACTATTCCACTCAACTGCTCGATGCGAACCTCGAGACCCTGTCGGTCCTGGGCAGCGCCATTGCCAAGCGCGATAGCGACACGGATGCCCACAATTACCGGGTGATGCTCTACTCTACGCGCATCGGTGAGGCTCTCGGCCTCACCAACGAAGAAATGCGCGTCCTGCTCAAGGGCTCCTTCCTGCACGACGTGGGTAAGCTCGGCATCCCGGACAGCATTCTACTCAAACCCGCACGGCTCGACCCGCAAGAATTCTCAATTATGAAGACACACGTGGACAAGGGGACGGACATCGTACAGCGTTCATCATGGCTCCGCGAGGGGACCGAGGTCGTCGGGTACCATCACGAGAAGTTCGACGGCGGCGGGTATCCCCATGGCCTGAAGGGAGAAGACATCCCGATCACTGCGCGCATCTTTACAGTCTCGGATGTCTTTGATGCCCTGACCTCGCACCGACCTTACAAGAAACCACTCACCTTCGAAGAAACCATGGATATCCTCGAGAGGGACAGCGGCAAGCACTTCGACCCGGTGGTACTCGAAGCCTTTTGTAAGATCGCCCGGACGCTCTTCGACCGCTACGCCGGCCGCGAGGGCTCGGACCTCAAGGACGAACTGGACGTGGTGGTATCGACATATTTTTCTGCCGGCATGGAGACACTGCACTATGGAGAAAGAATGTAATGACCTCAGAAGCAAAAAGAACTGCAAAAGGATTTGTGATTGAAATGTTCAAGCAATATCAAATAGGCAATATTCCTGCTTTCAGGAAGAAGTCGATACCGAACTTGACACCTACTGTCAGGTCAATCTCTGTTCAGATATAGGGGCAGGTCACTATAGCTTGCACCATAACTTATTTCCAGTGAGAGAAGTGTCCGGTTGAAATGGGAGCTACATAACAGATCATGATGCTGAGCATGGTGAGATATCAGTGTGAAGTTGATATTTTCTGTATCGATTTAGTCTAAAATTTGTCATTTCCTAAGCATTTATCAGTGTGATTTATATTTTCTGGAATATGTATAACTAATTGATATTATATCAAGTGTTAAGTTTTAATCAGAATGTCATGCTGAATATTTGGCTGATTAATAAGCATCTCAGCGCACTTTTGGTAAACAAATGTGCTAATATGTTTCAATAATATCCATAACAAGTTGCAGAGCAAAGATGAAAAAGCGAAATAAAAAACAGAATCTATTGAATCAGGTGGCAAGAGGTATAGACAGTGATTATTCGTTCATGGACAAATTGAACATGAACGGATGGTTTTGGGAAATTATAAGGAGATCCACCGAGTATAAAGCAAAATTCAACGAGTTTAAGTTGTTGGCGCAACAACAGGAGTCATCGGGCGAGATTGCGATTGGCGAACTGTGCAGATCGATTGTCAAGTGTGCACTCGTCGATATCGAAGTGGGTCTCGGGGTTAATTACCAAATATCGGATGTAGACGAGTGGGATGACAGCCTTTATCTGTCAGCACACCTCTGTGACCCAATCTCAGAAAACAGAGATTATTGGGCCATCCCCAATCCCGAAATAAAATACAGTGAATTCGAGGATTGTCATAAGCCGGTTATCGGCAGGCGAAAAATCAAGTTTATGCCATATGACTTGATAATAGGACTGGAAAAATCGGGGGAGATGGCTGGACATGTACGGACATACCACGATCTTCTGTGTGCAATGTCACCCGATCCCATTCACCCGGAAGAGACTCTGTATTTTGGCATATCGAAAAAAACCAGACCGAAAGACATGGATGGAGAGGTCATTCCGTATTTGAGGATGGTGATTGAAAAATTCGGGACGGCACCGGACAGGACAAAGATCAGAGATGATCGCTGGAAGTATTATCTGATCATTTACGATCTCAAACAAAACAATAGTCTCGGTAGGTTAAGCTACGAAGACATAGCATACGTGATGTGTAACGCTTATAAAAAAGTCAGGATTGGGAAGAGGACCCGCATGAGCGCAGATTACTTCGATAAGCGAAACTGCGAAAATTTCTACAAGGGTGCTCTTGCCCTAATTAACGGAGATTATAGAAAATATCTCTGCATGTAACGCGTAAAATAATCCCCCTTTTTATTTTTCCAAACCCCCCTCCTTCATTCTGGACGACACCGGAAAATTTGCAGTTATAAAGAAACTATTTCACGGGGAAGTTATCGGCCTTACCCCATAGTCGTAGCGGTAGATTCGATTACAAGAAATTTACCCTGGAGGAGTTCTTCTCTATGCCAGCAACCGATGCAAAACATCTTTCTATGCCACCCGAACATCTGGCTGACTTAAAAAAGTCGGGATTAAATGAAGACACCATCAGAAAGTCGGATATCCAATCTGTTCCTCCGGATCAAATCCGCAGGATCTTGGGGGTAAAGTCTCGACGTGTCAATTCCATGTTGAAATTTCCCTATCCCGGTAAAGATTTTTCACGATACAAATTGTTTCCTCCGATTCCAGACGAGAATGATCGACAACAGAAGTATTATCAAAAATCCGGCTCAGGTCTGCATCTTTATATACCCCACGGCTTTGATTCACAAAAAGACGTAATCCGGATCACGGAAGGTGAGAAGAAAGCCTTAAAGGGCATTCAGGAGGGACTTAATACATGTGGTCTGGGTGGCATTTGGAATTTCGGGAAAAAGGATAACGAATCAGAAGTGACTCGTCTCATGGACGATTTAAAAGCGGTACGCTGGAAAGGCAAAACCGTTGAATTGATACCTGATGGCGATTTCCAGACTAAATCAAGTGTAATTCATGCAGTGTACAGGCTGGGATCTATACTCGAAGAGGAAGGCGCGAATGTGTGGGTTGTTCCTCTTCCTGCAGCGAGTAAACTGGATGATTTCTTGTGTGTCAATTCTGCCAACGATTTTCTTGATCTGCCAAGGATCAATCTGGATGACCGGATCTTCAGGCCCTCCATTATCAAAGAGAAAGGATTCATAGAGGCAATACGCCAATCCATAATAAGCTCGGAATCTTTTATTCAGAAAGCCATGCCAACCAGAAAGATGTATCTAAAACCGTGGCTGGGCGCAGGAACACTCTCCCTTATATATGCCGACCGGGGTGTAGGTAAGACTTTTCTGTGTCTCGCTATTGCCTTGTCATTGACTCGCAAGCTTTCGATAGGCAAATGGACTTCCGAAAATCCGGCAGGCTGCCTCTATGTCGATGGTGAAATGTCGAGTGAGGAATTACAGGGAAGGCTGAGGTTGTTGTCCAAGGGTATCACATCGCCCAGGCTTGCTCCACTTCACATATTGTCCGCTGAAGCAATGCAACGCGAAGGGTGGCCAACACCAAATCTGGCTGACAAGAAATGGCGTAAGGATATCTACGAGCATTTAAGGGAAACCGGGACCTATGGTGTCGTGATTTTCGACAATCTGGCCAGCCTCACTCCCGGGATTGATGAAAATGACAAGAAGGAATGGGATGAGATCAATCAATGGCTTTTGTCACTTCGCTGGATGGGCATCGCGGTTATTTTAGTGCATCACGCGGGGAAAAGCGGCACCCAGCGAGGAACCTCCGGCCGAGAAGACAACCTTGACGCGTCCATCAAGTTATCTCGTCCAAGGGGTTACAGGCCAGAAGACGGGGCAAAATTCGAAATCACCTTCGAGAAGGCTCGTGGTGTTTATGGTGAAGGGGCCTTGCCCTTTTGCTTACAGTTTATGACCGTGGACGGATCATTGGTTTGGACAACTGAATCCGTGGGATCGAGAAGCAGCGATATCATCATAGCTTTGTGTGGAAACAAGATTAAGCAAAAAGACATTGCAAAAGCGCTGGGTTGCAACCCCGCCTGGGTCTCAAGGATTAAGAAAAAGGCGGTTGACAACGGCTTGCTGGACCAGGACGAAGGTTTCACCGAAGAAGGAAAAGCAAAGTACGGCCACATAGACGTTGATGATTATTTGACAAAAAGTTGACCAGTTGACCACCCCTAATAGGGGGTGGTGGTCAACTACTGGCGAAAATGGCAGAAATTGACTGGTCAACAACTCTAACTTATTGAATATAATTGATATATTGAGTTTAGTTGACTACCTTTGTTGTCCGGTCAACTTGATGCCCTGTTGACTGAGAAAGTTGACTCCGAATTTGGCCTAATGACCCCAAGTGCGGTTACAGTTTGGTTACATGGCGACTAAGAACGGCAAATACAAAGGGGTCCAGAACGTACAGAGGATTGCCAATCCGATGGGCAGTCCTACGGGCAGTCCTGCAGGCAGTCCGAAGGGCAATCTGGCGGGCAAGCGCCTGTATAATCTCAAGGAAGCCGCCGTTTACCTTGGCCGGTCGGTGTGGGGGATGCGTGAACTTATCTGGGCAGGGGAGGTACGAGTCGTCAAGGGGGGCGGCTGTAGGAAGATATACGTCGATATAAACGATCTGGATGCGTATGTGGAACGGAATAAATTAGCTTATCGGTGATATTATACTTGCGAATATCTCAAGTATATGTTATACGTTTACCATGATGGGGAATCGCCTGAAAGACATTCTAAACAGGGAAAAGGTAACCGCATACCGGCTTTGTAAAGACCTCGGTCTGGATCAAGGCCAGATGTCAAGGTTTCTCCATGGTGACGAAAACATCTCCTTGGATAGGCTTGAGCTTGTTGCGGACTACCTCGGCTATGACATTGAGTTTGTCAAGCGCAGATCATCCCGGAAAGGAGCTGAATAGCGATGGGATGTATTTACAGGCGAAACAAAATTTATTGGGTGAAGTATTATCGTAATGGAAAACCGTACTGTGAATCGAGTCACAGTGACATCGAGGCTGTTGCTCAGCGCCTGCTGAAGCGTCGCGAGGGCGAGATTGCACAGGGAAAGCAACCCGGTGTTGTTTATGATCGCATCAGTTTTGATGAACTGGCTGATGATTATCTCACGGACTTCCGGATTAACAAGAAGAGGTCGATCATCAGAGCTGAGCATAGCGTGAAGACTCTCCGTGAGTGGTTCGGAGGCATGAAGGTTACGCAAATAACCACCACGGAGATTCGCAGGTACGTCGAGAAGCGACTGGAAGAGGGCTATGCGAACGGAACAATTAACCGTGAATTGGCTGCCCTCAAGCGCGTGTTCAACCTTGGGGCGGAATGTACTCCCCCGAAAGTTTCACAGGTTCCTCATATCCCTATGCTGAGAGAGGACAATGTCCGGAAGGGCTTCTTTGAACCTGAAAGCTTCGATTTGGTAATGGAGTATCTGCCGGAGTATCTGAGGCCAGTTGTATTCTTCGGCTATTGTACTGGGTGGCGAAAAGAGGAAATCCTGTCTCTCACATGGAAGCAGATCGATCTGGCTCAGGGCATTGTCCGTTTGGAGCCTGGGGAGACGAAGAACAGTGAAGGTCGTACCATTTACATGGAGCCCGACCTCTGGGTTGAAATGAAGAAGCTCTTGGGTCAAAGAAAGATTGGTTGTCCCTACGTTTTCAATGCGTTTGGAAAAAAGATAGGGGATTTTCGAAAGTCATGGAAAGCGGCTTGCAAGAGGGCTGGCATACCCGGAATGCTTTTTCATGACCTAAGAAGGACAGCCGTTCGAAACATGATCAGGGCGGGCATTCCGGAGAGGGTTGCCATGGCTATATCTGGTCACAAGACGAGAGCGGTCTTTGACCGATATAACATCGTGTCATCTGAGGATCTGAAGGCTGCTGCGTTAAGACGCCAGGAATACAGGGAAAAGCAACTCGAACGGTTACAAAATGGTTACAAAAGGCCCATAAATGAACAAAGGGTCGTGACCCTTCGAGCCACAACCCCTTGATTTTTCTGGCGCGCCCTCGAGGGCTCGAACCTCGGGCCTTTGGATTCGTAGTCCAACGCTCTATCCAGCTGAGCTAAGGGCGCGTTTCTGAAATAGAAATGGCGGAGAGTGGGGGATTCGAACCCCCGGTACACCTTTTAGGGCGTACATTCGCTTAGCAGGCGAACCCATTCGGCCACTCTGGCAACTCTCCGCGCCGAATATATCGAATTTTTCTTTTTTTCTGGCGGAGGGAGCAGGATTCGAACCCGCGAACCTTTCGGTTAACGGTTTTCA